>NZ_CP116398.1:3174041-3808849 GCF_029643245.1 Methylomonas sp. EFPC3
GAGCAACAAAACAAGCTGTTCCAGGCCTTCAGTCAGGGCGACAGCAGCGTCACCCGCAATTACGGCGGCACCGGTTTGGGCCTGATTATTTCCAAGCAATTGATCGAACAGATGCAAGGCAGCATCCGGGTCGACAGCCAGCCCACGATCGGTTCGACATTTACCTTCGATGTGCTGCTCGGCGTCACCGATCTGGCCACGATCCGCAATTTCCAGATGCGCCGCCACCGCAACGGTTTCGATCCGGACTTGTTGCGGCCACTATACGGCAGCCGGGTATTACTGGCGGAAGATAACGAAATCAACCGCATCGTTGCGGTCGAATTATTGGAACAGGCGCAAATTCAGGTCGATGTTGCCGAGAACGGCGAAATTGCGTTGCAAAAACTGCAAGACAACCGCTACGACTGCGTACTGATGGATGTGCAGATGCCGGTCATGGACGGCTACCAGGCCACCCGGCTGCTCAGGCAAATAGCGGGCTGCGGCGATATTCCGGTCATTGCGATGACCGCCAACGTCATGCCCGGCGACCAGCAACTGTGCGCCGCAGCCGGCATGAACGATTTCATCGGCAAACCGATTCTGCCGGCCACCCTTTACCAAGCATTGCTGAAATGGATCAAGCCGGGCGCCGACCCAACCGTCGAGGTCCCGCCGCCGGGTTGAACCTCGGCTTACTTACCCCACGGCATGACCGGTACCGTCGATACGCTGTTGGCCGGCGCGCCTTCGATCACCTTGCGGCTGATCGCCAGATAGACCAGGGTGTTGTGTTTGGCGTCCCACAAGCGGGTAATGTTGGTGGATTTGAACAGTAACGAGGTGCTTTCCGAAAATACGGTTTCTTCGTCGGGCAATTTGGCCGGCAACGCAATCGGGCCGATCTGGCGGCAGGCCAGCGAGAACTGCGACGGGTCTTCCGCCAACCCCAAGCCGCCGGAAATGCCGCCGGTTCTGGCCTGACTGATATGGCAAATCACGTTCGGAATCTTCGGATCTTCGAACACGTCGACGCAGACTTTATGATTGGCGCCGATCAACTTCCAGGCCGTAGTCACGCAACCGACTTCGTCGGCCAGCGCCGGTGCGGCGGCGGCGATGGTCAAGCCGCAGGCGATGCGGCCGCCGTGTTTGAGCAAGGTTTTCAACATAATAGTCTCCGCAGGGTTTTCGAAAAACGGGCAGGCGCGTCAGGGTAACAAGCGCCAATCGCTAAAACAAGCGGCCTGACCGTAATAGCGTCGCCACTGGTCGTAAACGTTCCAAACCACCGCGTGCTCGATCAAAAAACGCTTGCCGGACTTGGCGATGCGCACGCCGGAATAGTCGTCGATATAGCCGCGGCTGGAGACTTGCGCCAACAAGCGCTCGCGTTCTGCGCGGTTAACCGGTTCCGCCGAAAACCGCGACGGCAGGCCGACCAACTCCTGCCACTCGAATTCGAACAGGGCCAGGGCTTGGCGGTTGGCGTAGTTGAATAGCGGATCGGCATCGGCAGTATGCGACAGCAGCGCGAATCCGGCGTGAAAGGCGGCCTCGCCCAAGGACTGGCCTGGCAGCGGCTGAAGCAGCGGCGTGCCGAGCAATTCCCGGTAGCTATCCAATACCAGGCCTATATGCCGGCTATGAAAATCGTTGGCGGGGCTGGGAACGGTCAAGTCAAGCATACGGGTTGATTGGGTCAAACGCCGGAACGGTAAAGTTCTTTTTTGTACACGGTGCTAATCCGGTTGCCGTCCCAGACGTAGCAATAATGCGCGCCCTGTTTCACCGGAGACAACAAGCGCGGTTTGAACACGGCGACGCATTCGCCGCCGGCGTTGCGTACGCTGGAATAGGCAATCCCATTCGAACCGTCGGCGCGCAGTTGCTTGGCTAAGCTCTGCGCCGCCGCGTAATGCCCGGTATCGCTAGCGTAAATATCCGGCAGTTCGCTTTGTTTAGCGCGGATGTCGTGCAGTTCGGCGTCCAGGTCCGAGGCGTAGGAACGCATGTCGATCTCGATTGGCGCTTGCCGGGTCGCCGCCAAGAAGCGGGCGCGATGGAAAGCGGTCTCGGCGATTGCGGTATCGATATCCTTGGCCGCGTAATAGACGCCGAAACTGCCGTCGGAGAAGCGGCTGCCTTCCGGATTCAAATGGGTGAACGCAGCCATGATCGGCGTGGTACCGGGGCCGGAGATTCTATCTGCCGCCGCCACCAACCGAATTTCGCCGGCCTCGTCGCGCAGACGGTCGTTGGTCAAGGCTTCGATCACGAACACCACTTCCAGATCGGCCGGATCGGCCACCCGGTCGAACAATCCGGTCGGCGGAAACCGGCTGGGTACCAAGCGCCAACAAGGCCGCCAGTCGATCCGCGCCGTTGCGATCGATTTCATGCCCAACCGCACTGGGCGTCCAGATATTGGCGTACCACGTACAAATCGGCGACCCGGCCCGACAACATGCGCTGTAACGCGCTTTGCCCGGAAAACGGCGCGGCCTGATTGGCTTGCTGCAACCAGGCGTCGGCGGCTTCGGCTTGCGGCAGCAGAATTTGCAGGGCTTTATAGATACCGAAAATATAAGACAACCGCTCCAGCTTGTCCGGATTCAGGCTGGCGCTTTCCGGGCTTTTTTTCCATTTGAAATAGGTGCTGCGCGAATCCAGCCCCAGCAGCTTCATGGCTTGCTCGGCATTCAGCCGCCAGACGTCGGCAATATTGAAAAAGGTGCGTAATGCGGCGCCCGCCACGACGGCACTGTCGGCCGGTAATGCTGCTTGTGCGGTCGATAACATAAGCCCTCCATACAACTCATTTGAACTTTATGTAAAAATAAGTCTATTTATGGACTTTGTCAATCAAATCGCTGGCCGCTATTTGGTGTAGGTATATTCGGCCACCACGTCTCCTTGAAAAACCAAGATCAACAATTGGTCATCGGACTTTTCCCTGACCAGACCGTAAGACATGCCTTGGATATAGCCTCTACCGTAGGCATCGGAATAGCTATAAGTCCATGTTTCGAAATCGGACGATTTCGTCGTCGACACCGGTTCACCGAAATGTTGCCTGATCATCGCTTTGGTCGTGACACCCTTTCTGATCTGGGAGACGTAGGTATCGTCAAATTTACGCCCTTGCGATGCAGCTGCGCAGCCGCCGACGATTGTCGTCGCGACAGTCATGCAGAATACGATCAATAAACTTCTCATCGAACTCACCCTCCAACAAAAATTGGTCAAGACTATCGAAACCCGGAGCGGGCCGGCAAACGATATTAAATACTTGCTTCAGCTGTTATGAATCGATTCCGCAATTAACGTCACGGCAAATTAGGAAGCGCCTTTCAACGCCAGCGCCGTCTTCGCCAGACGCTCACCCAGTACCCAACACAAGCGCTTTTCGTGCTCGGTCAGTTCGGCATCGGCTTCGGAGCAATGGCTGGGACCGTAAGGCGTGCCGCCGCTGACCGTTTCCCGCAGCGCGATTTCGTTGCAGGGCAGGCTCAGCAATAACATGCCGTGGTGCATCAACGGCAACATCATCGACAGCAGCGTGGTTTCGTGGCCGCCGTGCATGCTGCCGGTCGAGGTGAACACACCGGCCGGTTTGCCGGACAAAGCGCCGGAAAACCACAGCGGCGTCGAGCTATCCAGGAAATACTTCAACGCCGCCGCCATATTGCCGAAATGGGTCGGGCTGCCCAGCGCCAGGCCGTCGCAATTTTCCAGATCGTTCAACGATGCGTAGGGCGCGCCGCTGTCAGGAATACTGTCGGCGACTTTTTCCGATACCGCCGATACTTCCGGCACCGTGCGCAGCAGCGCTTCGGCTCCGGCCACCGACTCGACGCCGCGGGCTATATGCTGCGCCATCCGCGCCGTGCCGCCGTCGCGGCTGTAATACAGGACCAGGATTTTCGCCATTACAGGATACCCAAAACAGCTTCGGGCGGACGGCCGACGGCGGCTTTGCCGTCCTTCAATACAATGGGTCGCTCGATCAGTTTCGGAATTCTAACCATGGCTTCAATTAACTCGGCGTCGCTCAAGGACTTGTCGTCCAAGCCGTTTTCCTTGTATTCGGGTTCCTTGGTACGCATCAACTCGCGCGGTTTCAGCCCAAGCTTGTGCAAAATTTCCTGCAATTCGGCGGCGGTGGGCGGGGTTTTCAGATATTCGACGATCTCGGGCTGGATATTGTTGGCTTCCAACAGTTTCAAAGTGTCGCGGGATTTGCCGCAACGCGGGTTGTGGTAGATTTTCACGCTCATGCTTCGCACCTGTATCGCAATGGGTTGCGGCTATAATAGCACCCTTCGAATCACGGATAACTTCACACAGCCATGCAATTACCCAACTATTCCAACGCTCGGGTGCTGGTGGTCGGCGACCTGATGCTGGACCGCTACTGGCACGGCCCGACCTCGCGTATTTCTCCGGAAGCGCCGGTGCCGGTAGTGCATGTCAAACAGGACGAATTCCGCGCCGGGGGCGCCGGCAACGTGGCGCTGAACATTGCCGCGCTGGGCGCCAAAGTCTCGGTACTGGGTTTTACCGGCGAAGACCAGGCGGCAAACGCGCTGGAAAAATTGCTGAAGGACGCCGGGGTGTTATGCCTGTTCCAGGCAATACCGAATTATCCGACCATCACCAAACTGCGGGTGATGAGTCGCCATCAACAACTGATCCGGCTCGATTTCGAAGACGGCTTTCAGCAAATCGACAGCGAGCCGTTGCTGCATCTGTACCACGCCGAACTGATGCAATCGCAGGTGGCGGTACTGTCCGATTACGGCAAAGGCACCTTAAACCAAGTGCAGCAATTCATTACCCTGGCCCGGCAGCTGAAAAAGCCGGTGTTGGTCGATCCGAAAGGCAGCGACTTTTCGATTTACCGCAATGCGACCTTGATCACGCCGAACCTGGGCGAATTCGAGGCCGTGGTCGGCCGTTGCAGCAACGAGGCGCAAATCGTCGAACGCGGCCTGAATCTGATCGATACGCTGGCACTGGATGCCTTGCTGGTCACCCGCGGCGAGCACGGCATGAGCCTGCTCTGCAAGGATGCCGAACCGCTGCATTTGCCGACCCATGCCCGCGAGGTATTCGACGTCACCGGCGCCGGCGACACCGTGATTTCGGTGCTGGCCGCCAGTCTGGCGGCGAAAAAACCGCTGGCCGAAGCCACCCAACTGGCCAACATCGGTGCCGGCATCGTGGTCGGAAAAATGGGTACCGCCACGGTCGATACCGACGAACTGGCCGCCGCGCTGCAAGGCCCGCGGGCGCGCCACAAGGGCGTCTGCACCCTGCCGGAACTGCTCAAGGAACGCGCCGCCGCCAAACAGAACGGCGAAAAAATCGTCGCCACCAACGGCTGTTTCGACATCCTCCACCCCGGCCACGTCCGTTACTTGCAGCAAGCCAAAACTCTGGGCGACCGCCTGGTGGTGCTGGTCAACAGCGACGATTCGGTCAAGCGTCTGAAAGGCCCGGAACGCCCGGTCAACGATTTGGCACACCGGATGGAAATGCTGGCGGCGCTGGAATGCGTGGACTGGGTAGTGGCATTCGCGGAAGACACGCCTAAAGCCGTCATCGACCAGTTACTGCCCGACATCCTGGTCAAAGGCGGCGACTATAGCGACATCACCAGCATCGCCGGCCACGACAGCGTGCTGGCCGCGGGCGGCGAGGTGAAGATACTGTCGTTCATCGCAGGCCATTCGACCACCGGCATCATTCAGACCATCCGCGATAAATCCCGGCCATGATTTCGATTGCCGAACCCTAGCCGGACTGGTCCGGCTGGTACGGCAACGAATATTGATCGCCTTCCCGCGCCAGCCAGATCGGAAATCCTAAGCGCTCGGCTTGCAACAGACGGGCATAAATCGAATCCAGATCGGCGTCGCTGCGGGTCGGCTCGTGGTGAGTCAAAAACAGTTGTTTGACCTGGGCTTCGGCGGCAATCTCCAGCGCCGAGCGGTAGGTGCCGTGGCCCCAGCCACGGCGGTCGGCATATTCGGCGTCGGTGTAGGAACTGTCGATGATCAGCGCGTCGACGCCGGCCATCGCTCCGATCACTTCTTCGTTCTTCTGATCGATCAATTCCTGCATCGCTTCGTAACCGGGGTGCTGTTCCGGATAAGGGTTCAGCGGCGGCTCGTAGTCGCCGGTGAAAAACAAGGAACCGCCGGCGTCATCGTCGATTCGGTAACCGAAGTTGAACACCGGATGGTTCAGCACGGTGGGCGTGACGCGGACGCTGCCGATCCGGATCGGCTCCCCGGCTTTCAGCGTGGTGTACCGTACCTCGGCCTTCAGTTGCGCTTCGCTGATCGGGAAATAGGCGTGCTGCAACTGCACCCGCATCGCCCGCTCGATGCCTTGATGGGTCACCGGTTCCAGGCCGCCGTAAATATTGATGCGGTTACCGGCTCGGAACATCGGCAGGAAAAACGGCAAGCCCTGGATATGGTCCCAGTGGGTATGGGTGATCAGAATATGCGCGGTCAGATCGCGCCGGTGCAGCAGCGTTTGCGCCAGGGCATGGATACCGGTGCCGGCGTCGAGAATGATCAGATCACCGGCGCTGCTGGTGATTTCGATGCAGGTGGTGTTGCCGCCGTAGCGGACCGTATTCGGCCCCGGCGTGGCAATCGAGCCTCTGACGCCCCAGAACTTGAACTGCATGCCTGCCAGCCTAATGCGCTTCGTCCCAGTTGGCGCCGGTGCCGGCTTCCACCAGCAAGGGCACGGCCAACTCGGCGGCAGCGGACATGATGCCGGTGATTTTGGCGATGCTGTCCGTGAGAATGGACTCGGCCACTTCGAACACCAGTTCGTCGTGCACCTGCATGATCATTTTCAGGTCGGCGCCGCTGGTTTCGATCCAGTCGTGGCAGGCGATCATCGCCCGTTTGATGATGTCGGCAGCGCTACCCTGCATCGGCGCGTTGATCGCGGTGCGTTCCGCGTACTGGCGTTGCGCGGCGTTGCGGGCGTTGATGTCCGGCAAATACAGACGGCGGCCGAAGAGGGTTTCGACATAGCCTTGCTGCTTGGCCAATTCCCGCGTGCTGTCCATGTAGTGCTTGACGCCGGGGTAACGGCTGAAATACAGGTCAATGTAAGACTGGGCCTGATTGCGCGGCAAGCCCAATTGCTGCGCCAAGCCGAAGGCCGACATGCCGTAAATCAGGCCGAAGTTGATCGCCTTGGCCGAGCGGCGCAAATCGTGGGTGACCTGATCCGGCGCCACTTCGAACACTTCGGCGGCCGTGGCGCGGTGCACGTCCTCGCCGGCGGCAAAGGCTTTCAGCAAACCGGCGTCGCCGGACAAATGCGCCATGATTCGCAATTCGATCTGCGAATAATCGGCCGCGACGATTTTATAGCCGGACGGGGCAATAAAGGCTTGGCGGATTTTGCGGCCTTCCTCGCTACGGATCGGAATGTTCTGCAGATTGGGGTCGGTCGACGACAACCGCCCGGTCGCAGCCACCGCCTGGTGGTAGGAGGTATGCACCCGCCCGGTTTTGCGGTTGATCTGCTGCGGCAGTTTGTCGGTGTAAGTCGATTTCAATTTGCTCAGGCCACGGTGTTCCAGAATCAGCCGCGGTAACGCAAAATCCACCGCCAATTCCTGCAATACCGATTCATCGGTCGACGGCTGGCCTTTCGGGGTTTTTTTCAATACCGGCAGATTCAGCCGGTCGTACAGGATTTCCTGAATCTGCTTCGGCGAACCCAGGTTAAAAGCCGAGCCGGCCAGATCGTGGGCCTGGATCTCCAGGCCTATCATCCGGTCCGCCAATTCCTGGCTTTGCTGAGCCAGCATGTCGCTGTCGATCAGCACGCCGTTTTCCTCGATTTTGGCCAGCACTTTGACCAGCGGCAGCTCGATATCGTTATACAAAGCCCACAAACTGGGCCGTTGCTGCAATTCGGCGGACAGGGTCTGGTGCAGGCGCAAGGTGATGTCGGCGTCTTCGGCGGCGTATTCGGTGGCGCGGTCGATCGCCACGTCGGCAAAACCGATCTGCTTGGCGCCCTTGCCGCAAACGTCCTCGAAATGAATGGTATCGACGCCGAGGTAATGTTTGGCCAGGTCGTCCATATTGTGTTTGGTCGCGGTACTGTTCAACACATAGGATTGCAGCATCGTGTCGTGGCGGATACCGCGCAACGCAATGCCGTGGTTGGCCAGGACGTGGGCGTCGTATTTCAGGTTTTGGCCGAGTTTGGCGCGGTCCGGGCTTTCCAGCAGCGGTTTCAAGGCCTGCAGCACGCTCTGCCGATCCAGTTGCGCCGGCGCGTCCGGGTAATCGTGCGCCAGCGGTAAATACGCGGCTTGGCCGGCTTCGATCGCAAACGAAACGCCGACGATCTCGGCTTCGCTGTAATTCAGGCTGCTGGTTTCGGTATCGAACGCGAACAGCTCGGCTTGTTCCAGCCGGGCCAGCCAGGCATCGAATTCGGCTTGGCTGAGGATGGTTTGGTAATCTTTTGCGACCGGCGCCGGTTTCGGCGCTGCGGCTTGCCCGACCGGTTCGGCTGCAGTCGCTGAGGCGTCGCCGTTCAGCGTTTTCAACCAACTGCTGAAGCCCAGACTGCCCAGCTGCTGTTTCAACGCGGCGATATCCGGTTCCTTGCGTTTCAGGTCGTCCAGGCTGTAATGCAAGGCCACGTCGCATTTGATCGTGGTCAGTTCCCGCGATAGCGGCAATTGGCCCAAGGCCTCGCGCAGGTTGTCGCCGATCTTGCCCTTGATTTGGTCGGCGCTGGCGATCAGGTTGTCCAGCGTGCCGTATTCCTGCAGCCATTTGGCGGCGGTTTTCGGTCCGACCTTGGGCACGCCGGGGATGTTGTCCACCGCATCGCCCATCAAGGCCAGATAATCGATAATTTGTTCCGGTTTGACGCCAAATTTGTCCTGCACCCCGGCAATGTCCATCACCGCGCCGGTCATCGAGTTTTCCAGAATGATCTGCTCGTTGACCAATTGCGCCATGTCCTTGTCGCCGGTGGAAATGATGACATTGAAGCCCTGGCGGGCCGCGTTTTGCGCCAGACTGCCCAGCACGTCGTCGGCCTCGACCCCGTGTTCGATGATCAGCGGCAATCCCAAAGACCGGATCAAGTCGTGCAGCGGTTGAATCTGCACCCGCAATTCGTCCGGCATCGGCGGCCGATGGGCCTTGTATTGGTCGTACAACTCGTGACGGAAGGTCTTGCCCGGCGCGTCGAATACCACAGCAAAGTAAGGCGTGTTGTAGTCGTTGATTAGCTTGCGCAACATGTTGGAGACGCCGTAAACGGCGTTGGTCGGTTCGCCTTTACTGTTGGTCAGCGGCGGTACGGCGTGAAAGGCGCGAAACAGAAACGACGAACCGTCGACGAGAATCAGTTTGTGGATGGCGGAATCGGACATGTGCGGTCAAAAGACAGATAGATGCCGGAACGATACAGGGCGAGCCAGAGCGCTGCAAGCGTAGAATTTCACACGCCGCCGGCGCACGCTTTTCTCGGCGGTGCTTAGCACAGTAGACTATTGCTATCCGCAACTTAGCAGAGAACGGCCATGGCCCTTGCCAAACTCAAAACCCGCATCAGCCCGGAACAATATCTGGCCGGCGAACGCCAGTCCGAGCTCCGCCACCAGCTCATCGACGGCGAAGTCTATGCGATGACCGGCGGCAGCGAGAACCACAATTTGCTGGAAGGTAATATTTTCAATCTGTTCAAAAACGGCCTGAAAGGCAAGCCGTGCAAGACTTTCATGTCCGATATGAAACTGCGTATCGCCGACGATTTCTTCTACCCCGACGTGATGGTAGTTTGCGGCGAAGACAAGCAGGACGCCTACTACAAAACCGCGCCGGTCGTGATCGTGGAAGTGTTGTCCAAAACCACGCGCAAATTCGACCAGACCGCCAAACGCCTGCGCTGCCAGACCCTGCCGACGCTGGAGGAATACGTGCTGGTCGAGCAGGACAAAGGCGAGATTCAGGTATTCCGCCGCAACCAGCATTGGCAGTCGTTTTATTACTATCTGGGCGACCAGATCGAATTCGCAGCGCTGGATCTTAGCCTGAGCGTGGCCGACATTTACGAGCAGGTCGATAACGAGGACGTCGTGGCGTTTAACCAACAGCCGCCGGCCGAGTCGCTGCCGTAAGCCGGCATCGTCAGGCCGGATTTTGCCGCGGTTGATCGACCAGCGCGGCGATGACCAAATCGCCGCTGACGTTCAAGGTGGTGCGGCACATGTCCAGAAAGCGGTCCACCCCCAAAATCAGACCCATGCCTTCGGCCGGTATCCCGACCTGCTGGGTCAGAATCATGATCAAAGGCAGCGAGCCGCCCGGTACGCCGGCGGTGCCGATGCCGGCCAGGATCGCCATCAATACCACCTGCACCTGCTGCGTCAGCGATAGATCGACGCCGTAGACCTGGGCCAGAAACAATACAGTAATGCCTTCGAACAGCGCCGTGCCGTTCTGGTTGGCGGTGGAGCCTATCGTCAATACAAAGCGCGAAACTTCCGGGCTGAGTTTCAATTCCCGTTCCGCCAGTTCCAATGAGCGCGGCAATGTGGCATTGGAAGACGCGGTCGCGAAGGCATACAAATACACGTCGCGGCATTGCCGGAAAAACGACCAGGGCGCGATACCTCTGAACAGCCTTAACATTGCGCTATAAACCAGAGCTTGTTGCAGCAGCAGGCCTGCGACCACCACCAGCACGTAAAATCCCAGCGAGAACAAAATCTGGTGGCCGAATTTGAAGGTGGATTGAAACACCAGCGCGAATACCGCCCACGGCGCGAATTGCATCGCCGCGTCCACTATCCGCAGGCAGGCGGCGTAAGTTTCCTCCAACAACTCCAGCCAACGCGACGGTTTGCCGCCGTTCGTCGCCGCCAACGCCGCGCCGAACGCCAACGAAAAAAACATCAACGACAGCATCTCGCCGTCCAGGGCCTGCACGGCGCTGTTGAACGGGTTTTTCGGGATGATCTCCAGCAACGATTGCACCACCGGCTTGGCTTGCGCCACGTGTTGGCGGATCTTGTGCACACCGGCCTCGTCGCCGAGCAGTTGCGAAATATCCAAACCGGTGCCGGGCTGCAGCAGATTCACCAGCGACACGCCGATCACCACCGACGCCGAACTGGCAATCAGCGTAAATAACAAAGTGCGCTGGGCAACCCGCGCCAAACCGTGGTGGCTGCTGAGCTGGTAAACGCCCAGCATCAAACCGCTCATCACCATCGGCACTACGATCATGAAGATCAGCCGCAGGAAAATCTGGCCGACCGGTTCCAATAGGTAGCGGTTGAATACCTGCAAGCCGGCATGGTCGGCAAAACCGTGGCAGGCCAGGCCGGCGGCGGCGCCCAACCCGAGGCTGAGCAATAATCGGTGATGGTTTTTCATGGCAGACATCCGCCCGGCAGTCGCAATAGTCTGGATAGTAGGTCTTTTCGCCGGATTTGTTAACTTTGCCGTGGTTCGGCGCGTCTTGTATTTCCCGGGCCGATCTCTAACAATACCGACACTCGGCCTGCCGGCCGGGCATTCGGTTATTTCCTTGAACAGTTGTAGGCGGGGCGCATCATGGCTTTCCACACCGATCAACCCGATGTTTATTTGACGGAAGACGAATATCTGGTCAGCGAGGCGGCTGCCGAAGTCAAGCGCGAGTATATCGACGGCCAGGTCCGCGCGATGACCGGTGCCGGTTATAACCACAATTGCATCGCGGCCAACATTCTCGGCGAGTTCAGAAGTCATCTAAAAGGTACGCCCTGCGCGACGTTCATAGCCGAAATCAAACTGCAGATCGGCAAGGATTACGTCTACCCGGACGTACTGGTAGATTGCAGCAAAATGTCCGGAAACGACCTATTTTCGACGGCGCCGGTCATCATCGTCGAAGTCTTATCCCGCTCCACCCGTAAAACCGACACCACCACCAAACTGATCCGCTACATCAACCTGCCGTCGTTGCAGGAATACGTGCTGATCGAACCGGACATCGTTTCGGTGCAAGTCCTGCGCCGCGCCAACCACTGGCTATCCGAGTACTATTTTCTCGGCGACGACGTGACGTTTACCTCGATCGGGCTAACGCTGAAAGTGGAGGACATTTACGACCGGGTCGACAATCGCGACATCAACGAATTCCGCGAACAGGCGCAACAACCATGACTCAACCCATTGACTGCAACCTGCACGATTACCTGGAAATTGCCTGTATCTACGGCTACCGCGTCAAACTGACGCTGACAGACGGCAGCGTGGTGGCAGGCAAAGCTGTCGACACCGTGACGACCGCAGACAAACGCGAATATTTGCAGCTCGATACCGAGCGGGTGGAAACCAATCGCTTGGCCAAGTTGGAGGTACTGACGCCGGGTGCCAAATTTAGCGAAGTGCGGTTTTAAACGTCAGAACTTACAACCCGGAAGCCGATTATGGACGCTCTAACCAACATCCCCACCGTGGCCCACGTGATTCAACAGGCGGTCGCACCGGTATTTCTGCTGACCGGGGTCGCCGGCATTCTCGGCGTGTTGACCAGCCGCCTGGGACGAGCGGTGGATCGGTTTAGAACCTTGAATATGCTGTTCGAAAACGGTGCCGACGAACACTATCCGGAAATGCGGATTTTGGCCCGGCGCGCCCACTGGATTCATTGGGCGATTAGTTTGTGTACCGTATGCGCTTTGTTGATCTGCCTGTCCATCGTCGCCCTGTTCGTCGGTACCGAAATCGCCGTCGATCCGTCTCCGGTGGTTTCGTTTCTATTCGTGGCCGCCATGCTGGCCTTGATCGGCGGCTTGCTGTGCTTTTTACGGGAGATCGCGCTGGCGACCGGAATGATTTCGCTGCCGGGGTCGAAATAATGGCTTAGGAAACGGTGGGCAACATTGCCCACCGTTCGCTTCGCCTGGCCGCAATCAAGCAGCCCCAAGCTTACCGACTAAAGCTTGCGTTTAAAAAAACGAACCGTTTTTTCGCGCGCGTCATAGGCCTGCTCCACATTCGGAATCATATTGACCGTACCGCCCCGGCCCAAATGCGAAAAATTGTCGGTGATCGCAATCGGCACCATTAATCGATCCCAAGCATGCGTGGCATCTGGGTAACTAACCACATCCACCAGCGCTTGTTCGTCGGCCGCAAGACCTGCTTTCAACGCCAGACAAGGCGCTGCGCTTTCGTCGTACTCGTCCAACCCGCCGATCTGGATCAGCACCGGCGCGCCGGTTAACGGATTCCCGTTCGGGCTACCGAAACTGAAATAAGGCAGTCGCGGATTGTTGTAGCCGTAACATAACGGATAGTTGGCGACGTGGGCTTTGAAATGCCGACCGCCGCCGTATTGTTGAGTAACCTGTTCGGTCGCGCTGGCCAGGGTCATGATGCCGCCCCAGGAAAAGCCCAATACGCCGATTCGTTCCGGGTCGATCTCGGCTTGGTTGCTTAAAAACTCCAGCGCGGCAAAGGCATCGGGATAGGTCAGAATCGGTAAGGCCGGACGATTGGCGGCCGAGGCAACGCCGCGGGCTTCCCACATGTCGAGTTCCAGCGTGGCAATACCGGCCTGCTGCAGCTCGCTGGCATAGAAGTCGCCGCGCGCATCCACTCCGGCGGAGCCATGTAAAATCACCACGGCCGGCAAACCGGCGTGCTTACCGCGGCAGTGTCTCTTTCCCGGCAACGACAACTTGGCTTTGACGGTTAACGCGCCTTGACTGACCACCCCACCCGGAACGCCCGGATTGAAAGCCAACTTTTCCGATTGAATCTCGACAAACTCGATTTTGGGTCGGCTTTGCGCAGCGCAATTTGCACCGTCGTGAGCCTGAACGCCGGAAAATGCGCTCGATAGTAATATGCCTGCGAATAAGGCAGCGCGGAATTTGCTCATAGTCGTTTCCTCCTCAGAAGGGCGAATTCAAAATGTTGCCGGAAAGGCTCAAGACTAGGCTTTAACTTAAGGCGCTTCAAAGTATAGTCTCGGTTCGCTGGATCGGGCCGGCGGCGCTCACTTGATAACTCAATCGTATTTTTTCCACCGGTGTTCCGTTTGTGCTCGCGGAAATACCGGTTTGCCGGTCCGTCCCGATGGCTCAGTGCCCTTGGATGCAAAGGTAAAGAGCCTTGTGGCTAATTCGCCGGACCGATATGCGGCCGGTAAGCACTAATTTTATCGACGTTAAAACCCATTACCGATTCGCGGCCTGCTATTGTCAGATCCGTCCCAACCGGCATACTCAATCCGGCGTCTTTTGGCACGCAAAGCGCCTTTTTGCCAATCAGCAACGGTCGGCCTTCGATTTCCGGTTTGTCGCAACTCCGCGAACTGCCGTAATGCCAGCCGGATACTCTGAATACTTTGGTTACCTCGTCGCCGAAAAAATGGGTGTAACCGTAAGCCGCGCCAAGCCCAATTCCGCTGACACCGATATAAAGGCCCATTGCCAGGGTAAGCGGGATTCTAATCCAGCTTTTTTGCAGCAGCTTTTGGAATGGCTTATTGGCTTGGTAATACGTGCCGACGCGGTTGCGGGTTATTTCGGTCATAGTCACCAAGCCGATTGCCAGGACCGCGCCGTAACCGATACCGACCGATAATCCAAAATCGCTGGGTAGAGTCGTACTCAATGTGATGTCGACCAAGCAGCCGACGATGGCCGGCAACAACACGCAAGCACCCGCGATCGCCAGCAATTTCAGCCTGGCGGACACGTCCGCGGGCCGATTGGCTTGGAATATCGACCGCCCGTTCGCGGGGGTAGTGGCCATGTAAACCGCTAAGCCGAGCAGCAACACGAATTTGTCGGCATACTGGAACGTCACGAATACGCCAGTGACGCTTGCTACCGACAGTATCGCGCCCACGCCCATCGTGAGCAAACCAACGTAATGCAAGGGTTTTAGTTTTAGCGGCCGGTTCTTGTCGATCGGGATTGCATTGACGAACGCGAGATGCCTCAATTGGTACGTCAAAACCACAGAGGCAAGCGTACCGATAGCGAAGAAAAGCCAAGACATGGTGGCATTCGACCAGCCGAAATGGCTTTGCAGCATGCTAATCCCGACAGCTGTTGCCACCACCGATAACACTAGCGCAAACGCTGAAGCCAAACCTTTCAAACTCATGATATTTTTCCGTATTCAATAATGCCGCGAAACGCCTTCGCCTTAGTTCCCATGCTGCTGCGCCGGTCGTAATGCAGAAAAACCGCTTGCCTGACGGACACCTGCATCCAGTGCCAATCGATGATGGTTACAATCGCTCTTGCAGCCTGAATCCAAGCACTGCTAGCGTTACCGCAGGCAACGAATCCTGGCCGGAAGGCGGTTAAGTATAGATGTATAACGCCGAGCGGCCGACTTTGGTAACTAGCGACGATTCAAGTGATGGGATGCGGCTGAGCTCTGCAGTCGAATGCGCTTTATTTCCAAAACTTCCACCAAGCCGGGCGATGCCGCCGGTAACGGAGCAGCGGAATCGATTCCGGATCGAGCAGGGCTACATCGGCGAAGCCTTCCAGTTGGTAGCCGAACAACTCCGCCAGCGCGGCCTCCGCCAAGTCCAACGGATGAAACGGTAGCGGATAGCTTGCGTCCTCCGCATCGACCGCCGGATGGGTACCGGCCCAAAACGGAACCTCGAACGGCAAGCGTTCGCCCAAGTCTTCGATAATCCCGCTGTCGGGCGACAGGCTCAGCGAGCGCCGCAATTGGCCGTTCTGCCAGGTTGCATAAGCAAACCAATCGACGACGCTGTGCATCGCATGCAGCGTGACATTGGCCCCGCCCGCGCTGAAATGCCGGGCCAGTTTGGACGGACGGTCGATACGGAATTCCTTGGCGGCAAGCACCGCCACACCGGGAAAACATCCGACCAGCAACTCGGCGTCGGGCGGACAGGTATACGCCAGGGAACCCTCGCCGATAGGCTCGAGCCGCTGGTTCGGAAACAACGCGGCCGCCAGCCGTTGGCTGGCCTCGACATCCAACGTCGGCTTGGCTGCCAACGCCTGACGCGGGTTTGAGTCGGCGACCACCAACATCCAGGTTTTTGCACCCATCGGCTATGCTCCAATTGATTTTGTCGGATTCGGGTTAATTGACTGCGGGTGAGCACGCTTGAGTGCCCACGCCGGGCTATTGGCTTATCAATTTCAATTGAAAAACTCGTGACTCCCCGATAAGGCTGCGCAAATCGCCGCTGCGCGGGCTCGTCATAATATTCAATCGATATAAGGAACCGGATAATCTGTAGGCCGGAATAAGCCGAACGGCGTTTCCGGCGATTTAATGCACGCCGGAAACGCTAACGCTTATTCCGGCCTACTGGGCTTTATTTCCAAAACTTCCACCAAGCCGGGCGATGCCGCCGGTAACGGAGCAGCGGAATCGATTCCGGATCGAGCAGGGCTACATCGGCGAAGCCTTCCAGTTGGTAGCCGAACAACTCCGCCAGCGCGGCCTCCGCCAAGTCCAACGGATGAAACGGTAGCGGATAGCTTGCGTCCTCCGCATCGACCGCCGGATGGGTACCGGCCCAAAACGGAACCTCGAACGGCAAGCGCTCGCCCAAGTCTTCGATAATCCCGCTGTCGGGCGACAGGCTCAGCGAGCGCCGCAATTGGCCGTTCTGCCAGGTTGCATAAGCAAACCAATCGACGACGCTGTGCATCGTATGCAGCGTGACATTGGCCCCGCCCGCGCTGAAATGCCGGGCCAGTTTGGACGGACGGTCGATACGGAATTCCTTGGCGGCAAGCACCGCCACACCGGGAAAACATCCGACCAGCAACTCGGCGTCGGGCGGACAGGTATACGCCAGGGAACCCTCGCCGATAGGCTCGAGCCGCTGGTTCGGAAACAACGCGGCCGCCAGCCGTTGGCTGGCCTCGACATCCAACGTCGGCTTGGCTGCCAACGCCTGACGCGGGTTTGAGTCGGCGACCACCAACATCCAGGTTTTTGCACCCATCGGCTATGCTCCAATTGATTTTGTCGGATTCGGGTTAATTGACTGCGGGTGAGCACGCTTGAGTGCCCACGCCGGGCTATTGGCTTATCAATTTCAATTGAAAAACTCGTGACTCCCCGATAAGGCTGCGCAAATCGCCGCTGCGCGGGCTCGTCATAATATTCAATCGATATAAGGAACCGGATAATCTGTAGGCCGGAATAAGCCGAACGGCGTTTCCGGCGATTTAATGCACGCCGGAAACGCTAACGCTTATTCCGGCCTACTGGGCTGTTTTGGTCTAGTTAGTGTGGGAATGTAGAGGATCGGAGGCTTTCCCGCGCAGGCATCCGGCTGGCTGACGCTGGCCGGATTGCGTTTAATTGTCATCAATCAACAATGCTCTTCGTTCAAGGTACTTAGACCGACCCAAGGATGTCAACGACCAACATCTTAGATATACTGTATGAGTCGCATTGTCAGAACCTGTTTGGCGAGGCAATGACTGGGGCTCCACAAGACCAAGAGCCATAAACTGACGAAGAATCCCCCGAACAGAGTTTTTAGTGAATATAACACTAAGCTGCGTCCACTTGGTTTTATCCTTTGACTCGGTCGGAGCTAAAAATTCCAGACAAGGAGACATTGAATAAACTAATATTTGATTAAAATACTCTTCCGAAATAGGCACCAATAGCTCTTCTGCTGAAGCGAAAAAAACTTCGGAAAGCGTAATCTCAAACTTGTGAAGTTGGTTAGATGAACTCCGTCTCGTAGTAACGGCAACTTCATAATGTGTGTCAAGTCCCCGATATTTCTCTAATTCAACGTTAACACCAATAGTCGATTTCAATTGATTAAGTTCACTAGACTGTTTTTCGTAGCGATCCTGAAGAGATGCAAGTCGCTTTAATAACTCCTGATTCTGAAGTCCTTCGTTACGAACCCAGCCATCTGCAGGCTTTGTCCTAATAGCATAAGCAAGGGATGAAAGAACAGCCGCCTTAAGATTGTCTTTATTATTCCAGCATTTGTATATTCTTCTTTCAGATACTTTATCGCGAAAATCCTGAAGCCTACTTCTTGGCTCGGCAGCAACCTCAGCCTTCTCTACTATAAGCCGATCTGGAGAACCATGTAGAAAGGCCAAGATTGGCTTATTCAATTCGACGGCGTAATTAAACTCCATTTCAGTATAAGAAATACCATCCGGTCCAGTGGAACCATATTTACCACCAACGATTAAAACGTAATAATCAGAGTCATGAATAACAGTTTTAATCAGCTCCCAAGCATTAGAATCAGCAGCAGGAAAAATCTCCATTCCCGCAGGAAAGTGTCCAAGTTCAAGAATTGCCTCTAAAACTGCTTGACGCTCGTCGACAAGGTCACGAAACGTAGAACTAACAAATATCTGATAACGAGGAGACATTTTAATTATTTGTTTTCTAATTTACGATATTACGGTCCAGAAAGAGGGCAGGTCTAGAAATATAGCTAACCCTTTCAAGGATGCTTAATTGCTAGACCTAACCCTGTTTTGCTACTGTTTTGCAGGTGCGGGAGCGCCGAACGGAAATTAGTCGTATCGCTTCACTTCCCTGCCGGATCGGGTAAACAATCAAATTTCATCACCCGACAAAGGTTCCCGTCTAGGTACTTTTGCCAAAATTGCCTGAAAAGCCGATGCATCGGCTCGTTCGGCTCTAGCTTGCAGATATTCCTCGGTGGCAATCGCCGAAACCTTTTCCGCTACCGCACTGGCAATGAATTGGTTGATTGAAACGCCTTCTTTGCTTGCCAATTCTTTAATGTGGCGGTGAACTGAATCGGGTAATCGTAAACTGAGCGCACTCATAGCAATCTCTCCAACAGGGTTTTAGGCGTAATCGCTTCCACTCCGAATTTTTCAATGCTGACAAAATCTTTCAGGTTGTGGGTGATAATGGTTTTTACCTCAGCGGCAACAGCTAGTTCCAAAACCAAATCGTCCTTCGGATCCGGTAGATAGGGCCGCCATAAAAAATACACTTTCTGATGCCTACCAAACCCACATAAACTATCCAGGATCACCTCAATTTCAGTATCGGTCAATTGAAGCATGGTTTGATTCCGCTTCAATATTTCTTCGTATTCGAACAGCAGCGGTGTCGATATCACTGTACTCAGTTGCTTAGCAGCCAAAAGCTCCAACACTTTAAATGACGCTCCGCTAGCCGAATATAAGCCAGCGAACAGCACATTGGTGTCCATGATGATTTCCGTCATACCAAATACGGTATCACTAATGTTGCATGCCGACAAATACCCAAATCGGGCAAATAAATGTCCCGATCATTTAACTGCTACTGTTCCAGCCACCCCATTCCCCCTGACCGCCTCGTTATACATGTCAAACCCACTAGCCGGCGGGATCGAGGCGGTGCCGGGGCGAGTGGCTTTCCAGACTTGGTATAGCTTCAATTCGGCGCCGGGTTGCAGTTTGGCGACGCGGACGATGCGGTCCGGGTAGCGTTGGGTTTCCTTGATGCCGGCCCAGTAGCTGTCGTCGCCGGCTTGCAGTTTGGCGTCGGCCAGGTAGGTCTGGTCGTTTTCCTGGCCCTCCGCCAGCGACGGGATGCCGTCCTCGATCACGACGAAGTCGCTGCCGGCCGGCAAGCGGTTGGGTTCGGCGCTGCGTTTGATTTTGACTTCGCTGACCACGACGTCGCCGATGTGCAGCGCCTGGCTCAGGTCGACTGGTTCGCTGCCGCCGGCGGTAATCCGGCGGAAATTGCGTTGCACGCTGAGGCCGTTGTCGCGGGCGGTGACGGCCGGGTACGGCAGTTCGACTTGCAAGGTGGCGGATGCGATATCGGTTTCGCTGAGATCGGCGATATGCAGATCGGCCAGTTCGGCGGCGGCCGACAATTTGTCAAAGCGGCCCAGATAGCCGCCCGGAATGGGTTGCAAGCTACCCAACGCGGCGGATGCATTGGCGACTTTCAAGGTCCGGGCTTTTTGGCTTTGCGCGGCGGCGGCTTCCTTGCTCAATAACTCGCGGGTGTTGAAGATGACTTGGGCGGTATCGTAAGTCGAAGTCCAGTAGCCGTGTTGCTGGCTCTGCAACAACAGCCGCTTCAGTCTGCTTTCCAATGCCGGCGGCAAGTCGCCCGCGGCCTGCAATGCGCCTAGCCCGGCGGATATTATGCTGGGCAAGCCGAAGCGGAAGCCGAGCCGGTCGTAGGATGGGCCGGGTTGGCTCTGATAGCCGGCCGGATCGATCGCCTCCAGCGCCTGCTGCAGACGTTTGCCCAAACGCTTGGCCAGATCGGGCTGGCCTTTCATTTGTTGGTTGAAGGCATGCCAGCTTTGGTTTTTGTAGGCCGCCAAGATGCGCAGCGCCGCAGTCAAGTCTTCGGCACCGGCTTGCGGGTCGGCCCCGACTTTTTCGACGAACTCGGCTTGCCGCTCCCACGGCGCCTGGTAGATGTAACCGACCGCCGAATAAGCGGCCAGCGTAAAGCCGTCCAGCACTTGCTCGGTATTGGCTTGTTGAGCCAACCACTCCGCGCCTTTGTTGTAGGCCGAGGTGGTGCCTTCCAGTTTCAATTCCTCGGCATATTTCAAAGCCTGCATCGCGATCATCGTCACCGGCACGCTGGGCTCCGGATCGTTGGCCCACAACGCGAAGCCGCCGTCGGCTTTCTGGTTTTGGATCAGTTTGCGGATACCCAACGCCGCATTCTGCTTGGCGCGCTGCAAGGGTTTTTCCAGCGGCCCCAGTTGCTCGGGCTTGAGGCCGGCGCGTTCGATCAAATCCAGCAACACCAGATTCGGCACGGTGCTGTGCGCCAGTTGTTCGGTGCAGCCGTACGGGTATTGCACCAGCATCGCCGCCGCCTGCAAGGCCGCGCCGAGCAGGCCGGAGTTGACCCGCACCGTCAATTGCGCGGCTTGAGCCTGCTCCGGAATATCGAAATGCAAATGACCGTCGCGGCGTTCGGCGGCATAGACTTGCGCCATCGCCGCCGGCTGAATCGGCAAATCGAATTCTTCGGCACCGCCGACTTTGATTGTGTTCGGCGCGGTCAACGCCGCTTTTAAGCTGGCATTGCCGGCTTGGGGACCGGCGGTCAACCGTAGCGGCCATAATTGCTCGGCCTTGGCGGCCAATTCGGCGCTCGGCGTTAGGTTGATATCCTGGCCTTGCAGATTGTCGCTCAAACTCAGATTGCCGGAGACTTTGACCGGACCGGGCCAATGGCTGGTCAATTTGACCGCCAATTCCACTTCGTCGCCGCTACGTAAAAATTGCGGGCCGACCATATCCACGGCGATGTCGGTTTTGGTGCGGAACTGGCCGGTGGTTTCGCCGAGGCGGCCGTCCTGGTCGCTGGCGACGGCGGTGACCAGCCATTCGGTGACGTTGGCCGGCATATCGACGTCGATCGTCGCCGCGCCGTTGGCGTCGGTGACCACGTGCGGGAACCAGCCGGCGGTATCGCGCATGGCTTTTTTCGCCAGCTTGCTTTGGCTTTTCAAGGCACTCAGCGCGAAATTGGGTTTGCGCAGCAAGTCGGCGTAGCCGTAGCCTTGCAAGTCGTCGGAATAGTAGGTCGACAGATTGCTGCGTTGCAGCGGATAGAAAAAGTCGAAAATGCCGGGGCGGAATTCGGCTTGCACCGCGTAAACGGCGCGATCAACAATCGATACCGCCAGCTCGGTATTCGCCGCCGGGCTGCCGTCGGCGCGTTTGACCTGCAATTTGATTTGGGTCGGCTTCAACGGTTCGGCTTCGGCCTGAGCCGGCTCGATCGCGATTTGCAGCCGCTTATCCCTCGGCACGATGCGGAAACCCAGCGTCTGCTCCTTGTACTTGCCGCCGGCCACCGGCACCGTGACGGTGTGGTAAAAACCGGTGCCGTATTCGGGTTTGGCAGTCACTTCGAACCAGCGGCTACGGCCTTGGGCCTGGGCGCTACGGCTATCGAACAACTTGGCGCCGGCCACGGTTTCCCAGATCGCTCCGGCCTCGTTATTGCCCCAGGCCTTGGGCAGCAAGGCAAACACTTTGGCTTGCTCGCCGGGACTGAGGATTGTGGTTGGTGTGTACAGCTCCAATTCCGGATTGTCGGCCACTGCCTCGCCGCCGCTGCCGGCGACGATCAACGTAGCCGGTTGCGAACTGGAACTGTGGCTCATGCTGCGGCCATCCAGCGTCTCAAGACGGGCCACGGCCGTCAAGCGGCCGAACTCTTTCAACGCCGGTATGCTGAGTTTTTGCTGGCCGTTGGCGTCGGTGGCAATATCCAATTTCACCAGACTGCGCTTGCCGCTGCCGGGCTGTTCCAGCATCACGTCGACCACGCCGCCGGCCTTGGCTGCCGGCTTGCCGTCGGCATAACTGGATTGCAGCAAAATCTGCAAATCCTGGTCGCCGACCGCCGCGACGGTTTTGTTAAAACGTAGCGCCGGCTGGGCTTCGGCCAGCGTGGCGTAAATGCTGTCGGTCAAAATCGCGCTGCCGCCGGCGGCATCCTGCGCCCGGACCATTAAGGTATAAATCCATTCCTGTTCCGGTTTCGCCGGCTTGGCGTCGGTTTGGGCTTCGGCCGGTACGGTAAATTCGAAACTGCCGTCGCCGTTGTCGGCCAGTTTGGCGGCGGTTTCCCACGGATTGCTGGCTTCGGCGGCCTGTCGGGCCTCGATCGAACTAAACAAACGCTGCGGCTGGGTTAATGGCACGGCGGATTTGATCTGGCCGAAATAATCGTTGCCGGCCGACAAGCCGGCGCCGGCCTCGGTCACGAATTGCGGCGCCTCGAATTTTTTGCGGTACAAAAATACTTCGAATTTGACGTTCTGCGGGATGCCGCCGCTGTAACGCTTGGCGCGGAATTTCAGATTGAACGCTTGCCCGGCTTGCACAGTCTGGCTGCGTTCCAGCCATTCCAGGTAAAAGGTCGGTTTGATGTAATCGCGCACCCGAAATTCGCCGCCGTAGGCTTTATGGTCGATCTCGGCCAGCAAGCGGTATAAGCCGGGCGTCTGGCCGGGATCGAGATCGAAGCTGCCGGAAAACGAAGCGAAATCGGTCAATTGGCTATGGCCTTGCAAGCCGGTGGCGTTGCCGTCGGCGCGGATTAAAGACACGTCGGTTTGCCTGGATTGAAAGGCCGGAATCCGCAATTGGCCGTCCTGCAAATTGCGGACGATGCCTTTGTAGAAAAAGGTTTCGCCAGGCTTGAAGATCGGCCGGTCGGTCATCACGAATACCGCATCGTCCTTGGCCTGAGTCGGCAGAAAATCGGTCGCGGTCAACGCTGTGCGCGCTGCTGCGTTAGCGTTGGCGGCCGGCGCGTCGACCCGGACCAGCAGTTTGCCGTCCAGCACCCCGTCGGGATTATTAAAGCGCAGTTCGCCGGCGGCATCGGTCGCCCCCGGCAAGTTCTGCCAACGGCCGCGGCCGTCGCGGACGCTGACTTTGGCATTGGCCAGCGGTTGCAAATCGCGGTTCATCGCCCGCACCAGCAATTGCTCGCTGGATTGCTTGACCTGCACCGCCAGGCTGCTGACTTGAATCAGGCACTGCGCCTCGGTCTTGCCCTGCACCGCCTGCAACAGATACAGGCCGTCCGGCAACGGCTCGAGTGAGATCTGCCGAACTTTGTAGCGGTGCTCGCTCCAGGTGTCCTCGTTGAACCACCAGCCCAGATCGTGGGTTTGCTGGCCGTTGCGCAGCAGGTCCAGATAGGTTTCCTTCACCACTTGAAAGCCCTTGGGCGGGGCGACCAGGATTTGCTGCGGCACGGCCGCCAACGGCTTGTCGGTCACGGTCAGTACCGAACCGCTGAACGGCGTGTCTTTCAATGACTTGCGAAATTCCACATCCAGCATGCCGCGCAGCAATTTCAGCGGCGATTCGGCGTTGTTTAAGCCTTTTGCAAAATAATGGCCGGGATTGAGCTCGCTGACCGGCTGCTCGTAACTGCGGCTGACGTTGAATTGGCCGTCGAGAAAATTTTCCAGATTGTCGGCTTTCAATACCCGGATCAGCATCGGCTGGTCGGTGACGGTGTAATCCAGGCGGATGCTGGGCGATTCGCTATTGCTGAAACTGCGTTCGGCGGTCAGGTAGAACGGGCTGCCGGCGACAACAGCAAGCGGTGCGAGCATCAACGCAAGCCCAATTGCCACGGCAAAACCCGCTAGCCGGTCGCGCAACACTGCATTCAGAAATCGGTACATTTCAACGCCTCCCGGCCGACGATTATCGATTGCCAATCCCGGCGCAGCGCGCCCGAACCGGCATTAATTTCGCAGTAGCATAGCCGCTAATTGGAGAAATGAAACGCTTTTGCACCGGCCCGGCTATAGTGGCTGTGCCGTGGGCCGATTGCGGTCCGGCCAGGCGTTTTTTCATGCAGCGAAATTGAAGGGATCGCCCTACATATTTCCTTACGTTTGGTGAGGATTGGGCTATAATTTAGACATAGATCACAAAAAGCCGGGGCAGGGAGCTGGCAATCGCGCCGCAAGCTGCCGGTATACGCTTTCGAGGGATCGCTCTGCGGTAAAGGGGGTGAACATGTCTGTTCCATATCCAGCAGCCGACGGCGGTATTTCGGTAGAGCTCGGCAAGAGTTCCGCAGGACCGGTATCCGAGTCCGGCACAGTCGATTTATTTCCCATCGCCAATCCAGACTTCCGGAAAATTAAAACCCTGAAGGACTTGGCGCTCCGCAGCATCACGCTGGCTCAATTCCCGGTCGTCAGCGCCTGGCGCGAAAAGCTGTTTTCGCCGGCAGGTACGCCGGAAATTTGCGACGAGTTGCCGCGCCTATTAACCGAGTTTCTGCGCCGGCCCGAAAGCCAAACCTTGCCGCCTTACACCCGGCGCGCCCAAGCGCTACGCCACATTTTCGTCAATAAAACCGCAATCGTGCACGCAGCCGACTTGCTGCCCGGCCAAACTACCACCAGCTTCGTCGGCCCGGTGGTTTACGCCGACACCATAGGCTATTGCATCTGGCCGGAACTGAAAACCGTCACCACCCGCGCCCAAAATCCGTTCAAGATTCGCCCGGAAGTGGCCGAGCGCTTGAATCGGGAGATCTTTCCATTCTGGCTGGAACAAAAGCCAATTCAGGAACTGGCCCGTTACAGCGCCTACGATAGCGCCGACTATGAAAACCGCGACCGGATCGGCGGCAATTATCCGGAGTCGATTGATCCGCCCTTGCGTAAAAAAGCCGGAGAAACCCCGAAAGCCCAGGAATTGATGGAACGGGTAGCGTTCTTCCTGTCCGATAAGGCCACCTGCGTGTCCCATACCGTGCCGGATTTCGAACGGGTGTTGAAGTACGGCTTCGATGGCTTGATCGAACGCGCCAAACAGGATATCGCCAGCGGCGCGGCCGCTACGCCGCAGCAAATCGAGTTTCTGCAGGGCGTGATTGCGGTATACGAGGGCGCCAAACTTTACGCCCAGCATTTGGCCGAGGCTGCCGACCGCGCCGGCAATCAAGTCCTGGCGACCATCTGCCGGAAGATTCCGGCGCAGCCAGCCGAAACCTTGCACGAAGCGCTGGCCGCGGTCTGGATTTGTTACCACCTGCTGTTGCAGGAAAACACCAATTTCGGTTTTTCCATCGGCCGCCTGGACCAAATCCTCAACCCATTCTATCTGGCCGATTGGCAAAAACTGGATAACCCTCAAGCGCAGGACGCCTATACCCGGCGGGCGGTGGAACTGGTCAGCCATTTTTTCCTGCATTGTTCCGATCATGTGCCTCTGTCCACCTCCGGCTCGGAAACCCTGTTCGCCGGCAGCGGCTCCAATCAGGCGTTGACTGTCGGCGGCACTCGCTACGAAAACGGCCAGGTCGTCGATGCGGTCAACGACATGACCTACATCATCCTCAAGGCCACCGAGATACTGGCTATCCGCGACCCGAACGTGCATGCCCGCTACCACCGCGATGTGCATCACCGCGACGCCCAAGGCAATTCGCTGCCCGCTGAGGTAATGGACCCGTATCTGAAACGCATCTGCCAGGTCAATATCCTGACCCGAGCCACACCCGCTTTACATGGCGATGCGGCAGTGGTGCCGGCCATGGCCAAATACTATGCGGCGCATGCCGGTATCAGCGCGGACGAAGCCTTGGCCGATGCCTACGATTACACGTCAATCGGTTGCATCGAAGAAAACGCCGCGCACAAACATTACGGCAACACCGGCTCGACTTTGATGGTGTTGCCGGCGGTGTTGGAGCTGGCCTTATACGGCGGCAAACATCGCAGCGACGGCGTGGCGCCAAAATCGCCCAATCTGTTCTACGGCGATGCGCGCTACACCACGCAGCCGCTGCTCCAAATCGATAGCATGCCAGCCTTTATCGAGGCCTTTAGGTTTCAACTGAACGAAATGGCCCGGCATGTTGTGCAATGCAACAATTACTTCGGCCGTTTCTACGAACAATCACGGCAGTCGCCGTTTTTATCCGGGCTGTTCACCGGCCCCACCAATACCCCCGACAGCGCTGGCGCCAGTTTTCGCGATGTCTCCGCCGGTGGTGCTAAATACAATTCGGCGGGCATTGCCGTGATCGGGCTGGCCGATGTGATCGATTCGTTTTGCGTGCTGGACACCCTGGTATTCGGCGGCAAAGTCACGGCCGGCGAATTGTTGGCGGCAATGCAGGCCGATTTCGACACCGGCAGCTTGCAGCCCAAAAGTTTCTGGGCGTCATTGCGGGAGCGGGTGCAAAACTGGCTGCACCCAGAAGACGCGCCGTTGCCATTACCGACATTAAGCGCCGACCGCCTCAGTCAAATCAAAGAGATGATACGGCTGGCCCCCAAATATGGGGCCGGAGTGGATCAAACTCCCGGCGGCATTTACAACAACGCTAACGCCGTCAAATACACACACCTGCTGACCGAAATGTTGCAAGAGGTATTTGCCCAATATCGCACTCATCGCGGTGGGCGCTATCTGCCGGGTTACTGGAGTATGACCAACCATGCCGGTTTTGGGATGCTGACCAAGGCCACGCCCAATGGCCGGCGTAGCGGCGAATCGTTCGCCAGCGGCATCACGCCGTGTCCCGGCGTTGTGAAAGCCAACGGCGAGCCGGTCAATTTGCTGGATCATATGTTGTCGGTCACTTCCGTGAATGCCAATACGGTGCAGAACGGTTACACCTACAACCTGAGCTTGACCACCCGCGATCGCGGCCATTTCGAAGAGGACACCGAATTGTTCTCGCGTTACATGAAGGCCTTTGCCGACCAGAACGGCGTACTGGTGCAAATGTGCGTGTCGTCGATCAACGACTTGGTCGCCGCCGACCGCGCCGCCACCGCCGCAGGGCAATCCGGGGCCGGCGCAGCCGAGCACAAAGCGCTGGAGCCGTTCAAGGATCTGATGATACGCGTGGCCGGCTACTCGGCGTATTTCGTCACGCTGAGTCCGCAGATGCGCAAAGAGATTATTCAACGCGCCAATTTCGGGCTGGACACCGGCGCCGAGCAACATACGCTCAACGCAATTTAAGAGGAGAACTGTCATGCATGCCGGATTTCCCTGTTTATTACCGAATTTACAAAAAACCTTGAAGTTGGGTGCCAATGCCGCGATTGATGCCGGCGAACTGCCGGCTGTTTTGGATAAAGCCCAAGGCCGCTTGTTGGCCGGCGGCATGGCTGTCGCGCTGCGCTTGGGGTTTGGCTATTTGCTGCGCGATTGCCAGCTGGATGCCGCGCAAGCGGCCAAGGCCAATGCCTTTTTCGAGGAAAACTTCATCATCATTGATCCCCTGGCACCTGGCGGCCAACGCTACTATCAGGGCAAGTTTCTGATCCGCACCAGCCGGCGCGGTGATGACATGAACGTGTTGCTCAAATTCTGTCCCAATCCCGATGCCCTGTACATCGACACGCCGTTCGGCCGGGCCTTGAATTCGCTGGCACTGGTTGCTACAGAGGTGCTGGACGAAAACCAGGCCGACCGGATCGAGAACGATCCCAGCCAAGTCGACCTGGTGGTGCGTTTCAAGGACGTGCAGTCGATTATCGGTTTGCTGGGCCGTTCCGGTGTCGATATCGTCGGTTTGCTGCTGGAAAACCTGGTGCAACTGACCGGCCACGTCGGCCATCTGTTTAAATTGGGCGCTATCGCCACGGACATCCAGTTATCACTGGATATTCCCAAAGCGGCCTAGCATTGGAGAGCGGAGATGGACCACAAAGCTTTCATCTTCGATATCAAACGCAACAGCAGTGAGGACGGGCCGGGTATCCGGACCACGGTGTTTTTCAAAGGCTGTCCGCTGAGTTGCAGTTGGTGTCAAAATCCCGAGGGCATATCGCCGGGGCCGTCCCTGTCCTTTCGTGCCGAGTTATGCCGGCCGGACCAGTGCGAGCGGCCTTGTCTTAAAGCTTGCCGATTAAAAGCCTTAACGCTGCAAGACCAACAACTGCGGCTCGATCGAGAACGTTGCGACCAATGCGGACGCTGCGCGGCGGTATGTTCGCAGCATGCCTTGGAGCGGGTGGGCCAATGGCTGAGTGTGGACGAGCTGTTTTATCGAGTCGCCATCGATAAACCGTTTTTCGACGCTACCGGCGGCGGCGTCACGGCGTCCGGCGGCGAATGCACCACGCAGATGAATTTTCTGCACCATTTTTTTAAAAAACTGAAAGCCGCCGGTATTCATACCGCCATCGAAACCAACGGCATGTTCAATTTCGGCCGTTTTACCCGCCTGTTGCTGCCATGGCTGGATTTGGTCTATTTCGACTTAAAACTGATCGACGAAGCGACCAGCATCCGCCACACCGGCCATTCCAACCGGCCGATTCTGGACAATTTGTTGCGCCTGACCGAGTGCGCCGAGATTCCGGTCAAAGTCCGTATTCCATTAATCCCCAACATTACCGCCACCGACGAAAATCTGCGCGGCATAGCCCGGTTCTTGCGGGAGCACCGGATCGAGCAGGTCAGCGCCCTGCCTTATAACCCCTTATGGCTGGACAAGCTGCAGCGCTTTGGGATCGATACCGACTATCGGTACGCCGCCTTCATGAGCGACGCCGAGATCGAACGCTGCGTCGATAGCTTGCAGGCCTGTTGATTTCAAGGAGAGTCGTCATGCAAACCGATTTCCATCATGCCGTGACTTATGTCGCCGCCCGCACCGCCGGCTTCACTCACCAGGATGCCGACATCGTTGCTTATTCGGCGCAATACGTGGACGACGCCGTCAGCGATGGCCTGGTCCATTTCGATAACAACGCCTTTTACGCCAGAATTCATTCGTCGCACAAAAGCGCCGACATCGGCAATTTGAACAACGACCAAAACCTGATGATCTGGTTGCCGTTCCATTTTCTGCCGGGCAACGGCGGCAAGGGGCCGGGTCAGGACCCGGACGGTACGTTTATCCAGAAAATCGTCTGTCTGCCCGACAGCCCGCCGGCCAAGGAAATGGTGCAGGCAGCGGTCGACGATAAAGGCAAACCGTACAGTCTGCATCGCTTGGGAATTGCCTTGCATGTGTATGCCGACACCTGGTCGCACCAGGGTTTTGCCGGGGTGATACACGAAATCAACGAAGTGGAACACGCGCGGGAATTGAAAAGCTCCGGCATGTACAGCAAACAGCTGCAGCATGTATTGGAGGATATTCTGGACGATGTGATTCCGCCGCTGGGCCATGGCCGGGCCAAAGATTTTCCGGACCTGCCGTTTTTGCATTGGCAGTATCGGAACGGTCGCGGTGTTTGGATCGTTCGCGATAATCCCACGGATTTTTGCACGGCCGCGGACGCGATGTGCCAGGTCATGCAGCGCTATCTGGGCAAAGCCCAGGACGGATTGCCGGCCGCCGACAAAACGCTGCTGGCAAAAATATTTCTGGAGTTAAAGGTCAAGGACGACAAAGCCCGCCATCGGCAATGGCTGGAGATCGTCAAGAACGGCTTCAAAGGCGAGAAATTCAGCTTCGGTACGGCGGAGATTAGTTATGCCGCCGAAGGCGCCAATTCCTGGAAGGAAAAAGCGCTGGGCAGCAGTTGGGACATGCGGGTACATAAATACACGCCGGCATTTTTGAGTAGTCACTGGAAGCTGTTTCACGACGCGTTGCAACTGCATCGCCTGACCGTGCTGCACGACATTTTGCCCAAGTACGGCATTTGCGCCGGGTAAGCCGGCAAGCGGGAGAGTCGCCATGAACCCCAACACCGCAGCCGATCTACCCTGCCGGACTTTATACCCCATCGTGCTGTTGCACGGTATCGGTTACCGCGACGACATGTTGATGCTGAACTCCTGGGGCCGGATTCCGAAAACATTGGAAGCCGCCGGTGCCAGGGTGTTTCAAGGCGGACTGGATGCCTGGAACAGCCACGAAAACAGTGCAATGACGTTGCAACCGAATATCGAGCAGATACTCAGCCAAACCGGTTCGGCCAAGATCAATCTCATCGCCCACTCCAAGGGCGGCCTGGAAGCGCGCTATCTGATTTCCAAACTGGATATGGCCGACAAGGTCGCCAGCCTGACCACGGTTTGCACGCCGCATCGCGGCTCGGCCGTGGCGGATTTGGTGGCCGGCGACATTCCCGATACCGAAAACCTGTTGAGCGTCAATTTCTTCAAACGCCTGGCGCAGCGCTTGGGATTTGGGGCGATGGACATCCTGGCCAGAATTACCGGCGACAAAAGCCCGCAAGCCGGCATGGCCATCAGGCAACTGACGCGTCATTATCTGGCGGAATTCAATCGGCAAGTACCCGACGTGCCGGGCGTTTACTACCAAAGCTACGGCACCTCAATGCGCCGGCCTATCGACGACCCGGTGTTTGCCGCCACCCATGCGTTGCTGAAGCGGATAGAAGGCGACAACGACGGCATGGTCTCCACGCGATCCTGCCAATGGGGCCGGTTTCGCGGCTTGATTGGCGATAACAATCCCGACCGAGGCCTGTCGCACGGGGACTTGGTGGACTACCGCGGCCTGCTATTGACGCATTTCAATATCCCCGCCGTATATCTGGACATCGTCAAAGACTTAAAACAACAAGGCTTTTAAACGGAGCTGTTAGCTCCGGCCCAAGCCAAAAAGATAACAAGCACAGGGGAAGGACCATGAACAACTATCTCAGTGTCGCCAATTTCCCAACCGCGTCGGAGCACGAACGGCAAGCGCTGGCTGCCGCGCTCGACGCCATAGTCGCCACCGATCTGAAAAACGGCGCACTGCCCATGCTCGGCAGCTATCGCAAGATTTTGGGCGACAACCTGCGCCGCGAAGAATGGGACGGTATCCACGACAAACTGCTGACCCTGTTCAAGTGCGGCACCAGCACGCCGCTGGACGGGCCGATGATCGGCGTGTCGATGTCCATCCGCGACAGCGATTATTTCAAGGAAGCCGCCAAGCAACACGGCGAAAACCGTTCCATGCTAGCGCATCTGGAATGGATGGCAACGCTGTGGAATGTGACTTACGCCAGTACCGGCTTATGGATGGGCAAGACCTTCGAGCCGGTATCCAAAGACGTGTTTGCCGCCAAATGCGGCCACGATCCGGTGGCGCTATCCAGTTACGACCCGGAAACGACGCGCATCGGCCGGAATTTTTTCCGCGAACCGGACGACCCCAATTTCATTCAAAGCTTGGGTATGCCGGTGCTGACCCAGTTCTGGAATTTGCGGGATCGGCCGTTGGATACCAAAGCGCAGGGCTTCGATAGTCAATTGCTTGGGCAAAATCTGGCCAAGGAAAAAGCCATTCCGTATGTGAAAACCGGCGGGATTTTTCTGGCTATGCCTGGCAAATCCGTAGTGAAGGAGATGAACGGCAAAGCCGTTTATCAGCTTAATTACCGTTGGCACGCTTTGCATCCGGCCTTCCCAATGACCCGCTTAATCGACGAGTTGGTGCAGATCGAGGACGGCGTCTATCTGGGCCAGCTGGTCATGGCCACCCATCATTACAGCTTGGGTACGTTGCAGATGCCTCTATTCGGCGATCATCCGCCGGAATGGGAGTTGGGCGAAGCCTATACCGGCGACGACTCGGTCGATTACGGCTACCAAAACAACGGCTTCTTTTTGATGGTAGATACCGCTCGTGCCAGGGAAGCGTTTGCGGACGCCGCCTTCCCCAATTTACGGCCACGGCCCGGCGAGTGCGGCTGGAAGGAGCTGGGCTACGACAAACCGGTGCCTGCCAAACCGGGCGTTGCACCGGATGGTGTGGATTGGGCGACCGGTTGGCGAGACGACCCCGAGTTGCAGCGTAAATTCACCACGTTTTGCCTGGAAGCGTCGCCGAAAGCCGACGATGGCGACGTACGCGAGTTGCTGCTGCCCGGCGAATCCATTTTGCAGATGTTACAACGCCAGCAGGGCAAAATTTCGGCAGCCAGCGGTTTCGACGACCATTTGCGGCATTTTGAAGTGTTGAATCGGCTGTTTCGCGCCGGCGTTGCGCCCGGCATTGTCGACGGCGTATTCCAGGGCCAGGGTAAAGGTTACAACACCCGCTTCGACGCGCCGGAAGCACGCAACTGGTATGGCGCTGACGATCCGTGCCGCGGCTTCGATTTCTACCACGGTGCCACGCTGAATTTGCATTGGGGCTTTGGCGACAGTTTTATCGCCAACATCGCCCGCTCGTTGCAGGAACACAGCATGATTCCGGCCGCACTGGCCGACAAGCTGCAAACCGATCCGCGCGCGCCGAATTTGCTGAACGCGGTGTGGGCCAATATCGGCCGCTTTATTTTCCCGTGGGCCGGCAAGTCTTTCGAACGCATCGGCGGTCGCAAATTGAGCATGCTGCTGGACGAAAGCGACGATCTGGCCCAGCGCTATCCGGAGCGGGTCGCAGAGCTGAAAGCCCATCCGGCCAGCTTTCCGCATTACGCGCTGGTCGAGAAAAACCGCGAACATTATTGGCAACAGCCGGGCGTTTACGCCGAACATCTGCGCAGCGGCAGTTGGGACCGGGGTATGTCGAAAACCGACAAGGCGTTCTGGGAACGGGAAGCCGCCGAGCATTGGGTATTCGGCAATAACATCCAGGACTCGCGCATCCTGCCCACCGATGCCCTGTTCCGGGTCTTGGATATGAACTACCACCCGCCGCTACCCTCCATCCAGCAATTAGCCGATGCCGGCCCTTCGCCGTTCGTCAGGCAGGGCTACAGCTTTTTGGGGGTGGACGACAGGCCGTCGATCTTGCCGATGAACAACGGGCCGGATAAGGCCAAGCAAGTGTTCCAATTCCATTACCGCTACCCGCTGATCGGCGGACCGGCCCCGATCGGCACCTGTCTGGACGAACTGGTGGAAATTGCCGAAGGTTTGTTCCTGGGCCAACTGATTTACTCCACCGCCTTGCTGGTGCCGTTTCACTCGGCCACCGATCCGGCGGAATACCAATACCAGCTATTCGGCTATTTCCTGTTGCTGGATAACGCCTGGGAACAACACCGGCAGGCGATAGGGTTGGATATCAATACGGCCGGTTGAAATTGCGATGGTTGACCACGAAAATCGCGAAAGGGTTTTTACCGTTCTGCTTCGTTATCCAGTGGCAACGGCACCTGCGATAAATCCAATTCACCCTTGAAGGCTTGCTGGCTCAATCCGCCGTAAAGGTTTTCCAGGTCGGTCAGGCTTTGTTGGTAGTGGGATTTGAGGCTTTCGACTTTTTGACTACAGTTGCGAACTGATCTTGGAGTTCGATCAGTGGAAGAGGAAAAGGAGTTTTGTTAAGCGCCCCCACATTGAAATGCTTTTTAGGTACTGCGGGTGAATCCTCTCCGGCTTTGGCCGGACAACGATCAAATCAATGCAGTTAGCTAATAATATTGTCGGATGTAGCTGTAAGCCTTCTCAAACAGCTCCTCATCGGCATGCAATTTGTACTTGAACAAGGATTTGCGTAGCGCCTTTTTGACCTCCCGCTCGCCAGCCAGGGTGTTTTGCCAACCGGGGAAACGCACCAGTCGGACGATTTCGTCGATGTCTGCCACCACGCGTTCGACAATGATCGGCGTCTCAGCCGTTTTAACTTCGTTGAATAACTCGGTCAATGCCGATTTACCCCGATCCTCCTCTTCTTCCGGCGGCGTTTCCTTCTCGGCCTGCAAGACTTCCTGGGCGATTTGCAGCAGTTGTTTCAAAAATTCGACGCTGTTCAGTACGCCGTTCTCAAAACGGTCGCGCAAGGCATCCAACCGTTCGGACAATTCCTTGAATTTTGGATTGCCGAGATGGTTGCGTAAGCGCCGTGCGACCTTGATTTCGATTTGCTTGACCTTTTTCGGGTCCGGATTGGACAGCACCGCTTCCAGCAAATCGGCGTCCAACACCAGCGTATCCAGGTCGTCGCGCACCGCATCGACATGGACGTTTTGATGAATCAACTCGATAGTTTTGGCGCCTAGCGAATGCCAGATCAGCTTGCCGTGACCACTGGATGGTTGCACAGACTGGTATACCTGCGACAGCCACTTGTAGTCCTTTTCGTATTGCCCCAGGAAGGTATCGGGCGAGATGGCTTCCCAGAGTTTGCCAAGCAAACTGTATTCGGAGCCGAAATTGTCGCGCACCTCGTTGTTGGGCAGGCATTGCTGGGCGGCAATCAAACCCTCGTAACCTACTATCGTGCGATCGACACCGGCAAAAAATGCCAGGCATTTCTGCATCGCCTCCGGAAACTTGTCTTTCAATTCCTGAATATTCGACACCACGGCCAGCATGCTTTTATCGTCAAACTCCAATGCCTTGGCCACGTCGTCGAAAATCCCCAGATAATCGACAATCAAACCGTGGGTTTTCAGTTCGGAAAAGGTCCGGTTCACCCGGCAGATGGCTTGCAGCAAGGTGTGGTCGCGTAGCGGTTTATCCAGATACATGACCTGCAAGATTGGCGCATCGAAACCGGTCAGCAGTTTGGCGGTCACAATCAACAGTTTCAGTGGATCGTTAGGGTCGCGGAAACGATCCAGCAAACGCTCTTCTTCATCCTTGCTGCGGGCGAAGGGCTTGTACTCCGTTTCGTTGCCGTTGACCGTCATCACCACTTCCGACGCTTCCGGCGGCAGCAACTTATCCAACGCTTGCTTGTAAAGCAGACAGGATTCACGGTCGAACGCTACTATCTGACCTTTGAAGCCATTGGGCTCGACTTTGTTCTGGAAGTGCTGAACGATGTCTTCCGTCACCCGACGAATACGCTCCGGGGTTTTCACCAACACCGCCATTTTGGCGGCGGTCTTGCCGAGGTTGTCGCGGTCCAGGTCGGACAGTGCGCCGGTCATTTCCTTGAAAGCGGCGTCGATGGCGGGTTTGTCGATATGCAGTTCCAGCAAACGCGGCTCGAAGTGCAGCTTCAGTGTGGCGCCGTCGCGGATGGATTCTTCAAAACCGTAGCGGCTTAAATAGCCCTTGTCATCTTCCTCGGCACCAAAGGCATAAAAGGTATTGCGGTCGAAGCGGTTGATCGGCGTGCCGGTCAAACCAAACAGAAACGCGTTAGGCAGCGCATCGCGCATCTTGCGGCCCAGGTCGCCTTCCTGGGTGCGATGGGCTTCGTCGACCAAGGCGATGATGTTGTTTCGATCATTCAACGCACCTTCGGCCTCGCCGAATTTAAAGATCGTGGTGATGATGATCTTGCGTACGTCCTGGGCCAGCAGTTGTTGCAGCTTGTCCCGCGTTTCGGCTTTTTCCAGATTGGGAATGTCGGCGCCAGTAAAGGTGCCGGTGATCTGGGTATCCAGGTCGATGCGATCCACCACAATCAGCACGGTCGGGTTTTTCAGATGGGGATGCAGGCGCAGCTTTTGCGCAGCGAACACCATCAGCAACGATTTACCGGAACCTTGAAAATGCCAGATCAGGCCCTTTTTCGGATAGCCGGCCAGCACCCGTTCCACTATCTTGTTGGCAGCTTCGTATTGCTGGTAACGGCAGATGATTTTGATCCGGCGTTTCTTCTTGTCGGTGGCGAACAAGGTAAAGCTGGCGAGAATATCCAGCACCACATGCGGCCGCAGCATGCTTTCGGCGGCCATTTGCAAGGTTTTCAACGGATGTTGGCAGGCATCGCCGTTTTCCTCATCCAGATTCCACGGCCCCCAGTCCTTGATCGGCAGGCCGAGTGAGCCATAGTGATAGGCCTTGCCTTCGGTGGCGACCGAGAACACGTTGCAGACAAACAGCTCCGGCACGAATTTCTCGTAATCGTCATGCACCTGCACGGCACCGTCCACCCAACTCACCGCCTCGCGAGTTGGGGTTTTGGCTTCGATCAACACCAGCGGCAGGCCGTTGACCAGCAGCATCAGGTCGGCACGACGTTCGGCGCTGCCGGCACGGTAAGTAAATTGTTGGGTGGCGACGTACTGGTTTTGGTCGAGGTCGTCGAAATCGATCAGCCGCACCGGCACATGCTGGTTGTTGTGGCCGAACGGCATGGATCGCTCACCGCGCAGCCAGGCGGTCATTTCTTCGTTGGCCCGAATCAGTCCGTCGGAACGTACCGACAGAATGATCGCTCGCAGTTTGTATAACACCTCGTCGGCGCGGTCGGGCTGGGTGGTGATTTCCGGGTTGAGGCGGATCAGCGCTTCGCGCAGCCAGGGTTCGACCAGCACTTCCTGGGGTTGGCGAGGAATGTCGGTGCTGGCGACGCGACGCCAACCTAAACCTTTCGAGGCGCGGCCATAGGCAGTTTGCGGTTCTTTGGCAGCGTTAGTCGGAACGGATTTAACTGAGCCTGAGAGCAAATCATAAAGGTATGCCTCGACGGTGTTTGACTCAGTAAACATCTGCACCTCTTGTAGAAACACATATTTCATTTAATGAGCCGAATCTCATTTGACTCAACGCATGCCGTCTTGAAAGAGCGTTATCACTTGCGGTTTCTAGTTGTTCAACTTGTTCAACAATTTCCCTTTGACGATCTATCGAAGGCACAGCGAGCTCAATAGAGCCAAGATCTTTTAGGTAAAGGCCAGGCTGTGCAGTTTGGTGGACCTTAGCCCAAAGTAAGCGCTGGCCAATTGAAGAGGCCAAAAAGAATCTGAGAAATCGATTATCTAATTTGCCAACACTACCTCGTAGCACCGCAACGCTTCGTTGAAGAGTGAATTTAGGAAATTGCTCAGGCACTATTGCTGTTTTACCAATAGTCGCTCCCACAATCGCCAGCAATACATCGCCAGGCATCGGCGTCCAGGATTTATGCATCTTTCTGAAAAAATCTTCGGAGACCCTTGTATCCTCAGAAGTCTCTTGAAGACGCCCCTTAATCAAATTGGTAACTCCCAGAAGTAGCGGCCCTTCACTTGTACGTTTTGGTGGAGCATGAGTTCCATCTCTGATAATTTCGCAAAGCTTTACCAGTGAGGTTTTTTGGATTGAGGGCTGAGTCATGAAATGTTGATTAGCTAACGACTGTTTCAGCTTTTCTGCCGTATCTACAACCTGCCCAAGTTTGTTGATGGCCTCATCCATAGCCTGAAATTTAATAACGAGCTCTTTTTGTTCTGATATTGACGGTAAGGCAAACTCCTGAATCGCCATCGTCTTCCAGTTGATGGTCGGCGAAAGCGAGCCCACCGAAATCTCCACCGCCCGATTCATGAACAAATCGCTCTGCATGAAATACGGTAGAAACTCCGGCAGCACCACTTCTGGTTTGGCCCGCAAGACCATGGCATGAGCCGAACAAATGCCATCAAACTCGGCGACACCCAGCTTGCGTTGATAAGCACGGCGGCGACCAAAAATGATGTCACCCTTCTTGAACATTAGCTTGGTGGCTTCCACATCGTCCGGACTGCCCCAACGGCGAATCCGCAATGAATCGGGATCAAGGTGTTCCAGCCCGACATAATGCTCCATGCCGGATTCAGACGGATTGTCGATGCGGACATTAACGTTGGTCGCCATCTGATCAAAGCGCCAGACCTTCCATCCCGGTTTCAACTGATTCCTGTCAGTCATGCCTCTTGATCCTCATGTTATTCCGGCGCCACGTAAGCCTGATGGGGATGCTTGACACTTTCCGGATAACGCAAACTCAACTGACCACTGCCGACCATGGGGGTTAAATGTTTGTTGCGAAGGTAATGACGATCCTTATTCAACAAGGTTGCAAGCTGTTCACCGGTCAACGGCTGCCAGGCACAAAGCCTTATGATCAAGTCGCGCAAGGCGTCCCGACTAAGATTGCTGCCGGAAGACGGCAGAAAGGTTGCAAGCTCAGGTGGTAAGGTTGCAAGATCGAGCTTGCAACCTTCCATCAGTGGAGGTTCGTTATCGAACGGTACTGGAACCTCTGGTTTCCGCCCAATGCAGGTCATGCAATTCGGCGTCAATCGCCAACATGCAAAGCCTTTAGTACGGCACCCCCATGTCGGCAATGTCTTTGAGCGAGAAGCCGGGATTAATGATTTGATTGCCTCCTCAGGCATTCGTTTCCTGCTTGAAACGGAAGCTTGTTTTCAATTCGTTCATCCAAGAGGGGTCAATCACGCCATCGTGCTGCAAACGACCTACGACAATACCAGGGTGTATGCCAATTTCTTGTGCAAAGGTCTCTACCGCTGTTTTACTGCGTAAGCTACCCAAACTGCTGGCATAACAAGACGGAATTAACCAATCACCTGACCACTGGTTCGCCTCATGTTCTTGCGGGTTATCGGTATGACTCGTATTGGGGTCGTCCAGGAAAACAGATTTTTTTTCTTCCTTGGTATTGGCGTGCAACAAAATATGGGCGGCCTCGTGGAACAACGTAAACCAAAACTTATCGTTAGTCTTGCCATAAAGCGATAACTGTATCATCGGCCTAGTTGGACTCAACCAACGAGCTACACCACTGACATGGGCTCTGGGGATAGAGGGAACTAAAACAAAAATTACCCCGGCTTCAGATAACAGTTTTCGAAGTTGTGGTTCGAATATTTCCGGCGATTCACGCGTCAGGCCACGTATAACTTTTAAGGTACTTTCAAAACGAGTTTTATCGTATTTGGGTCCATCCAGTTTTTCAGCTTGCAATTCGCCTAAACGCAACCAAGCCGAGATCGCGCCGATGTCACTTTGTTCGGCGCGGCTACGGCGAAATGCTACTTGCATGCCTCCGTAATAGTTACGCCACTCTTCAGGAGAAGCGACTCCAAAAAAACGTAAGCAAGCGTCAACTAAATTTAGCCTGTTCTTTACGTCGTTACGAATTTTTGGAATGGCACCATTTGCAATGAGTTCTTTGATAGGTAGTTCATTCAACCACTGGACACTATTTTCATACATCCGTTCTGCTTCTAAACGAGCAGAATGTTCGCGGTATTTGGCTTCACGAGCCAACCAAAAGCCTGCGCTACTGCCTAATACACGTTCCAGACGCAAAGCAGCATCATCGGTTAAAGGTACTTTTCCGTTGATTAGTTGGCTGATATGTTTTTCGGTATAACCAAGGCGTTTCGCTAATTCGACTTGAGTCCAACCTCGTTCTTCAATCAGGTCTAGGATTGTTTCGCCAGGAGGAGATACCCAGTCTGGCGCAAAAGGAGCACTTAACTCAGTCATGGTAATCCCCTATATATTCAATGCAGATAATGGTAACTTCGGACCAATCGATCCCACCATCTGGTTTGGTTGGACATGGATCATGGTCAGGGGCGAATACCAGACGCCAACCACCAGCAAGTCCAACTGAAATGGTCTAATAACCCCGGACACTTCTAAAGGCAGAATTTATACTGTTAGCAGAGGTGGTCATGAGTAACGACAAAAAACACAATCGGCCAAAATACAGCCTGGAATTCAAACAAGATGCCGCCAAACTGGTTCTGGAAAAAGGCTACAGCCAACAGCAGGCAGCCGATCATTTGGGCATATCGCAAAGCGCCCTAGGACGCTGGGTACGAGCGGAACGCAAGCCTTCGGCGAACGAATCGGCGGTAAAAAAGTCTTGTCTGAATCTGGGGGACCGTGACGAATTGATCCGCTTACGGAAGGAAAATGAACAGTTGCGAATGGAGCGCGAAATCTTAAAAAAGGCCGCAGTCTTCTTTGCGAAAGAAACCGAATAAAGTACGGGTTTATTCGAGAGCAACAGAAGACCTATCCAGTCACCGTACTGTGTCGGGTCATGGGCGTTGGCACTAGTGCTTACTACGAATGGTGCACCGCCTCACAAGGCAGTGATAAAAAGCGGCAGGATCAACAGCTTACCGATAAAGTGTGTCAAATCTTTACCGACAACAAGCAGTGCTTTGGTTCGCGTCGCTTAGCGGATCGCTTGCAGAAACAGGGTTTTGCCGTCGGCCGCTTTAAAACGCGGCGGATCATGCGGGAGTTGAAGTTAAAAGTTCGCTACCCCAAACGATTTAAAGTGACCACGGACAGCAACCACAGCGAGGCCATCTCCCCAAATCGGCTGGATCGCCAATTCAAGGTCGCTCAGCCAAATCAAGTGTGGAGCACGGATATTACCTATGTCTGGACGTTACAGGGCTGGCTGTATGTCGCGGTCGTTATCGATCTATTCTCCCGCCAAGTGGTGGGCTGGGCCATTGACGACCACATGCGGACCTCGCTCTGTGTCAAGGCATTACAAATGGCCTTCTGGCGTCGCAAACCGCCACCTGGTCTGCTGCATCACTCGGATCGTGGTAGTCAGTATGCGAGTCGAGAATATCGCCAACATCTGGCCGTGATGCGCATGGAGCAAAGCATGAGCCGAAAAGGCAATTGCTGGGACAATTCGCCGACGGAACGCTTTTTCCGTAGCTTGAAGCATGAACAGCTCAACTACGAAAAATTCAAAACCCAAGAGGCGGCAAAACTGAGCGTGATCGACTATTTGGCTTTTTACAACGGCCGTCGATCGCATTCAACATTGGGCTATCAATCCCCGATCGAATTCGAGCGGGAATTTTCGAGAGACGCTGCCTAAACAAGTGTCCGGTTTTTGTTGACCATTACAGTTTTCCAGCGGCTGGTCGAAGTCGAAGCGGATACATAGCTGGGCGAGCAAAGCAAAAGCAGTGGTTTGCATCCCAACAAAACAACTGAGCTCCGCGATGGTCGGATTACTACACCGAGTCACCCAGGCCTGAGCTCGTTCGGAAATGTGAAGCGGAATCTCGAAGCGCAGATAAGGTCTTAGAATTGAAAAATTCCTGATTCGATTGGGAAAATTCAATTCGTCTTCGGTCAAGACGATGAAGCAATAGCCCTTTTCGGCCAAAAACTGGTTGGCAGCCTGCAGCGGCTCCAGTACTTTTGGCGTGAACAATTTCGATAAAGGTTTTACCTCGACATAACAAATTTCGCCACTCTGAAACGTCAGCTCAAAATCCGGCGTGTACCTACACATGCCATTAGGGGCTGGAAGGTAAAATGTTTGAGGCTGCTCACGAAACGCCTTGACCACGGGTGAGAACTCGAAGTGATAACAAGCTTTTTGTTCATTCTGCGATTCCCATGCAATCGAGCGATTCATTTTTGTCGAAGGAAATTCCCCTCGAACCTTGCCCCGAGATCGGGTCACTGGCTCCCTTGCCCGCAAAGCTTTGGGCTGAGGCGTAATAATGAGACGCAAATCTGGCCTCCGACCAGCATTTTGGCGCTGGTCATCAAATTCAATAGACATAACAATTCCTTACCGCGCTTGATACGGCAAATCCTCACAACTTAAGTTGTGATGTTGAATACGCCTGCTTTTGGGCAAAAGGATGCCTATATCGGGTCGTAAAACTCGATAATCAACAGGGAGTTAGATGCTGAAGGGGCTTGACGCTGATGGGAACTTTGATGATACTGAAGTTGCGAAACCGTAGGTATCAATCAATGATTCTTACACCAGCGGGGCAAGCCGCAAGGTTTGTCCCGTTTTTACATGTGAACCTCCCGATTTTTTCGTCGCCTTATTTGCTGAACCGGATACTCTGGTTGAGCCGCCAATGTTTCTTTAATTGAAATCACATCGCGTATCAAACGCACTTGAATTGGGGATAGCTCCAGCTGACGATTCCTCAGATCGCTAAATAACCAATAGACGTCCAGTGGTACATCTTTTTCGATCATAAATTTTCGATTGGAAGCATTAGCCGCTTCAATTAGTTGTGCGTGCTCATCCGCTGACAAGTTAAGAGTTTTTGCCAAACGATCAATAAACTCTTTGGGAGGAGGACCTTTTCTCCCTGTTTCTAATGACGATATATAAGTTTGCTCGTAGCCGATCAAATCTGAGAGCTCCGACTGGCAGATGCCCCTGGACGATCGGATAGCATGTAGGAGATGGGAAAATGGGCTCACTTTTTATAAAGTCATCGAATGCATTAGTACTAGTACTGATACTACTCAATGCCCCAAAAACGGTCAACCTATTGAAAATACAAGAAAAATACAACACACTTATCGTTGTAAGCGACTGTTTTTGGTAAAATATTCGCGATATCTAGCTTAATTTTTCACGGCAAAATGCCAGAAAATTTATTTAAAATAATTTCGAATTTTGGCTGCACGCCATCGCTACCGCCTAAAACTGAATCACAACCACGCTCATTTATTCATTTTGGGTTCAATATTTAAGCTGAGTTGGTTTCGCGTTTTCACGTCAAAGCCCATCTACGCTGATGCCATTCTCGGCTAACCAAATCTTTCGTCTCTCGAAATCAGGTAACACCCGTTCAATTGACAGCCAAAACTCTGTCGTATGATGCGGTTGGTGCAGATGGGCTAATTCATGCACGACGACGTATTCTGCTATATGCGGAGGCAACAGAACGGTCTTCCAATGAAAGTACAACCAGTCGCCTTTGCCGCATGAGCCCCAGCGGTAACCCAAATCCTGCACCTTGGCGCCGGCGGGTTTTACTTCCATGCGGCTCTGGAATTCCCTGGCTTTGGCCCACAACCAGCGGGTGGCGTGGATGGTGTACCAATCGACAAAGGCTTCCCGCCCTCGTTCGACGTGGTCGCGCCGCAAACGAAACCGGCCGCTTACCAGTTTCAAGGCAACCGCCTGCACGTCGACCAACTGCAAACGATAGCTGCGTCCCAGATACAAAAAGCCTTCGCCATCGACGAATTGCCTGATCGGCACCTGTTTTTGCAGACGTTCTTTTTCCGCCAGCTTGGTGTAAATCCATTCGCGCTTTTCGATCACGAAATCGCGCAATACAGTCACATCGACTTCCGGCGGCGCTGACAACAACAAGCTGCCGTCCCGCTCCACTGTAATTTGCAGAGTGCGGCGGCGCGAGCTACGTTTTACGGCAAAACGTAGGTCGTCAACCGATAATTCGGGATTTCCGGTCGTGTCCACGTCAAACCTGCAGCAATTTATCGTGACTGGCTCTGGCTTGTTCCACCAGTTTATCCGCCAACACCCCGGCACCATTGCCATCGATCAAGGCCGGACGTAAGCGCATCAGATAATCAAACAAGCGACCGTTCAACGCATCCTGGTCGGCTGCCTTACGCGGCGCCCAAATTTCCGGATTGCCCTTCAACTCGTCGATCAGAAAATCAACCAACTCGACAGTTACATCGGTTAAACGCACGACTTCAACAGGATTCGGCACTTCACCACCCTTAACCACATCGACCACGGTGCGCAGAAACGGCAAATAATGTTCCGGCAATTCGCTGGATGTTTCGTCGTTGGCGACGTGACCACTGCGCAGTTCAGCTATGATTTTTTGCAATTGCGCGATCAATTCGTCCCATTGCTGATCCAGGTTTTTTAGAATCTCACTAAGACGCTCGGACAGTTTGCGGTAACCGACCGGGTCTTCATCGAGGTGCTTTCTAATATGCGAGCGAATCGCGTGTTCCATTTCCGAGGCCTTGGCCCGATCGTTGGCTGCACGACCGACGTGTCGCTCGAATTCGGCATCGGTTAGCTGGATCGGCGGGATTTTCGGATTCACACCCAAAGAAATCACATGCTCGTCGATCAGCCTGCGCACCTTGGCGCCGACATCCTTGCCCAACACCGGCGTATCCTTGTAGCGATTACGAGCGCGGGCGTAAATATAAGCCAGTTGCTTGGCGTCCTTGGTGAACGGCAAACCTTCCGGGCGGGGCAACACGGTATCCAGCGACGCTAAAAACGCCTTCAGCTTAACCGCAAACTCGGCACGTAATTTTTCGCTGGCCAGTGCCTCGATACAGGCTTCAGTTTCCGCCAACGATTCCACCCCGCACTGGCGAAACACATCCACCACCCGCACATGCCGGTCGCGCAATATCGGAATTTCATCCTGGAGACTGGTCAACGCGCCTTCAATGTCCTCGTCGGCATAAGCCGCCAGCGCTTCCTGCAAATGCCTCGCCACACCGTAGTAATCGACCACAATCCCGCAACGCTTACCAAAGCCGGTGCGATTGACCCGAGCAATAGCTTGCAGTAATTCCGCTTCGCGGATCGGCCTATCCAGGTACATCACACCTTCGATCGGCGCATCGAAACCGGTGAGCAACATGGATTTCACCACCAAAAATGCCAGCGGGTCGGTCTTGGTCGGATCGGCATGCAATAGCGGCTTTTTGAAACGCTTGATCAATTGCTCGTGTGCCGAACCATCGGTCCACGGCTTCCAGCCTGGATCATCATTGTTGCTGCCGGAAATGATCGGTGCAAATTGCAGCGCGCGCAAAGTATCCCGATACCGCCAGGCTTGCACCACGGCCTGCACCTTTGGCGGCCTTTGACATAAGGCTTCATCGTCCAACATCTTGTCGTCCGCCGATAAAGCTTCGGCATCGCGCAACAACTCATCGCGGGCAAGCTGCAAGGCCTCGAAATAACGTACTGCCGCCAAGCGGCTATAAGCCACCACCTGCGCCTTGTAACCATTCGGCAGGATGAAAGTGACGTAGTGACGCAGCATGTCGCGGGCTTTGTCGGCAATCAGTGCCGGTGCGTCGAACAACTGGCCTTTGGTCGCGTATTTTTGTTTGATCAATTCCAGCTCTTGCGGACTGTGCTGCCGAAACAAGTCCTCGAACAACTCGTCCAGGCTGGCACCATCCTTCACCGCACCCTTGGCGGTGCGACCTTCATACAGTACAGGCACCGTGGCGCCGTCCGCCTCGGCTTGCTTGATGGTGTAACGGTCGATGAACTCGCCGAAAATTTCGTGGGTGCGCTTTTTCTCGCCCATGATGATAGGCGTGCCGGTAAAGCCGATGCGGGCACTGTTCGGCAAACCGGCCAGCAGATTGGCGTGCAAATCGCCGGCCTGGGTGCGGTGCGCTTCGTCCACCAACACTAAAATGGCTTCGTCGTCGTTCAACACCTCGAAGGCGGCTTGGGCGTTGTACGTGGATTTTGGCGTGGAGATACCCGCTTGTTTCGGCAAATCGGCGGCAGTCAACGGTACGTCATCAACCAGCTCCGCATCGCGATATTTTTGGATGGTGGCGAAAATCAGTCCCGGCCCCTTACGCTTGGCTAAATTCTTGATGCCGGTGGTATTGCTGGCGACTTCCACCGTCTCGCCTGTCAGCGTCGCAGTCGCCGATAGTTGCCGCTGCAAATCGTTGCGGTCGGTGACAACGATCACTTTGAATCGGCGTAGCAAGGGTTCCGCGCGTAATTTACGCACCAAAAACACCATGGTCAAACTCTTACCGGAACCCTGCGTGTGCCAAATGATGCCGCCACGCTGATCCGTTTCACCATGCTGCTTGCGGGTTTTTCCGGTTTTCAGCTTGTTCAGTGCCTTGTTCACCGCCCGGTATTGTTGGTAGCGGCACACGGTTTTGATGGTCTGACCTTCTGCCTGCATGAACAGCATGAAATGCCGGATGACATCCAGCAAATGCGCTGGCGTTAAAAGGCCCGCTATCAGACGCTCTTGTTCGGAAACAATCGTCTTGCCTAAGCGCTCGGCCACCTCGGCTTCGTTGCCCGAACCGTCCGGCCCGACCACCGTTTTCCACTGCGTAAAATGCTCGAACCCGCCGCCGATGCAACCGACCCGCGCTTCGTCGAACGAACTGGCAATCAGCAATTGCACCGAGGCAAACAAGGTTTCGTTGCCCTCGTTGTCGTCTACTTCCAACGCAGCGTGGCGTTGATTCGCGTAGCGGCGCAATTGATCAACCGCCTCGGCCAGCGGTTCCGGTATCGACGGGCTTTTGCATTCCACTACGACGATGGGCAAACCGTTCACCAGCAACAGCAAATCCGGCACGATAAAAGCCTTGGCGGCATTAAAGCCCGGCGGGCAATCGACACGGTACTGGTTAACCACCGTGAAGCGGTTATTACCAGGCGTTTCCCAATCAATATAACGGATGGTCTGGCCGCGCCCGCCGTCCCAACCCGGCAACCCCTCCACGGTAATACCGTCTATCAACAAGCGGGTGACCTTTTCGTTGGCCTCCATCAACCGGCCACTTAATCGGGTAATTGCCGCCACCGCTCCGGCAATCCGCCCATCATCCAACCAGGGCCGGCCATCGCGCAAATTCAATGCGCGCAACCGCTCCCGTAAAACCGCTTCCTGAATAACCTCAGCAAAACTACCACGCCCGGTGACAGCGGGATCGTCCAAACTGCCTTCGACTGGCGACCAGCCCAGTTGCGTTAACTGCGCGATAAATGGTTTTTCAACGTCTTCCAGTTCCCGGCCCATGATCTATTCCGTGTTTGATTAACTCATTTCAAGTGGTGATTGTCCTATAGCCCGCCCATAGAGGCTCATAGAAACCTCATAGCGGCTCATAGCCAGCTTTATAGACCAATGGATAAACGGCCCAAGCTACCCATTCGGCGGGTAAAAAATAGTTATGTTGCCCCTGACAATCAAATAGCCGTCAAATAATAACAATCCAGTTAAATCAATGCCTTGGGCCGAAAATCCTGCTTCCGGAATATCGTCCAAGGCTCGGCAATCAAATAGCCATCAAATAACCGCTGCAATATCCCAGTCCTGTTTATAGGCTCATAGAAACCCATAGCGGCTCATATCAAGATTTATCGCCCAACGTATAAACGGCCCAACGACGATCGCCCGTTTGAACCAACGCTCCGGCAGACTTAAGTTTCTTTAGTAGCTTTGCGGCTTGGTCGCCCGACAACCGGCACAAATCCATAACATCTGCGCGTTTGATTTGGCCATGTTGACGCACATAGCTCAGTACCATTTGTTCGTTCTGAATCGAAGTGAATCCGGCTTGTCGGGTATAAGCCGCTTTATCGGCGTAAAGATTGGCAGACAGTGTGTAATTCCGCCCCCGATTGTTGCCATGCGCCTCGACCAAACCGATTTCAATCAACGCCTCCAACGTCCGTTTGGCGCTGGCGGCATCACGTTGGATGTGCTTCGCCAACTCGTCTGCACTCAAACGTTTTAATTCGCGCAAGGTCGCCAAGGCGATCAGACTGTCCACTGGCAGTACCCCATTGCGGCGATTTTCCTCTTCCACCACCAATTTCAGAAAATCCAGATCGGCTTCCGCCGTTGGCAAGCGCAACACCACATTTTGCGCATCAGTGCGTTGGTAATCCGGCGCCGGGCGACCAAACCGCAACAGACCGCGATAAATGGTATCAACGCCACGCCCAGAACGTTCCACCACGCCGATGCGTTTCATCGCATCGGCCAGGGCCGGATTGCGTGGACGCGGCTCGGTGGTCAATAAATTGCTCAAGGTCACGCCGTCCACCAAACCGCCAGGGTTGCTGACCACCAGCGCGTCTTCTTCCAGCCGCACATGCACCGCGCCCAACTTGTGGTAGTCGCGGTGAATCAAGGCATTGGCCACCGCTTCGCGGAACGCACCCAAATCGACTTTCGGCACTGGCACCCGAAACAAGCCTACCTGCAATTCGTCTTCCGGGTTGTAAGGGCGGAAATTGGTTTCCAACCAGTCTAGCGCCTTCAATAATGGAAAGCGGCGAAACTCGTTAAAACGCACCGCCTGCTGCGCCAATACCTGAAAGGCAAACTCGTGAGTCGGCAGCAACTCGCGCAAGGCTGTTTCGCGGCCAATAATCAGCAAACCGGCCAAAGATGGCACCCGGCAGCCGTCGGGTAGGCGGGCGGTAAAGCCCAACGCGCCGTCCAGGGCTTCGTCGTCCAGTTCCAACAACACCCGGTCGCCGCCGTAATGGCTCACCGCTTGCCGCAAACGTTCGCGCTCCAGCGGATCGAGGTCGGCCAAAGTCGCGCCGCTGACCGGCTGCGCCGACACGTCCAGCAAGCCGAAAGCGCTGGCCCGGCTAAGCCGGTCGTGCGGCAGCATCGGGGTACATTCTGGCGTGCCGTCGAATTTCAAGCGCCGACGCAGATAGACGCCGTTACTGGTCGCCACCTCGCTTTGCGCTTTCGGCACCGTGATCCGCGCGACGCGAATCCCGGCGACTTCTAAGGCTTCGACCTGCACCGTCAACGACGGCGAGGTGCGCGCCGCGACCATGCCGCCCAAACCGGCCAGCTGCTGATGATCGGCATGCAAGCCAGTCGCCGTGCCGTCGTCCTCCACGCCCAGCCATAACTCACCGCCATCAGTATTGGCCAGGCAGACGATGGCCTCGACCAATTCCTGATCAGGCAAGCGTTTGCGGTCGCTTTTGAATTCGACGGTCAGCGATTCGTTAGGCGGGATGATAGATTTCATGCGCCGATGGAGTCGAGTAAGGGCGTGACGCGGACGCGGCCGGTTAAGAGGTCGTTCATCAATGCGCTTTTCTGAGTTCTGAGTTTAAATAGCACATCGGACTCCGAATTTATCTTTTGTTGAGCTGATTTTAAGCTTTTCTCGATAACGCTCTGCTCAGTAATTTCCGGCACAGGAATTCGAATTGACGAAAGCTGATCAAGATAAATTCCAGGTTGGGCTGTTTGATTCACTTGTTCCCAGAGCGATGACTGAAACCCAGCGGAATCCATATACAGATACAAAAATGGATTTTGTAATCTGTCAGCTTTTCCTCTCAGGGACCGCTACGCTTCGCTGTAGGGTAAACTTAGGCATATCTTCGACTATAGCCGTCTTACCAATGGTCGCGCCAACGATTGCCAAAAGAACATCACCTTTTTGAACTTCCCAATTTCTATGCATCTGGCTGTAAAACGTTTCTGATACCCGTGTATCCTGATCTGTCAAAACAAACTTACCATTTTGTATATTTCGAACACTAAGAAGCAATGGACCCTCATTGACTCTAGCCGGTGGTAAATGAGTACCGTCGTGTATCAGAGAGCAAGCTTGTCCTAATGTCAGAGCGCTCCATTCCTTCGGAATCCAGCCCAACGGTGAACGTTTGTAGAGGTGCGGGGCTTCGGATTGGGGTGGGCGGAGTTCGCCGTTGGCGTCGATGCCGCGCGTCAGCAGGTCGTGCAGCAAGCCCTGCTTGACGGCCTTGAGCTTGGCAATGATCGCCTCGGTTTCGCGGATAGCGGTGTCGAGGGTGTCAAGGATTTGGGCGATTTTTTGGCGTTCCTCCGATTCCGGTGCAAAAATCGAAATTTCGTAAACATCGTTTCTATTAAGCCCAGGCACCCCGGTAGATGTATCCAAACGATGCAATGGTAGCCAGCTTAATACCCAATACAGCCAACGCTTGTCCTCAGAAGAACAGTTAACCCAATAGGTCGTATCAATCGCCCAAAATGCCTCTTCTGACCAGGCAATTTTTCCAACACTTCCTTTGCGTCCTACGACGATCCCCGATTCAGGCACGATAAAAGAATGGTGCCGTCCGACTTCTCCATTTGAGCCAAACACTGGAAAACCAAAGTCGGATCGAGCTTCTGCGGGAAGAGCGCATCCGTATTCCAACGATAACAATGATCCCAGCTTAATCACAGAAATAACCTCTAAACGAAGTCGTCATTCCCGCGTATGCGGGAACCCAGCGAGGGCTTAGGGTGTGTGCTGGGTTCCCGTATTCACGGGGGCGACGATGACTAAACATATCCCAATCCGTTCAAATACCCCTGCAACGCTTTGGCCGCCTCATCCCGCCGGCTTTCAATTTCGGTCAAGGTCACCCGGTATTTATCCCACCAGTTTTCGAACGCCGCGACGATTTGCTTGCGCTGGGCGGCGATGTAGCGTTCCAGAATAGTTTGCATGTCGTGATGGAGGATTTTAAGCAGCAGTTCAGCGGCTTGTTCCGGCGTCAAGGCATCGACTGCGCGGTTCAAATGTTGGGTAAAACCGTCCTGCTGGGTTTTCAGTTGCTTTTTGAGGTCGGCCAGTTGTTTTTTCCAGGCCTTGATTTGCGCTTCGTCGACCGGGTTGTCGTCGTCCTCGTTTTCGCTGGTCTCTTCGTCGTCATCGCTTTTGGCGGAAACAGCGGCTTTAAGCTGGCTTTCCAGTTCGGCTTTTTGCGCTTCCAGTTCGCTTAAGGCGCTTACAAAGTCGCCGAGCAGAAATTTGACCAGTTTGTGTTCCAGCGGACTGTCTTTGCCAGCCTTGTCTTCCAGGGCGGTGACGATGCCGGTACGCCAGGCGTCGACCACTCCCTTGCTGTCGCGGGCCATCAGGGTCAGGAAGTCGTATTTGCTTTGATACCAAAAGCCGGCGACGATGCCCCGCACTTGAAAGGGGTCGAGCAAGCCGATGCGTTCCAGGTTATCGGAAAAGCTGTGCAGCAGTTCGTTGCGCAAGGCCACCAGACTAGCGGCGTTGTCGCGTTGCCCGGCCAATGCGGTGATGCGGGTGCTATGTTCTGCCCACCACTGTTCAAAGGCAACGCGGATCGCGGCTTCCTTGGCTTTCAGGCCGGGGTTGGCTTCGATGGAGGGCTTTAGCGACTGACGGTTGTCCAGGTGGGCTTGGAAGTCGTAATAGCTGGGGCTGTCTGGACGCTGGGCAAACAAATCCAACGGATTTAAGCCGTGAGCATCGAACAATGCCATTTTGGCGTCGACTTCGGCTTTCGGCACGCCACCGAGCAAATGGGCGCGCACATCGTGCGGTTCCGGCGGCGGTGCGTTGTCGGCGTAACGGCGGATGTTGAGGTTGTAGTCGTTGGCTTTCAGTGTGGCGTTGTCGATGATCGCCGAAAAGCCGTCAATGGCCTGGTATTGGTCGAAGGTGGTGACGATTTTTTCGATGTGTTCCGGCAGCAGGAAATTCTGGGCCCGGCCTTCGAAGTATTCGCGGTCGGCGTTGATGAACAGCACTTTGCCTTGGCGCTCGGGCGGTTTGCCGCTGACGCGATTGGCACCGTCCTGCACTTGTTGGCGCAACACCAAAATGCAGGCCGGGATGCCGGTGCCGTAAAACAAGTTTGGGGCGACGCCGATCACCGCTTCTAGCAAGTCGTCTTTGATGATGCCGGCACGGATGGCTTTTTCTTCGCCGCCGCGAAACAGCACGCCGTGCGGCATGACAGTGGCCATACGGCCGCCATCGCGCAATACGGACAGCATGTGTTGCAGAAACATCAAGTCGGCTTTTTTGGCCCCGAGCGGCACTTGGCCGTAGCGGAAACGCTCAGGGAATTTCGGCGCCCAGGCCGGAGTGCCGTCGGCCTTCTTTTCGGCATTACCCCAGTTGATCGAGAACGGCGGATTGGTCAGGATGCGGTCGAAACGGCGCAGTTCACGATTTTCGATGTGGCGCGGATCGGCCAGGGTGTCTTCGTTTTCCAGATCGGCGGTACTGATGCCGTGCAGCAGCATGTTCATCTTGGCAATGGACCAGACCGTGCCGTTGAACTCCTGACCAAACAGATTGGCCTTGCGGCCGTCGGCGCCGTGTTCGTCGATGAATTCCTTGGCGGCAATCAGCATGCCGCCCGAACCGCAGCACGGATCATAAACGTGATGGTGTAGTTCCGGCTTGATCAGCCGGACTATCATCCGTACCACAGCGCGCGGCGTGTAGAACTCGCCACCTTTCTTACCGGCCGAGTCGGCAAATTCACCGATCAGATATTCGTAAGCGGCACCGAGCAGGTCGGGGAATTCAAAATCTTCGTTGCGCAGCCGGTGCTGGCCGAAGTGACTGATCAGCTGACGCAGTTTGATGTCGGGGATTTTGCTTTGACCGACCTTGCGGGTGAAGTCTATATGTTCCAGTACGTCGTGCAGGCTGGTATTGGCGGTTTCGATGCCAGCCAGAGCTTTGTTCAGGTAGTCGCCGACATTATGGTGAGCATCGTTGAGCAGAAAGTCGTAACGCGAATGCAGCGGCACCCAGAACGTGCTTTCGGTTTTGTACCAGCGGGAGATTTCTGCATCGGTTTCCGCTTCCGATTGGGTTTTGCCGTTATCTAACCCGAGTTGAATCACCTCTTCCCGGCGTTGCTCGAACACATCCGAACAGCGTTTCAGAAACAGCATGCCGAAGATGTATTCCTTAAATTCAGAGGCATCCATCTTGCCGCGCAAAATATCGGCGGCTTTGAAGAGATGACGTTCCAGTTGGGGCAGGGTTAGCGGCATTTAATGGTCCGTTATGCTTAATCCATGAATCATACAGCGCTTCGAGTCTGGTTCGAAGCTATCTAGCATTCAGCTATTCGTCTTTAAAAAAAACGGTAGGGCTATGAGGAGAGGACTTCACCCCTCGCTACAACCGATCCCTATTAGATAAGAACCAATCTCATCTACTGCTTTTTCATTTAAGGTGTGTCCCCAAAAACGTGTGGTCCGCCGTTCGCAGACCACTTCAAAGCACCATTAATAAATTTTGAGATTTCACATAAGAATTGTGAGACAAATTTAAGAAATTATGAGATCTGACAAACATTCATGTTTTGTCGGGTGACACAATTAGTGAAAAATGGGCGATTGATTTTAAAGTGATATTTCATTATTTGTGTCACACACCATACCCACTTTTGACACAAATAATGAAAAATTCCGGATTTTGTGCCACTAATATTGAAAAATTTCGAACGCATCATCTGATAGAGCAAGTTCGGCCAAAACCCGCCGCTCGGAGTAGCTATCCCATTTTAATAATTAAGGCACCATGTAACCCAATCGGCTGTCCGGTATTCGGCTACGTTTTGGGTCGTCGTTTGATGGCTCTAGGCTTAATACGTCCAGGTCGGTTGTCAACCAACTGTTCAGCCACTAAAAGGAGCAGGCAGACCCGAGAGGAATCCGGGTGACCGTTTGCTTTCGGGTTTACCTTTGCACCCATTACGATTCATATAGAGTCAATTTCACTTTGCCCGAGGGCTAACTTGAGTCGCTGACACAAAAAACTCGACAATATCCTGACTTCGCTCGGGCCAATGTGAATGGATTTGATCACCTTCACAGTACAATGTTTTTACGCCCCCGGCACACCCTGAATAAGAGGAGCAACCATTTGCGATTTTATCCGGAATAGGATCACATTTATTACAAGCTGCCCACCAACCCACCGCTTGCTGACCATAACCAGGAAACAGGCGATCCTTGCTGCTGTGCATGATCATAACCGGCAAGGGCTCGGGGCATTTGCGGTCGCGTAAATCATCATACGCAACCCCTGCTGCGCTCGGCGCAATTGCACGTGGGATGTGTCGTGTGCCAGTCATAAACGCTAATGCCATTGCCGAAGTCCCTCCATCGGAATGTCCCGTAACATAGACCTGTTTTTCATCAATACACCACTTTTTGGCCATTAAACTGGGAATGGTGCCTAATTCTACGGTAGTGCTGGGCGATAATTCCGGGTGATCCGCATAGGCCACGATGAAACCGGCTTGGGTAGCAGGAAAAGTGAACCCAGTTGTTTTTTCGGTTTTAGCCCGATTCGATCCGGCCGGAGAAAATACCAGTAATAGTGGGTGGGCAACGGATGCATCATAATTGGCTGGTGTGCGGACATTGTATTTGATGCCATTTTCGGTTTCTTCACCATAAGTCTCTCCAGCGTCTCCACTGAGTTGATCAGCTTTGCAAAGACGTTTCAGCATCTCAGGTCGATACACGGCCTGCCCCAATTCTACCGAGTCGCCGCTATGATCCATCAAAAGCATGACAACCATTACTAATATCGGTAACCCGAATAGCACTTTCTGCCAAGAATTGGTTCTTAAAAGATAAACCTTTAATTGAGTCATATTCATAGTCATATTCCCCCTAAGTACGTTTGACTCGCCTGTACCATTCGATCATGCCTCAGGTGAGTGATTGGGCGCTTCCTTATTCGCTAACTTCATTACAATATAAGCCAGCAACAACAAGCTTCCGATTATCACAATCTGCAGCATATAGCTTTTTCCCGGAACCGATTCCAGGCCAACAGAGAACGGAATATGAGTGTCAAGACGCTTATCCTTGTCGACAATAGCGATGTGTGCCAAATAATTACCAGCACCATATTGACTAAAATCGACCATACTATCGAAAGTACCGTTTTTAACTTTTTTCGGCTGCTGATAAAAAACCCTTTGCCCTTCAGGTTCTTTGGTGATTTCGAATTCCACGCTGACATTGCGCAGACTTTTACCTTCGTAGTCGAACACCAAATTAGTTGGGCCGATTTCGGGAATGATGCTGCAATATTCCCGATCCCCTGACAGAGTCGGGGTATAGGCCGTGAAATGGACTCGTTCAAAACCAACCCTCGTAACGCAAGCATCGGCCTCGTCAGGCGCACCTCGATGCGCTTGGGCAATAGTTGGCATTAATCCGACCCAAAAGACAACAGGCAGCAGACCCATCCACCTAATGCGCTTGTAAGCCGCCTTTTTTAGTTTGTTGATAGAGTTAGGCATTGATTTGCCTCCACAGTGATTATGTTAAATCCGATGGTCGGATTAGAAATCAAAGGTTTCCACCTCGGAGATCAGAAACAACGGCTCACCACCGCTAGAAATCTCAACGGCATGCTGAGCTGTTTCTTGACCGCCTGGTGAATTCAGACAAGCCTTTAATTCGGCGAGGGATGGAAAATAAACCTCGGCAATTCGATGAAACTGCGCTGCAGATTTGTCTACATTGGAAAGAATCAATGAGGCGACAAATCGTGTTTTGCCGGCCAGCTTTTCGACCGCCATCGGCACATGCTCATCAGCATAACGACGTTCAAAAGTTTCTAAATCTGTTGGCGTAGGGTACATTACGATTAATTTTGCTGTTTTCATAGGAATATTGAATATTTAGGTGACTTGGTGTTTATATTAAATAATGAGTTAGGTAAACTGTAAAATACCATTTTTCTATCTAATGATAGGTTTAACCTATTAAAAAGGGGCAAGCTGTGGAAATGCAACAAATACGCTATTTTCTGGCCGTCTGCGATAAGGGCTCGTTCACTCGCGCTGCACAAGCAACCTATGTGGCCCAACCCTCCCTGACGCAAGCAATTAAGAAATTGGAAGATGAACTTGGCGGTGAGCTATTTAGCCGAGACCGCAGCGGATGTCGGTTGACGGCCTTAGGACGTTTGGTTGAACCTTCTATACGTGAAATAGTGCGCAAGACGCAAGCTGTCAAAGCTGAGGCTGTGCGTTTCAGCCGCTTAAATACTGTGCCACTTCGCATCGGCGTGATGACGACAATTGCCGCACACCATTTAAGTCCATTCTTCACTGACTTTCAGCAAGAACGACCCCATGTAGAACTGGAATTAGTCGTCGACAGTGAATGCAATCTATTGAATCAACTTGATGAAGATAGCCTGGATTTAGTTATCAGTGCACCAACATCCTTACTGGCAGAGCATTACCAGTCTTTAGAGCTTTACGAAGAACGCTATGTCGTTGTCTTCAACGACAAACACCGTTTCAATCAACTGCAACAAATTGATTTAGCGACGATACAAGCTGAACCTTACTTGGATCGCCTGAACTGTGAATTGCGTGAAACACTGAGGAGTGTGTGCCAGGGGCGGCAGGTCAATCTTTATGCTGCCTATAGAAGTAATAGCGAAGAGTGGATACTGAGTATGGTACGCGCCGGAATCGGTGTTGCGCTAATGCCGGAATTCACCATCACCAAAAATGCAGATCAGATTCGAGTTCGTTATCTGTCAGATCCGGAAATTCGTCGCACCATCTGCGCTATATTCCCGCCCACATCGGCCGCAAAACCCGAAGTGGCAGAAGTATTGAAAAGTCTGCGGATAGGTTTTTAAAAAATCACAGGTTAGGCAAAACTAAATCAAAAGTCCGATTATGGCGTTTAAAGGGGTTAGGAAACCTCTGATTATTGCAGTTTTTCAAGAAAAATTGACGCGCAAGCCATTGCTTTAATTGGTGCTGAACCAATCTGCCAGAAAGCCGCCATACATGTTTCTCAATAGCTGACCTTCAAATAGGCTTGAGCAGACCTTCACCAACTCAATTTATTGTTGAAGGTTACAATGAAAAGCCCAGTTTTATTTGGTCATTTGCTTGGCAAATCAAAAATCCTTTTAATATTCAGACATCACGTTCTCAATACGTCGATCTGGCACTAACCATAGCAATGCGACCAGCACATAAAGCCCTTGAGCTAACCATGGTGACCAAAACGTGCTTAGTGTCGCTATTAAGTAAATCAATGGTGAGGATTTACCCTTCCAGTCGCTACCGACAGATCTTTTTAATAGCGAATTTGTCCCTTGTGAAACGATGATGAGGTATTGTAATAATATATAAGCGATTGCTGCCATCAATAGAACCACTCCGTAAGCCATCGTTGGTATAGCCGCAAAGTGATTTTCCCCCATCCAGGCAGTTGTGAACGGAAATAACGATAACCAGAACAATAAATGCAGGTTTGCCCACAGTATCGAACCAGTGACTTTTTGGCATGTCTGCAGTAAATGGTGATGGTTATTCCAGTAAATGCCTACATAGACAGAAGTGGCCCCATTGGATTGTACAAAAAATCGATGATTTAAAGTGAAATCCCTGCCATGGTTTAGGCGGCCAACTTGAGAGTTGGCAACCCATAACTATACGCCTGATGCGGCGTTTTTCGGTTCAAGCTGGAGTGCGGTCGTTCGTGGTTGTACCATTCGAAATAATCCAGGATTGAAGCGCGGGCTTGGCCGACGGAATCGTAGGCATGCAGGTAAACCCGCTCGTATTTGACGGATCGCCATAGTCGCTCGACAAAGACATTATCCCGCCAGGCACCGCGACCGTCCATACTTAACTGACAGCCTTGGTTTTTCACCGCCTCGACAAACGCCTTGGCCGTGAACTGACTGCCTTGATCGGTGTTGACGATGTCCGGCCTGCCGTAATGTTTGAAGGCTTGTTCCAGCACGTCCACCGCATGACAGGCTTCCAGGGTGATCGCCACCTTGGCGGCCAGGACTTTTCGAGTAGCCCAGTCGACAACCGCCGTTAAATACGCAAAACCCTTGGCCAGTGGGATATAGGTCGTATCCAGCGCCCAGACCTGATTGGCGCGATTGATGGTCGTGCCGCGTAGCAAGTAGGGATAGATTTCGTGACTGGGTGTCTTCTTACTGGTATTGGGTTTGCCGTACACGGCTTCGATGCCCATTTTCGTCATCAAGGATTTTACACGCTTGCGGCCAATCTGAATGCCTTGCCGGTTCAACTGGTCACGCAACTGGCGAGCGCCCATGAACGGGTGCTTCAGGTGCAGTTCGTCGACTCGGCGCATGATGTCCAAATCGCATTCCGAAACCGGCTTGGGCAGGTAATACACGCTGCCGCGACTGATATTCAATAGCTTGGCTTGCCGACCGATCGGCAGTTCCGATTGACGGTTGATCATCGCTTTGCGCTCAGCAATCCCGCCTTGTTGAGCGCGTTCCCTAAAAAATCGTTTTCCAAGGTCAGTTGGCCGATTTTCGCATGTAGGGCTTGCAGGTCGACTGACGGTGATTCAGGCTCCGCGGGCTTCCCAAACACCTCGGCAGCCCGTTCGGCCAGCTGTTTCTTCCAGTCGACAATCTGATTTTGATGAATCTCAAACTCCTGGGTCAACTGCGCCAGGGTTTTATCGCCTGCCAAGGCGGCCAAAGCCACTTTGGCTTTGAAGGCGGGGGAATGTTTTCTTCTCGGTTTTTTGGACATCTACTGCTCCGTTTCTTTGTCCTTGCGGACATTCAAAAGTAGCAGGGTTTTTCACTTAAACGACTGTTCAATTTTTTGGGGCCCGCTCTCTGCGGATCCCGCCACTATTCCCATGCTCGTTTCACGAAGTCTGATGGCGCGCCTGTGGCACTGACTTGCAGATTGCCCTTTGCTGAGATAGCCAGTCGCCCAGGTGATCCGGCGTTACTCTGCGTGGTTAACAACAGGTCGTCGATGTGCCAACCTAGTGTCGAAACCTGCGCTTGAAGCTGGGTGCCGGCACCTTCGATTGTTGGAGCCTGCTCACCAGTGACAGGCTCTTATTAGGTCCTCAAACTCGAATCCCGCACCACTCGTCGACCGCAGGGTCGCGGATGTTCGCTTATTTCCACTAGATGTCTTCTGCATCATTGTTTTAGTCGGTCTAGCCATGATCAAGAGATTAGCACGAATCAAACAGATGCAGCGTAGGCGTTTTTACAGGGATTTGAACACTCTAGGCGCTCGCTTGCTCAGTAGCGATTTACTGAACAACGTCGAAGCTCGATTTCTTCCATATAGGAAACTTTGCGCAGATTAGAAACCAAGTCAAAATTTGCCGACGTCAAGATCTCTACCAACTTCTGCTTTTTGGAGCTGTCGATGATCAATTTTCTGAACCTATTCTGCCTACCCAATTTCTCTATCGATGCCTGCCGATAAAAATCACCGGCAGGATGATTAATAAATTTTGAGATTTCACATAAGAATTGTGAGACAAATTTAAGAAATTATGAGATCTGACATGTCACTCGACACTAATTTTGTCGGATGCCAAATTAAGTGAAAAGTGGTTCATTGAATTTAAAGCTGTTTTTCATTTTTTGTGTCATAACCTATACGCCCTTTTGACACAAAAAATGAAAAATTCCGGATTTTGTGCCACTAATATTGAAAAATTTCGCACCTGCGGATATACCCTGATTCACCTTTCGCATTGTCAGGCGATCTTTTTCAGTAATCACGCTCTTTCCAAAGACATGTTTATGATGTCGAAAATCTGTTCCAGATATTTGCCCTCGGCTGGTTCTGTGGCCTTTCGGATATAAGAAGGGACTGCCTCGAGAAACTCCACCTTGCTAGTCGGTGTATATTCTAACAGCGCTTCAAGCATCGCTGGGCGCAACAGACGTTTATTCTCAGGAGTTGCGGGACATTCTGTCCGAATCACCTCTTGATCAAACCGAATCAATTTTTCTTTCAAACTCATCGCCTTAAAAGTAATTTGATCAACCTGCGCTTCTTTGGCATCGACCTCGTCGATAATCTGCGCAATCTCGTCAACCTCAGACTCAAATTCCGAAACACTCAGCAGCACGGGCGATTTCAATTCATGCAGTTGGCGAATGATAGGTGATAACTCACCGTGCGGATTCTTAAACCAATCAGTTGACCAAATTCTCCGAATTCTCCAACCTAGGCGTTCCAAAATCGTTTGGCGTAAACGATCTCTGTCACGTGCCGACTTAGCGGAGTGATAAGTGGCGCCATCACACTCAATACCCATCAGGTAACGACCTGGATTTCCTGGATCGATTACCGCTACATCAATAAAAAATCCAGCAACTCCTACCTGGGGAACACATTCAAAGCCTTCTTCATTGAGCGCAGCCATCACGGCAATCTCAAAATCGCTGTCGGGACCTCTTCCTGTATCTCGCTCAGTTTTATGGAGAATGCCAGTTTCGCAGTAGCTTAAGAAGTCACGTAAAGCCTTGACACCACGTTTACTGTTTGCTCCGGCCACGATATCGTCTGAATCCATCGAACTGAAAATGTGCATCCTTTTTTTCGAGCGAGTAAACAGTACATTCAAGCGTCGCCAACCCACGTCAGAATTTATTGGACCAAATCGCTGATACACATTGCCGCCCGGTTCCTGTGGACCGTAGGTCATCGAAATGAAGATTACGTCACGTTCATCGCCTTGAACATTTTCTAAATTCTTAATGAATAGTGATTCTCGCCGGATTGAGTCGGTCTCTAAACATGCAAGGAACCCAGGATCATCTTTCGCCAACGTCTCAATTGCACGCTCGATCTGCAGACGCTGTTCGGCGCTCATAGCAACAACGCCCAAGGTTTCTTCTGGACGATGTCTGAAATGCTCTCTTACCGCCTCGGAAATGACCTTTGCTTCTTCCATGTTTCGCCGATTTACGAAACAACCACGTGGTACCCGGGAATATTGAATTCCGTAGTTTTCAGTCTGCTTATGCGGCGAGGGGAAGAGAATCAGATTGCTCTCGTAAAACGAGTGATTAGAAAACGCAATCAAGCTTTCATGCTGGGAGCGATAATGCCAGCGTAATCGACGCGCGGGAAACATCGGCAATGTCGCATCGAGAATGCTTTCCGACTCTTCAATACCGGTTGGATCATCTTCGTCGTCATCGATAATTCGATCAAAGAAGCTAGTCGGAGGAAGCTGTTTTGGATCGCCAACCACCACCAGTTGACCACCTCTCGCAACGGCTCCAAGTGCATCCTGCGGCTTAATCTGAGAGGCTTCGTCCATCACCACAAGATCGAAAGCAATTTTCCCCGGGGCAAGGTATTGAGCAACAGACATCGGCCCCATCATGAAGCATGGCTTTAACGCCACTAGGGCTCCACCCGCCCTATGCAGCAACTGCCTGATTGGTAGATGCCTTGTTTGCTTAGAGCACTCATGTTCAAGAAGAACCCTCTCCGTACGTTCGCTGACACGAGCTGCCATATTTCCTGTTGGAATTTGGATTTGATCGATTTTCCATGCGATCTGCTCAGCTTGCAGCTGCTTTAGCTTATTGTCGTACTCTCTAAACTTTTCCTGTAAAGCCTCCTGAGAATGCCCGGAGAATCGTCCTAGATCAGGTTCTTCAAGAAGTATCTCTCGCGCTAACATATCAAATACGCCGGCTTGATAAGCATCTTCAAATTTTTCTATGTCGATTTCGAAGCTTTCTACTCCAACTACGAGCTTACCGAGCCCCAATTTTTCAAGCTGATCTCGTACCCTGACATAATCAAGCCAATTTTGCAGCATCTCGCCATTATCTAGTGCCAACTGGTTTCGTTCGACTAAATCATCTAAATGATCACCAGAGTATAAAATCCAATCTTCACGGTCCAGCTGAACCAAACGAGCAAATTCCTGAAAAGATGTTTGCTCTGAAAGCAGGATGGCACGAAGTTGTTCTGCCTGTGAAACCAAGAACGAGAAAGTCGTGTCAGTTGGGTTACTATAGAGATGGCCAATTAGCGCTTGATTTTTCAGTTTTCCATCAATACTTTGCGCGAGTTGGAGTGTATTGCGCAACATCGACACCCCACTGGTGTTGTCAGTACTAAATCCTACCTTTAGGCCAAGCCTGCCTTGAAATAGTTTTCCGTCAAAGTCGGCTTTCTGCCACGTTTCAACACGTTTTTTTAACAATCCAATCTGATCGATGAGTTCTACTAAACCTGAGATTGTGAGTGAATCGTCACTAGCCAAGGGCCTACAGTCCTGGATGGCTTGATTGGCGGCAACCAATAACCACGAAATCGCACCCTCATCGCCGGTTAGCAAGGTTTGCTCGTTCTGAAACATTACGACGGGGGAAAACACCTTTTTCAATCTGTCCAACTCATCGAGCAAATCGTTGAGTTGGGTTTTGAAGCCGCGCTCAGTTAACGAACGGACCGCTTTAGCAATACTTGGCGATAACTCCAAGATAGCATTACCTAACGACACTTTCTGCCCAAAACCGATACCATACTGTTGGCGCACGCGTTTATACCAAGCTCTTAGTTCCTCCAACGCATCAAGGTCTGTATCCAGCCCTTGTAAGTGCTCGCCGAGCACTTCGTTATAGCGCGTATTGGAATCAAGCTTTCGACGTTTTCCAGCCAAAGCCTCTAAGTCACTAAGTAATGGCACCAAGCGGGTATACTTTACTTGGGCATTTGCCGCATAACTCAGCAACTGTTTCCGTGCAGCACGCCAGTCACTTCTGAACCAACGAAACACTCCACCTGAAGCAAGTACATTCGCTAATCGGCGGATTTCATTTTCGTCTGGAATCCGTTCCAAATAGAACACACCATGAACAGCGTTATAAATCCCGTGCAACTCTTCAAGTTCGGTCCTTAACTGCGGCAGTAACTCGTCCAGTTCTTCGTTATCAAAAAGTTCATCACGGAGCTTCCAATATGAGGGATTGAGGCTGACGATCAGCTCAATTACCATTTTGAACTCAATCAAACCGGACTCGCTGACTGCAAAGTGCCTGGAGCCAGCATTTCCCAAGGCAGATACCACACCTTGAAATGGCTCATCAAGCTGCTCCAACTGATTCTTGATTTCGCTCAAACTTCTAATCGCCTCAGCCAAACCACCGAGTGTGACATCGTCCTCAACAAGTTTTTTCAACTGCTCTCCACCGGAGCTAAGCTGATCCGCGATTGATAGATCTTGCAGTATTTCTGGCCCCGCTTTCTTAGCTATTAAAGCGTACTGCTCTTGAATATCCTCAAACAACTTTAGATAGCGTTGCGTCTTCTCCAATACATCGCCCCGAAGAACAGGAATTGCCTCTAAAATTTCATCACCTTTCAATTTTGGGATACTTTCCAATTCTTCGAGAAAAGTTTGCGCTTCAGTCAGTGTTTCAGCCACGATAGATTTATCGCAACCCAGGGTATCGGCGACAGCTTCTCGTTGCGAAAGCAGTTGATGCAGCGACTCCTGCCATGCCCCTAGGGATTTCTTCACCCTATCCAGATCGAATATTTGTAAGTCGCCATTACGCACTCCATACCATGAGTGATCCTGGAGCGCCGCGTCACCATCCAACTGACTTGCTACCGCTTGGTAGACTTTGCGATAGAACTCAACCTGATCCTCATTACGGCGTTGCGCAGCTGCATCATAGTTATTGCCGTCATAACCATCGGGATGAAGCGGTTCGGGGTTGATTCCAATCAAATTGCGATATCGCGTTGCCGCCATAAAAATTTCATGCAGCGTTTTACCGGTGCGCTTCCATGGCTGGTTGATTTTTTGAGCATGGTTTTTAAGTGCGGTCTTGATTTCTTCGTAGCGCGCTATATCAACCTCGATGTCCTTAGGCTTTCGATAGCATCCATGCTTTTTTAAGCGCACACTGACTTCATCGAGCACTTTGACTTTCTGCGACTTATGGCTGTGAAGTTCTAGGCAGAACTCACCTAACCCAGCCTTATCCAGCCGACTACGCACCACTTCAAGCGCAGCAAGTTTTTCCGCAACGAACAGTACCTTTTTTCCTTGCGCCATGGCAGCGGCAATCAGGTTGGTAATGGTCTGCGATTTACCCGTTCCAGGTGGTCCCTCAATGACCAAGTTCTTACCATCGACAGCATCAATAAGAGCACTATGCTGGGAACTGTCAGCATCATCGATCAGAGGATAGTTAGTGTGTACCTTATCCATATCATCAATGATGTATTCTTCACCGAAGCCAAGATCAACTGCAGACTGGTCTGGTACATTCGTATCCTCTCCAAAACCTGACAGAAAACTTGAAACCACTGGGTGATCGACAATATTAGCGTCTTGGGGCCAGCGCGCTGGATCTAGATCGAGATACATCAGCAACTTGCTGAAATTGAGCAACGCCAAAGTGATTTGGCGACGTACCTGCCAGCGCGGTTGTTTATCCTTTATAGCCGCACGAACCTCGCTGAAGTAATCCTCCGGTACCGTATTTTCATCCAATTCCGGGAGAGCCATGGCGAAATCGGCTCGTAGTTTTTCACGTAGAGAAAGATTGGGAATTATGTCTTCACCGGAATAACTTAGCGTGTACTCGTAAGCACGAGTAACGGGATTCAATCGACCTTTATGGAGCCGCACAGGAACCAAAAACAGCGGAGCAACACGCACACTTTCCGAATTATTAGCTTCGTACCACTCCAAAAAGCCGAAGGCCAGATAGAGGATATTCGCCCCCATTTCTTGAATCGCAGACTCCGCCGCTTGTAAAAGATTTTTTAATGTCGCCTCCATCTCGAAGGGGTACAACAATGTCTGAATTCCAGTATCCGAATGTTTGCTAGAGTCATCATCTGCAGAAACCTCTGGCACCTCGAAGCTCGTTGCAAAACCCAAATGTTTAGCCCATTCCTCTGCGGCAGGGTCGTTTCGCAACTTCACCAACTGTTGTGTTTCTTCATCGAACTTTAGATACCCTGATCTAATGAGCTCTTCTTCAGTAGGTTCGGGAATTGCCTCGAAGCGCATTTCCGTTTCAGCCAGCAGCGTTTCTACCAGCTGATTTGGCAATTCATCAATGATACGCAAGCTAGCGCTTTTAGTATGGCGAAAGTTAATCAGTCGATTACGCGCGGTTAAATCCAGCAATCGCATGCGGAGATTTTCTAAAGCCTTTTGAGCTAGTAATTGCTTTGAATTATTTCCCTGTTTCATCACTAACCCTTAAATATCTACAAATTGGTTACTTCATATCCAGGAGCAAGAATTGCGCTGGAAACGCCATACAGCGCCAGATGGTTTCTCAACCAAAGCCTATATTCTTTCCCTTCCAAGTTATGCGTAGGTGAACAATCGACTATTAGCTGGCGTAAGACGTAACCCGCTATAGCTGCTCTTAACTTAATGTGTAAAACGCCTGCGGTCATCCCATAATCCCCTTCAATAATTTCAGGGTGATGTTGATTTGGATGAGGTATACAATCCAGCTCAACAATTCGATTCCATTGAATATCAGCTTCCGGTAATTCATGTTTCAACAACACACTCCCCGGCAGTACAGACACATCTTCCATTCGAGTGAAAACAAAATCACGAAACTCCTTCGTTTTCCGGTCATAGGCTCGAACATGCCAACGAAAACCGTCATTCACTAAAGCAAAGGGTGCTATTTCACGTTGCGTTAATCCACTAGTATGAGATTGGTAGTTTAGGCTAACAATTTTTTGTTGATGGATAGCACGACTGATCGGGGCAAGAACATCTATTGTCGGCCGACTAAGAATAACCGGAAGTTCGCAAGGCACAAGGCAATCAGATGTGTAAACGCCTCCGTAGCCATACCCATGTGCTAAGACAGCGAGCACCTGATCTGGAAAATGTTTGAATGCAGGGGAGAAGGCGTGCCCTAATTCATATGACTTTGTCTTACCGTTAAAACTAATGTTGTTTGGAAATGCCTCCCGATACTGAGCAAAATCCCTGGTTGCGACTGCCGGGGCAACGCCAAATCTTTGTATTAGTTCCTGTCTCCCTAGTCCGCCAAGAAAAAATAGCCTAAATTCAATAAAGGCTAGGCGTTCCCGCTGCGCCTGGCTCAATTTCTGGATTGCTTCCGAAGAAGAGTTAGATAAAAGTTCGATACTCATCGGAGTATTTTAAGACAGAAGCACAGAAAAGCAATTAATTTGATCTGTTGACATAATCAATTTGATTATATATTGTGCGGTCTTTGATTTTTTTAGTGGCTTGGATAGGCCAAAGCAAAGTCGACAGACCTCCGTCACTTTATTCCTGCCGAATGGCACGGGTCTACAATCCAAGACACGATCACAAGAATGTGATTTGCATATCTACAGGCAATCAATGACAAATTGTTACGAACTGAAAGAAATTATTCTTATAGATAGCTTTTGGCCAGGCAAAACCGTTTTACTCAAACTGGATGGCCATACCAACCTAAGCGGTACAAACGGCGCCGGCAAAACTACCTTTTTACGCTTGATGCAATTGTTCTGGGGCGAGCGACCCAGCAATATCGTCGGCGGCAGCGGCAGTAAAAAAGGCTTTCTGGATTATTACCTGCCGCGCGCCAGCAGTTATCTGGTTTACGAATACCAACGCCTTCATGGACAGATTTGCCACGTGATGGTGCAAAGCGACGGCCGAGGCGCCAAATACAAATTCATCGACGCAGCTTATAGGCAAGACTATTACATTGCCGAAAGCGGCTTTCCGCGCGACGCGCTCGGCATCGAGCGCCTGTACCGGCCGACGGCGGAAGTCTCCCGTTTCCTGGCGGTGGACGACTATTGCAGCGTGATACAGTGCCATCAGCTATCGAGCGGCAAGAAAGACCTGCGTACCATGCAAGCCCGCTTTGCGATGGCCGCAACGCCGATCAACCACATAGAAAAAGTCATAGGCTCGGTCATCGAGAAAATCGGCGATTTCGATGTCATCAAGCAAATGCTGATCGACATCTCGAGGGGCAAACTCAGCCAGAGCTTTTTGCAAAACGAAGACGAACAACTGCCCTTTCAGCTGAACAAGCAGCACATAGCCGCCTGGCTGGCCGATTTGAACGCGGCTAAGGAAATCGAAGCCAAACGCGCCGACTTCGACCGGCTGTTGCAAACCATAGCCGAGTTGAAGCAAACCCTGAAATTCTTATCCCATTTGCACTTTTATGCCAGGGACAAACACAAAGCCGCTGAGCACGAAAGCGAAATTCTGGCAAGCAAATTGAAGCAGCTAAGCGAGCAGCGCGATGCATTGCAACAAAACCATAAACTACAGCTGGAGCCCAAGGAAGACGCCTTAATCGAAGCCGGCGCCCGATTAAAAGAATTGAGCTACCAAATCGAACAGCTGGAAGCGCAAAAATTGGCCTACGAAGAACAAGGCGCCGAAAGCTTTGCAGTCAAGGCGGCCAAGGCGGAACAATACGCCAAAAGGCAGCACGACATTCAGGCCGAACTGGATGCGCTGGAACACAAGACCCAGGAAATCCATCGCTTCTACGAAAAACAATTAACCGAACTACAGCACAGGCACGAAACCCAAACCCAGCTCTATCAACAAAAAGCTTCAGACGCTAAGCTGCAGCAAAGCAAAAACCTTATAGAAGCGGAAGCCGAATTCCAGCAACGCAAGGAACTCTTGCAGCAAACGAAAGAACAGCGTTTGCAACCCGTTAACGAGCGGCGTTCGCAATTTAAAACGGACTTTCAAATCAAGCAGAACGAGCTGAAAAATCCGCCTATCCCCGCCGCGTTGGCTGAGCAGCGGCAAACCAACCGGGAGGCTTTGGAAACGGCGAGTAAAGCGTCCAAACAGGCTTATCAAGCCCAATCCGAAGCGCAAAGCGACTACCAAGGCCGGCTGAACCATTACCAAGAAATAGAACAGGCGCTCAAAAACAAGAAAGCCGACACCAAGCGGGCTAAGGAACGCCATGCTGATTGCCAAAGACGCCTGCGGCCGGAGCCGGCTTCGCTGCAATATTTTCTGGAACAGGAAGCCGACGGCTGGCAGCAAACGATAGGCCGGGTCATCGCCCCGGATTTATTGGATCGTAGCGACCTGGCGCCACAATGGACTGGGCAAGGTGGAGACTTTTACGGCCTCAGCATCAACTTGGAGGCGTTGGCCGACCGCAGTTACTTGACTGCCGACAAAGCCAAACTGGAACAGGAAGAAGCCAAACTGTTCGGAGAGGTCGGCAAACACGGCAAAGAATGCGAAGAACTGGAAGCGGCCTTGCAAGCCGCCAACAAACTGCGCGAACAGGCCAAGTCGGCATACGACCAAGCCCGGCAAGGTGTACAAATGGCCGAAAAATTGGAGGAGAATCTGAGCAAGGAAGCCGAAGCGCTAACCGACAGGATAGCAGCCGAAACCGCCAAAGCCAAACACCAGTTGGAACAGGAAATCGATCGCTTATCCAACGACATCAAAAACTGCGACCAAAGTCTGGCCGACATCGAAATCCAACATCGACAGGCCTTAAAAACCTTACAAGACGAACATCTGGAACGAAAAGGCATCCTGGAATCGGACTTGGAGAACCTGTTGGAAACGGTAAATAGCCAAATCCAAGCCGATGACCAGCAGTTCGAGCAGGAACAAAGCCGCATCAAGCAGCAATTGAAGAGCCGCTTAAAAAACAGCGGCGCCGACGAAGAGACTATTCTGACGCTGGCGGCAAAACTCAAGGAAGCCGAGGGCTTGGAAAAGGACGCACGCAGCTTCCAGCGCAAGGCCGAAGAATACGCCGGCTGGCTGCGAGAACGCTGGCAACAGCATCCTGAGCTTTGCCGGCAACGCGGCGACTGTCAGAGCCTGCGCCGACAATTAGAAGATGACATCGATATTCTAAAAAAGGATTACCAACGGCAAAGGGCCGAGCTGAATCAACAAATCTCCGCGCAGGAAGAGGAGCAGAAGAAAAACAGCAGCCTGTCGGCACAACTGGAGCAGTGCATGGAGCAGTTACGCCAGTCCCCGCCTGTTCGCGCCGAAGACTTACCGGAATATGCGGCCGGCACACTGCCGCATCTGACCCAAGATAGCCTGAAAGAGCGCAAACACAAGGAACGCGATATTCAAGGCGGCAAGCAAACCTTGGTGCAGCTGTTCAACCGACATCTGCACAGCCAATTAGCCGAAGCTTGGTCGCAAACGCTCAACGCGGCTGCAGCCCGTAGCGAGTTCTTTCTGGCCGAAGTACTGGAAATCGAACAGCCTTTGATCCATGTGCTACAGATGGTAAATCAGGTCAAACACAACACCGCCCTGCAGATCGACACTCATGCTAACGACGTCAACAATTTTTATCTGCACCTGAATAACTTCGAGCGCGCGATCAAACACACCGGTAGCGAGCTGTCCAAATACGTCAGCGAAGAACGCTATTTCGCCGCATTGGGCGAAATCACCGTCAACGTGCGCTCGAAGATGAGCGATTTGGAATATTGGCAGCCCTTGAAAAAATTCGGCGATCATTACTGCCAGTACCGCGACATCGCCGAATTGAGCGGTACTCACGAGATTCCGGAAGACTTGGTGCAAGCCATGGGCGAATTGACCGCACTGCTGCCGGCCAAAGGATTCGAAATCAATCATATTTCGTTATTCGACATCGAATTCAGCATCTTCGAAAACGGCCAGCTCAAACACGCCCGCAATTCGCGGGAATTGAAGGACGTCAGCTCTACCGGCCTATCCTATCTGGCCTTGATCACCTTCTTCACCGGCGTCACAGCCATGCTGCGCAAGCAAAATCGGACCGTCGTCTGCTGGCCGATCGACGAACTGGGCGATCTGGCCCCGGAGAACATCGAAGCCATGATGAATCTATTGGCCAAACAAAACATCCAAATCCTGTCGGCCACGCCGACCGCCGACCGCCACGTGCTGGGCTTATTCGAGCGCCGCTATTTGATCGACCGACAAAGGCTTCACGAAGTGGAACTGCCGGAAAGCAAGCTCGAACAGTTGTTGATCGCTCAGACAAAACAGGAGGACGCCCGTGTTTAAGCAAGTCGCCGAAAGCTTATTGAGCGGCCATTTCATTTGTCCGACCGCCTATCCGGACGCCTTCGACTATTTGTCGCAAGCCGCCAATGCCGAAAAGATCGACGCTTTCTTAAAGCCGCTGGATAGAGAATTGCAAAACATTGACGGCGAACTTTTTTACGCGGCCTACACGGTGGTCGACGACAGCAACCGCGCTGCAATCAGGGAGGCCTTTTCCGAAGTCCGCTCGCAACTGCGCCCGGTCGTCGAATGGATGGACATGGTCATGACCGCGCTGAGCCAGGACATGCCGATCCGGGCCCGCGACGAAATCCGTCTGCATCAGCTTTTGCAGGCCATAGAACACGAGCCGTCTTTGTCGGAGCAATTAAACCGCCTGACCCAATTGACGCTGTTCAAAACAAGCAAAACCGGTATCAACGATCAATTGTCCTGGGTATTGCAAAAGCTGGAACAAACCGGCTTTCTGGCGCGCCCCAACCCGCAATCCTCTGTGTATATCGCCACCGGAAAAATCAATTATCTACATCAGCTCATCGCCTTCCTGAACGACGCCGAAAACCTGGAGCTGGACCAACACGCGGCCGGCGGTGCCGACGGCGAGCAGCAGGAATTGTTTTTATGAGTTTCGACCACGAACAGATTGCCGGACTCATCCGCAAACTGGCAAGTGCCGACCAATTGTTGGCAAAAACCTATATCGACGGCACGCTGCATGCCGACGACGAAAACCGAGCAGCAATCGACAGCTTGAAAAAATCCGGTCTGTTGCGCACAGCGGATACCGGTGACGAATACCGTCTGACCGGCGATCTCAAGCGCTTGATAGACCGCCTTCTGCTGCGCAACCAGCGTTATCAGCAAAATCTCAACATGGCCAAGATGATCCTGAACGTCGAGGAGGACATCGAAGACTACCGCCGCGCACTGGAACAGAACAAGCGGGACGAGGCCCAATATCACTTGGAGCAAATCGACGACACGCTGTACGAAGCGATAGAGGCCTTGGAAAACAGCCTCGGCGTGATGTTCGCGGTTATCACCAGTCAATTCGGTTTCGTCAGTTCCTTGAACGGCAAGATCCGGCAAAACCAGCGGGCGCTAGCCTACGCCCAGCAACTGGTGCAAGAACTGAACCATGTCAGAATCGACGGTTGCTACGACTGGCTGAGCAGTTGGAGTGCTATACCGCCGGAACTCAGCCGCAAGATTATCCGCTTCATCGACCAATACAAAAGCGTCGTCGAACGCCTGACCGGCATCGTCGGCCGCATGAAGGAACTACTGTTCAAATTAAGGCTGCAGGAACAAACCGCCAACCGCTGCCGGGCGATGGCGCAGTTTTTACGGAATCACCCCGAATGGGAGCCCTTGGACTGGAGCGCCGAAGCCGACGTCCCCAAGCTACTGCAGCGCGGCCCAGGCCTGAGCTTGCGGCCCGGCATCAATGCCGGCAATCCCTTGTTGCAGGCCGACCTAGCCGCCATCGTCCACGAACTGCGGCGCCAAGCCAAACCTGTCGCGCCTTTGACAAGGGACAGCGCCACGTCACCGTTGGATACGAAGGCGCCGGAACAAATCCCCTACGGTCAAGACTTGTACGAAAGCCATATCGAAAACCTGTTTGCCTTGGCCCTGGAACGGCAAGGCCGCAAGGTTTCGGCGCTACACTATTGGCGCGATCAAGACTTGGAAGTCAAAGCGGAATTGTGGTTGGATATGGTGTTCGCCCAATACTGCTGCCTGCCTGGGCGCATACGCCGCGCTATCGCCTTGGATATGCAAGGCAAAAACCTGCAAGGCTTTAACGGCAACCAGATCATAGAGGAAATCCAATTGCAGCGGGTAGCGTGACGTGGACAGAAAGCTGTACCAATGGATCAGCGCACTAGTCAGAGACAAGCCGGGGCTAACCACAGACAGGCCGGTTAGCCAATTGGGCCAAAAGGTACAAACCTACTATGGCTTCGGCCATCTCAGCAACAGCCGTTTGATATTTAGCGCCGAAGACAAACGCCGCCTACGCCAGCAAATCTTAGCCGAAGTCGGCTTGGATCCCTTCACTACCGAGCATTTGCCGGAAAACCGTTTAGAGATGGCCCAATATCATGCGAACGAAAAACTGGCGGCCAAGCCAGCCAGCGAAGACCAATTGTTATTAAACAGCCAGGATGGGATCATTCGCATCAATAACGTGGAAATCCAGCTGTATCCGCAAAGCCTCACGTCAGCCGGCCTGATATGTATGAATTCCAGTATCGAAACTATCGAGCACGATACTATCGTAGTCGTCGAAAACCTAGCCATCATGCCGCTATGCCACGCATGGCAAATTCCCTGTATCGACCCAAAAGCCCTTTGGCTCTACCGCGGCGATCATAAAAGCGGCGCCAAAGCCAATGCTTGCCGAGACTTCGTCGAGCGCTTCGGCGCCGATAATACCATCATAGTCTTTAGCGATATGGATCCCAAAGGACTAGAAATTGCAGCCACATTACCTTTTGCAAAATTCTGGTTGGGTCCCAACGCGAAATTCTGGCGACCGTTACTGACAGGTCAATATGCAAGCCACATTGGTTTTGACACTCAGTTCGAAGCTACAAGCTATTTGCTTAGGCTATTGGATTCTAATTCGGTATCCGAGCCATTTAAAAATCTCATATCAGTAATGAGTGATGAACGCAGTTCATTTCGGCAAGAACATACCTATAGTCACAACGTACCTTTGGAATTGATTCCCATCAGGGTCAAGGACCATTCTTGATGGTTGTTATGGTGTTATTCAATTTCGCCGAGGGCTACCGGCCATCTTCAGTCATTGGAGTGGCCCAAATCAAGCGACAGCAATCTGCATTTAGCTGTCACTCAATGTGTGGCTACCTGCTTTGACATTTGTGCTCTTGTGAGATCAACGTGTTGGTTGGCGAGTGCTGATTGACGAAGTGGATTTTTTTGCCTGCGTCGATAGACAAAACGGAGGTGAAAAATGATTACATTAAAAGCTAAGCGCCTTACAAATAGTGTTGAAAAAGCCTCGGTTGGGGAAAAAACTCATTTTCGGCTAAATTATCAGCAGATGGATGAGCAATAACTCATAGTTACGAACTATGAAAAATAGAATCTTAACCAAAAATGAGAAATCCCCCGGCTTTGCCGGGGGATATTTACTCTGTTTACCCTATGTATTAAGCATTATTTATACGGAAAATCAAATTCATGAATCCAAGTGATGAAATCACAAAGCAATTGGAAGTTGCTGCCAAGGCCGCTAAACGCGCACTTGATCATGCACGTCCAGGTCAAAAAGATTTCCTCACTGCCCTTCAGCACTTTGAAAAACAAATCGGTGCAGCCCAAGTAATAGCCCCAACTAACGCCAATCCGATTATTCGCGAAGCAACTGAGACCTTCAGTCAACGCTACAATGATTTGCGGGGTAAATTGGACGGCCTGTCGGCAAAGTTCGCGGATAGTTTGTCCAAGTCCTTAGAGAATTTTGAGCGCGATGCCTCCTACGTTACCTTAATGCTCTTTGGACGGACCAGGGCGGGCAAAAGCACCACCATGGAGGCCCTTACCGGTGGAGACGGCTCAACTATTGGTATCGGCATGCAGCATACTACTCGCGAAGTACGCGCGTATTACTTTCCAAGCACCGACGGCAAGAGCCCACCTGATAGGCCCGCCTTGCGAATTGTTGACACCCCGGGCATCGAGGGGTTTGAAGGTGAAGCTCTTGGCGAGATGGCTGAAGAGTTTATTGATCGCGCCGATCACATCTTGTTCATGCTTACGGACGACAAAGCAACGGATGGTGAGCTTGAGCGCTTCAGAACCATTCGTACTCAAGGAAAGGGTGTTACGGTCCTACTCAACGTTAAGACTGCAGACGAAGATTTGGATTTGCTAATTGGCCGACCGGAACTGATCTTCAAAGCAGATGAACTTGACGGCCATTCAAGGAGAATCTGTGGACAATTAGAGCGGCGTTTAAGCATGCCGAAACCTCGCTTGATTCACATACACTCAAGGGCCGCGTGGCTCGGGCGTTCTGATGCCGGTCTCCCCGAAGGATTAGAGGAAGACGATAGGCACGCTCTAGTGAGCAACAGCAGGATATGTGATCTAGAACACCGGATTACCGAATTTATCCAAACTGAAGCGTTACCGGCTCGGTTGGCTGGACCAAGAACGCTTCTTCTCAGCCACTTGTGGCCTCTGAAAGACATGCTTCGCCCCTTTGCTGGGGAGTTCCGCCAAATGATGGATACACTCGAGCAGCTGGGAAAACGGCTCGAGATAAGCGCTCTGGAAGCACAGAAGAAGTCTGTACGGCGATTACCTTTAATACGCTCGCGGTTTCAAGCTGCAAGCGACGCTATTCCAGGAATGATCGACGAGGTCATTGCGGCAGGCGGTCGAGGCCATGCCCTCAACACACACTGGAAACAGCTCCTAAACACACATGCTGTATTGGATGCAGGGACGTGGTTCACCGAGATCGCTCAGCAGGACTTCAAATCAGAGTTTTCAGAGGAAATGCGTTCATCAACATTTGACTTCCAATTCGTTAAAGTTGATGACTTTGATGAGCTGCTTGATGACTACCACAAATTGGAGAACGACCAGCGTCGAAACAAATACGCGAGAATCGGGTTGCGAACTGCTGGCGGCACTGGTGCAGCTGCGCTAGCAACATGGGCAGTTGCAAACTGGTGGAATCCTACGGGTTGGATTGCTGCAGTGGTTGTTGCGGGTGCAGGGTTCACTGGTGAGGCACTCGCAAGATCGGTTGCAGACGATTTAGACAGCTCCGACAAACGAGCTCTGCATGAAAAACGCACAGCAATCATCGCAAAGCTCAATGAACGTATTTGGAATGATCATCATCGGGTTCATATGGCATGTGAAAATTGGCTAGACCAGACAAAGGCACTCTATATTGATACTGCAAATCAGGTGATGGCACCAATACATTGTGCAGCACGTGATCTTTGGCGTTCCATTGTTGCCAGTCTTAAACATCTGGACGAGGTGTCGGATTCTATCAACAAGGGACTCATTGTTGATCTTTTCAATGCACTTATTCCAGAGAGTACTGGTGGCGATGTGTATGTTGATTCAGTGGCGCGCATACCCGACTATCGAACAAAGGTCGTGATTCGTACTAAGCCTGATCAACATAAAAATGTATTAGCGGTATGCATTGGTCATAAAGGTGAGCGAATCCGGCGGATAGCAAGCGCAATAGGGGGAGAGCGCATTGACTTAGTCGATGGCGATGCCGATGATGAAGTGCGTGTTTTGCAGGCACTTGGACTACATAATATTCACAATGCCTGTATCAAGCTGTCCATACAATCAGGTCGAAGAGCCGCTATCGTTCGGTTTGATCGTGAAGATCAAGTCGCAGCGGCGATTGGCCCGAAAGGCGCAAATGTTCGACTTGCTCGCAAGTTACTTGGCATGGATATTGTGATTGAAAACGGGAAGTAATCATGAAATTGGCTTATTCAACATATTTTAAAGAACTGAACCATGTGGTTAAGGACGCAGAGAGCCTTATTGCAGGCTTGGATATTCCAGAAGCAGCACGGCAATTAGAAAGGCTTGAGGAGGCTCGTGAGCTTATAGGAACTGAAACTCCGTTGCGCTTGGTTTTATTGGGCGAATTCAGTGCTGGAAAATCCTCATTGATTAGCGCTCTAACCGGAGCGGACGTGAAAATCGATGCAGACGTTTGTACTGATACCATTTCGGAATATTCATGGCAGGGATTAACGCTAGTCGATACTCCTGGCATACAAGCTCAAGGTGTCGAAACCGATCATGACCGAATTGCTCGCGAAGCAACGGTCAAAGCCGATCTTGTTTTGTTCGTCATTACGAATGAGTTATTCAATCCGCGATTAGCGGCCTATCTGAAATACGTCCTCGACGATACTGGTTTAGGGCTAGCTAAAAAAGCAGCCATTGTCGTTAACAAGATTGACAGAGAGACGAATCCAACGGAAATCTTATTAGGACAAATTCAAAAGGTGCTTGGTCCGCATCTTGATGTCCCTATTTATTTTTGTGCGTCCTCGAAGTTCACTCAGGCAAAGGGTATGACCGAAGAGTTGCGCACACGGTTTATAAGACAAAGTCGGATTAACGAACTCGTTTATGGCATAAATCAATTTGTTGACGACGCAGGAACATTGGGACGACTCACCACACCTTTGCAGATCGTTGCTGAAATGACTGATCTGTTGCAGGCCGAAGTGGCTGATTCCGAGGACGACAAAAACCGACTCGAGCTATTACGCAGACAAAAAAAAGTTCTCCAAGACTTGCAGTTACGTCTCCTGGAAATTAGAAAAAATTGGAAACAGCAAATCTATTCAACCATCTTGCGCCAGGCTGAACCTGCGGCTCAGCAAATCGACGATTCTACCAACGAACAAGGGTTTATTAGTCTCTTTGAGTCAGGTATGGCTAATATTGCTGGTGAAGTCAGCAGTATTTACGATGGCGTTCAGTTTGATTTGGCACAGGCTCTGTCTGAAACAGAAAACAAGTTAGAAGAACTTGGACATAGCCAACTAGCAAAAGAAGTAGAGCTTGGATCAACACAACGCGCCGAACGAATAAAAGCTACCGCAGATGGAAATCACGCTAAAGGTCAAGCCTATGTTGCAAAGTTTACGAAATTCTGTATAGACCAGCCGCTTCTAAAGGCAAGCCTTGAGGAAGCGGCTAAGAATGCAAAAAACTTACGTGATATTGTTTACTCAGTTGGAAAAGCTTTCGGCAAAAAATTCCGGCCTTGGGAAGCTGTTAAGACTGGACAGTGGTTAGGTTTGAAAACTGCTGAATGGGCAGGAAAAGCACAAAAAGCATTACCTTTTATCGGAATAGCACTTGATCTTTATTTGCAATATCGAGAGGAGGAAGCCAAAGAAGAAAAAGCTCGGTACTTTGCTAGCCTCAGAATGTCTTTACGCAACGTATTTGCTGAACAGGCTAAACTTGAGGCCGAAGCTCTGGAGGCTGGAGTAGTGAAGGTCTCGGAGGGACCTGTTGCCGAAGCTTTAGCAAGTCTGGACAGTGCGGCTGAAGAAGTGAGTAACTCTGATATCAAGAATGCCGTTATGGCAAAAAAGATCGCCGCTTTACGTGAGCGTTGCACTCACCTGCGAACACAGATCATGGGTGGTGTCCGACTGGAAACAAGTGAAAGTTGATGAGTTAAGAACTACCATATGTAGGTTTGAAGTCAGACTATCAATGCGTATGATTTGTCATGGGACGAAATGCAATAAGGCGTTTTTGCAAAGTAACTATTACCATTTCATGAAGCGGATTACACAGTAATATCATGCCTATCAAACCTAAACCGTTCGTTTATGTATGTCCTTCTTGCGGTTGGAAAAAGACGGTTTCTCCGAGAAGCGACGCATTGATGCCCGGAGAATACTATGAAAATTGCCCAGAATGCGGCGCCATTCCCCTGAAAAAGGAAGGACTTAACAGATTAGCAGAACTTGGCCTCAGATTGCTTGACAAATTATTTACATGAGGAACAATTTAATCCCTGATCGGCTGGTTGTGGCCCAGAACCCGACAGTCAATTGTTTTGGCTCAAAGGCCGCTTGGGGTCGGTTTTTGCCGGTCAACGAACTCCCGTTGTACTTACTCTCTGAAGATATTTCAAATGTTACCAATCGGTTTGCACGCAAGGATAATAATATTCTCAAAGGTTAGAAATTGAGCTTTTATTTACCATATATCATCTTCTTTGTCCGTCATGTTTGTTCCCAATCTTCAATCAATTTTGGCGTTATGCCGAATACCAAAATTGGACAACCTTCATGTAGTCCGGCGTTGAGCCGGTGTAGGAGATTGCCCATCCAGGCTGTACTGGCACCGTAACTCGCTTTTACGGTTTCATCGCCCAATTTATTCGCGTTGTCAAAAGGAGGCTTCAACTTCTCGCTACGTGTTACTAATATCCCGGCACTAATCAGTCCAAATTCGTGGAACGCCCGAAATGTATGCAAATCCCGGTCGAAGTTTTGTCTCGTGGATTTCCATTCAAAATCAAAGGCAACACGACCTTTTACGTAGTCTAGTTTATGCCTGTCAGTAAAAGCCTCGATCAACCGAGGTTTAGTGTCAGGGCGTTTCACTTTATGAACTTTTCCGTTAGCCAGAACCTGTTCATCGAACTCCTGCACCCTTACTAAGAGATCGCCTTGAATCCGTGATTCGACCCATCCATTAGGACGTAAAATATTTGAAAATCTCTTAGATATAAAGGTTTCGTCGCCTCCGGACCTTCCTAAGTCTCGCTTCGTAATACGGAAGGCTAGCAAGGCCGCTTCAATTTCTTTCAATTCTTCCGGAAAGGAATTAGCCAAAATAGCCGCTGCGTGTCGGTAGCTATACACGTCATACAGCGCACGTACTTCGGCGCTAATATATCGGTCAACATCTGCCGGATAGTCGGCATTGGGGCCGGGGCAGAGCGATACATCGTCCGATCCATTTGCTTCGGTTTTATGGTCTTTATCGCTATTTTCGTTGTCCAATTCTGGATCTTGTCCGTTTTCCATATAGAGTATTCTTAGCCATTGCTTTGCCTCCTTCATAGGCGGGTGGTGGTTAGGCAGGTTCACCGGTTGCCGCCGATGGACTTGCCGCCTTTTTTCCATGTTAGTGATGTTTGTTAGTTCCCGGCAGTCAGGTTTTGCCGGCCTACCATCATTCGACATACTTTATCGTCGTTGCATACATCGCGTTATCGCCATGGCGGTGCAAGTTAGCGAACTCGGCAGACCCTGCAAAAATACGATGATTTTTTCTCTGGCGTTTCTCATGCTCAGCGCCTGACGATTTCAAGTATGGGTATATCTATGTAACTTGGATTTGAGCCAAGCTTACCGATCATTTTCCATTCGGCGCCACAATCCTGACAAACGTATGTCCGTTCATAACTCATTCCATCTGGTAAGTATTTCGTTTTCCCCCTCTGTTTTAATCCAAGAAGCATTTGGCCCTCTGAGCCAAATGGCTGACGTATACCGTTTTCATCGGCTGGACTGCAAAGATTACATGGCATCATAGAGTTTCTACTCCGTTTCTTTTGGAGACGACGTGTGAATCAAACTGGCTTCATTGCCATTCAATTCACCATTTAGGTCAGACCGACGAAAAAAATACTGCCGGCTGCGATCGATCAAAGGTCCTGAAACTGGTTGCACCGGCAGAGTTTGCAATACCCATCGCGGCGCCCGTTTTACTGATTTGGCATATTCAGCCAATGAAATATAAGTAGCTTGAAACTCGTCGAGGCTTGCTTGCGTGACTCGCCGACCAGGAAGATGATCTTGGATAGTCGTCAGTAACCCCAGCCTTACCAAGTCGTACACCACTTGTTGTTTCAAGCCTAGCCTCTTCGCTGCCTGATCCACAGAAATACTGGCACCTTCGGTGTAGCGCATTTCCGCCAGCCAATGCCAAGTTTGTTGCTCATCAAGCTGGATATTTCCCAATGGTGTCGGCTCAGCCGACTTGCCCACTGGTTTTAATTGGTTTCCCAAAAGCGCCCGAACTAAAGTGATGAATTCTCCATCGCGCAGATGCCAATACTTCAATATGTATCTGACGTTTATTGTCGGTGGCGAGTGCATCGATTCTGTGCCTGCGAAAATCAATGCTTGTACTTGCTGTTTCGGAATCAGCCAAGCAGCGGCATTGCCGTGGACTCTTGAGACCAACGGCTTCAAAATGCCACCCGCTATTAATTCTCTGACCCGGGCCTTCGGCAGCACTAGTTGTTTGGCAGCTTGATCAAGAGTGATACATCCCTTTGCCAGAATCGCTATTTCACTAAGGCTCTGCTCATCGACTGAACGCAGTCTACGACCGGATGGCAATTCAATCTGATGCCCAGCGATGACCTCAGCTCGAATGAAATGGCGAACCGTTGACGGTGCCACGCCGGCTTTTTTGGCAGCTTGTTTCAAAGTCACACGGGGATGTCTGGCAATCGTCTCTGGCTTAAACGCTCGGTGGCGTTTATTCACGACACCTGCCCAATGCTCGTGTAAATAGCGCTCGAATGCGTCGCGCAGAAACTGGAAACAATCATCTGATAGGTCGGTATAAAGTACATGGTACAGCGTGCCAAACGTATCTCGGATGCGTGTAGTACTCTTTGCCTCACGCTTCGCCTGACAGTGAATTTCAATCAAGAGGGCGTGGAAATTGTCCGGCCAATTATCCAGTAAATGACTTGCCTGCCGCATCAATGCCGAAGCTGTATCCAGTTGATGCATATTTCCGAGCTTTCCCGGCTTTCTGGGCTGAGCGTTATCGGAATACTGCCCCAGGTAACTGATCAGTTTGAGCCATTCCAATAGTGACAGGAGCGGAACGCCCGGTAATCCTGATGGGCTATCAATCGCGGCCTCAACCATCTGGCTGAGGCGCAATAATGAACTACTAACCACGTCTTGAGCCTGATGCCCAGCCAACCATACTGAAATGGTCTAATAACCCCGGACACTTCTAAAGGCAGAATTTATACTGTTAGCAGAGGTGGTCATGAGTAACGACAAAAAACACAATCGGCCAAAATACAGCCTGGAATTCAAACAAGATGCCGCCAAACTGGTTCTGGAAAAAGGCTACAGCCAACAGCAGGCAGCCGATCATTTGGGCATATCGCAAAGCGCCCTAGGACGCTGGGTACGAGCGGAACGCAAGCCTTCGGCGAACGAATCGGCGGTAAAAAAGTCTTGTCTGAATCTGGGGGACCGTGACGAATTGATCCGCTTACGGAAGGAAAATGAACAGTTGCGAATGGAGCGCGAAATCTTAAAAAAGGCCGCAGTCTTCTTTGCGAAAGAAACCGAATAAAGTACGGGTTTATTCGAGAGCAACAGAAGACCTATCCAGTCACCGTACTGTGTCGGGTCATGGGCGTTGGCACTAGTGCTTACTACGAATGGTGCACCGCCTCACAAGGCAGTGATAAAAAGCGGCAGGATCAACAGCTTACCGATAAAGTGTGTCAAATCTTTACCGACAACAAGCAGTGCTTTGGTTCGCGTCGCTTAGCGGATCGCTTGCAGAAACAGGGTTTTGCCGTCGGCCGCTTTAAAACGCGGCGGATCATGCGGGAGTTGAAGTTAAAAGTTCGCTACCCCAAACGATTTAAAGTGACCACGGACAGCAACCACAGCGAGGCCATCTCCCCAAATCGGCTGGATCGCCAATTCAAGGTCGCTCAGCCAAATCAAGTGTGGAGCACGGATATTACCTATGTCTGGACGTTACAGGGCTGGCTGTATGTCGCGGTCGTTATCGATCTATTCTCCCGCCAAGTGGTGGGCTGGGCCATTGACGACCACATGCGGACCTCGCTCTGTGTCAAGGCATTACAAATGGCCTTCTGGCGTCGCAAACCGCCACCTGGTCTGCTGCATCACTCGGATCGTGGTAGTCAGTATGCGAGTCGAGAATATCGCCAACATCTGGCCGTGATGCGCATGGAGCAAAGCATGAGCCGAAAAGGCAATTGCTGGGACAATTCGCCGACGGAACGCTTTTTCCGTAGCTTGAAGCATGAACAGCTCAACTACGAAAAATTCAAAACCCAAGAGGCGGCAAAACTGAGCGTGATCGACTATTTGGCTTTTTACAACGGCCGTCGATCGCATTCAACATTGGGCTATCAATCCCCGATCGAATTCGAGCGGGAATTTTCGAGAGACGCTGCCTAAACAAGTGTCCGGTTTTTGTTGACCATTACATACACCACAATCACATTGGAGGTAGTTCACTCGCCCTAGGCGCTGGACGCTGCCACAACAAGGACACCGGTCATGTAGCACAACAGCATGTCGGCTACAGACGCAACTGATTTTTAACAACCATGACCCACGGATATGGGCTGATTCCTGAAAACACAACGAGCACCAGCGCATTAGACTAGTGTTGAAATCAACACTAGTCTGAGAATTCAACAATTCGGTTGATCCCCGGAAACTCGAGAGTGGACCAATCAGCGTTTGTCTTTCCTCGATTGATAAGTTAAGCCCTTGGCATAGGGCGTCAAAGCTTCTAAACGGGTTAACTAACTGGCTAAGGGTCACGTAGCCGTTAGCCTGCGAAACGCGCAGCAAATATCCGATAGTCGCCTCCCCATGAAAGGGGCGAATACGAACCGGCAATGTAGGCTGATTTTCAAAAATCATCTTCCCTGCGCGACCTTTGTCAGGTCGTGAATCTGCTTGAGTTTATGACGACCGAATTCGTAAGAAGCTGTATTTGGCTTCAGATTTCGTTGTAATTTGACTGGCAATTCACGAAACAACACAAATGCAACTTGATGAGCTAAATCCAACTCATATTGCCGAGCCGGTTTTGTGATTAAGGTGACGAGTTCTAAACCGCATGCACATTTCCAATCCGCTGAAAGCCGACGCCAAGAAAAATTTCTGCGACATTTCGGACATATTCGGGCCAATTCAATACGGTGGAATGGGCATACTTCAATTAATTTGCACTCCCATAGTCCGTAATAGAACTCATCATCGCTTAAACATTTTGGGCAAAACCAAAGAGGTGTGGGTATTCGTAGGATTCCAGTCAGGGTCCTATTTCGTTCTAAAGCATTGATCAGCGGATTTTGCGCGTATCGAATCCACCAACATTTTTTTAGCGACAGAAAGCCCCCGAAAAGTGATTGCGCTATTTGGAATGACTCATCGTGCTCATATGTATACCAACGAGACAGCAATTGCCTAACGTCTAAAGGCAGGCTGTGACCGTTAGCACTGTAAAACCGGTACCCATAACCCATCAGGCTTTCCCCCGGTTGTAGCTGCGGTCGAACGGGATAGTCGCTAAACGGTATCAACATACCGCCTCCTTACGGCCCTTGCGGGCACTACTGAAATTGCCAGACTCGAATGGCTCATTACCCCTGTCCAGGCGGCGAAACTCAAATGAAGGATTGAAAGGATTCAGTTTACCCAATCCCTCCCACCAGATTTCCTCGGTAAAGGCTTGTTCCAAAAGCATTGGGCCAATCTCTGCCATTCCGGTTTCCAATGCGAGCCGCAACGCGGACGCCAAGACCTTTTTGATATACGCAACACGACCATCACTAGCGTAGTAGAGACGCATACCCAGATCATCCCAACCAAACTGGCCACACATCAAAGGCAGTGGTAGGCAGGAACCCAGCGAACGAAACAGTTGAAGGCATTCGGCGTGGATAGAGTTCGTGTCACTTTGCCCCAGGGCTAAACGAATGCGCCGGGAAAAGCGTCGCCGGAGTTGTTCGTTAACTTGTAAGATTTGTTCCAGGCGAGGCACGCCAAGTAACACGGTCGGCACACCGGTCTGATCGATTAATGATTTTATCCAATCACCTACCATGTAATGTGTGGTGGCTCGACCTCGGTCATGAATATGTTGTGCTTCATCGAACAAGATCATTTCCACTCGACAGGCCCGGCATAACCTGATGACCCGCGATGTTTTCGCCGACACGGTTCCGGTGGTCGCCCCTGGATCTCCCAGCTTTTCAAGCAAAGCCGTTGCCACGCTCGCTACAGTGGCCGTCGAGGGAACCGAAACGATCAGCACCGGTGTGACATCCCGGTCAGGCAAGGCAAATTTGGGATATTGTTGCTCAATCCAGCTACAGAGACTGCTTTTGCCAGCACCGCTTTCACCGAGTACCAACAAGTGCTGGGCAATGCCCGTTTCGCGAAACAATGCTAGATTTGTTTTAACCGCATCGACTGCGACGACGAAGGGTGGAAAGGGAATGTACTCTTCATCAAAACGTTGTAACTCGTTGCAAATCTCTTTGAAATTCATACGCGACCTCCTTGCAAGCGTTTCATTTGAAAGGAGCCGATGATTTCCATCGCCGACGGTTCCTGACACTGTTCGACTACTTCACACGCTTTGTTTTTTTGCGGCTTGGATACCTTTTTAACATCAGGTTTAGTATCGGTATTTAGATCGGACCCGTTCGGTTTACTACTGGTGATCCCTCGCAGTGCCGCACTACGGCGTCTTGCGCGATGTTTGCGCTTAGTCATTAATGATTCGATAGCTTGAGCCAGCTCATTTCGGGCTCTCTCAAGCGCTACTTTGTCGATAATGTCCGCACCTTGCTCCCGTAGATATTGACGAATAAATTCGTTTTGTTTGATGGTGAGTCCATGGGCAAACTCATAGTCGACTGCCTTTACGGCAACCGGCTCGGCATTATTGGGCCCCCAGACCTGGATTTCACCCAAGTCTTCCGGGTCGTAGACCAACCGAACTTTCACCCCCTCACCAAATCCACGCAGGATGGGACTGAGCTCATCGCCACTGTAGCGGATGCCATGCAGGAAAATTCCATCACGGCGCAATGAACGTTCTGCGACTAGGCCGATACGGCGCTGCAATGTTTGCAAATCACTAGGTAGTACCGGTTCGTGATGTGCAATGCTTTCTTGCCAGCGAGCCCAAGGCGTTGTTTTACCGAGACCTCGATGTTCGTCCTGGGCATAAATATCAACCACCCATTTTTCAAAAATTTGCTTAAATTCAGCAAAGGTTAACAACGCTGCTCTTTGTGGATCGTAGTCGCCGCGCAGATAAAATTTGGCAAAACTAGTTCCGGGCAACTGATGAGCAAAGAAGTAGTTGATTGTTTTTAAATGGCGCTCTACCACCCCTTTAAAACGTGGCGCATGCTTGGGGCAGTATTGAATGCGAATGCCTAAATCGTAAGCGACGCTTTCCAGGTCATTGCTATGGAACTCCAAGCCATTGTCGACCACCATGACTTCAGGCAAACCGTAACAAGGCCAAGTGTTGGCGATTTTTAGGTTTGCTATGATCCCATCAGCCAATTTTTTGGGCAGAATGGCATGCCGTAAGGCACCCATTACCGCTGCTGTCGAAGGGCTATCGAAACTCAAATAGTAGCCCAGCAACATCCGGCTATAGTGGTCGATAATCACGGTTAACGTGGGCCTGCCAAGTGGTAGCCAAGTTCTTTCGTCAATGAGGAATAAATCGAGCGGCGTATGATCAATTTCAACGCGCTCTAGGATACGAGAGGTTTTTACGCCGGCTTTTAACAACCTAAATCGCCTATCCGCAGCTGCGTTACCTTCCTTAAGTACCACGAGTTCGTATGCCTGAGCATGTTCAACCAAACGGTACAAAGTCCTTAAAGACGGGGATTTGATAGGCGTACCGCCAATAGTTCGCTGGTTCTCAATATCGATTTTGCCGAGTAAGCGCGTATATACGCTACGGCCGGTCGCCTGTGGTGAGGCTTTAAAAGCATCATCCAAAGCTTCTGCTACCAACTGGAGAATGCGATCATTTTGCCGCAACTTTTTTGGACCACGAAGATCAGTCCTCGGAATGATAGCTCGCGGGTCACCTACTGATTTAAACCGACAATACCAACGATATACGGTTGTCACGCCCGGCGGGGTTAAATCACCGATTTCTAAAGCGGCCTGTCCAATTAACGGCTTTAAATACTCTGGAGTAAAAATCGGAACGCCATGATCGAGAATACATTCAAGATAATGTTTTCGACGCTTCACGGCGTTTCTGACGCCTTCTGATAGTTCATCAAGTGGCCTTGAAAATGAAGGCACTAACAAGTTTGTAGCGGCCGCAGCATCACCCGACTTCGCGGAAATTTTGCCAGCCTTATACTCGGTGAGCAGTTGCTCACGACTAATTACAGAAAAATGGCCGTCATTCATGCGTTCCAACAGCAACTCACTATTCGGTTGGATACGATCTATTCGATATGCAGTACCGTTCCAGTCAAAAACCCTGTTCTTGCGCAATGTAAAACCAGCCATTGTCAGCCTCCAGGTTCAATTCAATTAGGGTATCGTCTGAGATAGGCTGGTCCAGGGAACAACGCAAATATCCAGCCAAGAGCAAACTGTAGGGGTCTACGCTACTGTCAGTTGTCAAAGCTGTAACCTCTGCAAACGATGCAGGAAGGCAGTCGCGAAGTTTAATGATAGCTACCGTCATGGCATCCGCGGATGGTCGAATAAGTGGAGCTTGACGAAGTACCCAGCGTAGATTGGATAAGCGTGGCTCTTGCCGTATCACTTCATCGGTCAAGATAAAAAAGGGCTTTTTTGACCTACGCATATGCTCAGCGACACAATTAAATTTGTGCTGTACATCTTCATGACCAAGACTACTGACCGCCTTGACCTCGATAAGAATGATTTCGCCGGTGATCAACACTAGCTCGAAATCCGGGGTATATCGGCGCAATTCCGCGCCATCGGGATACTCAAGGGTTATTGGTTGTTCACGATATCGCACAACATTGGGAGATGCCTCGAACAGATAAATAGCGTCCCGTTCTGGTAATCCCTCATGGTGCACCATCCGACCATTCTTGCGGCTGGGGAATTTTCCGCGAACAATGCAGCCTGATGGACTAATAACATTCCGGGCTCGTCGATGATTATCGCCGGCTGGCTTCATACCACACCAGCGCCCTTGCCAAAGATTTGAGGACATATTACTCTCCATTAATCTAATTTCAGGGCGCACAAATCCTGCGCCCTGAATAATGCGTTTAAAAATGGTGCGCATAAACAGGCCGCAGGCTTGACACCCACGATTTTTAGATTAACAATGAGCTCGTCTTGAGGATCAAAATCTCGACGGCTTCATCAAAAGCTTAGGGTTGCAGCCCTAGGCTTTTTGTCTTTCTAAGCCTGTGTTTTAGTCAGTACATATTGCTTAGGTCATATCGTTTTCTCCTTCTAGTAAATGTGGTTTAGGGTTGGACATACGCTGCTGTGCCAGCCAGCGTGCAACATCGACCGTTAACGCAAAGTGACCACTACGACCTTCAATCTCAAATTCCGGTACCGAAATTCTTTTTCGCAGCCGTGCTTGCCGATAAGCGCCTGAACTTGAATACCCGAGTACCTTCCACAGATCTCGGGCCGCAATTAACGGTCCATATAAGTGGTTTAAATCGCCACGAATTTCTTGTACGAGTTGTTCAGTGACGTCTGGTTGCATAGAGCAGTCTTGAGTAACGGTAATATCATTAGGATTTAGCCTAACGTAGGCTAACTGGCTGCGTCAAAGGAACGATTTTTTGCACAAAAAATAAATAATTAATAAATTTCAATTGGTTAAACGATATTTATCATTTTAGCGGCAGCTGAGGCTAAAATTCACATGGTCACTTATCAAAAAAATAATCTGAAAATTCCGAGAAGCCTTGATCCAATCCAAATCCTTCGTGTACGTTACTGGTATGAAGGCGTTCGGATTCGACTGGGTTACACTCAGGCCAAACAGATAGAAAACCATTTCCGAGCAAAGCTCGACCCAAACTTTCAGGAAAAGGACCCATCGGGTAAATGGAGCCGCTACAAGCTGGGTAAAAATACTCCACTCGCAGGATTAATCGAAAACGTTAATAGGGAAGCTGATGGATCAGCAAAGGAAATAAACCATATCCTATGGGACGTTATCTCCCTGCATGAAACTGATGTAGTGGCAATTGACACCTGGTTAAATCAGCTTAAGGGGACTGAAGCTGGTAATATCGTTTTTCAACCGAAATTAAGACACCCAGGTCAATGGGAGCCAATTAATAAGCTCTCAACGCCACACTTTCGAAAACTTTTAGAAGTGGGAAATTTCGATAGTCTTGCTGCATTAGTGCTGTATTGGCACAAAGCCAATATTAAAGGCAAGGGTGATCAACAGCCTCTTGCTTACGTCATATTCGAAATCTTATTGATCATCGGTTATGAACTGGATAAAAGAAAGCTTTTAGGCGAGTTCTTTGAATTATTCAGAGTTAACATTTTTGAAAACATGGATTGGGACGATGGCTCGTTTCCGATGACTCCGGAGCAATACAGGCATAATGTTCAGTTACTCTCTGAATTAGCCGGCCAAATTAATGACCGGGATTATGTCCACTCCTTAGATGACCATAAGCTAAAAGCTAATCTTCTTACCCAAACGCGTTGGCTTAACATCAAACTAACTCTCGGACTCAATGGAAACAGGTATCAAGGTCTCGTTGCACAACAGCAATCAAACTGACTGATTAAAACAATCGATGAGATTCAAGCCATTCGGTCGCAAGAAGTTACCTTTTTGGTCTGGTAATTTTATCCAAAGGCAAATTGAACCCATCATCCCCTGATTTTAGAAAATCTTCGTACAGCACAACGCTGATCATGCTGCGTGGAAGTTCGTGGTTTCGGTGAAAGGGTGTCACAAGCCAGTTCTCAGCTCGTGCTCGATCTAGCCAACGTTGGCAGGCTCCGATCATGTAATTGGCGGCATGCTGCGGGGTACAGGAAGTCCTGACCAAGAAGTCAGCCGCCGCCTTGGCACCAGCATAGATAATTCGATAGCATTGAGCCACCGAATAGTCTTGTAATAGATTATTCAACATCACCGACGTGCTGCGCTGGGCCGAAGGCGGTAATCCTCGTTGTTTGGCGCAATAGTCGTAAAACTCCTTACATTCTGCAAAGGCCAAAGCGCGCACTAAATCAGGCAGCTGATCGAACCAATGCCTGGGCCATTTTCCGTGGGCGGCAACTTGTTCAATGCCTTGAATCAGATTAGTGCGGGAGGTGCTGGATATACTCCAAAAAATCGGAAAAGCCGTTTCAATTCGCGGCTCATTTTCGAACACACCGAAATTTTCAGGAACTGCTGAATTCGACACACTGAGTAATTTCGCCTGACCTAATTTCTGGACCAGCGTATGACCATAGTGACCTTTGGGGGCAAATGGCACAGCAGCCATATCCCAGACTGCCGTCGCCACCATACCATCAATTCCACGACAACGCATCAGAGCCAGCAAAGCGACGGCCTGGTCCAATGCTAGGTAAGCAGGTTCAATACTCAGATTTTGGGTCTGTCCTCTTTGGCCATTTTTAGCATCAAGAACTTTTCTCGAAACCTTGCCAGAAACTGATCTCTGACGGTTACGGCAATGGTCACATTTACATCGCGAACTATCCTCATGTCTGCATTGGGAACAACGCATCGTTGTTTCATAATGCGCACTCCTAGATATTCTTGGGGACATCATCGCAGCATCGCAACAAGGACATACCAAGAACGAGTGAAGTATCGGCGGGAATAATTTGAATAAATGATGCGGATGATGATCGACTTTGAATTCTGCCAGTAAATCGACAATCATTTCTCCCGCATAGTACCGTGTCATCAGATTATCTATCTGACTGTCAGAAAGATGAGCCAATTTAGGATGGATCGACAAATTTGGCATTGGACAGCAAAGACAAAACGCCAAATATAAGCCTGCAGAGCAAAATTGTCACTCATAGAGCGTGGCCTCATAGGATACCGGTAAGTAGCATCATGAAATGCCTACCGACTCCCAGCCCATGCCTGACCCACTTGTCTTATTTGGACAACGTCTTGTCCAATTGAGGAAAGAGCGAGGCTGGTCTCAAGAGCAACTCGCACTCGAATGCGGTATGGCACGAAGTTATTTGGGAGGAGTAGAGCGGGGAAAACGAAATATTGCTTTGCTGAATATTTGCAAATTGGCGGATGCGTTATCAGTATCCCCTGCAGAGATGCTGAAGTTTAAAGGCGACAAAGGCCCTGAGGATAGCTACTGAGTTTCAGTCACTATACTTAATCCAAATCCAACAAGATCAGCTTTATAGCTGTTATTACAGCTGTTGGAGACGATGTCGAATCTCCATGTATTTGCTGCCAGAAGTCAACGGCAAAATCCGCTCCAGTTTTAACCAGTGAATCCAAAAATTCCGTTACTTCTCCTCTAAGTTCGATTGGTATGATCGATTCCAACTCGATTAGCGTTGCCTCGATTTCCGCATTAGCCTTTTCGAGTATGTTCCATTCCTCCGAAGCACGATCTTTACCACCACAGCCAAAAGCTTTTATTGTTGAAACTTCAAGAATTGCCGCTATCAATGCGTCGAATTTTCGCCCTAACGAAATTTCAGCTGGTGAAAAACCTAGTTCCGCTAACCAAGACACATCCTCAAATGCTTGAGGAAACAACGTTTCTACACCTGAAAACGCTTGTTCCTGAATGCAAAAACGGCCAACGGCAGGCACAATCGTGATGCGTCGCCCAGTGCCTGCAATTTGTCTTACGGGTTCTGCGATCGCTTCAATTGTCGCCGGCCAATCTATCATTCGTTCTAGCGTCACGATAACGAGCAACTTTGCATAAGGCCAGGGACCACCAATTTCATTGACTGGACGGAAGGCAGCTCGTACAACATAGCCACAATCGCGTATCGTCGTTTCGAGTTCAACTTTCAATGCATCGAGACGGGCATCGAGTTGCTGTTGAATCTTGATAGACAACATACGAAGTGCATCATTAAAGCGTGACGTCTTCGATAAACTCGGCGCTAACTGGCTAACTTTCAAATTGCGAAAGCCGGATTCCCCTATAATCATACAAGCTTGTTCAACGATTGAACGTAGACGTAAGAGTGAAGAGGGCGGACCATCACCAATTAACAACCAAGGTTCATCGCTGCTCGCTTTATCAATATGCTTCAAAATTTCGCTTGTCCGCGCATAAATCGTTGCAGCTCGCTCGGGTGCTTCGATCAATCCGCGCAAAAAATCGGCCGAACAGAAATTTAAAACGTTCTGAAGTTCGGAAACACCAATGCCAGAATTTTCCCCGGAAATCACATCCGGGTCTGGAGGTCTTGTTAGCTTACGCGATTCTTCATAGATTGCACCAAGTGTGTCTAAAAACTGTACCTTGGCCTTACCTCGCACAACCCCATCGATTAACTTCTCCAATAGTGGTACAAGTGCCTCCAATAACCTTTTTGCTTCCGAAAGATATTGGCTCGTGCTATTGGCAGCGACTCGTTGTGCTACCGCCGCAATCCAACGCTTATTTCGTGCCGGTAAAGCTTCCGCCGGTAAATTGGATCTTGGGACACGCTTTGTAGCGATTGGAACGCCACCGATTCCTGCAGGTTCTCTATCTGCGGAGATTGCCGAACAAACCGCTAGTTCGGCGGATGGAGCAAAAGCCAATAGTTTCCGACAAACGTCCACAACATCTTCGTGAAGGTTCGTTTGTATCCGGTCGGAGATATAGAAAACATCCGCGCAAACCGCCAATCCCTCTGGTTCGTTTCTAAGCTGAACCTTCGATACCCAAGGGGTCTCTTGTGTCAGCCGATCCAGTAGCGCCGTTTGGCCGACTTCATCTACCCAGTTGCAGGTTATTTCCGGTAATAGCAGCTGTGTTGTTTCGAGGAGTGCCGCTACTTCCGCAATTGGCATTGTGAGGAGATTTGGACGGAGGGCTATTAAATGTCCCTGAATAGCGGAAGGCAGTTGCATGCCGACTAAACTTGCCAAAAATCCCCTAACCGCATGCCAATCAGGGTTTTCAAGTAACCATTTTGGCCACAGTCTTTCTAGCCGCTCGAGCAACGGCAAACGGTAGTCGTTATGCACCATCTCTCGTAACAGCTGTGCTGCCTCAAAATGCGCCTGTAGTTTTTCTTCTAGAAATGGTTCCGTATTAGCGACGGCAAACATAGCCACCATAGTTGCTTGCGTAGTTGAAATCTTCAGTCGGTCTAAATGAGGCAACCAACGTTCGACAGACTCGCCAATACTACCCGTATCTAAACCTCTTAAGATTGCAGCAAGTAAAATAAGATTTCCATCGCTGCATATCCGTTCTACCGCACCACTGATGATTCCCTCTACTAATTCAGGCTCCCGTACTATCGTGCGTGTGATGAATCCTTCCATATCTTCAGGAGCAATACACAGAATGGCATGCCGCACCGTCTCTACCTTAAAAGGTGGCGGTATCTCATGCGTAATATCTGCCATAGCAGCCGCTCTGATTTGATGTAGGCTTCCGAGACGTAAACCAGTATTCAGTTTTTGAACTAAATGCTCGTCAATAAGCCGTCTCAAAGCATCGGATAAATCGTCGTCATTGATAGCAAGCGTTTGACGAAGGCGTAAGAGTTCTACCGTACCGCCGGTTCTTCCAATCATCGAAGTTACTCGAAGCACTGACAGTTCGTTACGGCGCTTCTCATGCACGCGCCTTACAACTTGATCCCGTAGAATTTCCTGTAAACGACGCTCTTGGGTAAGCAGATGTGTATATTCAAGAAGCAATCCGTTGCAAGTTTGCCAAGGTTCACGCCAACCAGGCCAATTAGTCTGGTCTCTATCACGCAATTCACGCCAAATTCGTTCGGCTAATATCGTATCCGGTTGTTCGCGGATTTCAATAGAGAGATTCCGACGCGCAACCAGAAACATATCTTCCTCGCGTAAGGAACCCAACAGTAGCACATTGGAGCGAGTAGCGGCTTCCGTAACTAACGCATCCCATAATCCTGTTTGATGCCTACCCACATCGTCGATAACAAAGCCAATCGGCATATGCGCCGATGCCCGGAACGTATCTGCAAGGCGTAGGATGTCAACAATATCGCTTTCCGTAGCCGCATTGCGTATTCGGAACCAGCGTATGGTATGGCGACTCTGTTTTGCCGCTTCCCACAACAAACCGGATTTCCCTGAACCTGAAGGTCCTGCAATTAATACGGCACGTTGTCGTTCAAGCGCGTTGAGGACTCGCGTACTGGCTTCAGGACGTTCAGTAAGAAGACCGGCAGCAAGATGTCCTGGCTGAACATCGGTACCAAGATAAAAATTCCTGTCTTCTATTGGAGTCAAGAAATCTACCGACTCACATAATCCTCGCTGCAATGCTAATTCAAGGTCGGTTGAGGACAGAACACCAGCCAGCTTTTCAATTTCGTGTTCGAAGTCGGATACCGAAAGACTCAGAAAATCCCCTAGAGCACGTTCACCATTGTCGTCAGATAAAACGCCTATTTTATCTGCTATCGCTGCAAAACAGACAGAAGCCATCAATGGTAAGCAGTCCATTTTCCGCACAATCAAATCGATTGCACTCTCCATTGGCGAAGGAGCAAGCAATATTTGAGTCTTAGAAGACCATTCAGTAGCGAACTTGTGCTGGGAGACTAAATTCAGAATCGCTTTCAAACTAGAAAGCGGGGTATAAGTTCCAACTTGAAGTCCAATACCATTGATATCGCGTTCTAAAATCAATAGCACTCGTCCAGGCGAAGTAGCTGCGGCAGAAGCTCTGATCCAAAGCTCCTTCAGGTACTTTGCAACGTCGCTTCGGCCAAACGGTCCCGCATTGTCTCTTCGAGATTTAATTTGAACGAATACCCTTTCGCTTGGCCCCCCTAATTCTGCATCGTCGAGGCCTTCCGGTATAACACTACCGTAGCTAAGATCGCCTGCCCAGCATCCTACCGCTAACCAAGCTATCGTAGCATCCTGGTATCTAAAGCCTCTCCCAGCATGAGACCCAGCACGCGTGGAAATTTTTGGCTGATTGCCAATCATTGCCAAACTGCAGACTCCTTGTGAATGAAAGAAGATGCCACTAAGATTTTTTGCAGAGACAGTTATTGCCGAATTTTTTCATTATTTGTGTCATTAGTTTTTCACTAATTTGGCACACTTTTCACTAATTGTGGCATCCGACATGTTTAAACATCCAAATTAGCCACGTCCAAAGCATTCTTGACGATGAAATCACGGCGAGGTTCGACGATGTCGCCCATCAGGGTGGTGAAGATTTCGTCGGCGGCGATGGCATCCTGGATTGTGACTTGCAGCAGGCGGCGGCTGTTGCTGTCCAGCGTGGTTTCCCAGAGTTGTTCCGGGTTCATTTCGCCCAAACCTTTGTAGCGCTGGATGTGTTGGCCTTTTTTGACTTCCCGCATCATCCATTCGAAGGCCTGTCTGAAATTGGCGACGTGTTGCTCGCGTTCGCCCATGCGCATGACTGAGTGTTCGCCGAACATATTGGTGGTGTGTTCGACGTAGGCGGCGATTTTTTGGTAATCGTTGCCGGAAAAGAACGGTGCGTGCAGGACAAAGGTTTTGGTGATGCCGTGCAGGCGTTTGTTGACGGTGACGTCGAAGTCTTCGCCGTCGCGGTAACTCAGTTCGCTAGTGAATACGGCTTTGTGGTCGCCGGCGTTCAGGTTGCGTTCCAGTTGCGCGAACCAGGCAGACAACATTTGCGGGTTGGCTCTGATCTCGGCGTTCAATACCGGCATGTAGGTCATTTGTTCCAGATACAGGTCGTCGTAACGTCTGGACAGGCGTTGGATCGCGTTCATGACGTCGGCAAACTCGGTAGCGAGTTTTTCCAGGCCCGGCCCCTGAATAATCGGTGTGTCGGGGTCGGTTTGCAATTGGGCTTTATCCAGCGCCATTTGGATCAGGTACTGGTTTAAAGCGTTGTCGTCTTTGACGTAATGTTCCTGCTTGCCTTTTTTGACTTTGTAGAGCGGCGGTTGGGCAATGTAAATATGGCCGCGTTCAACCAGTTCCGGCAGTTGCCGGTAGAAAAAGGTCAGCAGCAGGGTGCGGATGTGCGAGCCGTCGACGTCGGCATCGGTCATGATGATGATGCGGTGGTAGCGCAGTTTGTCGACGTTGTATTCGTCTTTACCGATGCCGCAGCCCAGCGCGGTGATCAGGGTGCCGACTTCTTCCGATGAAATCATCCGGTCGAAACGGGCGCGTTCCACATTAAGGATTTTACCTTTCAAAGGCAGGATGGCTTGAGTGCGGCGGTCGCGGCCCTGTTTGGCCGAGCCGCCGGCCGAGTCCCCTTCCACGATGAACAGTTCGGACAAGGCCGGATCTTTTTCCTGGCAGTCGGCCAATTTGCCGGGCAAGCCGGCGATGTCGAGCGTGGTTTTGCGGCGGGTCATTTCGCGGGCTTTGCGGGCGGCTTCGCGGGCTCTCGCCGCATCGATGATTTTGCCGGCGATGGCTTTGGCGACTTGGGGTTGTTCCAGCAGGAATTCCTGGAGTTTTTCGTTCATGGTCGATTCGACCAGCGGCTTCACTTCCGACGACACCAATTTGTCTTTGGTTTGCGACGAGAATTTCGGGTCGGGTACTTTGACCGACAATACGGCGGTCAAACCTTCGCGAGCGTCGTCGCCGGTGGTGGCGACTTTTTCTTTTTTCGCCAGACCGTTGGTTTCGATGTATTGGTTGATGGTGCGGGTTAGCGCGGCGCGGAAGCCGGCCAAGTGGGTACCGCCGTCGCGCTGCGGAATGTTGTTGGTGTAGCAGAATACGTTTTCCTGATAGGAATCGTTCCACTGCATCGCGACTTCGACGGTGACGCCTTCTTTTTCGGCTTGAAAGTGAAACACTTTCTCGAATAGCGGGGTCTTGTTTTTGTTCAAGTGTTGCACGAAAGCGCTGATGCCACCTTCGAATTCGAACACGTCTTCCTTGCCGCTGCGTTCGTCGCGCAACGAAATTCTGACGCCGGAGTTGAGGAAAGACAGTTCGCGCAGGCGTTTAGCGAGAATGTCGTAATGGAATTCGATGTTGGTAAAGATGGTCGGGCTGGGCTTGAAGTTGATATAGGTGCCGCTGCCTTCGGCATCGCCCACCACCGCCAGCGGTGCCACCGGTTCGCCAAGTACGTATTTCTGCGTGTGCAGTTTGCCATTCTTGCGGATTTTCAGGGTCAGTTCTTCGGATAAGGCATTTACCACCGATACGCCGACGCCGTGCAAACCGCCGGAGACTTTGTAAGCGTTGTCGTCGAATTTGCCGCCGGCATGCAGTACGGTCATGATCACTTCGGCCGCGGAGCGACCCTCTTCTTTGTGAATATCGACCGGGATACCGCGGCCGTCGTCGGACACCGATACCGAACCGTTTTCGTGGATCACCACATCAACGCCTTTGCAGTATCCGGCCAATGCCTCGTCTATCGAGTTATCGACGACCTCGAATACCATGTGATGTAAACCGGAACCGTCATCGGTATCACCGATATACATGCCCGGACGTTTTCTGACCGCGTCCAGACCTTTCAGTACTGTGATATTCGAACTGTCGTATTGTTCACTCATGAGGGTATCCAGTGTGTTGTACCGCAAGGTGGTTTGTCGTTGCTATCGCATTCGACAGATCATGCGTTGGTGATGGAGGATTCTAGTTTTTATTGTTCGTTCCACGTGAAACATCAATGCTCGGTAATCTTGCCTTGTTCCACGTGAAACCATTTGTAGTTATCGATGTTACTCAAATCGCCGAAGTCGGCTATTCCAGTGCTGCTGATAAATATTTGGCATTCAAGTCCGACCAAGTATTTTAGCAATTTTGCCCTGTTATCTGCATCCAATTCCGCGGTAAGGTCGTCTATCAGGATACAGCAGGTATTGGGACTGTCCCGATTAAGCAAGGTAACTTGCGCTAACAACAAAGCTAATACCAACAGCTTTTGCTGGCCGCGGGACAAGTAGTCCTTGGCTAAGCGTTTGCTGAAGTAGGTTTGGAAATCGGCTCGATGCGGACCGCTATGGGTAAAGCCGTAGCGCATGTCCTTGTCCAGATCGGTTTTTAACGCCTGCTCCAAATTCAATTTGTCGTCCCAGCCGGTGAGGACACGCAATGCCACGTCGTCGCCCCCTAAAAAATACCCGGCCATTTCCAGAAACACCGGCTGCAAAGCGTTCAAATAGCTCAGGCGGAACTCTTTGATCATCTGGCCATATTCCGCCAGTTCCCGATCCCAAGCCGAAATTTGCCGAACTTGCCGACTCTTCAGTAACGCATTGCGCTGCTGCAAGGCTTTACTGTAATTACGCCAGCAAGACAGAAAATTCCTGTTTTGATTGAAAATCCCCCAATCCAAAAACTCTCTTCTGATTTGCGGTCCGGAATCCAGTAAACGGTAGCTTTTCGGATGGATCAGCTGTACCGGTAGCGCATAAGCCAAATCGGCTTTCTGCCGGTTTTCCTGGTCGATACGGATTTCGCATTGCTTGCTATCGATCTGGATACCGAGCTGGCTGACCGAGCCGTTTTGCTGCCGATTTTGCGCCGCGACAGTCAATTGCGATTGATCGAAGGCGATGGCTTGCTTGATATGGGTAGTTCGAAACGACCGGGCGCGACCCAAGATGAAGATGGCCTCCAACAACGAACTTTTACCGCTGGCATTGGCCCCGGTAATGAAGTTGATGGACGGCGACGGCGAAATGCTGGCGGACTGGATGTTCCGCACCGCCAGAACATCCAACTTTAACAAAGTCATGCCGGGAAGCGGTTTACATCCGCATCGGCATTACGATGAATTTGAACAGGGCTTGTTCGGGCTCTTCGACAAAACAACTGCTGGCATTGCTGGCAATGGTCAAAACCGCCATTTCCGAATCCAGATTGGTCACCGCATCCAGCATGTATTGCGAATTGAACGAAATCGTCAAAGGCTCGCCCTGGTAATCGATCACCAATTCTTCCTCGGCTTCGTCATGCTCAGGATTGTGGGTACTCAGCTTCAGCGCATCGTCGGCAATATCGAAAGTAACGCCTTTGTATTTTTCGTTGGACAAAATCGCCACCCGGGTCAAGGCTTCCCGCAATAATTGTTTTTGTATCAACAGCGGCGACATGAAACTCTGGTTGAACACCTTGCTGAAATCCGGAAATTTGGCGTCTATCAATTTGGACGAGAACACCACATCCTTGTAATAGAGTTTGATGTGATTATTGGAGAACTGGATATTCAACTCGGCTTCCGGGTCGTCCAACAGCCGGCTCAATTCCTGTACCGCTTTTCTCGGCAAAATGATGCGGGCTTCGCAGCCGGTAGCCTGGCCAATGTCATCCTCGTAAATCGATAAGCGGTGGCCGTCGGACGCCACTAATTTCAATTTTGAATTGCTGACATGCAGCAACAAGCCGTTCAGATAGTAACGCACATCCTGGTTGGCCATACAAAACACGGTTTTTTCCAGCGCCTTCTTTAATTTGCCGGCGTTCAATATGAAATCGTATTCGTAGTTGGATTCGTTGAACTCCGGATAATGTTCAGCCGGCAAGGTACTCAACGAAAATCGGCTGCGCCCCGATACCAATTTCACCTTATCGTCCTGCAACTCGAAACTGACTTCGGCCGCAGGCGGCAGCAAGCGGCAAATATCCAGAAACTTTCGGGCCGGGACTGTGATCTCCCCCGACTTTAATATTGATTCGATATTTATCTTCGAGACAATTTGGATTTCAGTGTCGGTACCGGTCATTACCAATTGGTCGTCGCTGGCTTGCAACAGCACGTTGGAAAGAATGGGCATGGTTTGCCGTTTCTCGATAACACTAACGATTTGCTGCAATGGAGCGAGAATTTGATCTCTGCCAATAATAAATTTCATATCAATATCTTTTCTCTATTGTTATTACTATGAAAGCAAAACCTGTGGAAAAATAGTTTTTATCTTTAAAAATCAATAGCTTTTCAGCATATTGATTCTGTACGCTAACCGTCGCCGAGCTTGTTGAGCAGTTGTGGAAAACCGGCAACGGCAAACAAGGCTACAAGTTGTCCACATCTTTTGCCGACATTATCCAACATTCTTTTCAACAAGTTCGCTCTCCTTATTATGGAGGAAACAGACATGTCTCTCATCGGAAATGTGGTTTGTTTGGATTGGTCTGTGGTTGTTCGGATTCGTACCGCGTTTTTCTCGCCTTTGATGCATCGTCGTAAATTTCCGCCGCTTCGCAGTTGGCTAGCCGGACCGACCTCCCAACAGCAAATCATAAATAACTTATTAAATCTTTTATTTTTGTTATTACTATTAGGCGGAAAAAATTTGTGTATAAGTCAATTTTTATAATATTTTTCATATAGATGTAGTCCATGTAACTCTGTACATCCTGCGCATTGACGCCTGTTGCAAGATTGTGGATAACACCCCAGGTGGGTTTTATCCGGATGTTATCCACAAGATTTAACAAATTTTGCCGACACGCTTATCAACAATGTTTATAAGTCCGATACGCTGATTTTGGCGCTTGAGCCGATAAACCCGTTGTAAGCCGGCCGATTGGCCTAAAATGGTAACGGCTCATTTTTTCAAGGAGAACTTATGCTGGTACTTGGCGTGGATATTGGCGGATCCGGGATCAAAGGTGCGATAGTCAACACCGAAACCGGAGAATTGGTGTCGGAACGGCATCGTATCGACACGCCGCAGCCGGCGACTCCGGAAGCGGTGGCGGCGGTGTTGGCGCAATTGGTGGTGCATTTTCACTGGAACGGACCGGTAGGCTGCGGGTTTCCGGCCGCGGTGCAACACGGCGTCGCCTTGACGGCCTCCAATATTTCCAAGGCGTTTATCCAAACCGATATCGACAAATTGTTTTCGGAAGCGACAACCTGCGCCTGTTTCAACGTCAACGACGCCGATGCCGCCGGCATTGCCGAAATGCGTTTCGGTCATGGCGTGGATCAAGCCGGCGTGGTGTTGCTGGTGACGGTAGGTACCGGTTTGGGGACCGCGTTGTTCACCGACGGTAAGTTATTGCCCAATACCGAGTTGGGCCATATCTTTTTGGAGAACGGCGTCAAAGCCGAACGTTATGCATCCGATGCGGCGCGCAAGATTGAGGATTTGGGTTGGAAAACCTGGGGTAAGCGTTTCAATACTTATTTAACGACGATGGAAAAGTTGTTCTGGCCCGACTTGATCATTCTGGGCGGCGGCGCCAGCAAAAAGCTCGATAAATTCCAGGACCAGCTCGCGCTCAACACACCGGTAAAACCGGCCGCATTTTTAAACCAGGCCGGCATCGTCGGTGCCGCACTGTTTGCCAAGTCGAAACTTTAATCCGGAGTAAGCCCAGCCGGCTTTGGCGTTGCGATTACTCGTCCGCTTTACCCGGTACGATGATTGCTTGGTTTTACGCCGGTTGGGGAAGCTTTTTACGGTCGGCGTGTCCTGGCAGCTAAGTTTCTCTAAATTTCCGCTCTATCCAACCGCAGGCGTTAACCATGGCAATCAGCGTTTTCGATATCTTTAAAATCGGGATAGGCCCTTCCAGCTCGCATACCGTTGGGCCGATGCGGGCCGCAATGGCCTTTGCCCGGAAATTGGAACAGCAAGGCCTAATCTCCGAAGTCCGCCGGATTCAGGTCGAACTTTACGGTTCCTTGGGTGCCACCGGTAAAGGCCATGGTACCGACAAGGCGGTGATGCTGGGTCTGGAAGGCGAAGCGCCGGACGCGGTCGATCCGGATTCGATACCGCAGCGGTTGGCGCAGATTCGCGAAACCGGTTCGGTGCGGTTGCTGGGCTTCCATCCGGTGGCGTTCAATGAAAAGTCCGATTTGCTGTTTCAACGTAAAGTGTTGCCCTACCATTCCAACGGCATGCGGCTGACCGTGTTCGATGCATCCGGCGCCGAATTGGTGCAGGCCGATTATTATTCGGTCGGCGGCGGCTTCGTCGTGACCGGACCGGAAGCGGCGATAGATCGCCTGAGCAACGACGATACCTGCCTGCCTTATCCGTTCAACACCGGCGATGGCTTGCTGAAATTGTGCGCGACCCATCGTAAATCGATCAGCGAATTGATGCTGAGCAACGAGAAGGCCTGGCTCAACGAATCTCAGATCCGCGAGCGGTTGCTGACGATCTGGCAGGTGATGCAAGCTTGTGTCGAACGCGGCTTACGCGAAGAAGGCATTCTGCCCGGCGGCATGAAAGTCAGACGCCGTGCCGCCAACCTGTATCGGCAACTGACCGGCGAAATTCCGCGGCAGACTCCGAGCATGCCGGTTGGGACGATGGAGTGGGTGAATTTGTTTGCACTGGCGGTCAGCGAAGAAAATGCGGCCGGCGGCCGCGTCGTCACCGCACCGACCAACGGAGCGGCCGGGATTATTCCGGCCGTACTGCATTATTACTGGAAATATTGCGACGGCGCCAACGAGGACGGCGTAATCCGCTTTTTATTGACCGCGGCGGCCATCGCGATTTTATACAAAGAAAACGCTTCCCTGTCCGGCGCGGAAGTCGGATGCCAGGGTGAGATCGGCGTGGCCTGTTCGATGGCGGCCGGCGCCTTGGCCGAGGTGTTGGGCGGGACGCCGGAGCAGGTCGAAAATGCCGCCGAGATCGGTATGGAACATAATCTGGGTTTGACTTGCGATCCGGTCGGCGGCTTGGTGCAAGTGCCTTGCATCGAGCGCAACGCGATGGGCTCGGTCAAAGCCATCAATGCGGCGCGGATTGCCTTGCGCGGCGACGGTAAACATTTCGTTTCGCTGGACAAAGTCATCAAGACCATGCGCGAAACCGGCGCCGATATGAAAACCAAATATAAGGAAACCTCGCGCGGCGGTTTGGCGGTGAATTTGATCGAATGTTAAAACGGCGTTCGGTCACCGTTCATAGTTCTATGCCGGATTAGCCCAGCGGTTTAACCGGTGGCGATTTTCGGTTCCAGCACCGTTACCGGTTCGTCGCGCAGATACCAACCGTAATACAAGGCGTAAGCCACCAAAAACACCAGATACCCGGACCAGAGTATGTCGGACAAGTAATGGCCGCCGGCGGTCATCCGGGTAAAACCCATGGTCCAGGCCAAACCCAAGGTCAGGATTAAATACAACGTTTTGTAGTTTTGTGCCAAAAAATACAGCGCAAAAAAAGCGTATCCCACCGAGCAATGTCCGCACACGAAGGATTTGTCCGGGCTATGGCCTAATTTTGCCGGCGGCACGTAAGCGTATTCGCCGCCGAATTCCTTGGTATGCACCGGCCGCGGCCGGCCCCAGTGATCTTTGACGATCAGATTGACGACCAACCCCGGACCTATCGCGATCACCAGCAAGATGTACAAGGCCTGACGCCGAAAACTGCGGAAGTCGTCGTACAGATGGCTCAGCAGGTACGTCAGAAGTGCAAACCCGCCGGCAGTGATGGTGAATGGAAAAGCGTAATCGTAAAGAAGTCGCCAGAACCACCAATCCTGTTTCGGCCAAACCCCGCCAGCATTACCGGGGTAAAAAAACAAACCGGCCGCCCAACGGTCCAAATTGGTGAACCAAAACAATGAGGTTGTGGCCGCGGCCAGCACGGCCAGACCGATTAATTCATAGTAGTGACGCTTAGACGTTTCCATTCATCATCCTGGTTATTGTGGCGACTCCATTACAGTTAAGCCAGAAATGCGCCAAAAAGGTATACCAGACCTAAGCTATTGAAAAACAACGGTCAGAAATCGGGTCGGCGGTTTTTTAATTGGTTTTTACCTGTACATCTAGGTTTAATTCAACCAATCGATCGGCCGATTTGCACCAGTTTCGTGCGTTACACACCGACGATCGGGCACAGTCTAAATGACGATCCGATCGTTATTTTTTAATTCCAAACTGTCCCTAAAAAGCGCGCAGTTTGGCAGCGGGCAAGTGTTAGCGCTCGTAACCACTTTCGTTTCATGTTGATTCATTCCTGTACTTGCCGGCAGCGGACTACACTTGTGAGTCAACCCGACGCCGGAAAGGCCGAAAGGTGAATGTCCAGTGACTTTAAAAGAATAAAGGAAGAAACCATGAAACCATTTCTATTGAATGCGGTACTTGCCGGTTTGTTGGGGTCTGCCGTTGCAGCGCAAGCTGCCGACGTCTGGCAAAAAGTTGAAGTAACTCCGGGACAATATTCGGTGAAAGTCGGCGATACGCAAAAACTGGTGATGCCCAGTTGCGCATTCGGCCAACCCTATTCGTTTTACGTAAAACCGGGTAAGGCCGACAAAGTCTTGTTGTATATGAATGGCGGCGGCGCTTGCTGGAATTACCAGACATGTAACATTGTGCCGGGCCAACAGGCCAGCTATGTGCCGTCGGCCGATGTGGCCAATGATCCGAAGCAAATGGCCGGTTTGCTGGACGCCGAAGATCCGGAGAACCCGTATAAAAATTGGACCATGGTGTTTGTGTCTTATTGTACTGGCGACGTATTTTTAGGTTCCAAGGATACGGTTTACCAAAATCCGTTTAATCCCGATCCGACCGATGCGTTAGCCATTAAACACCGCGGCTTCGACAACTTTCTTTACGTACTGGATTACTTTAAACGTGAGCGGAAAAACAAATTCAGTCCGTTGAATGCCGGCGGCGTAGACATCGATAAAATCCTGGTCGCCGGTTCCAGTGCCGGTTCCTACGGCGCTGCATTGAACTATCCCTGGGTCCAAAAAATGTTGGGCAAGGACGCCAAAGTTTCGTTGCTCGGCGACGGCGGCATGGGAGTGATTACCGACGGCTTTTTGGCTTCCGGCGTATTCGGCCCCAGTTCGGGTTGGAACATCGATACCAATCTGCATCCGATATTCAAAACCTTGCCGGCTGCTCCGGCTGCCGATTTCCTGCCGAAAGTTTACAGAACCCTGGCAGCGCAATATCCGAAGGAACGATTTGCTCAATACACTACGGCTTACGATGTGGTGCAAAAATTATTCTTGAACATCATGGAACAAAGCGACGGCGTGCCGGCCGACCAAGTCTCCGGTTTCGGGAGTTGGAGTTTTAGAATGAACACAATTGCCGCCGGTTTAAAAACGGCCTTGCCGAAAAACTACCGGGCTTACATCGATCCGGGGTGCAATCACACGATATTCCGGTTCGACGAATTTTATACATCGGCCTTGAACGGCATCCGGTTCTTGGATTGGGCCAAGGCGATAGTCACCAACGATGCCGCCGATTGGCAAAATCTGAGTTGTACGCCCGGTGTCGATTGCGGCGAGCAGAATTTAACCCAGGCCGGGGTATTGACCTGTTTGGCTAGAAGTTTCGGCACTCCGTGATGGCCGATTCATCGATTCTCTAGTTGTCAGGCTTGAACTTGCGGCGACGATGGTCTGAAAGTCATTGGTTGCTCGCCGCTTAAACCAGTGTTGCAGCATCGGTGGCGGCTTTCTCATGACGCCACCGATGAAAACCGCCCGGTGTAACTTTTTTACCTTCTTTCGAGTAAAGTAATCCGCAAAGCTAAGCACCAACCGCAGATGCGACTTCGGTTGCGTTCGCAGTTTAGCGACAGCTGCCGGCATTTATCTTTCCAATCCGATCAGAGCGTAACGATGAACACACTGCAATCTCAAGGCGGACGGCGTTTTGTTGCTTCGCTGAAAACAAGGCTAAGTTGGGCGTCAGCGCCGATTCTTGAACCGGCGCTATTTATCTTCGGTTTTCGGTGTGGGCCGAGGCTGTCGAAACCCGCAGCGGAATACTCTTCGATTAACTCGAAGCGAACGGCATTTAACGGCCGGTTAAATAAGGGCGGCGGCTCGTTAGCGGCTACCAGATCTGCGATTTTCGGCCTGGTTTGCCTCGCCGCTGCCTTTCCGCTTACCGGCCGCGCCGAATTTATCACTCACCCGCTCGACCAGGCACCACCAGCGCAGCCGGCCGAAACCTCGGCAACGCCTTCATCTCAAACCCCGCCGCCGGTTCAACCCAGCCAGACCGATATGCAGGCACAGTTCGGCTCAAAGAAATTGGGCACTTGCAGCATGACCTACAAGTTGGAGGGATTTTCTCTGGCGTATAAGCAATACGACGGCAGCGGCGAAATAAGCTGCCGTAACGGCGAAAAGGCAAAAGTCTCGCTGTCGTCGAAAAGCATCGGTTTTACCATCGGCTATTCCAAGATCGAAGGCGAAGGCTATTTCACCGACGTCAAATACCTCAGCGAAATATACGGCGACTACATTTCGTTGGGTAATCACTTCGGTTTTAAGAACTCCATCGATCGGCAAGTGCTAACCCGTGGCGAGATATCGTTGGTGTTGATCGGTAAAGGTCAAGGTTTCGATATCGGTTTTACCATTGGCGATTTGTCGATCAAACCGAAATAAATTGCAAATTTACTTAAGAGACTCTCGTTGATGGAAACAGGGAATGGGTTAGTGTTGGCCGCGTCGCTGCTGGGGGCGTTGGTGGGTTACGCGCTGTGCGCGTGGCGAGCCGGCAAACGGCAGCGGAATTGGTTTAACCAAATTGAGCAGCAGCAACAGCAGATACAGCAGCAAGCAGTAAAACTGGCGGTGGCCGAAGAACGCCTCGTCTTGTTAGCTCAACGCGAGTCGGATGTGCAAGAGTTGCAGCAACAATTACTGGTTTTGAAAACCGAAAACGCCGAACTCAATACCCGCCAGCAGGAACAACACAAACACAACGAAGAAAAAATCCGCTTGCTGCAGGACGCGGAAAATCAACTTAAAACCCAGTTCGAAAATCTGGCGCATCGAATCTTCGAGGAACGCGGCAAGCAATTCGTCGAGCATAACAAGACCAGTATCGAAACCCTGGTGGCGCCGCTGAAGCAGCAGCTCGGCGAGTTCAAACAGCGGGTGGAAAGCGTTTACGACAACGAAACCAAGGATCGCATCAGCCTGCGCGAGGAAATCGTTTCATTGCGCCGCGATACCCAGAAAATGAACCAGGAAGCGTTGAATCTGACCCGCGCGTTAAAAGGCGACCACAAGGCTCAAGGTAATTGGGGCGAGATGATTCTGGAAAAGGTGCTGGAGCAATCCGGCCTGCGCAAGGGTATCGAATACGAAACTCAGGGCGCGTTCCGCGACGAGGACAACCGGTTGTTCAAACCCGACGTGATCGTGCGCCTGCCGGATAACAAGGACGTGGTGATCGATTCCAAGGTGTCGTTAAATGCTTACGAGCGCTACTGCTCCAGCGACGACGATGCCGAACGCACCGAAGCCCTGAAGCAACACGTCGAAGCGGTGCGCGCCCACATCAAAGGCCTCAGCGGTAAGGATTATTCCAGCCTGAAAGGCCTGCGTTCGCTGGACTTCGTGCTGCTGTTCATGCCGATCGAAGCCGCCTTTATGGCCGCGTTTCAAGGCGACGAAAAACTGTTCAACGACGCCTTCGAACATAAAATCGTCGTCGTTACGCCAACCACGCTATTGGCAACTTTGCGCACGATTCAAAACATCTGGCGCTACGAACAACAAAACGAGAACGCCCGGCTGATCGCCGACAAGGCCGGCGCGCTGTACGACAAAATCCGCGGCTTCGTCGAAGACATCGAAAAACTCGGCAACCAACTCAGCACCGTGCAAAAAACCTACGACGGCATCGTCAACAAACTCAGCAGCGGCCAGGGCAATCTGTTGCGCCAAGCCGGCGCGCTCGAAGAACTGGGGGTGAAAGTCAAAAAGAAACTGCCCAAGAGCCTGACCGAACAAATGGACGCCGGTGACGACGCATGAGTTTGGACTACGCCACGCTGGAGCTGCTGAAACAAAACCATCCGGCCTGGCGGTTATTGCGCTCCGACCATGCCCCGCTGATCGCCGGCTTTCTGCACCGGGCCTTTGTCGCCCCCAACCAGCGTCTGATCGGTCAGGCCGATCTGGCCGAAGCGCTGGAAGACGAGCTGTTTGCGTTACGCGAACGGCTGGGCAACGACACTTTCCCCAAGCCCGCACTGGACTACCTGAACGATTGGGCCGGCAACGACAAGGCTTGGTTGCGCAAGTTTTACCGGCAAGGTTCCGACGAGCCGTTTTTCGACCTGACGCCGGCCACCGAAAAAGCCATCGCCTGGCTGGGCAGCCTGACTGAACGCGCCTTCGTCGGCACCGAATCGCGGTTGTTGACCTTGTTCGAGTTGCTCAAACAAATCAGCGAAGGCAGCGAAACCGACCCGGAAACTCGCATCGCCGAACTGGAAAAACGCCGCGCCGAACTGGACGCCGAAATCGCCCGTATCCGCGCCGGCGATCTGGCCCTGCTGGACGACACCGCGTTGAAGGACCGCTTCCAGCAATTCACGGCACTGGCCAGGGAACTGCTCGGCGACTTTCGCGAAGTCGAACATAATTTTCGCGGCCTGGACCGGCGGGTGCGCGAGCGCATCGCCTTATGGGAAGGCGGCAAGGGCGAATTGCTGCAAGACATCATGGGCGAGCGCGACGCCATCGCCGACTCGGATCAGGGTCGCAGCTTTCGCGCCTTCTGGGATTTTCTGATGTCCAGCCGCCGCCAGGAGGAACTGTCGAGCCTGTTGGAAAAGGTTCTGGCCCTGCAACCGGTCGCCGAACTAAGGCCCGACGCCCGTTTGCGCCGGGTGCATTACGACTGGCTGGAAGCCGGCGAACACACCCAGCGCACCGTCGCCGAACTCAGTCGGCAACTGCGCCGTTTTCTCGACGACCAGGCTTGGTTGGAAAATCGCCGCATCGTGGAAATCCTGCACGGCATCGAAGCCAAGGCCCTGGCCTTGCGCGACAACCAGCCGCCCGGCGAAGTCATGGCGATCGCCGAAGCCGCCGCCGACATCGAGCTGCCGATGGAGCGCCCGCTGCATACGCCCGCCGTCAAACCGCGCATCGAAAGCATCGTCCCGCAAACCGGCGACGAAGAGCTGGACGCAGCCGCGCTGTTCTCGCAAATCGTCATTGACAAAGCCCAACTGGCCCGCCACATCCGCCACGCCCTGCAAGACAAAGCGCAAATCACCTTGGCCGAACTCTGCCGCGCCCGCCCGCTGCAACACGGCCTGGCGGAACTGGTGGCCTACCTGCAACTGGGCGGCGACAGCTTCAAAACCACGGTCGATGAAGCCGCCGAAGACGTGATCGTCTGGCAAACGCTGGACGGCGAAGGGCGGGAATTGAGCCGGCAAGCGCGGTTGCCGAGGGTGATTTTTGTTAGGTAAGCAAACCAGTTAGTCAGGACGAATAGAATTCTTGCCCGACGCGCCGAATATGCTCGCGCAAATCAGCGTTATCAATCTGCGCGTAAAGCGATAAATCCAGCGTGTAAGGCAGCAACAAATCGTCGATTTCCGTTTCGATCCGGCAGAGGTCGGCATAAGTCAAGCTTTCGCCGAGTAGCGTCAAATCGATGTCGGAACCAGGGCGATAGTTACCCTTGGCCCGCGAACCGTACAAAACCGCGCGTTCAACCTGTGGATGTTTGGCAAATACGCATTGAATCGCGCTGATGATGTGCGGCTTTAAACCAAACCGGTCACTGATTTCAGAGTTAAGCGGCGTCATCCGGTAAAGTTTTCAGTTTTTGTTGCAACTGGACGAACAAGCCGAAAAAGCGTTGCTTGATATTCCCGGCAATGGATTGAGCGGTTTCCTGGTTATACGTATGGCTGGTGCGATTCCGGTCGCGAATCATATCCATCCAGCTGTCGCCGTCTTCGATCAAACCCAGCTTGAATGCCAGGCGCGTGGCATCCCTCGAGCCGTGTATGTCCTGATGCCCCTTTTCCAGCAAATAATCGCGCAACACGTTCCAAGCCAATTCATGGGTATATTCGAAGGCCTGGATCAAGCCTTGTTCTTCCAGCTCGTTGAGTTCGCCCTTGTCGATGAACTTGGTCAACTGCGCCAAAGCGTTTTGATAATTGGCAAAGCGCTGTTTCCAGCGGATGTCTTGGTGCATGATTGGTTTCTGAAGGCGTGTCGTTTAAAGAAACTCAGCTTAACGCGCGACGGTTTTTCATGACAAGCTAATCCTCTCGATTGTCCGGTGATTTTCGTTCAAATCGTCTGGAAATTACTCCGTCAGCATGCCTTAAACGCCAACGCCTTGAGTAGAATACCGTATTGGTATATTCTGCCGCCATGCACGTTATCGCAAAGCCTACGCTTATTGAATTTTGGTCGAAATATCCAGTTGCGGAAAAGCCATTACAGGCATGGTATCGGATCATGGAAAGCGAAGTCTTTACCGACTTCAATCACTTAAAGACGACCTTTGCGAGTGCCGATTATGTAGACGGTTTGACCGTTTTCGATATTGGTGGCAATCAGTTTCGATTGATTGCGGCCATCCATTACAACCGCCGCAAAGTCTATGTTCGCGATGTTTTAACCCATGCCGAGTATGACCGTAATGCTTGGAAGAGGAGAGGATGATGAAATACGCAACTAAATCAGTGCCAGCACCTAACGCCATTTTGCAAGCATGGCTACCTTTCAAAGAGCTGGTCGGCGTGACCCGTGTTCATAGCGAACAAGACTACGCCCAGGCGTGCGCCACCATCGAAGTCTTGCTTGACGAAATTCGGGATGCTGAAGACCATCCGCTGGCTGACGTGCTTGATTACTTGTCTGATCAGGTTAAGGCCTATGAAGATGAAAACTTTGTCATTCCAGAGGCCGAGCCCAAAGAAGTGCTGAGATTCCTGTTGGAGCAACACGGCTTAAAACAAGACCACTTAAGCGATATTGCACCACAAGGCCGGATATCCGACATCTTGGCCGGGAAGCGATCAATCAGTAAAGACATTGCCAAAAGACTAGCCAAACGCTTTCATGTGCATGCCGATGTGTTTTTGTGATGAACGAGTGCGCGTAGGCCGTTAGCGGCAAGTTATCGAAGGTATCGGCGAGAAGAATGACGCGAGCTAGCGGTGCACGATGTTCGCCGCAACGGCCGCGAACGATGCGCCTAACGGCAGCATCCTATAGCGCACCTTATCGCGTTTGATTAATACCATCCTGAAAGCTGTAAGTAACATGCTTGCGAAACCGCTTCTGGAGGAGTCCACCAGCGGGCAAGAGACATGCGTACTAAGGTGCCTGCTGGGATAACATCGACTGGCGGCTCTGTTCCAGCGTACGAAAAACAAGCATCATAGTCGAAGTTATAGTAGCGATATTTGTGCTTTTCAAATGCTTGGAAATGAAGTAGATCAATATCCGATCTCCAAAAGCAAACGCTATGGTTTGGCACGTTTTGGGAATCAATGTAGGCGGCGTGACCGGTTGGCGTATGCAATGCTCCGTCGAAAAGTTTATCTATGCTTCCGTTGTATACATTGCAATTCTGCAATATGAAATTTTGTAAATCCGTACTTGCTAAAGTCGAGTAAAAAGTGCCACTTTGAACCAAAACGTCTTCAATGTGCGGGGCTGTAACCGTACTTCTAGGTAAATAATTTATATCCCAAATTTCCCCAACTCGATATGGAGCTGAGCCAAGTTGATTGCTTCCGTTTGACGTTAGAAGGCGTACACTTTCTTTACTGTCGATGTCGAAACCACCAATACATACGTTTCCTCCCTTCATTCTTGTGCGCGAAACAATCAAAACGCTAGGCATTCAATGCTCCTATGTGAGTTATGGGGATTTTTAAAGCGGCAGACAGCCAATCCGCAACAAGGACTCGATGACAAGCCTTTGGTGCGCCTTCCACGCAAAAAAAGCAAATGCGTGAATATGGTTCTAATTTCTTTTGTAATGCGAGCTCTGAGTTTTTACTTAGAATTTCCGCATTGTACAGCGATATAAAACATTCAGACAGAGTGGACCGCTGTCTTTTTGTCGTGTTAGACGTAGCATCCGACGACTTTTGAGCATGACGAATCTCTGTTGTGGGGGCTAGTTCTTTCATGTGAACATAAGCTATGTTCCGATTACGCAATTCGGCCTGAAGTGCAGTGGCATTTAAAAAAGCGTATTTTTTTCCGCGCATTCCGCGACGTTGCCGTATATCGACCAAAACATCAATATTATTTTGGTTTAACTGGTCGAAAAAACTATCCCAAGTGTACCCGTAACCACCGATTGTGAAAATGTGTTCGATCATTTTGCAGCTTTAGCATATGAACCGCGTGAACGCGAAATAATCTGAGTCGACCCGAATATGTCATCTTGCCCCCCAGTCAAACGAGCAATCACCTCTTCCTGGTTTACATTTTTACCACTTTCGTCGATATGGACAATTTCGACACCGCGTTCTTTGAGTTCAGTGCCAATTAGTTTGCTTCGGTGACAATCTTGAGGCCGCAGTTCACTACACATGATAAAGGAAACTAACTTTTTATTATTGGCTGTAATTAGCCTCGAAATTCCGACTTGAAATTCGCGCGTTTCGGATAATTTGATGTAATCGATTTTACCGTCCGAATCAAAATATTCGTCCGAAGAAGGCTTACCTCCCAGAGTATCACCCATGAAAACATAACGAATGCCGGCCTCTTTACAAAGCTTAAGCAACGACTCACGGCTAAATGATTGGTTGAACTTCGAATAAGGGCTACTACGGACATCAATAAGAAATTCGCAGTTCTTTGCTACCAATAGATTAAGAAAAGACTGCCATGATCGATTGCCGTAACCTATGCTGTATAAAGCGGTCATTGTCTCTCTCTAGGCTTTAACTAAATACTAAAATAAAAGCCGTAGAATTTACGGACAATGTCAAAGAAGCATTGGATCGAGCACAGATGTACTGTGCCCCTCCAGCGCCAACGAAAACCGACAGTACAACAACCCAACTTGTTAAGAGTTTTAAGTTGACTTTCTTCATAGTTACCTCCTTGGTTTGAAGTGCTATGGGTACATTGTGGTGTTCATTGTTAGAGGGAATTCCACCCAACATTCGGACGGTCTTTTCAGTCATACGAATACTTTGATATTCAAGGCTGATCGAACTCTCGGTCTTCTCGCTCCAATGCTTCCTTAATAAATTGCAGTCCCAAAGTCTACTCTTTCAATAAGAGTCTGTAAATTTTCCTCGTCCTTCGCGATCGTTGCACCCGCAAAGCTCGACACAAGCTATTTTTGGCAGCGCACGTTATCGCATTTTTCCCGGATTGCTACTGATCTGCGGCGAACTCGCCAGAGCTCGTAGCTCCGATTAGCGAAAGCGTAATCGGAGGAATGAATTCGTAACATTCGTGCGATTACGCTTCGCTAATCGCACCTACACAAACTGCCGGTTCAATATATCCGGTTATGAGTTGCAGTTTGCTGAAGCTGTTGTAGGGCCGTAGGATGATGGCATGGACTCCTCCCCACCCCACGCCGTGTCATACTGCGCCAGAGAATTTAAACGGAGCGACGAGGAGTGCGAAATGAATAGTAACGTGGTGGGTCTGGATACGGCAAAAAGCATTTTTCATCTGTACAGCCAGGCGGCGAACGACAGGCCGGTGAAAAAGAAACTGAGACGGGCAGAGATGCTGAGCTATTTCGCCAACTTGCCGGTTAGTCTGATTGGCCTAGAAGCTTGTGGCGGCGCTCACTACTGGGCGCGGGAGCTGACCAAACTCGGTCATGAAGTCGTGCTGCTGAATGCCAAGTTTGTGAAGGCTTTTGTAGTCGGCAACAAGAACGACTTTAACGATGCCGAAGCCATTTTCACGGCGGTCACCCGGCCCAACAAACGTAAGGTAGCGGTGAAAGACGATGCTCAACAAGATATGCAGATGCTTCACCGCTTGCGCCAAGAACGGGTAGCCGAGCGCACGGCGCTGGCCAACCAGATGCGCGGTTTTCTGGCCGAGCGCGGCATCGTGCTGGCAACAGGCCTTAACAGCGTGCGCAAAGCCTTACCGCTGATTCTGGAAGACGCCGACAATGCACTGACGTCCACGGGCCGCGAATTGTTTGCCGAACAGTATCAGCGTCTGGTAGCCATCGACGCTGACATTAAGGCCCACGAGCAACGTATCAGCCGCTTATGCGAGCAAAATGCGCTGAGTAAACGATTTCGGGACGTGCCGGGTGTTGGGCCGATCACCGCCACCATCCTGGCTTCGGACATTGGCGACGGCAAGGGCTATACCCGAGCACGTGATTACGCCGCCAGTCTGGGCGTGGTGCCCAGACAACACAGTAGTGGCGACAAACAGGTATTACTGGGGATTAGCAAACGCGGCAACCGCTACTTGCGCACCTTGTTGATCCACGGTGCGCGATCAGTGCTAAAAGTGTGCAGCGGCAAGACCGATCCGCTGAGTCGCTGGCTGCAAGGTCTGATCGAACGACGAGGCTTCAACAAAGCCGCCGTGGCGCTGGCCAACAAGAATGCCCGGATACTCTGGGCGATGGCGACGCAGGGCAAAGCATACCGAGCGGGGGCATAACCACCGTTCGATGCCGGGTTATCCACCCTTTGCCCAACGCCTCCACGCGAGGGAAGGGCTCCGGCGTCGGGCAAAGCGTGGATAACCCTCAATCCGGTGTAGGGCAAGACAAACAGAGTTCAACAGATTGCGGAGGCAAGTAACTCAAAAGTGATGACATTCAACAGGTCAGACCGGTGCTTTTAAATCCCGTTCCGCGCATAGGTTCTTAAGAAACCGTTAGGATGATAGTGGAAAAAGCGCGCGGATAGATTCATCAGGGTCCGAAGGCCTATCAAGTACCTTCATCAAGAGACCGAATATATGGCTGCAATCTTGATCTCTGTTGGAAACATCAATTTTGATAACACTTGGCTTGCAATTGGGGAGGAGTCCATATATGCGGTAAACAACGTGCACCGCATCGTTCGCGATTGGTGCGGTTCGTAAACTCACCATACCCTACAAATAAATCAAAGTCTGCCTATACCATAAAGCGTCGGCCCCCATAAAGCTCTATGACTAACCGGCTTTATTCACCGAGCAACCGCCGCGCAAGCAAAGCCTGCATGTCCCGCCGTCCGTCGGCGATCAGATAAACATAGACTTGTCGGGCTATGATGCGATAGACGATGCGGTAGGGTTTGAAGAAGACTTGGCGGTATTCCTGTATCCCCAGCGCCGCAAGTTCTTTCGGGAAATTGCCGCGTTCCGGGAAACTCGCCAAGTCGTCCAGCGTTTGCAACAACTTGTCCAGGACGGCATCGGCATTGGCCGGCGTATCGAATTCGGCGATGTAGTCGTAAAGGCTTTCCAAATCCTGCTCGGCGCCGCGAGTCAGCAGCACTTGATAGGCAGCAGGCATCAGCGATTCGTCTTTTTCGCGCGCAGTCGGGCGGCGACTTCGGCCGCGGGTTTGGCGTTGCCGTCCGCAATGTCGCGGTTACCCAAGGCCAGAATTTTTAGCAGGGCCAGGGTTTCCTGGGTTTCTTCATAGGAGGCGACATCTTGCAACACCGCCTTGGCTTCGCCGTTTTGGGTAATGACCAAAGGTTCGCGGCATTCGGCCAGTTTTAATAACACTTCGGCGGCGTTGGCTTTCAGGTAACTGATGGGTTTGACTTGAGACGAGAAGCGCATGGAGGCACCGATGAATTTATAAAGGACTTAATATAGTCTTTTAATAGTCCGGCGACAAGTATCGAAATTGCTTAAGGAATGAATTCGTAACATTCGTGCGATTAGGCTTCGTTAATCGCACCTACACAAGCTGCCGGCGGTTATGAGTTACGGTTTTCTGAAGCTGCTGTAGCAAAGGCAGCAATTCGGGAATATCGGTTTGGATGATGCTCCATAGGGTATCGTTGTCGATGCCGAGATAACCATGAATCAATCGGTTGCGGGTGGCGATGATCATGCGCCAGGGTATTTGCGGATTGTTTTCGCGAATTTCGCCGGGAATATGGGTTGCGGCTTCGCCGATCAATTCCAGGTTGCGGACAGTGGCATCGTAGTTTAATCCGCTATCGATAAAGCGCTGCTGATCGAGGCCTTCGGTCTAAATGAGTACTTTTTCGGCAAACGTCAGCATATCGTCCTGATAAAAACGCCATTCGTGCGCGGCGGTTTCAGACATCGATGGCGTCCTTTTCGACGAATGGCCGCAATTCTGGGCGCAAGGCTTTATCGGTGACTAAATCCACCGGGCAACCCAACTGATCTTCCAGATAAAATTGCACTCCGAAATAACGGCTGGAGGTGGCGGGACCATCGAAGCCGACCAGAATGTCCACGTCGCTATTGTCCCCGGCTTCGTCGCGCGCTGTGGAGCCAAATAAAGCCAGTTGTGTGACGCCGAATCGTTGCGCGACAACGGGTTTCAGTTTTCTCAGTAGCTCTAAAGCATGGTTCCGTTTCATAAGGCTTTGTGGATTGAGTTCGTGAAATTCCGCTTTCAGTTAGAAATGGATAGTAGCATCGAAAGCCTAAAAGCAGATTGTCTCTTTTATCGAGGGTTTTACCCTAAAATACGCACAATTCAACGCCCGCTCGATCAAAACGACATAAGCATGGCCGAAACCGACCCCGAAATAGCTCTCCAATACGACTTGTCGACCGTTGTGATTCCCTTGCTGAAAGGCGTGATCTACCAGGAAACCGACGGCGGATTGTGGAGCGCGCTGCTGAATCTGCAGGCCAGGGTGCGGGATTACGTGGCGGTGTTGGGTTTGGAGTTGGTGTTGGACGAGGCTGAGGGCTATGCGTTTTTGCGTTCGCGCCAGCTGGAGGGTGTGGACGACGAGGCGGCGCCGAAGTTGCCGCGTTTGATCGCCCGCCGGCCCTTGTCGTTTCCGGTCAGTTTGTTGCTGGCCTTGTTGCGCAAACGTTTGGCCGAGTTCGACCGGGGCGGCGGCGAGACCCGGCTGGTGTTGTCGCGCGAGGACATCGTCGAATTGATCCGGGTGTTTTTGCCGCAACGCAGCAACGAAGCGCGGCTGATCGATCAGATCGAAACCCATATCAATAAGGTGGTCGAACTGGGATTTTTACGTAAACTCAAGACCGCTGCCAATCAATCCGCCAGTTACGAGGTCAGGCGCATTCTCAAGGCTTTCGTCGATGCGCAATGGTTGTCGGAGTTCGACGCGCGGCTGGCCGAATACCAAACCCAATTGACCGCTGGCGGGGAATAATGCAAAACGACCTGCAACTGTCGCTGGATTTCGTCGACGACGACACCCTGTCCGGCTTCCGCTTGCAACGGCTGGAAGTCTATAACTGGGGCACTTTCGACGGCCGGGTCTGGAGCTTGCAGCTCAATGGCCGCAACGCGCTGTTGACCGGCGACATCGGTTCCGGCAAATCGACCTTGGTCGATGCGGTGACGACGCTGCTGGTGCCGGCTCAACGCATCGCTTACAACAAGGCGGCCGGCGCGGACAGCAAGGAGCGCAGCCTGCGTTCCTACGTGCTGGGCCATTACAAATCCGAGCGCAACGAAGTCAGCGGCAGCGCCAAGCCGGTGGCCTTGCGCGGCGACAACAGTTATTCGGTGATCCTCGGCGTGTTTCACAACGCCGGCTACGACCAGACCGTGACGCTGGCGCAAGTGTTCTGGATTGCCGATCGTCAGGGCCAGCCGGCGCGGCTGTTCGTCGGGTCCGAGCGCGATTTGAGCATCGCCCGCGATTTTTCCGACTTCGGCAGCGACATAGGCCAATTGCGCAAGAAACTGCGCGGCCTGGGCGCCGAGTTGCACGACAGCTTTCCGCCTTACGGCGCCTGGTTCCGCCGCCGCTTCGGCATCGACAACGAGCAGGCGCTGGAATTGTTCCATCAAACCGTATCGATGAAATCGGTCGGCAATCTGACCGACTTCGTGCGCAGCCACATGCTGGAGCCGTCCGAGGTGGCGCCGCGCATCGCCGCGTTGATCAATCATTTCGACGACCTGAACCGCGCCCACGACGCGGTGCTGAAAGCCAAGCGCCAGATGAGTCTGTTGGCGCCGTTGGTGGCCGATTGCCAGCGTCACGGACAACTGCACGAACAAACCGAAACCCTGCGCGCCTGCCGCGAAGCCTTGCGTTCGTTTTTCGCCGGCTTGAAGCAAGGCTTGCTGGAAAAGCGCCTGGCAACATTGGATGAAGAACTTGCCCGGCAAAATGCCCAGCTCGACCGGCTGAGCGAGCGCAAGCGCCAGCAGCAAATGGCGGCGGGCGAACTGCAACGCCACATTGCCGCCAACGGCGGCGATCGCATCGCCCAACTGGGCTTGGAAATCGAGCGTCTGCAAGATGAAATGGCGCGTCGCCGCGATAAATCCGCCCGTTACGAAAAATTGCTGCAAACCTTGGACTTGCCGGCCCCGGAAGATGGCGACGGCTTCCTGGCGCAGCAAAAGCAATTTGCCGATGTGCGGGAACGCGCCAGCGCTCGCGAGGCGGATTTGCAGAACCAGGCCAGCGAAATCGGCGTGGCCTTTGCCGAAGGTCGCCGTGACCATCAAGACCTGCAAGCCGAATTGACCAGCCTGAAAGCCCGGCGCAGCAACATCGACGATGCCCAAATCAAAATGCGCGAGGCGCTGTGCCGGGCGTTGAATCTGGCCGAGGCCGAAATGCCGTTCGCCGGCGAGCTGATCCAGGTGCGCGACGAAGACAAGGATTGGGAAGGCGCCGCCGAACGCTTGCTGCGCAATTTCGGCTTGTCGTTGCTGGTGCCGGATGCGCATTATTCGGCGGTGGCCGACTGGGTGGACCGGACGCAGTTGCGGGGCCGGCTGGTGTACTTCCGGGTGCGGTCCGGCCAACGCGGCGATTTGCCGGATTTGCACCGCGATTCCTTGGTTCGCAAACTGGCGATCAAGCCCGACTCGGCGTTTTACGATTGGCTGGAGCGCGAAATCGCCCATCGTTTCGACGTCGCCTGCTGCGCCACCCAGGAGCAATTTCGCCGCGAGCAAAAGGCCGTCACCCGCGCCGGGCAAATCAAGGCGCCGGGCGAACGCCACGAAAAAGACGACCGCCACCGCCTGGACGACCGCAGCCGCTATGTGCTGGGCTGGAGCAATGCCGCCAAGATTGCCGCACTGGAAGCCAAGGCCAAGCTATTGGAAAGCCGTCTCGCCGATTTGGCCGGCAAATTGGCGCAGATCGACCAGGCGAGGCAAGCGGTCAAGGCGCAACTGGCGACCTTGGCCAGTTTGGGCGAGTACCGCGATTTCCGCGAGCTGGATTGGCGACCACTGGCCGGCGAGATTGCCCGGTTGGAACACGAAAAACGCGAGTTGGAAGCGGCGTCCGATCTGCTCAAACAACTGACCGAGCAGTTGGAGACGCTACAACAAGCGCTGGCCGATACCGAGCAGGCGTTAAACGGCAATATCAAGGAAACCGGCGCCACCGAACAACGTAAGCTGGCTGCCGAAGCGCTGCTGGCGGAAACCGGCGAGATTTTGCGCGAGGCCGGCGCGGAACATGCCGCACATTACCCGGCGCTCGACGCGATGCGCGGCGAAGTGTTGGGCGAGCGGCAACTGACGATAGAATCCTGCGACAACCGCGAACAGGATTTTCGCGGCTGGCTGCAAGCCAGGATCGACGCGGAAACCAAGAAACTCAACAACCTGCGCGACAAAATCATCGATGCGATGCGCGGCTATTGCGCGGCATTTCCGCTGGAAACCCAGGAAGTCGATGTCGGCATCGCTGCCGGCGGCGAATATCAAGCCATGTTAGAAAGCTTGCAAGCCGACGATCTGCCGCGCTTCGAGGCCCGTTTCAAGGAATTGCTCAACGAAAACACCATCCGCGAGGTCGCCAACTTCCAGTCGCAACTGGCCCGCGAGCGCGAGACCATCAAGGAGCGCATCGCCCGTATCAACGAATCTCTGACCCAGATCGACTACAACACCAACCGCTACATCGTGCTGGAAGCGCAGCCGACGCCGGATGCCGACGTGCGCGATTTTCAAAGCGAATTGCGCGCCTGCACCGAGGGCGCGTTGACCGGTTCCGACGACGAGCAATATTCGGAAAACAAGTTTCTGGAAGTCAAAAAAATCATCGAACGCTTTCGCGGCCGCGAAGGCCAAGCCGAGCAGGACCGGCGTTGGACCGGTAAAGTTACCGACGTGCGCAATTGGTTCAATTTCGGCGCCAGCGAGCGGTGGCGGGAAGACGGCAGCGAGCACGAACATTATTCCGACTCGGGCGGCAAGTCCGGCGGCCAAAAGGAAAAGCTGGCCTACACCATTCTGGCGGCCAGCTTGGCCTATCAATTCGGCCTGGAGTGGGGTGCGTTGCGCTCGCGTTCGTTCCGTTTCGTGGTGATCGACGAAGCCTTCGGCCGCGGTTCCGACGAATCGGCGCAATACGGCTTGCGACTGTTCGAGAATCTCAATTTGCAATTGCTGATCGTCACGCCGCTGCAGAAAATCCACATCATCGAACCTTACGTGGCGGCAGTCGGCTTTGTGCATAACGAAGCAGGCCGCGCCTCGAAACTGCGCAATCTCAGCATCGAACAATATCGGGCCGAACGCGCGGCGCGCGGCGGATGAGCCAGCCGGTCTGGACTTTGCCGGCCGAGCTGCGCTTAGAACTGGACAAGCGCTGGCAGCGCGGCCAAATTCTGGCGGAAAGTTTGGCGCCCAACGGTTTGTTTCCGTTGCGAATCGCGCTGAAGCAACCCAGTCCGGCGCAACTGGCCGCCGATTTTGGCGGGGTGCAGGCTTGGGTCGAAACCTGGCTGGCGGCGGATGCCCGGCATTTTTCGGTCGAATGGCGCGAGATCAATCATCGGCTGTCGGGACGGAATCGCTTGCCGGCGGCGGCGGTTTTCGATACGGCGGAGGATGCCGCGGCGTATTTGAAAAAATCCAGGGAGTTGGCGGTTTTTGCGCAATTGGCGACGACGCTGACTGGCGATTTCGCGGTGTTGCGTGGCTGGCTGTTGAAATACCCGCTACGGGCTCTGGAGCATGCGGGCGAATGGCAAAAACTGTTGAGCGTGGCCGGTTGGATGGTCGCGCATCCCCGGCCCGGCATTTATCTGCGCCAGATCAGCCTGCCCGGCATCGACAGTAAATTTATCGAAAGCCGCAAGAAATTGCTGGGCGAATGGCTGGATTTGCTGTTGCCGGAGTCGGCAATCGACGTCGCGCAAACCGGTGTTGCCGGTTTCGAAGCGCGTTACGGCTTTTTGGCGAAGCCGGCGACGATTCGCTTTCGGGTGTTGGATAGCCGACTTGCCATCGCCGGCTTGACCGACTTAAGCGTCACCGCCGATGAGTTTGCGGTTTTGAATTTGCCGGTAGTGCGGGTGTTCGTCACCGAAAACGACATTAACGGTCTGGCCTTTCCGGAAGTCGCGGATAGCATCGTCATTTTCGGCAGGGGGTACGGCTTCGACGCGTTGGCGAAAGCCGGGTGGTTGCGCGACAAACAAATCCATTATTGGGGCGATATCGACAGCCACGGCTTTGCGATTCTGAGCCAGTTTCGTCAATATTTTCCGCAAACCCGGTCACTGTTGATGGACCAAGCCACCTTGCTGGCTCACCGCGCCTCGTGGGTGACAGAAGCCGCGCCCGGCCGGGCCGATTTATCCGGTCTGACCGCCGAGGAAAGCGCGCTGTACGATGCACTGCGCGACAACCGTTACGGCCGAAATGTCAGGCTCGAGCAGGAGTACGTCGGTTTCGACCGTTTGCAGGCTTGGTTAGCCGGGTTGTGCGGCGGGGAAAAATAAAAGGGGGTTTTGTTCTATCGGAGTGGGCCGATTTGTGGGAGTGGCGATCCGGTGCTAGCCTTTTCCGGGTCAAGTTCCGGACCATAAACTGCGGAGGCCCTTAGATGCATTCGAAGATTCAGGACGTTTTTACCCAGCTCCATGTCGATGTCGCCCGCAATTCCACCGACGATTTCAATCTGTTTCACGATCCGCATAAATGGCAGCGGATTAAAGACAATCCGTTCGACGGACCGATTTCGTTGGGTTTCCAGTTGGAGTCTCTGATCGAAGGCCGACTTGCAACGTTTCGCGCTAGCCGGGACGAAGCGGATTTGATCGAGCGGCATGGGCTGCATTTCAGTAACTATCAATTTTCCTTCGCCAATGCGATCAAGCCCGGCCAGACGATTCAGGTCGAGATCAAGGACAGCCAATTCAAAGCCGAGCCCGAGCCGGTATTGAGTAACCGTATCGCGGTCAAGGCCGAAGGCAATCTGGCCTTGATGGGCTACAAAAAAGAAACGGTCGAGCCGCTGTTTTTGCCGAATCCGAATTTGTCGCGCATCGGCGAATTGAAGATTCAGCCGGATCGCTGTTTTTTGCCGAACGGCTTCTTCCTGAAGCGTAAATTCATGATGACCAGCAACGCCAAGAATTTTCTGTGTGCGTCGCTGCGCGACCAAACCGAGTATTTCGACGAGTTGCAGGATAAAGTCAAATTTCCGGAAATATTCCCGTGTGCCTTGCTGTCCAGCGCGTTATTGGAAAAAGCCCTGAAATGGCTGCACGATTTCGAGCGCAACCCCATGGTCTATACTTCGCACAAAATCAGTATCGACAGGCGTTTACTGGCTCAACTCAGAAGTAACGACGCGCTACATATTCTGATCAAGCCGGCGGAGGAGTCGGCGGCTCACGATTTCGGCGACCCGAAGGCGACTCCGCTGGATTACGAATGTTACGGCTTGTTCGGTTCGGACAACGCGGTATTGTTCCGCGCCTTGATTTCCTTAACGCCCCTGGAACTGATCGTTAAAGCGATGCACAAATGATGACTGGCAATTCTGTGGATTTTTTTTCAAGGAGATGCGATGAGAGTGTTTTTGACGATGTCGTTCTTGTTGTTAACGGCCTGCGAACAAGAAGTTGCGATATCGCCGAAACCCCGTCCGGCGGAGATTGTTGAAGTCGGCGAGCGTACCCGAGCGGCCCCTACCGTGTTGGTCGGCGAGGTGCGTTCCCGCTACGAAAGCGCGCAAGGTTTTCGGATACCCGGCAAAATCGTCCAGCGATTGGTGGAACGCGGCGCCGTGGTCAGGAAAGGACAGGTGCTAGCCAAACTGGACGACAAGGATACCAGCCTGTCTGCCAGCTCGGCGCAAGCCGAGCTGCACGCGGCGGAGGCCGATTTGGCGCTGGCGCAGGCCGAGTTGGAGCGCCAGCGCAGTTTATTCCAACGTAAATTCGTGTCCGCCCAAGCGTTGGACATTCAGGAAGCCAAGTTCAAATCGGCTCAGGCCCGTGTCAAACAAACCACAGCCGACGCCGCCGTCCGCAGTAACCAATCCCGTTATACCCAATTGCAGGCCGACCGTGACGGCGTCGTCACCGAAATTCGGGCCGAACCGGGCCAGGTGGTCGAGGCCGGCGAAGTGGTGGCGCGAATTGCGGCGACCGACAGCCTGGAAGTAGCCATTTCCGCGCCGGAATCCCATATCGGCGGCGCAGCGCTTGGTGCGGCGGCCGAAATCAAACTATGGGCGCTACCGAGTAAGGTTTACCGCGGATCGGTGCGGGAAGTGGCGCCGGCCGCCGACAGCGTGACGCGGACCTTTCAGATGCGGGTGGCTTTGGCCGACGCCGATGCCGCCGTGCATCTGGGTATGACGGCCGGGGTTCGCTTCGAGGCGGCAGCCGATCAGGCCTGGTTATTGCCGTCGACCGCCGTGACCCAGCGCGACGGCCAGGCCGTGGTCTGGGTGGTCGAACCGGCCACCGGCGCCGTTACCCCGCGCCCGGTACAAACCGGCCCGTTCCGCGAGGACGGCACCATTGTCAACCAAGGCTTGCAGAGCGGCGATTGGGTGGTGGCGGTTGGCGCCCAAACCCTGGTGCCGGGCCAGATTGTGCAGCCGGTTAGACGGGAGCGGCCATGACCGGACGCTTCAACCTTTCCGAATGGTCGTTACGCCACCCGGCTTTGGTGTTATATGCGCTGTTGGTGTTGACAGTAGTCGGCGCCGTTTCCTATAGCCGGCTCGGTCAATCCGAAGATCCGCCCTTCACCTTCAAGCTGATGGTGGTACGCACCGGCTGGCCGGGCGCTAGCGCCCGCGAAGTCGAACTGCAAGTCACCGACAAGCTGGAGAAAAAACTGCAGGAAGTGCCGTGGCTGGACAATCTGCGCAGTTACTCGCGGCCGGGCGAATCGCTGATATTCGTGTTGGCCAAGGACTCGACCCCGCCGGAGGAAGTCCCGAACATTTTTTATCAGGTGCGGAAAAAAATATTCGATATCCGCCAAACCCTGCCCGACGGGGTGGAAGGGCCGACCTTCAACGACGAATTCGGCGATGTTTACGGCAACCTCTATGCCCTGGTCGGCGACGGTTACGATTATGCCGCGCTCAAGCGATATGCCGATGCGGTACGCGCCCAGTTGCTACGAGTTGGGGACGTCGCGAAAGTGGACTTCTTCGGCGAGCAGCAGCAACGAATTTACATCGATTTATCCAACGCCAAACTGGCGACGATCGGCATCGATACCGCGACGCTGATCCGCACTTTGCAAACCCAGAATCTGATGACCGGCAGCGGCGGTTTCGATTTCAGTGACGAGCATATCCGCATCGGCGTCAGCGGCCGTTACGATAGCCTGGAACAATTGCGCGACCTCAGATTGCGCGCCAATGGCAATGAATTCCGCCTGGGCGACGTCGCCAGCGTCAGCCGCGGTTTCGAAGATCCGCCGCACGACCGGGTGCGCTACCAAGGCCGCGACGCGCTGTTGATCGGGGTATCGATGCGCGACGGCGGCGATATCATTCAATTGGGCCGCAATCTGGATACCGAAGTCAAAGCGGTGCAAGCCCAATTGCCTATCGGGTTGGAATTGCATCCGGTGTCGTCGCAACCGCAAGCGGTGCAGCGCTCGGTCAACGAATTCGTCAAATCGCTGGTCGAGGCTTTGGTCATCGTCTTGGGCGTCAGCCTGATGTCTTTGGGGCTGCGGACCGGCGTCGTCGTCGCGATCAGCATTCCGGTGGTATTGGCGGCGACGTTTTGGCTGATGCATTTGTTCGGCGTCGGGCTGCACAAAATTTCGCTGGGGGCGCTGATATTGGCGTTAGGGCTATTGGTAGACGATGCCATTATTGCGGTGGAGATGATGGCCTCGAAAATGGAAAAGGGCTGGGAGCGTAGCCGCGCTGCGGCCTTTACCTACACCTCGACCGCGATGCCGATGTTGAGCGGAACCTTGGTCACTGCGGCCGGTTTTCTGCCGATTGCGACCGCGGCCTCGTCGACCGGTGAATACACCCGTTCCATGTTCCAGGTGGTGGTGATTGCATTACTGGTGTCCTGGCTGGCGGCGGTGGTGTTCGTGCCGTATTTGGGCTTTCACTTGTTGCCGGAATTTCGGGAAGGCCGGCGCCCGGACTCGATCCTGAACCGGCTCCGGGCGAAATGGAAAAAGACGCCGGTTGCGGCAGCCGCTCACGCAGATCTGTACCAAACCCCGTTTTACCGGCGCTTCCGCGGCGTGGTGGAAACCTGCGTGATTTACCGGGGCTGGGTGATTTTGTTGACTGTGGCAATCTTCGGCGCGGCCATTTTCGGCTTCAAGTTCGTCCAGCAACAGTTTTTTCCGGACTCGACCCGACCGGAATTGATCGTCGATTTGCGTCTGGCCGAGGGCGTTTCCTATGCCGCGACCGAAACTCAGGTGAAAAAGCTGGAGGCCTGGCTGGAGCGGCAGGACGGCATCGACAATTACGTGGCCTATGTCGGCACCGGCAGCCCGCGTTTCTATCTGCCGCTGGACCAACAACTGGCCCAACGCAGTTTCGCCCAGTTGGTGGTTTTGACCAAAGGTCCGGCCGAGCGCGAAGCGTTGCGGGAAAAATTGATTCGTTTGTTCGAACAGGATTTTTCAAGCTTGCGCGGCAGCGTGTTGCGTTTGGAAAACGGGCCGCCGGTCGGCTTTCCGGTGCAGTTTCGCGTCTCCGGTCCGGATTTGCCGACTTTGCAGGCCATCGCCCGCCAGATCGCCGAGGTGATGCGCGCCAATCCGCATCTGTCGAATGTGCAGCACGATTGGGAAGAGCCGGTGAAAGTGGTGCGCGTCGATATCGACCAGTCCAAAGCCCGCTTGTTGGGCATCACATCCAGCGACATCGCCAATCTGGTCAACGGCGCCTCGCAGGGTTTATACGTCAGCGAGTTTCGGGAGGGCATCGAACGTATCGATTTGCTGGTGCGCGGCACCGCCACCGAACGCAAGCACTTGTCGCGGCTGGAAAACCTGATGATTCCGTCCGCGGACGGCCGTAGCGTGCCGCTATCGCAGCTTGCCAAACTGGAATACGGTTTCGAAGAGGGCGTGATCTGGCGCCGCAATCGGTTGCCGACCGTGACGGTGCGCGCCAATCTGTACGGCACTATCCAGGCGCCGGTGGTGTCGGCCCAGGTCGAGAGCCAACTGGACGAGATCAGGCGGCAATTGCCGCTCGGGTACCGCCTGGAAGTCGGCGGCGCAGTGGAGGAATCGGCCAAGGGCGGCGATTCGGTCGCGGCCGGCATGCCGCTGTTTTTGTTCAGCGTGTTGACGGTGCTGATTATCCAGTTGCAAAGTTTTTCGCGAGTGGCCTTGGTGTTGCTGACCGCGCCCTTGGGCATGATCGGGGTGACCTTGTTCTTGCTGGTGTTCCAGCAGCCGTTCGGTTTCGTGGCGATGCTGGGCACGATTGCGTTGTCCGGCATGATCATGCGCAACTCGGTGATCCTGGTCGATCAGATCGAGCAGGACAAGCGGGCCGGGAGCAGCGACTTCGATGCCATCGTCGATTCCACCGTGCGCCGGTTCCGCCCTATCGTGCTGACCGCGGCGGCGGCGATTCTGGCGATGATACCGCTGACGCGCAGCGCGTTTTTCGGGCCGATGGCCGTTGCGATCATGGGCGGATTGACCGTCGCCACCATTTTGACCTTGCTGTTTCTGCCGGCGTTGTATGCCGCCTGGTTTCGGGTCGCAGTCCCCGGCGCCCAAACCGATTCTTGATTCGCATTTTCCATTCCGGCCGTTCGTCGCTTTCGGCCACGAACGGCCCCTTAGCCTTACCGGCTCAAATATCTAATTTTCGGATAACTATATGCCGATATAGCATTAATAGTTTGATCGCTTGCGCTGGCATAATGCAGCCGTTATCGAATTTTACGAATTGAAAAGGTAAAAAATGAATTTGATGTATACCTTATCCGGCTTCGCAGTCGGTTTGCTGGTCGGCATTACCGGCGTCGGCGGTGGCTCTTTGATGACGCCGTTATTGGTGTTTTTGTTCGGCTTCAAACCGGCGGTCGCAGTGGGTACCGATTTGCTCTATGCCTCGATCACCAAAACCGCCGGTGTGTTCGTCCACCACGGCAAACACGGCTCGGTGGACTGGAAAATCGTCGGCTGGCTGGGGCTGGGTAGCTTGCCGTTTGCCGGTGCGACCTTGTATGTCTTGAAAAACCTGATGGCGGTCGGCAAGGAAACCACCGGCGCGATCACGTTTACCTTGGGTGTGGCGCTGCTGCTGACGGCATGCGCCTTGTTGGTGCGCAGTTTGCTGTTGCGCAAAGCCGCCAAACAGCAGATCGACGACGACCACAGCACTCAGGAAAACAGCGGCCGGTTTTCGCCGCGCTGGGAGAAAATTGCGACGGTGCTGACCGGTGCCGTACTCGGCGTGCTAGTCACCTTGTCCTCGGTTGGTGCCGGTGCGCTGGGCACAGTCGCTTTGCTGTTCTTGTACCCGAGAATGTCGACTTTGAAAGTCGTCGGCACCGATCTGGCGCATGCGATTCCGTTGACCGCGGTGGCCGGCCTCGGCCATTTGAGTTTGGGCAATTTCGATCTGGATTTGCTGATTAGTCTGTTGTTGGGGTCGGTGCCGGGGATTTGGATCGGCAGCCATTTGAGCGCGAAAATTCCGGAACATGTATTGCGGCCGGTATTGGCGACTTTGCTGCTGGTGATTGGCACCAAATTCGTGTTGCAGTAATTCTTAGGACCAAGGCCGCCTGATCCGGATCGGAGGCGCGCCTTGGTGCAAGGCGGTCATAATCCCCGCTGCAACAACTTCAAGGCGTTGGCAAATTCTGCTTTCAGCCGGTAGACCTGCGCCGGCCGGTGAGCGCCGTTGGCTTCGGTTTGCCCCGCTAATTCCTCCAGCACTCCCAGTTCGTCCATTTTTCGGCGGAAGCTGACTTTATTCAGCGTCTCGCCCAGGCAGGCTTCGTAGATTTTTTGCAATTTCGGCAAGGTAAAGCGTTCCCCGGCCAAGTGGCAGGGTAACGAAGAATATTGCGATTTGTTGCGGATGCGCTCCACCGCGGCCTGGACAATGTCGTTGTGGTCGAAGGGTAAGCGCCGCAGCGCATCGACCGGGCAAATCGACAATCCGGGATGCCCGGCCTGCAGCAGCAATTCGGCGTTGACCAACGCAAAATATGCGATCGAAATCGACCAGCCCCTGGGGTCGCGGGCGCAGCCGTCGAAGGTACGCAACTGTTCCAGGTAAGGCGGATTCACTCCGGCTTTCTGGCGCAGAATGCGCAGCGCCGCATCCAGGCTGTCGCGGTCGGTCTCGGCGTGGATGTAGCCGCCCGGCAAGGCATCCAGGCCGGCGAAAGGCTCGTGTTCGCGCCTGGCCAGGGCCACGCTCAATTGCTGCTGGTGAATCGTCAGCAGCACCAAATCTATCGTTGCAATCATCCGCTCGGACATAGAGAGCGTTTATCCTTCAGGCTGTTTAGTAACAAAATGTGAAATTTAGCAATCTAAGTCTTATTTTATAGATATTTTTCGTTGTTTTAATAGTTGCAATATGTAACTAACAGGAATAAGCTAAGCCCGTCCCGATTTTATAGCCGGAGCAGGCTTATGAATGCGATCCAATTGTTGATCATCGATGCCCAAAACGATTTTTGCGACCGTCCCTTCGCCGGCGCATTGCCGGCTTTGCCGGCTTTGCCGGTTCCCGGCGCCTATCAGGACTGCCTGCGCCTGGTCCGGCTGATAGATCGGCTGGCCGAGGCGATAGATTCGGTCATCGTCAGCCTCGATTTACACCACAGTATCGATCTGGCGCATCACACGATGTGGCGCGACGCGAACGGCGCCTTGCCGCCGCCGTTTACCCAGGTCACGGCGGCGGACGTCCGCCACGGCCGTTACCGCGCGTTGGCGGCAGCAATATCCGCCGACGCCGAGCAGTACATTCTGGAATATTTGCAAAATCTGGAGCAGCTCGGTTTGGCGTTGACGCTGTGGCCGCCGCATTGTCTGGTCGGCTCGCCGGGCGCAAATGTGAACCCCGAACTTGCCGGTGCGCTGCAACGCTGGGAGTCCAAACGCTTTAAGGCTATCGATGTGATCGAAAAAGGCCGCAACATCTGGACCGAAAGCTTTTCGGCGTTGAAAGCGGTGATTCCCTACCCCGGCGACGCCGATACCGACTTGAACCGGCACTTGCTCGAGCTGTTGGCCGGTCGGCAACCGGTCTGGGTGGCCGGCCAGGCCAGCAGCCATTGCGTCAGGCAAACCGTGTTGGACCTGTTGCAATACGGCCCGGCCGATATTGCCGAACGTTTGACGCTGCTGACCGATTGCATGAGCCCGGTGCCGGGTTGCGAAGCGTTGGCCGAGCAATTTTTTGACGATGTGCGGCGGCGGGGCGTCCGCTTGGCCGCCACTAGCGAACTCGGCCCCTGCTGGCCGTAACGGAGGAAGCGATGGCCCCGATTGTAAAAAGCTTGTTGGAAAACGATCTGTATAAATTTCCGATGTGGCAAACCATGCTGCATAAACGCCCCGAAGCCACCGCGGAATACGGTTTCGTCTGCCGCAACACGCCGGAATATCCGCTGGCCGAACTGGTTGCCGACGTCAAGCGCGAGTTGGAGCAGTTGTGCGCACTGCAATTCGCCGACTACGAACTCGAGTATTTAAGCGGGCTTAGTTATTTGAAGCCGGATTTCATCGAGTTTTTATCGCTGTTCCGCTTCAAACCCAAATATCTGCAAGTCTATGCCGAGGGTGACCGGCTTAGAATCGATGCCGCCGGCCCGCAAGTTCACGTGATGAATTTCGAGATTTTTGTTTTATACATCGTCTCGGAACTGTATTTCCGCCGTTTCGATCAAGCGGCCTTGTTGGCCGAAGGCCGGCGCCGGCTGCAACAAAAAATCGCGATGCTGAAAGACTTTGCCGAACAACCGGCCGAAACCCATCCGTTCGAGTTTTTCGACTTCGGCTTGCGCCGCCGGGCCTGGGGCGGCTGGCAGGAAGAAGTGGTGCAGACCTTGTCGACCGAATTGCCGAATTTGTTCAAAGGCACCTCGAATGTTTATCTGGCCCAAAAATACGGGCTGAAACCGATCGGCACGATGGCGCACGAGTATTTGCAATCTTATCAGGCGCATATCGTCCGCTTGCGCGAGTTTCAACGCACGGCGCTGGAGGATTGGGCGCAGGAGTTCCGCGGCAATTTGGGGATCGCCTTGACCGATACCATCGGCATGGATGCGTTTTTGCGCGATTTCGATCTGTATTTCGCCAAGCTGTTCGACGGTTTGCGCCACGATTCCGGCGATCCGGGCATTTGGGGCGAAAAAGCCATCGCCCATTACCAAGCGTTAAAAATCGATCCGCACACCAAGCGTCTGGTGTTTTCCGACGATCTGGACATGCCGAAAGCGATCGGGCTGTACCGCCAATTTGCCGGCCGGATCCAGCTGGGGTTCGGCATCGGCACGAATTTGACCAACGACCTTGGCGTCAAACCGCTGAATATCGTCATGAAACTGATGCGCTGCAACGGCGATCCGGTCGCCAAATTATCGGACGCGCCGGGCAAGACCTTGTGCGACGACCCGACCTTCGTCGCCTATTTGCGGCAGATTTTCAACCACTACGTCTGAAGCGGGGATCAGTTATGCCGGGACAAACACCATTGCGTATCGCCGTCGCCCAAACCAATCCGACCGTCGGCGATTTTGCCGGCAACCTGCGCATCGCCGAGCAGGCGTTTCGCGACGCCGAGCGGCTGCAAGCGCAGTTGCTGGTATTTCCGGAGCTTTCGCTGTGCGGCTACTATCCGGGAGATTTGCTGAACGACGCGGCGTTCATCCGTCAGGCTGAGCGGGCTCTGGCGGAGTTGGCGGAACTTTCCCGCCGGTTTCCGGGAATTAGCGTTATCGCCGGTTTGCCGCAAACCCGTTCCGGGCCGGGCAAGCCGCTGCATAACTCGTTGCTTGCGCTGGCAAACGGCCAAGTGCTTGCCGCGTACCATAAACAATTGTTACCGACCTACAACATTTTCGACGAACGCCGGCATTTCGAGCCGGGGCCGGCCACCGCCGCCAGTGTCGAAGTCGCCGGCTATAAAGTAGGTTTGATGATCTGCGAAGACGGCTGGAACGACGCTGCCAACGATTATCCGGTCAATCCTTACCAGGCTTTGGCCGCGATCGGGCCGGACCTGGTGGTCAGCATCAACGCCAGCCCGTCCAATATCGGCAAGCGCGACCAACGCCACCGGATTATCGCCGGTGCCGCGCGACGCCACCGGTTGCCGATTCTATACGTAAACCAAGTCGGCGGCCAGGATAGCATCGTGTTCGACGGCGCCTCGTTTGGAGTAGATGCGGACGGAAAGCTTGCGTTCGAATTACCGGCTTTCGAAGCGGCAGTCGAGCCGGTCGAGTTTAGCGCCGGCGCGTTTCATGGCGTCGGCTCTGGCCAGCCTTTGCCGGAGCCGGAGTTTGTCGTTCGGCATATCCTTATGGGGTTGCGCGATTACGCCCGCCGCTGCGGCTTCCAACAGGTTGTGGTCGGTTCCTCGGGCGGTATCGATTCGGCGTTGACCATCGCCTTGGCGGCCGAAGCGCTCGGCCCGGACAACGTGATCGCGGTAACGATGCCTTCCGAATATTCCAGCGCCGGTTCCGTCACCGATTCGCAGTTGTTGTGCGACGCGTTGGGGGTAAGGTTATTGACGCATCCGATTCGGGAACAGGTCGCTGCCTTCAAAGTCCAGTTTCAAGCCAGCTTCGCCACGCCGCTGGCGGGTCTGCCGTTGGAAAATTTACAGGCGCGGATACGCGGCACCGTGTTGATGGCGTATTCCAACCAGTTTGGCGCGTTGGTGCTGACCACCGGCAACAAGAGCGAAATCTCGGTCGGCTATTGCACCTTGTACGGCGACACCAACGGCGGCTTGGGTTTGATCGGCGATTTGTACAAAACCGAGGTATACCGCTTGGCGGACTATATGAACCGGCGCGCCGGCCGGCCGTTGATTCCGGAGTCGATTCTGATCAAGGAGCCTTCGGCCGAATTGGCGTTCGACCAGAAAGATACCGACAGTTTGCCGCCGTATCCGGTGCTGGACGAAATATTGAAACTATTGATCGAGGGTGATTTGCTGGCGGAAGCGGAATACCGCCGGGCCTGCGATTTTGTTAGCGATTATCGGCGTGCGGCCGAAGGCGAGGCGGTGTTCCAACGCATCAGCAGGATGGTGACGCGCAACGAATACAAGCGGCGTCAGGCGCCGCCCATCATCCGGGTCCGCTCCCGCGCCTTCGGCGCCGGGCGGCAGATGCCGATTGCGGCCAAGTATTAGCCAGGCCGCAATCGGTTTCGCGCTTAGTCGCTGGCTCGCGAGGCGCGTTTGCGCTCGTTTTCGGTCAGCAGTTTTTTACGTAAGCGGATCGATTGCGGCGTGACTTCGACCAGCTCGTCGTCGGCGATGAATTCCAGCGCCTGCTCCAGGCTCATCTTGATCGGCGGCGTTAGCAGGATGTTCTCGTCGGAGCCGGCGGCGCGGATATTGGTCAACTGCTTGGCTTTGGTCGGGTTGACCACCAAGTCGTTATCGCGCGAGTGGATGCCGATGACCATGCCTTCGTAGACTTCGGTGGCGTGTTCGATGAACAAGCGGCCGCGTTCCTGCAAGTTGAACAACGCATAGCCCAGCGATTTGCCTTGCACCATCGACACCAGTACGCCGTTGATACGGCCGCCAACGTTGCCTTTTTTCATCGGCCCGTAGTGGTCGTAGACGTGGTAGAACAAGCCGGAACCGGACGTGGCGGTCAAAAATTCGGTTTGGAAACCGATCAGGCCGCGCGACGGCACCATGTATTCCAAGCGGGTGCGGCCCTTGCCGTCCGGCACCATGTTCAGCAGGTCGCCCTTGCGTTCGCCTAACTTTTCCATGATCGCGCCCTGGTGTTCGTCTTCCAGTTCGATGGTCACCATCTCGAACGGTTCGTGCATCTCGCCGTCGACTTCCTTCAAAATCACTTCCGGACGCGACACGCCCAGTTCGTAACCTTCGCGGCGCATGTTTTCGATCAGGATCGACAAATGCAGCTCGCCGCGGCCGGAAACCTTGAATTTGTCCGGGTCCTCGGTGTCTTCGACCCGCAACGCCACGTTATGCTGCAATTCTTTTTGTAAACGGTCGCGAATCTGCCTTGAGGTGACGAACTTGCCTTCCTTGCCGGCGAACGGCGAGGTGTTGACCTGAAAGGTCATGCTGACGGTCGGCTCGTCGACTTTCAATGGCGGCAAGGCTTCGACCGCGTCTTGTTGGCACAGGGTGTCGGAAATCTCCAACTTGTCGATACCGGTAAAGGCAATAATGTCGCCGGCTTGCGCTTGCGGCACTTCGATCCGTTCCAGACCCTTGAAGCCGAAGATTTGCAGCATCCGCACATTGCGGGTAGTGCCTTCGCGGTTGATCAAGGTCAGTTGCTGGTTGGATTTAACGGTACCGCGCTGAATGCGGCCGATGCCGATCACACCAACATAGCTGTTGTAATCCAGGCTGATCACCTGCATTTGGAACGGGCCGTCGATGTTGACCGGTGGCGGGCTGACTTTGTCGACGATGGTTTGGAACAGCGGCGTCATGTCGCCCCCCTCGACCGTACTTTCCAGCTCCAAGCCGGCATAACCCTTCAACGCCGAGGCGTAAACGATGGGGAAATCCAGTTGCTCGTCGGTCGCGCCCAAGCGGTCGAACAAATCGAAGGTTTGGTCGATCACCCAATCCGGGCGCGCGCCGGGCCGGTCGACCTTGTTAATCACGACGATGGGTTTCAAGCCCAAGGCAAAAGCTTTCTGAGTCACGAAGCGGGTTTGCGGCATTGGGCCGTCCACCGCATCGACCAATAGTAATACGCAATCCACCATGGATAGCACCCGTTCGACTTCGCCGCCGAAGTCGGCGTGGCCCGGGGTGTCGACGATGTTGATGTGATAGCCGTTCCAATCGATGGCGGTGTTTTTCGCCAGGATCGTAATCCCGCGTTCTTTCTCCAGGGCATTGGAGTCCATCACCCGCTCGTCGACTTTTTCGTGGGCGTCGAAGGTGCCGGATTGTTGCAACAATTGATCGACGAGGGTGGTTTTGCCATGGTCGACGTGGGCGATGATGGCGATATTTCTGAGTTTTTCTATCACGGGATTTATTAAGTTTTTTACAAAAGAACGTGCGCCGGCTTTGCTAAAAACGCGAGCCGGCGCGGAAATGGGTGGCTATGGGTTTACAGTGAATGGGGGGATTAGCTTTGGCTCCAAGGCAGGCCGTGGAAACGCCAGCCGCCGAGCTTGCCGCGATGCTGGTTGGCGTCGAGCGGACCTTCAAAGCCTTCCAGAATATTGACCAAATGCTGGTAGCCGGCGGCTTCCAGGGCTTTGGCGGCATCTACAGAACGTTGTCCGCTGCGGCATAACAGCAGTACCGGCGCCGCTTTATTCGGCGCGTGTTGCTGGACCTGGGCAACGAAATCGGCGTTCAATTGCATCCCCGGGAATTCTTTCCAGGCGACGTGGATGGCCTTTGGCGGATGGCCGACGAAGCCGTGTTCGATGGCGGTGCGGACGTCGATCAGCACGGCGTTGGGATCGGTTTGCAACAAGTCCCAGGCTTGTTTGGGGTCGAGATTTTCTATCATGGGTTACCGCTCAAGTTTTTTGCCCGATGAAACAGGCTTCGTTTCGGTTGCCGAGCCGCGTGTCACCGATCCTGGCGTATTCCTGGTAAAAAACCACGCTCAGGGGCTGAAACAGCTGGAGAAGCTCGTTGCGCGCCAATAGGTAATCGGGATTGCTGGGGCCGTGTTGGTCAAGCTTGTCGCGGGTAAATGTTTGATAAAACAGCAGGCCGCCCGGATTCAAGGCCGCCATTATCGCATTACACAGGGTGCGGTCAAGAAAACGGCAGATGACAATTACATCGTAGCGGTGCTCCGCTAACGATTCGCTGCCGATTTGGCAGTGCCGGGTATTGATGCTGAGGCTTTGCCGATCGGCATAGTGGCGGAGTTTATCCAGCGCTACCGACGACACGTCCCAGGCGTCGACGCTCAGTCCTGATCCGGCCAACAACAGCGCATTGCCGCCTAGGCCGCAGGCCAAATCCAGCGCTTTGCCCTGTCGTGGCAGCAAATGCAAGTGGTTGGCGAGTAACTCCGCCGCGGCGGGTGCTGCCGTTGCGTTGCGGTAAATCGCGTCCCACTTGTTTTGCAGCTCGGTCACGGGTTCATGCCGATCCGGTGCGGCAGCCAGGCCTGGATGAACTCCAGGAAGGAACGGACTTTGGCGGACAAATACTTGCGGTGTGGATAGACCGCGTAGATTTCCAACGGCGCGATGCCGTATTGCTCCATCACCACTTGCAGACGGCCTTGTTCGATGTCGCGGCCGACGATGTAGCGCGGCAGCATGATCAGGCCCAGGCCGTTGACCGCGGCATTGCGGATCGGGTCGGCCATGTTGGCTTGCATCCGGCCGGTCACGGTGACGGTGCGTTCGCCGAGGATGCCTTTGAAGCGCCATTTATTGCGCGGCGGAATCGCCCAGTTGATCAGGCAGCTGTGGTCTTCCAGGTCTTCCGGGTCTTGCGGGATGCCGTGTTTTTTCAGGTATTCCGGCGAGGCGCAGACCACCAATGACGAACTTGCCAACTTGCGGGCGACCAGGCTGGTGTCGTTGAGTTGGCCCAAGTAGATCGCCAGATCGACGCCCTCGTCGATCAAATCAACCTGGCCACCCTTTAACACCATCTCCACCGACAGATCCGGGTAGTTTTTCAGATACTCGGTCAGACCCGGCGAGATATGGCTGGCGCCGATCACCGGCGGCGCCAGAATTTTCAACGTACCACGCGGTTCGGTTTGCAAATGGGTGATGGCCGATTCCATTTCTGCAACGTCCAGCAGCACTTGTTGGCAACGTTCCAGATAAGCCTCGCCGGCTTCCGTCAGGCTTAAGCTGCGGGTCGTACGGTTGAATAAGCGGGTGTTGAGTTCGCTTTCCAGTTGCATGATGTGCTTGGTGGCCATGGCTCTGGAAATATCTAAATCCTTGGCAGCGCCGGCGAAGCTGCCGGCCTTGGCGACACGGACAAAAACGTTCATGCTGGTTAGTTTGTCCATTCTGCCTCCGGGGACATTATAAAGGAGCTAAAAAACGTTGACATTTTTATTGTTTCTTAATTTTATACAATTTATTTAATAAATGCCTAATTGTAAACTTTTTTATCTCCGGTATAGTGTGCAGCAACTTAACGAGAAAGCACAGAAAATCTTGCCAAATGCAAGATTAAACAGAGGATTTGAGCACAATGAACGAATTTAAAAAAGACGTACTGGTCGGTACTTTGTTTGTCGCCGGTATTTTGAATTTTCTTTCCGGCCTGTTTGTAATTTCCACTGTCCTGTTTGCAGCGACGTCAATGTTCAGCAATATTTCGCTTAATACTCAAGCGAGCCGCTGATCCCCCTGAATTTGTAACTACCTCCTGGTGTTGTAATTAACGAGCGGTAACCTCCTTTCAAGCACTCCGCTGGTTTTCTTGCCTCCCTCTGCGCAAGCATTGGGAGGTTTTTTTTGTCCGCAGTTTTTCCGGCACTTTGGGCGTCATGCTATGATTCAGCCCGTTCGCAATCGAGATCAACAGTCATGAACGACGTTTTACAGCAATTGGCATTGGTGCTGGAGCAGCGCAAACAGCAATCGGCCGATCAATCTTATGTAGCAAGCTTGTACGCCAAAGGTTTGGACCATATTTTGAAAAAAATCGGTGAAGAAGCCACGGAAACGGTAATGGCGGCGAAAGACGGCGATAAAGATAAGATCGTTTACGAAGTGGCCGATCTGTGGTTTCACTCCATGGTCTTGTTGGCGCACCAGGAACTCGGGCCGGAACAGGTGATCAACGAGCTGCAGCGGCGTTTCGGTTTGTCCGGTCTGCAGGAAAAAGCGCAACGCAGCTCTCAAATAGGCAAACAGCAGGAGTAGGTAATGGGTTTTAGTATTCCGCATTTATTGGTGGTGTTGGTGATTGTCGTGTTGGTGTTCGGCACCAAGCGTTTGAAAAATGTCGGCGCCGACCTTGGCGAGGCCATCAGAGGTTTCCGCAATGCTGTAAAGGAAGGCGGCGAAGACAAAACGCTGGCCAATAAGGAAGACGATGTGCTGGAAGGCGAAGTCTCCAGTAAAGAAAAAGACAAGGTGTAACGCGACTATGTTCGATGTCGGTTTTTCCGAATTGCTGATGGTCGGCTTGGTGGCTTTATTGGTATTGGGCCCGGAAAAATTGCCCAGAGCTGCCCGCTTGGCCGGGCTATGGGTCGGTAAGGCACGTAGTGTGCTGGCAGTCGCCAAGGCGGAAATCAAGCAGGAGCTGGCCGCTGAAGAGATGCGGCAACTGATGCAGCAAAACATCGCCGGCGAAGTACAAAAAGTTATAGACGAGACCCGCTCGGCTGTCGACGACGTCAATTTCAGCATTCAAGCTGCGACCGAAACCGATCAACACGATGACAAACCAAGTTCAGCCGGATAACGAACAGTCTTTTTTCAGCCATCTGGTCGAACTGCGCGACCGTCTGTTAAAGATGGTGCTCTGCGTATTGCTGGTGTTTGTCGGCACCGCCAGTTACGCCAACGAGATCTATGCTTTTTTGGCCGATCCGCTGTTGCAGCATATGCCGAAAAACAGTTCCATGATTGCGATAGACGTGGCTTCGCCGTTTTTTACGCCGTTTAAACTGGCGTTTGTCGTCGCCGTGTTCGCCAGCATCCCTTTCATCCTTTATCAGTTTTGGGGCTTCGTCGCGCCGGGCTTGTACCGCCACGAGAAAATGATGGTGGCGCCGCTGTTGCTGGCCAGCACGGTATTGTTTTACGGCGGCGCGGCGTTTGCCTACTTTTTGGTGTTCCCGTTGGTATTTTCCTACCTGACGGCGGCCGCCCCGGCCGGGGTCGCCGTAATGACCGACATCGCCACCTATTTGGATTTCGTGTTGGCGATGTTTTTTGCGTTCGGCCTGGCCTTCGAAATTCCGGTGCTGACCATCGTGCTGGTCTGGACCGGCATCATCAGTCCGGAATCCTTGGCGGAAAAACGGCCTTATGTGATCGTCGGCGTGTTTGTGGTGGCGATGTTTCTGACGCCGCCCGACGCCTTGTCCCAAACCTTGTTGGCGGTGCCGATGTGGTTGTTGTTCGAGTCGGGCCTGTTGTTCTCCAGGTTAATAACCCGGCGCGACCGCGCAGCCGAGAACGATGGTTAGTATCGCCGGGCGTTTTGCAGCGGTCCGCGCCCAATTGCGCGATGCCGAAATCGCCGCCGGGCGCCTGCCGGGTAGCGTGCAATTGCTTGCCGTCAGCAAAACCAAACCGGCGGCCGACCTGGCCGCGGCTTATCGATTGGGTCAGCGCCATTTCGGCGAAAATTATTTGCAGGAAGCGCTGAAGAAGCAGCAACAACTGGCCGCGTTCGATATCAGTTGGCATTTCATCGGCCCGATCCAATCCAACAAAACCCGGCCGATAGCCACGCATTTCGCTTGGGTGCACAGCGTCGACCGTTTCAAAATCGCCGAGCGTCTCAGCGAGCAGCGCCCGGATTATTTGCCGCCGCTGAATATCTGCCTGCAAGTCAATATCAGCGACGAAGCTACCAAATCCGGCGTCGGTCTGGCCGAGTTGCCGGATTTGGTTGTGCAAGTGGAACAATTGCCGCGTCTGCGTTTGCGCGGCGTAATGGCTATTCCTGAGCCGGCGGCCGATTTCGAAACGCAGCGCATTCCTTACCGACGCCTGTACCAGGCGGCAACGGCATTGCACCTACCGCAGCTGGATACGTTTTCGTTCGGCATGAGCGGCGATCTGCTGGCCGCGGTCACCGAAGGCGCCACCATGGTTAGGATCGGCACGGCGCTGTTCGGTGCGCGTCCTAGCCAATAAATTGTTTTTCATGGATAATGCGGGCAATTTTCCGACAAATCCCCATTCTCCGACCCGATGAAACAAAAGCTGGAATCCCTTTTACAACAGGCAGTTGCAGGTATCAAAACTCAAGGTATTCTCGAAAACGATTTCATTGCCCAAATTCAATTAGAACGCACCAAAGACCCGCAACACGGCGATTTCGCTACCAATCTGGCGATGCTGCTGGCCAAACCGGCCAAACAAAACCCGCGCCAACTCGCTGAAAAAATCGTCGCGGCCTTGCCTGCCGACCCGGCAGTGGTCAAAGTCGAGATCGCCGGGCCCGGATTCATCAACTTTTTCATCAATCCTGATAGCCAGTTCCAGATCGTGCGCCAAGTGCTGGAGCAAGGCGACGGCTTCGGCCTGAGCCGGATTGGAGCCGGGCAGCGGGTGCAAGTCGAGTTTGTCTCCGCCAATCCGACCGGGCCATTGCATGTCGGCCACGGCCGCGGTGCCGCCTATGGTTCCGCAGTAGCCGACCTGTTGGAAGCGGCCGGTTTCAGCGTCGAGCGTGAATACTACGTCAACGACGCCGGCCGGCAAATGGATATTCTGGCGGCCAGCGTCTGGTTGCGTTACCTGGAAGCCTGCGGCGAAGTATTGCCTTTTCCGAGTAACGGCTACCGAGGCGAATACGTTAGAGATATTTCCGCCAATTTGCACAGAAGCGCCGGCGACAAGTACCGCCAGCCAGCCGCACAGGTTTTGGCGGATTTACCGGCTGACGAAGCGCAAGGCGGCGATAAGGAAAAGCATATCGACGCGCTGATCGAACGCGCTAAAACGTTGTTGGGGCCGGAAGCCTACGAGCAAGTGTTTCAAGCCGGCCTGAACGAGATCTTGCTGGATATCAAAGACGACCTTGCCGAGTTCGGCGTCGGTTATCAGTGTTGGTTCTCGGAACGTTCGTTGATGGACGACCAATCCATTGACCGGGCGCTACAGCGTTTGGACGAGGCAGGGTTTCTGTACCGGCAGGAAGGGGCGACCTGGTTCGCTTCCAGCCGATTGGGCGACGAAAAAGATCGGGTGGTAGTGCGCGACAACGGTCAAACTACCTATTTTGCGTCCGATATCGCTTACCACATGAACAAGCTGGATCGGGGCTTCGACAAGATCGTCAATATCTGGGGCGCCGACCACCACGGCTATATTCCGCGGGTCAAAGCCGCGATGCAGGCCCTGGGTGCCGACGATTCCAAACTTAAAGTGTTGCTGGTGCAATTTGCCGTACTCTACCGCGGCGACGAAAAAGTGCAGATGTCGACCCGTTCCGGTGAATTCGTCACCTTGCGCCAACTGCGTAACGAAGTCGGCAAAGACGCCTGCCGTTTTTTCTATGTGATGCGCAAGTCCGAGCAGCACATGGATTTCGACTTGAAACTGGCGACCTCCAAAACCAACGAAAATCCGGTCTATTACGTACAGTATGCGCATGCCCGGGTGTGCAGCGTGTTGCGCCAACTGGACGAAAAAGGTCGCCAACGCGATCCGCTGCTGGGCATGCAGCATCTGAATCTGTTGGTCGAGGAACAGGAAAGCGCGCTGTTGACGACATTGTCCAGATATCCGGAAACGCTGGAGCGGGCGGCGTTGAACTACGAACCGCACCAATTGATTCAATATCTGCGCGAATTGGCCAACCAATTCCATAGTTACTATAACGCCCACCAATTTTTGGTCGACGACGACAAGCTGTGCAATGCCCGGATCAACCTGGTTTGCGCGGTCCGGCAAGTGTTGGCCAATGCCATGTCGCTGCTGAAAATCAATACACCCGAAGCGATGTAAATGGCCAGAGATTACAAGCACCGCGTACAAAGCCCCAATTACGGCGCCGGCCGGCGGAAGCCGAAGCAGTCGTCGTCGGTTGCGTTATGGCGCTGGCTGTTGGTGATTATGCTGATAGCGGCCTTCGTGGTGTTTTTGAATATGATCGGTAAGCTGGTGCCGGAATTGGTCGCCGGCAAGCCCAACCCGGAAACCCAGCCCGCCGCCGAACCGAAAAAGCAAGAGTTGCCGCTAAAACCCCAAACCGCCGCCGAAACGGAAAAACCGGTCGAACCGGAAGAGCCGCGTTACGATTTTTATACGATTCTGCCGCAGGCGGAAGTCGTGGTGCCGGACTATGAAATCAAAACCCGGGTCCGCGAGCAGTTGGTCGGCAAAACCAAGGCTGCCAAATACATCATGCAGGCCGGTTCGTTCAGGGAGGCGGCTGAAGCCGAACGTCACAAAGCCAAACTGGCCTTACTCGGCATCGAGTCGCGGGTCGAAAAAGCCAAAGTCGGCAACGTGATTTGGCATCGAGTCAAAGTGGGGCCGTACGATAACCCTGCCAGCGTCTCCACGATTAAGGAACTGCTGCAGAAAAACGGTATCGGCGTGATCGTCACCGAAAGCGGTCAGTAGATTTCAGGATGTAAGTTGCAATTCGGTGCAAAATTTACCGCCAATTCGGCATTTATCGATTGACTGGCCTATAGTTTTAAGCTCTGATTAAAGCCCACAATTTCCAGGGGAGAGGCTACATGCTCAAGAAAAAATTAATGGTGTTGATGTTGGCAGGTTTGACCGTTTTGAGCGGTTGCAGCCGGCTTTACTACTACTCGAGCAGCATTGACGACGACGACTTGGTCGAAGTCAGCTACGATGCGATCGGCTGGCTGCTGGCCGATTTGCGCCAGCCCTTGCCTAAAGGCAGTCTGGTCGTGATCAATTCCCTGGTCAACGTCGACGACATGGGCCAAACCCTGCCATTCGGCAGGATCATTTCCGACCAGCTTTCTTCGGCGCTGCATCGTTCCGGTTACCGGGTGATGGGTATGGAGCTGCCGACCGAGATTTTTGCCAAAAATGAAGCCGGCATTCTGGAATTGCCGGAAAAAACCAAGGAAGCTTTAAATAACGTCGGTGCTAAAGCGATTGTGATTGGTTCCTACGCGCCGGGACGCGATAACGTTTATGTCTCCTTGCGGGTGGTCGATATCGCCAGCCAGAACGTGGTTTCCTCGACTGATTACTCGGTGGCAATGGGACCAGACGCCAAAGTGCTGACGACCAAGCCCCAGCCTAAACAATAAACCGTCCAGGGAAGCGGCCGTTGGACCGTGGCCGCTTCCACGTTTATTTCAGGCAGGCTGGACATGTTCGTAAGCCAGATCCAGCCGTAAAAACTCCGATACTTGCTCAGACTCGGTAAAATTGCCGAGCGCCAACATTAGTTTGGCGTAAGTCGCCTCCAAACTCATATTCCAGACCATCTCCGCCCCGGCAGCGATCAAATCGCTGGTCGAGGCATAAGCGCTTTCCGATCGTAAGGCCGGAGCCAAATAAACTTTCCGGCCTTTTTCCCGGCATTTGCGGATAAATGCGACCAAGCTGAATCGGTCGCCAGCGCTATTGGATGCGCAGGCCGTGCCGGAATGGTATAGGTCGTGCAGCACCACATCGAATCCTTCGGGATTGAACGCGGTGTAGTCGAGACCGGGATAGGGCCTTACCAACAGAATTCGCGCCGAAAAATCGGGTTTCAAGTTGGCCGATTGACGGCTTGAGCTATCCGGCTGCGCCAGCGTTTCGAACCGTCCGTCACTGAAGCGCATAAACGGCTGCGATTGGATGCTGATGAAGTCGCTACTTAACGGCAGGCAGGACGAGAGCCGGGTTGCCAGATGGACTTGCTGGTCCTGTCCGGGATTGCGGTACGGTACGTATACCCCAGGTTGACCACCGCGCCGGATGAACTCCACCGCGCAGCAAAAATTGGCTAAACCGTTGGCCTGCGGACTGTCCAGTGGCAAATCGCTCGAGACCAGCAACAGCGGAATCGGTAACTTATGGAAATACAGTCCCAATGCCGCGGCGCTAAATGCCAGGGTATCGGTACCGTGGGTAACGATAATGCCGTCGAATTGATTTAGGTCCTCGGCTTCGATTGCCGCAATGATCTGCGGCCAGTGTTGGGTATGCAGGTTTTCGCTGAGGATTTGCAAAGGTTGCTGAGACTTGAACGTTATCGAACCTGCCTCGGGGTAGTGGTCGGCGAACAATGCCAGCAGTTTGAAACCGGCGGCGGCCGACGTGTCGACGATGCTGCCCGTCACTTGCGAACCTATGGTGCCGCCGGTGAACACCAGCAGGATGTTTTTATTCATATTCGGCGTTTCTAGTATCATGTCGGGTTACGGATTGAATCCGCATCTTAAGTATTTGGCATGAAATTATCACTAATTGTGGCAAAGGCCAGCAACAACGCCATTGGTCTGAACGGCCGGATGCCTTGGCATCTCTCCGCCGATTTGAAACGCTTCAAACAAATCACGATGGGCTCGCCGGTGTTGATGGGACGCAAGACCTTCGAGGCCATCGGTAAGGCTTTGCCGGGTCGGGAAAATATCGTCATCAGCCGCAGTGCCGAGTATGAAGCGCCGCAATGTCGGGTGTTTACCGATATCGAGGCTGCGCTCAGAGACTTGGCTGATCGGGACGAGGTATTCGTGATTGGCGGCGCCACCTTGTACCAAGCCTTGTTGCCGGTTGCCGATTACCTTTATTTGACCGAGATTGAGCGCAGCTTTAGCGGCGATACCTTTTTTCCGGATATCGATCGGCGCCAATGGCAGGAACTCAGTCGGGAAGAGATCGAAAACGACAGTCAGGTGGACTTCAGTTACCGTTTTTTGAAATTGCGCCGCGTCGATACGCCCGATCCGGATCGGGTTTTTGGTTAAAACCTCGGTTGCGCTTACAATTCCTTAAGTTTTGTCACAAAACTGTCATATTTGCTTCATAGTATTGTCATGTCACTTTGGCACACTGATCTTGGTTTTAAACATTTTCGAGAAAATATATGAATAAAACATTCAAGCTGAAATCGCTGGTTATGGGATTGGGTTTCGCCTCCGCCGCATTGTTGGCCGGCGAGGCCGCGGCTGCCCCCGCAACTTTGGATGCGGCTCTTCCGGAATACTCCGCAGCGAGCGGTATTTCCGGCAACCTGTCCAGCGTCGGCTCTGATACTTTGGCGAACCTGATGACTTTGTGGGCCGAAGAATTCGGCAAGATTTACCCCAACGTCAACATCCAAATTCAAGCGGCGGGTTCTTCAACCGCGCCGCCGGCTCTGACCGAAGGTACATCCAACCTGGGTCCGATGAGCCGGAAAATGAAAGACAACGAAATCGACGATTTCGAAAGCAAATACGGCTATAAGCCGACCGCGATTCCGGTTGCGATCGACGCGTTGGCCGTATTCGTCAACAAGGACAACCCGGTCAAAGGCTTAAGCATTCCGCAAGTCGACGCGATCATGTCGTCAACCCGTAAATGCGGCGGCGCCAACGATATTACGACTTGGGGCCAAGCCGGTCTGACCGGTGCCTGGGCCAGCCGGCCGATTCAGTTGTACGGTCGTAATTCTGTTTCCGGTACTTACGGTTTCTTCAAAGACGAAGCACTGTGCAAAGGCGATTTCAAAAGCAACGTTAACGAGCAACCCGGTTCGGCATCGGTGGTGCAATCTGTTACCACCTCTGCCAACGGTATCGGTTATTCGGGTATCGGCTATTCGACTTCCGGTGTGAAAGCCGTGGCGCTGGCGCGTAAAGATGGCGAAGCCTTTGTCGAAGCCTCTCCGGAAAATGCGACTTCCGGCGCTTATCCGCTGTCGCGCTTTCTCTATGTCTATGTCAACAAAAAACCGAACGAACCGTTGGCGCCGCTGGAGAAGGAGTTCATAAAAATGGTGTTGTCCAAAACCGGTCAGCAAGTCGTGATCAAAGACGGCTACATTCCGTTGCCGGCAAAAGCAGTTGAAAAAGCGTTAACTTTAATTCAGTGATTTATCAAGCCAAGGACCGGCCTGATCAGGGACAATTTATGCAGGGACGCTTCAAAGGACTGGCGCGAAAAATCGCCGCCCTTATTTGTAGCCGCCAATCAATTGCGGTTGATCTTGTATAATAACGAAGCCGATAATTGCGTGTAAATTATCGGCTTTTTTGTTTTTGTAAGCATTCCGGTGCGTTTCCCCCGCAAATTTTGTGATGTCCAGTTATGACTGAATCCCGAACCACTCAAAGCAAACCGACGCTGTTTCAAACAGCCACCAGCGATAGTTACCAGCGTTGGCGTTTGGTTAAAGACAAATTAGCGGCGCGGGGCGTGGTGGTCGGCGGGTTGAGTATTATCGTGGCGGTGGTGCTGATTTTCTTTTACCTGTTGTATGTCGTATTTCCGTTGCTTTTGCCGGCACAGCTCAGGGCTGCCGATAACGGTGGCTATAACGTTCCGGGCGTGGAAATGGGCAAAACGCTGTTCGCGGCCATCGAGGAACAAAACCAGCTTGCAGTCAGATTTACCGATGCCGGCAAAGCGGTTTTTTTCAATATAGAGAGCGGCGCGATCGTTAGCAGCGAAGCCGTAGCGCTGCCGGAAAACGGCCAAATAGCCAGTTTCGCCCACGCCAGCATCGACAAAGGCGTGGTGGCATACGGCTTATCGGATGGCCGGGCGGTGGTGGTCAAACACGAATATAAATTGAGCTATCCGGACGGCAAGCGCCTGATTACGCCTTCGCTCAGTTATCCATTGGGCAACCAAGCGCTGACTATTGATAAATCTGGGCAGCCTTTGGCCAAAATCACTCTGGCGGTAGCAGACGACCGTAGCACGTTGGTGGCGAAAACGGCCGATAACCGCGTGTTGTTGAGCCGGCTCACTAAAAAGGAGTCGATGTTCGATGACGAAGTGACGTTGGAAGCCAGCGATACCGTATTGGACGTGGCCGGCGACGACATCGAATTTCTGTTGCTCGATAAAGAACAGCGCAATCTGTATTTAGCCAGCCGCCAAAGCATCACCGTGGTCGATGTCAGTGACGCCTCGGCGCCCGTGGTCAAGCACAAGTTGAATCTGGTTGAGAACGGTCAGGAAATTTCCAGTATGGAATTCTTGAACGGCGAAAACTCGTTGTTGGTTGGCGATTCCAAGGGCGAACTGGCGCAATGGTCCTTGGTCCGTAACGACCAGAACTACGTCAACATGCAAAAGCTGCGCAGCTTCAAGTTGGCCGACAACCCTATCGTAGCGGTTAGCGCCGAACAGCGCCGCCGCGGCATGTTGGCGATCGACAACGCGGGACAATTGGCGGTATACAACTCGACGGCCGAGCGTGAGTTAGTCAATACCAAATTACTGCAGTCCGCGCCGCAGGTGTTGGCCTTATCTCCAAAAGCCGATTATTTTTTGGTTGAAGACGCTAGCGGCAAAGTGCTGAGTTGGCGCCTGGAAAACGAGCATCCGGAGATTTCGCTGAAATCGCTCTGGAGCAAAGTCTGGTACGAAAGTTATCCGAAGCCCGACTACATTTGGCAATCTTCGTCGGCCAGCAACGATTTCGAACCGAAAATGAGCCTGACGCCGCTGGTGTTCGGCACCTTGAAGGCTTCGTTTTACGCGATGCTCATGGGAATTCCGCTGGCTTTGTTCGGCGCGATCTACACCGGTTATTTCATGGCGCCGCGGGTGCGGCAGTACGTGAAGCCCGGTATCGAGATCATGGGCGCATTACCGACCGTGATTTTGGGTTTTCTGGCCGGCTTATGGCTGGCGCCGTTCGTCGAATCCCATCTCGCCGGAATTTTCGCGATGCTGATGGTGGTGCCATTGTCGGTGATGGTATTCGCTTACCTGTGGCAGCAGGTTCCGGAACCGACTCGTCTTAAAATCCCTGACGGTTGGGACGCCATCGTTTTAATACCGGTCGTGATCTTCGGCGCCTGGTTGGCGTTTGAATTGGCGCCCAGCTTCGAAGCCTGGTTTTTCCACGGCGATTTGCGAGTCTGGATGCGCGAGGAATTCGGTATCGGTTACGACCAGCGCAATACGTTGGTGGTCGGCTTGGCCATGGGCTTTGCCGTGATTCCGATGATTTTCTCGATCGCCGAGGACGCTATTTTTAGCGTACCAAAACATTTGACCACCGGTTCGCTGGCTTTGGGGGCGACGCCATGGCAGACGATGACCAAAGTCGTGTTGCTGACCGCAAGTCCCGGTATTTTCTCCGCGGTGATGATCGGCTTCGGCCGGGCGGTGGGCGAAACCATGATCGTGCTGATGGCGACCGGGAACACGCCGGTGATGGATTTGAGTATTTTTCAGGGATTGCGCACCTTGTCCGCCAATATTGCGGTGGAAATGCCGGAATCGGAAGTCAACAGTACCCATTACCGGGTGTTGTTTTTAGCGGCGCTGGTATTGTTCGTGTTCACCTTCGTCGTCAATACGCTGGCCGAATTGGTTCGGCAAAATCTCAGACAGAAATACAGTTCACTATGATCAAAGAATGGTTTAAAAGCGGTTCGCCCTGGATTTGGTTGACTGCCGGCGCGGTGACGATCAACCTGGTGTTGGTTGTGGGGCTCTTGTTATTGATTGCGTTACGCGGCTTAGGTCATTTTTGGCCGGCCGACATCGTCGAGTACCAATACGAGGACCAAAACGGCCGTTCGACCATCATCGGCGAACAGGTCGACACCTCGCTGTTGCCGGCCGCGCAGGCCAAAGCTGCCGGTCATCAGGTACTGAACGGCGCCGAGTATCTGGAGCAATTTCTGGTTAAAACCGGTAACCGCGATATTTTGGGCAGCGATTTCCGCTGGATTCAGCAACAGTACATCAAACAGAAAGCCGAGCCCGCGGATTTGATTAGCGTCGAACGCCGCGAATGGGGTAACTTCTACGGTAGGCTGAAGGCGGTCAAGGAAGACGGCAACATCATCGCCGAAGGTGAAGCCGCGCTGGCCGTTGCTCAGGAAAAATTGGCGGCCGCGCTGGAATTGCACGAACAGATCGACGTGCTGCAGGACAAGGACGTCGGTGCCATCAACTACGGCCTGGAGCGCTTGCGCTTGAAACAGCGCGCCCTGGAATTAAAAGGCGAATGGAACGACGGCCACGCCCAAGAGTTCGCCGCTCAGAAACAGGCTTACCAACAACAGTACCAGGAAATTCAGGCCCAGTTGGCCAAGCTGAACAAGGAAATGAAGCGCGCCAGTTTGGTCGCGGTGGAAGGCGGCGGCCGGGAAATCAATCTGCCGCTGCACCGCATCGTCAAACTGACTCAACCCAATGCGATGAGCGGCCTGGATAAAATGGTCGAGTACGTCCGCAACTTCGTCACCTTCGTCAGCGACGAGCCGCGCGAAGCCAACACGGAAGGCGGCATATTTCCGGCGATATTCGGTACCGTACTGATGGTGTTGCTGATGGCGGTGGTGGTGACGCCGTTCGGCGTCATCGCCGCGGTTTATTTGCGCGAATATGCCAAGCAGGGTTTCGTGACCCGGATCATCCGGATCGCCGTCAACAATCTGGCCGGCGTGCCGTCCATCGTTTACGGCGTATTCGGGCTCGGCTTTTTCGTTTACATCATCGGCGGCAACATCGACCGCCTGTTTTTTCCGGAAGCCGCGCCGGCCCCGGTGTTCGGTACGCCCGGCCTGCTATGGGCCTCGCTGACGCTGGCCTTGATGACTTTGCCGGTCGTCATCGTTGCCACTGAAGAAGGTTTGTCGCGGATTCCGAAATCGATACGCGAAGGTAGCCTGGCACTGGGCGCGACCAAGGCCGAGACCTTGTGGCGCACCGTGTTGCCGATGGCCAGCCCGGCCATAATGACCGGCTTGATTCTGGCCGTGGCCCGCGCCGCCGGCGAAGTGGCGCCATTGATGCTGGTCGGCGTCGTTAAACTGGCCCCCACCTTGCCGCTGGACGGCAATTTCCCTTATTTGCATCTGGACCGTAAATTCATGCACTTGGGCTTCCATATCTACGACGTCGGCTTCCAAAGCCCGAACGTCGAGGCGGCGCGGCCCCTGGTGTATGCCACCTCACTGCTTTTGGTGATGGTCATCGTCGGCCTGAACATGTTCGCCATCACCATCCGCAATAACCTGCGCGAAAAATATCGTGCGCTGGAAAATTAATATCGCTCGCTTATCCGGAACCTTGGATTATGACCACAGCCCAAACCAAAACTCACGCCATCGATATCAGCGCGTTGAATCGAGACGACCGTAACGCGTCCGAAAAGACCGAAACCTGTATCAAGGTGGAAGACCTGAATCTGTTCTACGGCCAGAAGCAGGCCTTGCATAGCGTCAATATGGAAATGCCGCGCCGGAAAGTCACGGCCTACATTGGTCCTAGCGGCTGCGGCAAATCGACGCTGTTGCGTTGCATCAACCGAATGAACGACTTGGTGGACGGCGTCAGCATCCAGGGCAAAATTCTGTTGGACGGGGAAGATATCTACGACAAGTCGGTTAACGTCGCCGCTTTACGGCGCCGGGTCGGCATGGTGTTTCAAAAGCCGAACCCGTTTCCGAAGACGATCTACGAGAACGTGGCCTACGGCTTACGGATTCAGGGCATTAACGACCGCCACATTCTCGACGAGGTGGTTGAAAAATCCCTGCGCGGCGCGGCGTTGTGGGACGAGGTGAAAAACCGGTTGAACGACAATGCGTTGGGTATGTCCGGCGGCCAGCAGCAGCGGCTGGTGATTGCCCGTGCCATTGCGATCGAGCCGGAAGTGATCCTGCTCGACGAGCCGGCATCGGCGCTGGATCCCATATCTACTCTGAAGATCGAAGAACTGATCAACGAATTGAAAGAAAAATACACGATCGTTATCGTCACCCATAACATGCAACAGGCGGCACGGGTGTCTGACTACACCGCCTTCATGTACATGGGCGAATTGATCGAATTTGGTGAAACCAGCGAGTTGTTTACCAACCCGGCAAAAAAACAAACTGAAGATTACATTACCGGCAGGTACGGTTAGGAGGTAAACAATGGATAGCAGCAAAATCAAACAACACATCTCCCGCCAATTCAATGAGGAGATGGAGGACATCCGCAACAAAGTCCTGTCGATGGGCGGATTGGTCGAGCAACAAGTGGACTTGGCGACCAAGGCCTTCATGGGTTATGACATGGAGAATGCCGAAAAAGTGGTACAGCAGGACCAACAAGTCAACGATATGGAAAAAGACATCGACCACGAATGCACCGAAATCATGGCCAAGCGTCAGCCGGCTGCCTTCGATTTGCGGATGTTGATCGCGACGATCAAGATCATCACCGATCTGGAACGGATTGGCGACGAAGCGGCACGGATCGCCAAAATGACGATGCGTCTGGAAGGGGCTGACTATTACCAGGACAAATACTACGAAATCGAGCATTTGCTGAATCTGGTCAAAGAAATGTTGAACGGCGCGCTGGACGCCTACGCCCGCAACGACGTCGAAGAAGTGATTGCGATTACCGAGCAGGACGCCAAGGTGGACCGCGAATACACCAGTATCACCCGCCAGTTGATCACGCAAATGATGGAAAATCCGCGCAATATCACCCGCGCCTTGGATATGTTGTGGGCTGCCCGGGCGCTGGAACGCATCGGCGATCACGCTTGCAACGTCTGCGAACAGGTGATCTACATGGTCAAAGGCAAGGATGTGCGGCATATGAGCCGGGAAGAACTGGAGCGGACCGTCAACGCCGTACGTTGATTTTCGCCGGACCTATCGGGCGATCGTGCCGCCCGATAGGGTTAAGCACTGAGGATTGACCACAGCTATTGGTTAATGCCCCGGTTCCCCAGTCCCGAACTCAGCCGCGCGGTTTAGTACCAGCGTAAATTTGCTGCCTTGACCCAGTCGGCTTTCCACTTCCAATTCCCCACCCATCAATTCTGCCATGTGCTTGGTCAGTAACAGGCCGATGCCGGTACCTTCGATCAAATCCTGGTCGTGGTGGAAGCGGCTGAACGGTTGAAACAGCAGGTCGAATTGCTCAGGGGCAATGCCTGCTCCGCTGTCTGCCACCCAAATCCGCAGCCGCTGCTTTTCAAGTTCCATACCTAATGTAATGTGGCCCTGCGGCCGATTGTATTTCACTGCGTTCGAGAGCAGGTTCAACAAACATTGTTTCAAGCGCACCCGGTCGGCCGCAGCCAAAATCTCCTGGCCAGGGACTCGACTGGTAATTTGAATTCCGCGCGCTTCGGCTTGCCGGCGAATTAATTCCAAACATTCGGCGACCAAAGGCCGGCAGGCGACGCTGGCAATATTCAGCGTCAATTTGCCGCTCTCGACCGCGGCCAAATCCAGCAATTCGCTGACCAAGTCCAGCAGATGTAGCCCGGCATCAAGGATGTGGCGAGTGGAATCCTGCTGTTCGGCGTTCAACGGGTGTTCGGAATCGCCAGCCAACAGCTGGCTAAAGCCGATTACAGCATTCAATGGGGTGCGAAATTCGTGGCTCATCCGCGAGAGGAATTCGGTTTTGGCGCGGCTGGCTCGTTCCGCCTCCCACTTTGCCTGGGATAGGTTGACGATTAGCGCGTTTTTGTTGTGTTCCTGCCGTTCCAGTTTGTCTAGCATCGAGTTAAAGGTCTTGATCAAAACCCCGGTTTCGTCCTTACTCTCCACCTGCAGACGGGCATCGAACGTGTTGTCGCGGCTGATCTGTTCGATGTTGGCGGTCAATTGCAGCAAGGGCCGGCTGATTTTCGCGCCCAGCCAGCGGGCTTGAAGCACCGCGATTAAGATCGCCAATGCCATGGCCCCCAATGCTTCTAACACGGTATAGCGGAAACTTTGTTGCAATGCCGCAAGCGACAGATGCAGCGCGACGAAGCCGATCCGGCGCTGGTCGACCCTGACCGGAACGACCAATTCCAGCGTGTCGCTACTGAAAGCGTGGTCTTTGCCTTGTTGCAGGTATTGGTCAAATTGACGGCGGAATTGGTCCTGTAATCCGGAATCCGCTTGCTGCCGGCCTGCTGCGGCCTTGTTATGGTAGACGGCGAACAATTGGCGATCCTCGGTAAACAGGTATGCGTCCAGAACGTCGGTTTTCTCTTTCAGTGCCGACAGAATTTCCTCGGCCGTGTTCGGATCACGGTAGACGATCGCTGCCGACACATTGCTGGCGAGCATTTTCGACAGTACCCGGCTTTGTTCCAACAGCTTCAATTTCTGGTGGCGGTAATCGGTACTCAAAAACAACAACAGCGTAAGTAATGCCGTCAATAAGGCCGTGAACGCGGCGATCGCGAAGATTTTGCGGCGGATGGAGCCGGAGGAGAACAAGGCGCCGATTGCCATGATTATTCGGCAATCCGGGAACTGCGCAACAGCTTGGAACTGACCGAGAGCCTGGCGCGCGAAACGTTTTGCAAATGAATGACCGGTTGAATCCTCCGGTCTTCTGTCGTCAGGCGCACCATGCCGCCGCGTTGGTCGAAGTCGGGAATATCGCTCACGGTCAAAACCGGAAATGCGTGGATATAGTCCAGCGTGGTCGCCAGAACCCGTTCCTGTTGCACCGGAATAAACACGATATGGCATTCGTGCAACTGTTCGGGTAACGGATCGATCAGTAGCCGGATCGGCCGGTCATGTACTTTTTCGCCATCGATTAATCGCGACAGAATTGCGGTAACCGGGGTGTTGGCATAGCTGCAAAACAAAAATTCGGGGGCGGCCGGCTCCGGCCAGGTAATGAAGTAGGCAAAGTTATAAAGATATGCGGCCTTCAATTCGGTTTCGTTGAATTGCTGAGCCGGACTCGGCGTAGAAAACGTGCAGACGATTGCGCTCAAAATCAGCAATGCAATCCGCCGCATGAATGCGGTCACGGGATGGCTCGGCAATATAAGGCGATTTGATGGCAGTCGCATTCAGAAGCGCAATGTGGCTTTGAGATAATAATTGCGTTCCATTTCGCTGCTCAGCACCGGGTTATCCTGCGGCGGAATGAACTCCAGATGGCGATTGTCCAGCAGATTCTGGACGCCGGCGGCGAGTTCCAGATGCAGGCTGGGTTGCCAGCCCAGCCGCAAATCCAACCTATGATAGGCAGAAACGCCGTTGGCGAGTCTATCCGTATAGTACCAGTGACTGTCGAATTCCAACTGGTTGGGCAAATTGATGTAAGCGCTCAGATTGAAGCGCTGGCGTGGGCTGTTGCCTTCGGCGATGGCGGCAGCGCTATCCAAGCTTTGCGGATCTTTGTGGATAGCCATACCGAACAAGCTATAACTGCCTTGCAGGCGCCAAAACTCGGAGGCGCGCCAATTCAGCGCGGTTTCCCAGCCGTAGGTTTCGCCTTGGGCCATATTCGCGATTTGGTATGGGATTAATACGCCGCCTACGCCAATGATCGGAGTTTGAGGCTCGGTTGTGCTCAGGCGGGCGTAATCGCAGTAGAACAGTGTCGTGTCCAGATTGAACGAACGGTTGGGGAAGAAGCGGTAACCCAGTTCGTAACTGAGCGCCGTTTCGGACTTGAAGCTGTCGCCGCCACGGATGTTGGTTGTCACGCCGGGGGCGAAGTTGTAAAGCAAGTTCAGGTCGTGCTCGACCCGAGACGGTACTCTTACCGCCCGGGAAACCGCCGCCCAAACGCTATGTTGCTGATCCGGACTCCATAATAGCCGTGCAGTCGGTTGCAGTTCGAAGCCGGTAAAGTCGTTATGCTCGAGTTTGCCGCCGTAAATCAGCCGCCAAGCGTCGCCGAACGGCCGCCACTCGTCTTGGGCGAAGAGGTTGAACAGGTGTAAGTCGCGCCGGGCTTGATCGAATGTTAACAGTGCCAGTTTTTGCGTGAGTTGATCGCTGTTGAATCGGTAGCCGGCTCCCCAGGTCGTAGCATGGCTACGCCAATGGAAGCTGTGTTGCACATCGAAATCGAAGGTGTCGCGGCGGTGATCCAGACGCATTTGTTGGCGGGTGGCGTGATCGAAATAACTGCGGATCTGTACGCGGTTACCGTTGGCCAAGGTGCGTTGCCAGCGTAGCAGCAGATTGCCGCCCTGCTTTTGCATCCGGTCGGGCATTGCGGCGTCGGCGCCAGTTAAGGTTTGTTGCATGGTGCCGTTGAAATAGTCGCCCTGCAACGTCAGGGTTTCCTGAGCATTCGGGGTCCAGTCGCTTCTAAAGCCGGCGCGGCCCAGATCCAAGTTGTCGGAAGCTTTGCTGCCGTCGCTGAAATGAAAGTCGTCCCGGTGGTTGTATTTGCCGTAAACCCGATAATGCAGATCCGGGTTGAGTTGGCCGCCGTAACGCAATGTGCCGAACCCCGGCTCTTCGTGCGAGGCGCCGGCAGATACCAGTGTTCCCTGCGATTCCTGCGCAGTACGGGTCACGATGTTGATCACGCCGTTAACGGCATTCGACCCCCACATCGTTGCGCCGGGGCCGCGAATCACTTCGATGCGATCTATGTCCTCTAAAGGATAATCCTGTTCGTTCCAATACACACCGGAATTGAATGGATCGTAAACGGTGCGGCCGTCGACCATGACCAGTAATTTGTTGGCGAAAGCCCCATTGAAACCGCGGCTGGTAATGGCCCACTGGTTGGCGTCGACCCGCGCCACTTCCAGGCCGGGAACTTTGCGCAGAATTTCAGGAATCGATTGCATACCGGAGCGCCGGATTTCCTCGTTACTGATTACGTAGGCTGCAGCGGCGGCCTCTTGCAGCGTTTGCTGGCTCTTGGCTGCCAGCGAAACCGTGGTGGCAGTCAACTCCTGCAGCGATAAGGTTTTCAGCCGGTCCAGCGACTCGTCGCCGGCGTGTACCTGCCGGGTTTGGCTAAAGGCGGCACATAGCAATAGAATCGAGCGTATGTCCCCAATCATCTTCGCGCAATTCGCCATAGCCGGTAAATTCGATTAAAAGCCCAAACGCATTTTAGACGGCGACGTTCAAAGCGCAACCGTGGTGCCTGACGGTTTCGCAACGGCCGTTGCCAAATTCGAGGCCTTAGCATAAGCGTTTGCCGGGACTAACTCCGACTAAGCGCAGCGCCGGCCGGGCCAAACCGCGAAACGCTTAAGCTGGGGAGGCTGAACCCGTTATTTGGCAGCGTTTGCTAGGAACTGGGCAATCCGGGTGTTATAAAAACCCGGCAACCTGGCACATGGCGGACTGATCGATTTCGCTAGATTGGCGGAATCTAGCGGCTTGGATGTTCCGGCGCCAAGCCCGGACAGCTATTTTACGGCCCGGATCAGTTTGATCATGTCGCTGCTGGCCGGGTCGATGTAAACGTTCCGAAACGGGCAGGCTTGCACGTTTTTCAGCGTTTCCCGGTTGATATTGGCGCCCAGGGTTCTGACGATCAGCGGATTCAGCAGATTCATCATGAACGCCATGTAGCGGTTGGAACTGAGTACGTGTTCCAGTAACAGAACCTGCCCGCCCGGTTTGCAGACCCGATACAGTTCTTTTAAGCCGCGGCGAGGTTTCGGCACTGAGCAGAATACAAAGCTGGCGATCACCGTATCGAAGCTGTTGTCAGCGTAATCCAGCGCCTGGACATCCATCTGCGTCAGATCGACGGCGATTTGCTGGCGTTGGCGTTTGCGTTGCGCTTGTTCCAGCATCTTCGGGCTGAAGTCGATGCCGGTGATTCGGGCGCCGTCCGGATAAAACCCAAAATTCTTTCCGGTGCCGACACCCACTTCCAATATGTGGTTGCCGCCGGCCTGCGACCATAGTTTTTTACGCAGGCGGCGAAACAGCAAGCCTTCGAGAATACCTTCCAGGCTGTCAAACCAAGGTGCCAGCCTGTCATAGCGCCGCTTGATCTGCTCGCTGTTCGCCGCAACCATCATTACTCCTCGATTTGTTGGATACCGTCCAGGAACCAACGGGTTTGGCTGCTGTTTTTGGGTTTGACGAAGTGCCAGACTTCGCGGACGCTTTCGGGCTGGCCGCCATTTTCGCGGATCAGGCTTTCGAACAGTACCGCGGCTTCCTGCTCGGTACCGGCTTCGCGCGCTTCAAGCAACTCCGCCTTCAACGACAATATCTCGGTTCGGTTCGACTCGCCGGACGCCTGCAATTGCTGCTGAATTTCGGCGAAGACTTTATCGGTGGTCAAGCCCCGAATCTCAGCCAGATCGCGGTTGTCCCAGGCGGCTTGCAGATAACGATAGGCTTTTTCGGCACCGTTCAGGAACGCTGCTTGGTCGAATCCTGCCGGCAAAGCGCTTGCCGGGGCTGCGGTTTGGAAGCCGTTGCCGCCGCCCGTTTTATTGTTACCGAACAACACGTCGGTATTGAAACCGGCCGGACCGTTGTTTCCGGTTTGATTTTCCCGGTAATACTGAGGCTCCCGCCGGCTATCGGCTTGGCTGAAAGCGCCGCTGGCTGCAGTCTGCTGGCCGGCCTTGGCGGCAAACAAGCGATACAACAGAAATGCGATGCCGGCGAATACCAGCATATCCATCAGGTTCAAGCCTTCAAACGCGCCGCCAAAAAACAGCGAGCCTAACAGCCCCCCCAGGGCCAAGCCGCCGAGCATACCCATCATACCGCCGCGGCCGGCCCAACTTTGGCGCGCGGCCTGGTTTTGCGCGGCTGCCTGCGTTTGGCTGGCCGAACGCGCGGTCTGGTTGCCCAAGTCGTTCGGCGTTGTAGAACGTTGGTACGGAGCGCTGTAGCTCGGACGGCTGCCAAAGGATTTGCCGCCGCCCATGCGTTTGGCTTGGGCTTCTTGGATGCCGCCCAGGGTCAAGGCCAATGCAATGAATATCGTTGCCAAAATGCCAATTTTTCTGTTCATAGCTTTTCGCCTAATGTGAGTAAATGTTTGCTTATATTCAGGGTAGAATCGCGCTTTTCAAGTAGAATAGCGTTTCGCACGGCCCGGTACAACCGCGGTTTGGCCGAACGCGCGAGTTCACAGACATTCTTAGAACGTAAATGGTTGCATATCTGCGTCAATTTCTGGTCGTGCTACTGGTGCTGCTGCAGACAGCCGCGCCGTTGGTGCATGCCCATGTCGGCGGTGACGCCGGGGACTGCGGCATCCATCTGCATGGACTGGAGAGTTTGCAGAGCGAGCCGGATCAGTGGAGCTTGCCAGACAACCGGCATGAATTGCATCAGCAAGCGGCCGTTGTCAGTGTCGGTTCCGCCATCAAACTGCAAATGATGCGCGAACGGTTGGTGCCGCTTGGATTCCTGTTGCCGTCTGTTGCCGAGCCAAAATTTTACCCGCCAGTCCGAGCACCTTTTTACCGATCTCTCATTTCGCCACCGCCCACAGCGCCCCTTCTCGCCGATAACGCTTCCCGCGCTCCCCCTGGCTGCTGAGGCGGGGCAACCAGGCGTAAACCGTCAGCCTTTGCCTGTACCGCTCGACCTGCCGCTGCGTCAATGCCGGCGACAGATTTGCCATCTATCAATTTTTTGGAGCGAGATATGACCGTATACCGTCATATTCAATATGGATTACCAGTTTTACTGTTAGCTGCCCTGCCTTGCGTAGCGCAAACCGAAGAGAGTGAAAGCCCGGCGCCACACAGTGCAATGGCGGCGGACAAGCTGATTGTCGAACATATGGACCCGATCGACACGGATCCGTCCCTTAGTCTGTCCGGCTTGGTCGAACTGACCTTGGAAAAGTATCCGGACCGCCTGATAAGCGAAGCGTTGACCCAAGAAGCGGATGCTTTGACCGAGCGCAGCGACTCCTGGGTGGCGGGGTCGACGGCGCTGGCTCTGGACTACTTCGACGACCGGGTTGCGGCTGACCGCGGCGCGCGCGAGATGTCGGCCAAAGTCGAAGTCACTACCTGGAGTTGGGGTCAACGCGACGCCGGCCAAGCCGTGGCCGAGCGGGCCGGTTTATCGGCGCAAAAGCAGTCGGCGGCGGTTAAATTGGAGGTGACGCGACTGGTGCGGGAAGCATTGTGGAATATGGAGGTCGCCAACATCGGCTTGCAACAGGCGCAGAACGCTTTGTCGGTATCCGAGCAATTGATGAAAAAAGTCGAGCGGCGGGTTGAGCTGGGCGATTTGCCCCGTGCCGATCTGCTACTGGCCAAAGGTGAGTATTTGCAGAACCGCGGACTGGTGACCCAGGCCGAAGCGGAAGTCATGCACAGCCGTAAGGCCTATTCCAGCCTGACAACGCTGGCACGGGTTCCGGCCAATTATCTGGAACGGCAAAGCGAGCTGAAAAGCATTATGCCTAGCCACCCGGTCCTGGAAGCGGTTAATGCCGTGATCGAACGTAAACGCGCCGAGGTGGAATGGATCAAAACTACGGATCCGATCAATCAGCCGAAGTTGAATATCGGCGCCAAGAGTACCCGGGATGGCCGCGACGGCCAGAATATCGAAAGTGCCGGCGTCGGCGTGGTGATGTTGTTCGGCGGCGATGCCTATAACGCGCCGGAGATCGCCAAGGCCAATCTGGAACTGAACAACGCCATGGCGCAGCGCGAACATTTATACCGCCAGCTGGAAAAGAATCTGCACGAGGCGGAACATGCGCTGGAGGTGACGCGGGCGGAATTGGCGATTGCCAACGAATTGAAGCAAATCGCCGAAACCCATTTGAAAATGACCGAAGTCAGCTTTTCGGCCGGCGAAATCAACTTGCTGGATCTGATCAAAATTCAGGCCCGGAGCCTGGAAGCGGTACGCAATGCCAAATTGCAGGAAGTGAAGTTGCAGCGCAATATCGCGTTTTATAACCAAGCGCTCGGAGTGCAGCCGTGAGAATGCCGGCCACACTGTTTTTATCGCTGTTGGCTGCCTCCGTCTTGGCGCAGGATGCGCAAATTCGGATGAGTCGGCAACAGATCGAGAATCTGGATATCAAAACCGCGCCGTTGGTTGCCAGTTCCAGCGTGCCGTTATTTTACGCGCCCGGAAAAGTCGTAACGCCGGCCGACCGCGAAGCGCTGGTCAGCAGCAGCCAGCCCGGTCTGGTGACGCATTTGGCGGCGAATATCGGCGACAGCGTACGCAAGGGCCAGGTTCTAGCCCAATTGCGCAGTCCGGAGTTGGTCGGCTTGCAACAGGGATATTTGGCTGCTGCCAGCGAGCTGAATTTGTCCGGGTTGGAACGCAACCGGGACCAGAAATTGTTGCAGGAAGGGGTTATCGCCGAACGGCGCTGGCAGGAGACCCAAACCCAGCATCAAAGCAAAGTGGCGCGCGCCGACGAGGCTAAGCAATTGTTGGTGCTTGCCGGCATGTCTGACGCAGAGATTAAAGCGTTGGCGCACACACGTAAACTGGACGATCGCTTGTCGATTCGGGCGCCGATCGACGGTGTGGTGTTGCAGCGTATGGTCAATCTGGGCGCGCGGCTGGATATCCAGGCCCCCCTATTCCGCATCGCCGATCTATCCGAATTATGGCTGGAAATCAGTATCCCGCAGGAACGCCTGAGCACGGTCAAGGTGGGTGATCGGGTCCGGTTGGAGTCGAGCGATGTGTCGGCAACCATCAGCTTGTTGGGGCAAAGCGTTAACGCGGACAATCAAACGGTATCGGCGCGGGCCGTGGTGGACGGCAAGCCGCAAAGTTTGCGGCTTGGGCAAAACGTCAATGTACAAATCCTGCAACAAGGTGCGACGACCGGCTTTACTGTGCCGAATTCGGCCTTGTCGCAAAACGAGGGCCGTAGTTACGTGTTCGTGCGTAACGATGACGGCTTTGCTGTGACCGAGGTCAGCGTCAATGGCAAGCAAGGTGACGAGTCACTGATCAGCGGCGCGCTGACCGGCAACGAACAAATCGCCGTCAAAGGCGCGGTGGCGTTGAAAGCCAATTGGTTGGGTTTGGGGAGCGATGAATAATGGCGGCATTGATTCGCTTTGCCCTGACCCAGCGCTTGTTGGTGCTATTGGGCGTACTACTGTTGATGGGCGGTGGCATTTATGCCTTTAAACAACTGCCGATCGACGCTTTTCCCGAGGTGTCGCCGACTCAGGTCAAGGTGATTGTCAAAGCTAACGGTATGACGCCGGAAGAGGTCGAAGCCCGGATCACCGCGCCGATCGAGGTGGAGTTGCTGGGAATTCCGCATCAAACCATGCTGCGTTCGCTGGCTAAATACGCGATTACCGACATCACCCTGGACTTCGAGGAAGGCACCGATATTTACTGGGCCCGACAGCAGGTGGCGGAACGCCTGAATGCCATGTGGGGCAATTTGCCCGACGGGGTGCAAGGCGGGATCGCGCCGATGACGACGCCGTTGGGCGAGATGTTCATGTTCGCGATCGAAGGCGGCGATCTTGATTTGATGCAGCGCCGGGAGTTGCTGGATTGGACCATCCGTCCGGCCTTGCGCACCGTTAAAGGCGTGGCCGACGTCAATGCCTTGGGCGGCTTGGTGCGCAGTTTCGAAGTGGTGCCGGACAACGTCAGAATGGCGGCGCGTAATATCGGCATCGAGCAATTGATGGCGGCTTTGGAAAAAAATAACCGTAACGATGGCGCCGGTAGGTTGACCGAAGGTGAAGAAGCGCTGATCGTCCGCGCCGACGGTCGCATCAAAAACGAACAGGATGTGAAATCGATCGTCGTGGAACAGCATGACGGCATGCCGGTGCGGGTGGAAGATATTGCCGAGGTGCGGATTGGAGCGCTGACCCGATACGGCGCGGTCAGTAAGGACGGCAGCGGTGAAGTGGTCACCGCTGTGGTGTTGGGCTTGCGCGGAGCCAATGCCAGATTGACCATCGAACAATTGGAACAGAAGCTGGCGCAGTTGCAGCCCAGTTTGCCCGAGGGTGTACATATCAATGTGTTCTATAACCGCGGAGTATTGGTGGCCAAAGCGGTAAACACCGTTGCCAAAGCTTTGGCCGAGGCCATCGTGCTGGTGGTCGTGTTGTTGATTTTGTTTCTGGGCGATATGCGTGCGGCGTTGACCGTGGCTTTGGCGCTACCGTTGGCGGCGTTGGCGACCTTCATCATGATGAATGTGTTCGGCATGTCGGCCAATTTGATGAGTCTGGGCGGCTTGGCGATTGCGATCGGGATGCTGGTCGACGGCGCGGTGGTCGTGGTCGAGAACGTCATCAGCCAGCTTGCGGACCACCGCAAGGCCGAGCGCCTACCGCGTTTACATATGATTTACCGGGCTAGCCGCGAAGTGGCGCTACCGGTGACTTCAGGCATTTTGATCATCGTCATCGTGTTTCTGCCGCTGCTGACCTTGCAAGGCTTGGAGGGCAAGTTATTCGGGCCGGTGGCGATGACCATCGTATTTGCTTTGAGCGGTTCGCTGGTATTGTCGTTGACGGTAATTCCGGTGCTGGCTTCGCTGTTGCTGAAGCAAGTTTCTCACGAGGAGCCTTGGTTGCCGCGCCAATTGCTGCGGTGGTATCAGCCGGTATTGGCCTGGTGTTTGAGTAACACCAGAAAAGTGTTCATCGGTGCCGGCGCCATGCTGGTGTTAAGTTTGATCGCGTTTACCCGGATCGGCAGTACCTTCATGCCGACCTTGGACGAAGGCGATATCATCGTTCAACTGGAAAAGTTGCCGTCGATAACCTTGCAGGATTCGGTTGCGCTGGACGGCCGGGTCCAAAAAAACATTCGCGAGCATATTCCCGAGGTTGCCACGGTGGTGTCTCGGGTCGGCGCCGACGAATTGGGTCTGGACCCGATGAGTCTGAACGATACAGACACGTTCCTGATCTTGAAGCCGAAGTCGGAATGGCGGATGGACAGCAAAGAGGCTTTGATCGACGATATCCGCAAGATCATGGTTCACACTCCAGGCATTGCGTTCGGTTTTACCCAGCCTATCGAAATGCGGGTTTCGGAAATGCTGACCGGCACCCGTGGCGATGTAGCGGTTAAATTGTTCGGCGCCGATTTGGATACATTGAACCGCAAGGCGGAGCAGATCGAAGCGGTGTTGAAGACCATTCCCGGTGCCAGCGACGTGTTTACCCGCAAGAACGAGGGCATGCAGTTTTTGCAGGTCAATATCGACCGGCAGGCTGCCGGTCGGTTCGGCTTGGATACCGATGGCATCGAAACCCTATTGCGCGCGCAAATCGAAGGTGTGCAACTCGGCATCGTCCAGGAAGGTGTCAAACGCACACCGTTGTTGTTGCGCGGGGCCAGCAACACCGCCAATTTCGATAATCTGCAACTGACTTTGCCCGACGGCGGCCATGTGCCGATTACGGCGGTGGCAAAGATTCAGCCGGTGGAAGGTGTGGTTTCGATAGACCGGGAAAAAGGCCAGCGTTTCGTCGTGATTCGCAGCAACGTGGAAGGCCGCGATCTGGTCGGCTTTGTCGATGAGGCGCGCAAAGCCGTCGCGGAACGGGTCAAGTTACCGCACGGTTTCCATGTCGAATTCGGCGGTCAGTTCGAAAATCAGCAGCGAGCATCGGCGCGCTTGAGTCTGGTGATTCCGCTGTCGCTGGGCTTGATCTTTTTATTGCTGTTTTCCACTTTCGGTTCGATTCGGCAAGCGGTGCTGGTGTTGTCGAACATCCCGCTGGCCCTGATCGGCGGAGTGTTCGGCCTGTGGTTATCCGGCGAATATCTATCGGTACCGGCTTCGGTAGGCTTTATTGCCTTGCTGGGTATCGCCGTATTGAACGGCGTGGTTATGGTCAGTTATTTCAACCAGCTGTGCGCTACCGGTATGGACATTGCTCGCGTCGTCGTCGTGGGTTCCGCGCGGCGGTTGAGACCGGTCTTAATGACCGCCAGTATCGCCGCCTTCGGTTTGATTCCGCTGTTGTTCGCCTCCGGCCCCGGCTCGGAAATCCAACGGCCGTTGGCGATTGTAGTGACCGGCGGCTTGTTGTCGTCCACATTGTTGACACTGATATTGCTGCCGATCCTTTATAAGTTATTCGGCCGTAACCCGGAACTTAAACCATGAACCACGATGCTTTTATTCTGACCGTGACTGCGCCGCCTACTTTGGAAGACGCTTTAGTCGACTGTCTGCTGGCGTTGGAATGGCAACAGGGATTTTCCAGTTATCCGGCCAATGTCCATGACTACAACGCCCGAGGTTTGTCGTTGGCGGAACAGGTCGCCGGGCATCAGCGCAAGCTCCGCTTTCAAATGTATGTCGAGAAGCAGCATGCCCCCGCATTGTTGGCTAGACTTAAGCATGAATTTGCCGGCTCCGGATTGCAATACTGGTTGGTGCCGGCAATCGAACAAGGCGTAATTTAAGCATAAAGCATGCAGAAACCGGCAGGGAGTGCTACAGTTCTTCGAAGGCCATTGATTGTTGTGAAATGAGCTAATTTTCATGCCACATTACGAGTTATGAACATTTTTTTGCGCAGAATTCCCGCCAATACCCGGCATATAGAAATTTCCGAATTCGTGGCGCCAGCGCTGAATAACGGTTTTTTCAGAAAGTCGGGACGAATCGTGGATGTGGAGATACTGGCGCTGCAAGATACTCGGGTCGGCACTATCGAATACCACGGCTTGGTAACACTGGATTCGGAAGTCACTGTGCAACGGGTCGTCAAGGCCTTAAAGAACCGGCGATTTAACGGCCGTATGGTGGTGGTCAGGCCTTACTACCACCGCAGTTGGTACAACGATCCCCGCCAAAATCAGACCGAGATACCGGCCGGTATCGTCGATAAGCGTAAAGGCGATCGCCGCCGTGGCCGCTATTTGCAAGTTATCAAGAATGCTTCTGATCGGTTTAACAGCGAAGACGACTTTTTCAAATCGGTCAACCACCAGCAGTTTTCGATATCTTTTATCGTACCTCCGGATTTGGAGGTGGCGATGATGGAATGTCTGTCGGGCTTCGAAATCGATAGGGATAATTTCGGTGAACACCGGATGACCAAGTTTCTCACTGCGGCCGATGAGAACGAACAGCAAACGGCGCGCTTCCAAATCTACGCCGAAAAAATGGCGATATCGGCTTTGCTGGAAAGGTTGAAAGAAGAGTTTTCCGGCTCAGGCATCCATTACTGGATCATGCCGGTGGTGGAGAAAGGCGAGATTTAAGGCTGCGGCGGATACGATGGTACCGCTGGTTTGGTTGAGCGGCAGCTCAGTGTCGCTGCGACAAAGTCGGACCAAAGCCGCGATGTGGGCAGTGGTCCGGATGCTTCCAGAGCGTTAGCGGTTTTTTATTTTTCCAACAAAGCGAACTTGCCGGGTTTGCCGTTCCATTCGTCGGCGTCAGGCATCGCGTCTTTTACTTCCGTGATCAGCGGCCAGACTTTGGCAAGTTCCGCATTCAATGCGGCGAAATGTTCTTGGCCTTCCGGCAATTCGTCTTCGGCATGGATCGCGTTTGCCGGACATTCCGGTTCGCACAGCGTGCAGTCGATGCACTCGTCCGGGTCGATGACCAAGAAGTTGGGCCCTTCGTGAAAGCAATCCACCGGACAGACGTCAACGCAGTCGGTGAATTTGCATTTAATGCAATTTTCGGTAATTACAAAAGCCATAATGTTCTTCCAAGGTTAGGTACTGGAACAAGTTTCCGTACGTTGCGGAAACTTTATGGTTGAAAATAATCCTGTTTGTGAATCAGGCGGCTAGCGAGCCGGAACCCCAAATCGAACCGGAGGCGCCAAGGCCTCCGGTTCCGGCAAAATTACTTTTCCTTGTTTTTGTTGCGTTCGTTGACTTCTTTGATGACTTCGTCAGCGACGTTTTTCGGACAAGGTGCGTAATGCGAGAACTCCATTGAGAACTGGCCGCGGCCGGACGTCATGGTGCGCAAATCGCCGATGTAACCGAACATGTCGCTCAGCGGCACGTCGGCCTTGATGCGAACGCCGGTGACGCCCGGATCTTGCGATTTGATCATGCCGCGGCGGCGGTTCAAGTCGCCGATCACGTCGCCGACGTGAGCTTCCGGAGTAAACACGTCCACTTTCATGATCGGTTCCAGCAATTGCGGTGCGCCTTTCGGGATGGATTGGCGATACGCGGCGCGGGCGGCGATTTCGAAAGCGATGGATGACGAGTCGACCGCGTGGAACGCGCCGTCGGTCAGATTGACTTTGAAGTCCAAGCAAGGGAAGCCCGCCAACACGCCTTTATCAATACTGGCTTTGAAGCCTTTTTCGACTGCCGGCCAGTATTCGCGCGGTACGTTACCACCAACCACGGACGATTCGAATTGGAAGCCGCTGCCGGGTTCGCCGGGTTCGATGATGTAGTTGATTTTCGCGTATTGGCCTGAACCGCCGGATTGTTTCTTGTGGACGTATTCGTCTTCGACGCGTTTGGTAATGGTTTCGCGGTAAGCGACCTGCGGTTTGCCGACGTTAACATCGACGCCGTGGGTCCGTTTCAGGATGTCCACTTTAATGTCCAAGTGCAACTCGCCCATCCCTTTGATGATGGTTTCGCCGGACTCCTGGTCGGTTTCGACGCGGAAAGACGGGTCTTCGGCCACCATTTTGCCGATCGCGATACCCATTTTCTCGTTGCTGCCTTTGTCTTTCGGCGAAATCGCGATCGAGATAACGGGATCAGGGAATACCATCGGTTCCAGCGTAGCCGGTTTGTCGGGATCGCACAGCGTGTGGCCGGTTTGCACGTTTTTCAAACCGATCAGGGCGACGATGTCTCCGGCTTGCGCGGTTTCGATCTCGTTACGGTCGTCGGCGTGCATTTCCACCATCCGGCCTACCCGTTCGGTTTTGCCAGTATAGGTATTCAAAACGGTGTCGCCTTTTTTCAATTTGCCGGAATAAATACGGACAAAGTTCAGCGCGCCGAAGCGGTCGTCCATGATTTTGAAAACCAGGCCGCGGAATGGGCGCTCCGGATCGACGATCGCATGTTCGCCGGTTGGGACGCCTTCGATGTCGGTTTCCGGTTGCGGGTTGACTTCGGTCGGATTCGGCAGGTATTCGATCACGCCGTCCAGTACCAATTGCACGCCTTTGTTTTTGAACGAAGAGCCGCAGAAGGTCGGGAAGAAATCCATCGCGATGGTACCTTTACGGATACATTTTTTGATTTCTTCGATGGTCGGCTCTTCGCCTTCCAGATATTTCTCCATGATCTCGTCGTCTTGGTCGGCGACTTGGTCGATCAATTTCGCGCGCCATTCTTCGACTTGCTCGGTCATGTCGGCTGGCACGTCTTGGATTTCGTACTTCAACGGATCGCCGGAGTTGTCCCAGATCCAGGCTTTGCGGGTCAACAGGTCAATCACGCCAATGAAGTTCTCTTCTTCGCCAATCGGCAAGGTCATAACAACCGGCTTCGCGCCCAGGACGTCTTCGACTTGCTTGACGACGCGGTAAAAGTTCGCACCCAGACGGTCCAGTTTGTTGACGTAGATAACACGAGCGACTTTGGAATCGTTCGCGTAACGCCAGTTGGTTTCGGATTGCGGTTCAACGCCGCCTGAACCGCAGAATACGCCGATACCGCCGTCCAGAACTTTCAAGGAACGATACACTTCGATCGTAAAGTCCACGTGGCCCGGGGTGTCGATGATATTGAAGCGGTGCGCCGGAAATTGGTTGGTGCTGCCCGGCCACATGCAGGTGGTCGCCGCAGACTGAATGGTGATGCCGCGCTCTTGTTCTTGCACCATGAAGTCTGTAGTCGCCGCACCATCGTGTACTTCGCCGATTTTGTGGATTTTTCCGGTCAGCTTCAAAATCCGCTCGGTCGTGGTGGTTTTACCGGCATCGACGTGCGCGAAGATACCGATGTTTCTGTAAAGCGATAGATCAGTCATGGTTTTACTCTAAATATTGAATATAAAAACTCTTTAAACCCCAGCACCATTGCCACGGTCGTTGTGGATCACATAGCTGCTAGCCTAGCGAAGTATGCGGCCGCTCTTCGCTTTGTTAGGTATGAGGCGAAATGCACACGGCTTCTTCAATGACAAGGTCAATGAAAATCTTCACATTCTAACCGAAAAATCAAAAAAAACGGAATGTCAATTGTGTGAATTAATCTGGGGGCCGATTTTCATGGATTTGCAGTTCTCTGAGCTGCATCAATGCATACAGCGACTGCAACCGTGGGCATTCGATGCGGTGGCGTTGCGCTGCGCGAATCGCATTGCCGAGAATGGCTTCCGTTTCCATCGGCCTGCCTTGTTCGAAATCCAGCAGCATGCTGGTTTTGTAAGCCGGCATGTTGCGGGTGCGCTCGAGATTGATGTCGACGGTATCGTCGGCCAAGGGGTGGCCGCAAGCGGCGGCTATCCGGCATACCTCTTCCATCACCTCCCCGACGAAATTTTCCTGGTTCTGCAGGATCGCCTGAGTCGCGAGCCCGCCGGAGAGTACCGATAACGGGTTGAACGGCGCATTCCAGACGCACTTCTGCCAGCGGCTGGCGATAATGTCGTGGCTGATTTCGCAGTCTCCGCCACCGGCAATGAACAAGTCTCGCAGTCTTTCGCTGAGTCCCGCGTCGTCCGGAGTTAGCGCGCCTATGGTCAGTTTGCCGTAGGCCAGATGCCTGATATGGCCGGGGGCTAACCGGTTGCAGCAAATATACGCCAAGCCGCTGATCACCACTCTGTCCGGGAAGGCGGCGAGCAATTCCGCTTCGATATCGACGCCGTTTTGGATGAACGCGATCGCGGTTTTGTCGGACAGGCCGGCGCGGATCAAATTTACGCGGTCGATGTCTGCGACGACCTTGCTGCACAGTATCAGATAATCGGCGCAATCTTTATAGTCGTGCGCCCGGCGCAAGACTTGCGCCGGTTGAAACCGCCACCGGCCCAGCGCATGGCTGTCGATCTGGAAACCTTGGCGGCTTACGGTTTCGTAATCCGAGCGGCAAACGACGCTGACTTCGGCGCCGGATTGGGCTAACAAGGCACCGTAAAAGCCGCCTATGGCCCCGGTGCCGATGATCAGGATTTTGTCGCTCACGCGTTATTGCTCAAAATCTGTTTCAAAAACGGGATGGTCAATTTACGTTGTGCGGCGAGGGTCGCCCGGTCGATTCGGTCCAGCAACAACCACAGGGCGGCCACGTCGTGTACGTAGTGATTCAGTAGAAAGCGGCCGACAGCGGGGGGAATGTCGAAGCCGAGAAAATGCGCTTTATGGCTCAAGGCGTCGATCAATTGGTCTTCACGTAATGGCTGAATTTTTAGCGTCAGTCCCCAGCCCATCCGAGTCTTCAGGTCCGGCAATTCGAAGCTTAAATATTTGGGGGGGCAGTCTGCAGCCAGAACCAGCTGGTGATTCGCTTGCCGGTGCGCGTTGTAGAAATTGAAAAAGGCGTGTTCCCAATCCGGATGATCGGCAATGTACTGGATGTTGTCCAAACATACCAGTTCAAGATGTTCCAAGCCTTCCAACAGGGCCGGATTCGGCAAGCGGCCGGCTGCCAATTCTAGATAAAATGGCTCCTTATTGGTCTTAGTCGCGAGTTGGCAGCACGCTTGCAGCAAATGGCTCTTGCCGCTACCGTTGTCGCCCCACAGAAAAATTTGTTGTTCTGAGCCGCCGGTAGCTAGTTTCTGCAGTTGCTCCAGAATTTCGCCGTTGTTGCCAGGGTAATAGCTGTTGAAGGTCTGGTTTGCCTGAAATTCGAACTGTAACGGGACTTGCATCGGCGTCGGCTCAGGCTTTTTCCGCTTTATAGACGTAGAGACCGGCGCCGAAACACAGCATCAAACTGAACAACACTTCCAATAGTGCGTACGGGCGTTGGCTCAGATTGACGTAAGATTCGGCGATGCCATGGGCAAAATAAGGCAGGCTTATGTAACTCATCCAGGTGCAGCTTTTCAAGTTGCGATTCAGCAAGCCTTTGAAGGGTAGGAGCAACGGGCCGACGCTGGCAATCAGGATCAATGCCGTTGGCAAGCGGTTGGATGGCGCCAATAGGGTGTGCCATGCCATCAACAAAAAAAATAGACCGAAAAATCCGGCCAACGCTAGATTGTAGTAATGGATTCTTTGCATGAAAGTGGCACGAGCCAAGCTGTGGAGTGTAAACCCGCTCATTATCACAAACTCTTTGCCATAATGCAGTTTGGTCTTATTGGGTTTGGAGGTTTGCGATGGCTCGTTTATTTGGCGCGATTGCGCTGGCGTTATTCGGCGGTTCCGCGTTGGCTGTCGAAAGCTACACCATCGATAGTCGGCACACGTTTCCGAGTTTCGAGATTAACCATTTGGGTTTCTCCACTCAGCGCGGGCGTTTTAACGAAACATCCGGCAAAGTGTTGCTGGATACTGCGACCGGTAGCGGCAGCATAGATGTCTCGGTCAATACCGCCTCGATCAGTACCGGGCTGGAGGAGCTGGAAGCGCATTTGCGCGGACCGGACTTTTTAGACAGCGCAAAATATCCGCTGATGAGTTTCAAATCCAATCGGCTGATTTTCCAAGGTGACAAGTTGGTCGGGGCCGACGGCGTGTTGACGTTGCACGGTGTCAGCAAGCCGGTACGATTGGAGGTTGAGCATTTTTATTGCGGTATCAATCCGTTGCGCATGAAGTACAGTTGCGGTGCCGACGCTTCGGCCCTGATCGTGCGTTCCGAGTTCGGTATCGATAAATATGTGCCTGCGGTAGCCGATCAGGTCAAGGTGTTGATTCAAGTCGAGGCGGTGAAGGATTGATTCGAAGCGTCTGTGTTGATTTGCAGCGAATTGGGGTGGTCGGCAAATTCGGGTTGGATGGCGAGCGCTTCTGTGACCGATGGGTCTTGGGTTAATCACAATGTCTGTGGATAACTCTGTGCGTTGAATGTCGAAAGCCGCGGCGGTTGCCTGCAAATACTGGCTTTTTGTTAGATTGTATAAAATTTGGACAGGGTAGTTTTTTCTATAAGAATCAGTGATTTATGTTTATTTTGTTTTATTTCAAAGAGTTATTTTGTCAAGCGGTATTTGAGGCGGATTGGCTAAGACTTTGTGTGTATAACTGCGCAGGCGAGGCGTTCCGGGGCTTTTTAAGTGACACAGGTGCAAGCGGCCGGGCAAATTTGAGATAATTGACGGTTTTGAAAAAGAGCGATTTCATGTGGTTTAAAAATTTGGCCGTCTACCGTTTCTCCGAGCCGTTCGAACTGAAAGCCGAGGAGTTGGAGCAAAAGCTGCAACAACAACCATTTCGTGCTTGCGGTAGTCACGACGAATTCAGTTTCGGTTGGACTCCGCCGTTGGGTAGAGCTGCCGATGCCTTGGTGCATGCCAACAATGGCTTTTTCATGCTTTGCGGCAAAAAAGAGGAAAAAGTTGTCCCAAGTTCGGTGATCAACGAGATGCTGCAAGAGCGCATCAGCGAAATCGAAGAGCGGGAGGCCCGCAAATTACCGGCAAAGGAACGTAGCCGGCTCAAGGATGAATTGGTCTTCGAATTGTTGCCGCGGGCGTTTTCGTTTTCCAAAAAAACCTACGCCTACATCGATAGCCAAGGCGGATGGCTGGTGGTGGATGCCGCGTCGGCTAAAAAGGCCGAGGATTTGCTCAGCCAATTACGGAAATGCCTGGGTTCTTTACCGGTCGTACCGTTAACAGCCACCGCAAAGCCGGCCGGCGTGATGACGCAATGGCTGACCGACAATGCCTCACCCAAGGATATTCTGATCGAAGACGAGTGCGAGTTGCGCTCTCCGGAAGAGGAAGGCGCCATTATTCGCTGCAAGCGGCACGACTTGGCTCTGCCAGAGATCAAAAACCACTTGGATAGCGGCAAGCAAGTGATCAAATTAGCGATGAGTTGGGCCGAACGTCTATCGTTCGTGTTGGACGAGAATCTCGCCGTCAAACGCTTGAAGTTTCTGGATCTGATTCAGGAGCAAGCGGCCGATATCGAGGCATTTGACGAGACCGAGCAATTCGATGCCGATTTTTCCATTATGACCGCGGAACTTGCGCAGTTTTTGCCGCGTCTGCTTGAGTTGTTTAACGCCGAGGGCGCTATCTGATGAAAATTCGTTTAATCACCAGCTTGTTGTGGGCCGTGAGTGCCAGTGTGTCGGCATTAACGTTGCCGGCGCCGGATCGTCCGGGTGACAGCCTGGTCGGTAATCCGCCGCACGAGGTCAAGTACGTAGCCGCCAAGCAGGAAGACACGCTGATCGATATTGCAGTCAATTTCAGGCTTGGTCAGGATGAAATCGTGCTGGCCAATCCTTACGTCGATCGCTGGTTGCCGCGCGAAGGCACTCAGGTGCGGATTCCTAGCAGTTTTATCTTGCCCAATGCGCCGCGGGAAGGCATTGTCGTCAACTTACCGGAGATGCGGATTTATTATTTTCCGGATGCCAGTAAAGTAGTCACTTACGCGATCGGAATCGGTCGAGAAGATAATTGGAAAACCCCGCTCGGGAAAACACGGATTGTCGGGAAGACTGAAAATCCTTCCTGGACGCCGCCACCCTCCATCATCGCCGAACACTTAGCAGATGGTGATGTGCTGGATCCTTATTATCCGCCGGGTCCGAACAATCCCCTGGGGCTCTTTGCGTTTAAGCTGGGCTTGCCGGGTTACCTGATACATAGCACCAACGTAGTGAACGGTATTGGCATGCGTGTCAGTCACGGTTGCATGCGCATGTATCCAGCCGACATCGAGCAGTTCTTCCCAATGGTCAAAGTCGGTACTCAGGTCAATATCGTCAACCAATCGATCAAGGTTGGTTGGTATCACGACACGCTCTATCTTGAAGCCTATCCGGATCTGGAAGAAACGCCCGCTACTTTCGAGCAGCGCCTGCATGTGGCATTGGATCTAATCGAGCAGGCTAACGGCGGCAAAATGCCGGTCATCAAGGGTTCGATTTTGAAAGCAGCTATCGAAAAATCGACAGGAATACCGACCGCGATCTACGAGCGTCCGGTTCAAACTCCGCCGGTTGTGCAAAGCCAAGCGGTGCCAGCAAACTAACGGCAATAAAAAAGCCCGTGGCCTTGCGGCTCACGGGCTTTTTAAATCGACAACAGCGTTAAAGCTTATTTGTGTTGTGATTTTTTGAACATGCGGTCCAATTTGCTGTTGGTGTCTTGAGCATATTGAGCAGCGCGGTTAGCAGCAGCTTCAGCAGCAGCGGCTTTAGCAGCAGCTTCAGCAGCAGCAGCTTTTGCAGAAGCAGCGTCAGCAGAAGCGGTAGCTACTTTGCCTTCCAAAGTGCCAACGCGTGCATCCAAAGCTTCCAGGTCAGAAGTGCTTGCGCAACCGGTAGCCAAAGCTGCAACGGCAACAACTGCTGATAATTTAATAGCTCTCATCATGGTTTATTTCCCCTTGATTGTGGTTTCAAAAAATAAAGAATGAAAAACGGTGGCAATTGTCCAACATTTTTTTGGATTTTACCAACATTATTTCACGGTTACGAGTGTCCCTTTTTCTACCCATTGGCTCAATTGATCGATTTGATCGTTGGTCAATGCGATACATCCGTGTGTCCAATTCATGGATCGGTGGATGGACAGACTACCGCTGCCCAAGCCATGAATGCCGATTTGCCCGCCCAGGCCGGTGTTTTGCGGCGGTACTTGCCCGTAGGAATGAGCCCTGGCGATAGCCTCATAAGTATCGAGGTCGATCTTGCCTTGCTTTAGGGCGTGGTCGGCATGTTCGACGTTGGGGTACGTCAGGCCGAAAAATTTACGAAACGCGCTTTTTTCGTTGATCCAGCCGATACGGTAATTGCCGAGCGGCGTCACGTCGTCGCCGCGGTGGCTCTTTTCGCCGGCGCCATTGCGGCCGATGGCGATGTTTTTCGAGTACAGCAACGGTTTTCTCACCCTTGCGTATTTCCATATTTTGCTTCTGAGTATCGACTAGCAGCCAAACTTCATCCGTTGCGAAAGCGTTAACGGACGCGGAACTTCCCAGTACAATCAAAGCGCCTAGTAACTTTTTCTTTAACATGGCAATCTGTAAATAATCAAAATTTTGGTGTACTTTAACCCTTTCGAAACGTGGTATTACAAAGGGTAGCATATGACAACAACAATCACCAAAACCACTCCCTACGACGATCAAAAGCCCGGCACATCGGGCTTGCGTAAGAAGGTCAAAGTCTTTCAGCAGCCCAAATATTTGGAAAATTTCGTCCAATCCATCTTCGACAGCCTGGAAGGCTACCAAGGCCAAACTTTGGTGATTGGCGGCGACGGCCGTTACTACAACCGTAAAGCCATTCAAATCATCATCAAGATGGCGGCCGCCAACGGTTTCGGTGAACTCATTATAGGCCAAGGCGGCTTGTTGTCCACCCCCGCCGCATCGAATATTATCAGGAAATACAATGCCTTCGGCGGTATTGTTCTATCAGCTAGTCACAATCCCGGCGGCCCCGAAGAAGATTTCGGCATTAAATATAATGTCGGCAACGGCGGACCGGCACCGGAGAAGTTCACCGACAAGCTTTACGAGAATACCAAAACCATCACCGGCTACAAAAAAGCCCGTTTCGGCGATATCGATTTGGACACGGTCGGCGAGGTCGAAAAAGGCGGCGTCAAAATCCGCGTTATCGATCCGGTGGCCGATTATGCGGAATTGATGGCGCAGATTTTCGATTTCGAGCTATTGAAACAAAGCATCCAGAACGGCTTCATCACACTGAAATTCGACGCGATGCACGCGATCACCGGCCCCTACGCCAAGCACATTCTGGAAGAGGTACTCGGCGCCGCGCCCGGTTCGGTCTTCAACGCGGTGCCGCAGGAGGATTTCGGCGGCGGCCATCCCGACCCGAATCTGGTGCACGCCCATGAATTGGCCGAAATCATGTTCGGCGCCAACCCACCGACTTTCGGCGCCGCGTCCGACGGCGACGGCGACCGCAACATGATCATGGGCGCCAATATCTTCGTCACGCCCAGCGACAGTCTGGCGATCATGGCCGCCAACGCCAAATTGGTCCCGGCTTACGCCAAAGGCATCAGCGGCGTGGCGCGTTCGATGCCGACCAGCCAGGCTGTGGACCGGGTCGCCGACAAGCTCAGCCTGCCTTGCTACGAAACCCCGACCGGCTGGAAGTTCTTCGGCAGCCTGCTCGACGCAGACAAAATCACGCTATGCGGAGAAGAGAGTTTCGGCTCCGGTTCCAACCATGTGCGCGAGAAAGACGGTTTGTGGGCGGTATTGTTCTGGCTGAATCTGATCGCCCGCAAACGCGAATCGGTGGAAGACATCGTCCGCGAACATTGGCAAACCTACGGCCGCGACATTTATTGCCGCCACGATTACGAAGCCGTCGATGCCGAAATTGCCAACGCCATCGTCGACCATTTGCGCGGCCAGCTCGATAGCCTGCCCGGCAAGACTTGGGGCGATTACGAGGTGAAATACGCCGACGAATTCAGCTACACCGACCCGGTCGACGGCAGCGTCAGCAGCCGGCAAGGCATCCGAATCGGCTTCGTCAACGGTTCCCGCATCGTGTTTCGCCTGTCCGGCACCGGTACCGTCGGCGCGACTTTGCGGATTTACCTGGAGCGCTATGAGCGCGATGTTCGTAAGCACGATCAGGATGCCCAGGCAGCATTGGCCGAATTGATCGACATTGCCGAACAACTGTGCGAAGTGAAAAAACGTACCGGCAGAACCGAACCGGACGTGATTACCTGATTGGCCGCTGTTTCCCGCTGGGTGTCAACCGCCTAGCGGGGAGCTTTACTAGCGTAAGCGTCCCGTAAAATCTGTTCCGCACTGCGGCCGGCTTCAGCCAGTTCGCGGGCGGTTTCGATGGACAATCCCTCGCCATGGCCGGCACCTATGCCTTGAAATAGCCAGCTCTGGTTGTCTGCGGCTTGAATCGAATCCGGGCAGGACGGCAGCTTTAGCGTATTGCGAAATATTTCGCAGGAAACGGCTTCGTCGTTGTCGGCATAGACCAGGCGGACGTATAAGGCGCCGTCCTTACGCCGCTCCCGCCGAATCTCCAAAATGTGCGCTTCGGCGAACAGCCGCTGCAACTCTGCGATTGGGATTTGGCGTTGCCAGTGTTGTGCGCCGCCGTTGGCAAACGGCAACCAGTCGCGGTTAGCGGCCAATTCATCCAATAAACCGAGTAATTTCGGGTCGGTGATGTGTCCGCGCCGGCTTGGTCCGCTGACATCCACATCCTCGCCAAGAAACACCATGCAGTGCGTGGTGTCGCAGAGCGAGCGGGATTCTGGATGGCGGTGCCCGCCCCGGCTGCCGTTCCAAACGATAACGGCCCGCAACGCCTCGCGCGCATCTCCTTTTAACTGCTGAGCTTCGGCCGCCAGCACCGCGTCGGCGTAACTGTCGGCATCGGTTTCCAATACCCTCGCGCCGTCCGCCGCGGGCTGGTGCAATATGCCGCTTACCCGCCGTTCCGAGCGGCTGCCGCGGGCGGTCGAGGTAACATAGAAAGTGCCGCAAAGATTGAAACGCGCCGAGCCGGTTTCCAGTTCCGGACAATCGCTGTGTGCCTGCCAACTGGTCGGATCGGTTGCTGATAACAGATGCACCCGCACGGCGGCGTAGCGCGGCGGAAACCGACGTTGCCAATCGCGCAGTAAGCCAGCGGCTTTCGCGGCAATCGCGGCGCCGCTACTGCCGGATTGGCGAAAAACGGCCAGATACACCGGATGCTCGGCCGGCCAGGCAAGCATCAAATGCCCGATCAAGGGTTGGCCGTCGCTGCTGGATACCGTGCCGGTCTTGGCCAAGGCTTGCAGCTCACGGAAAATGCGTTTGTCGGCAGGGTTGATGCCGGCCAAAGTCGAATTCGGATTGGCGCCGTTCCGCACCAGGCCTGTGAAGTAATCGGGCTGCGACAGCAGGGCGGCCCGCAGCGTCAACACCAGTTCCGGCAATGACGCTTCGAGCGCGAAACTGCCGTCGCCACGGCGTTCGCCGAGGTATGCCCGCCAATCCCGTTCGGTTACGGGTGCTTGTTGCGTCAGGCTTTGCTGTTTGATCGGGGATAACAGCAGTCGGTAACGTTCCGGCCGGAACGCGGCGCGGCGTAACAACAATTGGCCGGTATCGCTGGCCGCCAGTTCGTCCGCCAGGACTTGCGGATTGGCTTGGTTCAACGCCGCCGCATAGGGGACTTTCAACAACGAGCCGGGCGGCATTGGCGTGGCAATGTCGCCGCCGGTTTCTAAAATCCGACCGGAAACCAGACTGGCCAAGACGTAACCGGAGCCGGCTGCAGTAAAAGGCGCGCCCAATAGGCGGCTCAATGCTTCCGGAACCTGGCAGATTTCGGCAGGCCACGGGTAATGCAGCGCCAGCCGCCCCAAAATTTCCCGGTCGCGCTGGTTCAGCGGCGAATTTTGCCGAATGTGGCTGATCAGGTCTTCCAATTCGGTGGTGTTCGGCTGCGGCTCTTGCTCGCGGCCGGCCAGTTCGCCGCTAAAACGCATCGCAGCCATTTCTTCGGCCCATTCCGGCAGGCGGCCGTTACAGCTGCGATAACTGGCTTCGTGAAACAGCTCGTGGCGCAGGTACGCCCGTGCGGGGAAATCGGGCTGGGTTCGGTCGCGTAAATAGATGCTGCCGGGCCGCCAAGCCCCGGCATGGCGGCCGCTGAACTCGGCGTCGGTCAGTGCCGGGAACACCCTTAACGGCGCCTCCGCGCTGGGGATACGGTAGCCGAGTGCCGCCAGCTCCTGGATTGCTTGATAAGCATCGCTTTGCAGCGCCGGCTGCTGCGCCAGCGCGCCGAAAAATAAAATCGCCGCGCCGGCGTCGAAACAACAGCGGCTGCGAAAAGTTCGGTCGAGAACTCGGCGTATCGACGCGATGACCGAAACCAGCGCAGCCAAACCGGAAACCCTGCTCATCTTCGCGGCCGATCGGCGTCAGTTTCTGATCTTATAACCGGTTCTGAATGCCCACCAGACGAAGGCCAGACAGGCTAGCAAGAAGCCGAAGGTCATCCCCAGGCTGATGGCCACGTCCACATCGGCAATGCCGTAAAAGCTCCAGCGGAAACCGCTGATCAGGTAGACCACCGGATTGAACAAAGTGACTTTCTGCCACAGTGGCGGCAGCATGTTGATCGAATAAAACGCGCCGCCGAGAAAGGTCAGCGGCGTCACCACCAGCATCGGCACCACTTGCAGTTTCTGAAAGCTGTCCGCCCACAGGCCGATGATGAAGCCGAACAGACTGAAGCTAACGGCAGTCAGTAATAAAAACGCCACCATCCAGCCGGGGTGGGCGATTTGGTAGGGCACGAAGACTCGGGCGGTCCCCAGAATCAGCAGACCCAGCATCACCGATTTGGTGGCGGCCGCGCCGACGTAGCCGAGCAGTACTTCGATCCACGACACCGGCGCCGACAGCAATTCGTAGATCGTGCCGGACCATTTCGGCATGTAGATGCCGAACGAGGCGTTGGAGATGCTCTCGTTCAGCAGATTCAGCATGACCAGGCCGGGAATGATGAAGGCGCCGTAACCGACATTGTCGATCTCCCCCATCCGCGAGCCGATGGCGCGGCCGAAGACGATGAAATACAGCGAAGTGGTAAGCACCGGCGCGGCGATGCTTTCCGCCAGCGTTCGAAAGGTACGGGCCATTTCGAAATGGTAGATGGCGCGGATGCCGTAAAAATTCATGGCTTAGCTCCTTTGGCTTGCTGTACCAGGCTGACGAAGATGTCTTCCAGCGAACTTTCGCTGGAGCGCAAGTCTTTGAAATCGATGCCTTGTTGGTTCAAAGCTCGTAACAATTCGGCGATACCGGTTTCCTCGGTCTGGCTGTCGAAGGTGTAAGCCAAGGTTTGGCCGTCGGCGGACAAGTTCAGCGGCCAAGCATTCAGCTCTGCCGGCAATGCGGTCAACGGTTGCCGCAAGGTCAAGGCCAGTTCCTTCTTGCCCAGTTTGCGCATCAACGCGGTTTTGTCTTCGACCACGACCAGTTCGCCTTTGTTGATCACGCCGATCCGGTCGGCCATATCCTCGGCTTCTTCGATGTAATGCGTGGTCAGGATGATGGTGGTGCCCTGCTCGCGCAGTTCGCGCACCAGCCGCCACATGTCGTGGCGCAATTCGACGTCGACGCCGGCGCTGGGTTCGTCGAGAAACAGGATTTCCGGTTCGTGAGACAAGGCTTTGGCAATCAGCAGTCGGCGTTTCATGCCGCCGGACAGCGCCATGATTTTGGCGTCGCGTTTATCCCACAGCGACAAAGCCCGCAGAATCCGCTCCAGGTAATCCGGATTCGGCGCTTTGCCGAACAAGCCGCGGCTGAAACGGACGGTAGCCCATACCGATTCGAACGCGTCGGTATGCAATTCCTGCGGCACCAGACCGATCGCCGCCCGTGCGGCGCGGTAATCTTTGCGGATGTCATGGCCGGCGGCGACCACGGTTCCCGAGGAAGGATTGACGATGCCGCAGATAATGCCGATCAGCGTGGTCTTGCCGGCACCGTTCGGCCCGAGCAATGCGAAAATCTCGCCGCGCCGGATCTCCAGATCGATATTGCGCAAGGCCTGAAAACCGCCGGCGTAAGTTTTGTGTACGCCGCGCACCGAGATAATCGTTGTGCTTTGGCTTCCCGGCGTGCGGTCAGAGGTGGCGTCTGTGGTCACGGTTATGTTCCTGCATGTTGCCTGTTTGGGGGGAGGCGTATTCGCCACTCTTGTCTATTCAACCGGCCCTGAAATGCCGTAATTAAGGGTACTAAGGCGGCGAAGGGCCCTTGCTGTCATACGCGGGTAGGCGTTAAATCTGGCAAAGCCCGTTTATCCTCCAGTGTGAGGAATGCTCTGGAAAATCACCTTAGACAAAACCGCAAACGCCGCATCTTCGAAGGCTTTGTCATCCATGTATCGCGTCACAATCTTGTCGTTCTCATTCATCCGTTGAATCATCAGATCTTCCAACACTTGGCGTAAACCTAGCTGAAATTTATCAAACGGATTCGCTTGCCGTAACCGAATCACCTCTGGCGAATTGGTCGCTTTTTCTCTGATTTGTTCGAAGAACAAGCGGTCTTCTTCGGTAAAGTTCGTACCAAAGCGGTTGTTTAATATCTCGATGATTTCCGATAATGGGGCTTTTTCGTCCTTGGCTTTGCCGGTGCCGACATCGGTCGGACTTTTAACCGTGTACTCGCCTTGCTCATCCGCCAGATCAATCGCACCGGAAAACACCCGTTGCAGCCGGTAATACTGCAAATCGACTTCGTCGCCCAGCTTGACGTTGGTGTTATCTCGATCCAGCGGCAAATGCGGCAATAAAAAACGGCCAAAGCTATACAGCATTTCCAGATCAGGATCGGCATAAGGCATGATCTGGCTCAAAAAAGCATACACATTGACATAGCCGCTTAACTTGTCCCGAAACACAAAGCGCTGCTCTTCATCGCTTATCGCCTTGAACCGGTCCACTGCCGGTTGCAAATGGCGTTGCAAATGGGCGTGATCAGCCGGATTTTGCTTATTGGGTGATCGGTAGAAAATACGGGCAAACGCTTCCACTTCGTTCCAGTAATAAACCTGCATACTGTCCAAGTCATGCTTGACCTGTTCTAGCAAAGCCGGGTCGGACGTTTCCTGTAAGCTGGTGGCGTCGTAATAAGGTTTGAATGCGCGGTAAATGTCATCAGCTTCATTGACAAAATCCAGCACGAACGGCGCTTCCTTGCCCGGCAGCATGCGATTCAGGCGCGACAGGGTTTGCACCGCCTGCACGCCATCCAGGCGTTTATCGACATACATCGCCATCAACTTCGGCTGATCGAAACCGGTTTGGTACTTGTTAGCCACCAGTAGCACTTGATAATCGGGCGAATTAAAACGCTCCGGCAATTGCTTTTCGCCGATCGCTTTACCGGTCACGCTGTCGGTATTCATGCCTGGTTCAGTGTATTCCTGGCCGCTTTCAGGGTCGAGCACCGTACCGCTAAACGCTACCAAGGCCTGTACATCGTGGTAAGCGTGTTGCTCGATATAGGCCTGAAACGCCTGCATGTATTTGACGGCGTGCAGGCGTGAGCCGGTCACCACCATCGCCTTGGCTTGGCCTCCCAAATGATGTTTAACGTGGTTGCGAAAATGTTCGACGATGATTTCGATCTTTTGCGAAATATTGGTCGGATGCAGCACCAGGAATTTCGCCAAGGCCCGCGCTGCCTTTTTCTTTGGCAGGTTCGGGTCTTCCTCCATGGCTTTGACCAATTTGAAATAGGTTTTGTAGGTCGTGTAATTCTGCAACACGTCCAGAATAAAACCTTCCTCAATGGCTTGGCGCATGCTGTACAGATGAAACGGTTCCGGTTTGCCGGTATGGCCGATACGACCGAACAGCTCCAAGGTCTTGCCCTTCGGAGTGGCGGTAAAGGCAAAAAAGCTGATGTTGGGCTGACGGCCGCGTGAAGCCATGACCTGATTCAGTTGGTCTTCCCAATCCGGTTCTTCTGTTTCACCTGATTCCCGTTTACCCGAGCCATACAAGACGGTTCCTTCTCCCTCCGGGAGAAGGTTAGGATGAGGGGATATAAAACTAGACGTTGGTTGGTTGTCTCCCCTCACCCCAGCCCTCTCCCGGAGGGAGAGGGAGCTTTCTGCATCGATTTCAGAACGATCAACAGGAGACGATCTGCCCAAAATTGATTTGAGTTCTCTGGCGGTTTCCCCGGTTTGCGACGAGTGCGCTTCATCGACGATCACCGCGTAACGACGCTTGGCTATCTCTTGCTCCCAGGCTTTGGCCTGCTTTTTGGCCATCTCATCCGCTGCGTCGATATTATCCGCGCCAGCGGCATGCAATAAGCCGCGCAACACAAACGGAAACTTCTGCAAGGTGGTAATCACGATATTGGTGCCATCAATCAGTGCCGCCGCTAATTGCTTGGAATCCTGATCAATGGCCTTGACCACCCCTTGCGCGTGTTCGATTTGATAAATCGCGTCCTGCAATTGCCTGTCCAGCACTTGCCGATCGGTAATCACAATCACGCAATCGAACACCTTGTGATCGTTGCCGTCATGCAAACTGGCCAAACGATGCGACAGCCAGGAAATTGAGTTAGTTTTGCCGCTACCGGCTGAATGCTGGATCAGATAATTCCGGCCGGGGCCTTCCACTTGTGCAGCAGCGACCAATCGCCGAGTGGCATCGAGCTGGTGATAGCGCGGAAAAATCACCGCTTCTTTTTGCATCAATCGGCTGCCGCCCTTGCCGTCGTCGACTTTCTCTTCCTTACGCTCGATAAAAATAAAATTACCGAGAATGTCCAGAAACTGCTCGCGCTCAAGGACTTCTTCCCAGAAATAACCGCTGCGGTAACCGGACGGATGCTGCGGGTTGCCCGCTCCGCAGACTACTTCGCCGGGATGGCTGCCACGATTAAACGGCAGGAAAAATGTCTTTTTGCCCGCCAGCCGAGTGGTCATATAAACTTCGTCCGGGTCGGCGGCAAAATGCACCAGCGCCCGTTGTTTGAATTCAAACAACGGCGCGCGCGGATTACGGTCGTTGCGGTATTGATTTACTGCATGCCGCCAGTTTTGCCCCGTCCAAGGGTTTTTTAGCTCGCAGCTTGCCACCGGTAAACCATTAACCGCAAACAACATGTCCAGCGTACTGTGGTCGCCCGGATGGCAAGGCACTTGCCGGGTCACCGTCAGCCGGTTTTGCTGATAATGCGCGAGCACCTCGGCATTCAAACCGTGCGCCGGTTTGAAATAGGCCAGCCGAAAGGTTTTGCCGTAAAACTTGAAGCCGTGGCGTAACACATGCAAAGAACCTTTGATTGCCAGTTCCTTGGCCATCTCCTTGATTAACAGGGTTTCCAGATTGGCACCGTGCTGCGCGCGCATGCCGTCCCAAAGTGGCTTTTGGGTGGCGGCGATAAATTCGAGAATTTGTGAAGGGAATAAGGCCAGCTCCTTATCCCAGTCCTTTACCGAACCTGCTTGCCAGCCGTTGGCTAACAGCATTTGCTCAATGTAGCTTTCGAAAGCCTTTTCGCTGGTTTGACTCATGGTTTTTCACAAGGTGTAGGGGCGAAAGATTTTTCGCCCCTACCTGTGCACCGGTTATTAATGTGCAAACTGTCTAGCTCCCATTGCGCAGGGTTATTGAAGATATATTCCCGAATCAGGCTTAACTGCTGCTCGTTGCGAACGATGTGCTCCCAATAATTGCGCTGCCAAACGGTTCCAATTTGAGTATTGCCTTTTGCCCATTTGCTGACACCAATTTTGAAACCCCGAATTATCGAGCCCAGGGTTTTCGATGTGCCACGAGGGCGATGGTAAACATCAACAACCGTCGATGCCGTCTGTAGGGGTGAAAAATTTTTCGCTTGTACGGGCGAAAGATTTTTCGCCCGTACGCCCCACGAACAATCATTTTCCCCCACGTTAATCACCAAAATTCCATGAACGTGATTGGGCATCACCACAAACGCATCGGATTCTACGTTTGGAAAATGCGCCGGAATTTCGTTCCAGCAACATTCAACTATCCGGCCTAAAGCATTCTTCACCATCGCACCATTCCGGATAGCGCCGAATAAACAGGCTTTTTGATGCGTGCAAACGGTTACGAAATAAAAGCCCGCCTGTGCATAATCGTAATTTTTCAACCGAATCGAACGACGGTTTCGTTTTGGTTGGGTTTGTAGGGGCGAATCATCTTTCGCCCGCTTGGGCGAAAAATCTTTCGCCCCTACCGGCAAAACGTCATTCGCCCCTACGAATTCATCATCTTGACTCATGAATATCCTTGGCATCGCGCAATAGCAATACGCGGCTGTATTCCAGAAATTCGTCCAGATGCCGGGTGATGATGCTGACGGTAATCGGCAGATGCAATTGCTGATAATCATGCACGGCGATATTGCGAAAACCGACCATGTGCTTCAGCGACGCAGCCAAATCGGCAGTGATCCAGCCGCCGCGCGCCAGCAACTCGAACACGTCGCGGGCGCTTTGCGGCACGCCGAGTTTTTCGCGGCGAATCAGATGCTGGCCCATGTCCAGCGCTGCCTCGCAAGCGCGCTGGATGTTTAAAATCGCCGCATCCTGACGGGTGAAATCGCTCGCAAAGCCGTCCGGGTTGGCGGCGTATTCCTCGCGCGCCCTCGCCACGCAACGCTCAATGCTGGCGGCTTTGTTGATTAACACGTCATCGGCCATACACGCTGCCTCGTTGGGAAATATCGGCTAACAGCCCGGCGCGGGCGCTATCCAGTTCGGTTTTCTCGCTCAAAATTGCCGCTTCGTAAAGTGCTGCTTGCGCGTCGCGCGCCCACCAGCGTTGGCCCTGAGTGATGACCTGATATTGCATCACCGTCGAGGCCGCACGCAAATCGAGCAAGTCCACCGGGCAACCGGCCAGATCGGCCAGTTCGCCGGCCAGCGCCCATAAGCTTTGCGGATCGGCATAACCCGCCACCAGCACGGCCAAGTCCAGATCGCTGTCCGGCCCGGCGGTGCCTTGAATGCGGCTGCCGAAGGCATAAACCGCCAGCAGATTGCCCAGTTCGGCGCGCAGTTTGGCGACGATGGCATCGTTGTTCATCAAGCCTCCCGCACGTCGATTTTGCCGGTCACGGCGGCGGTGATCAGCGCGCTGCGGTATTCCTGCAGGCGGTTAATAGCGGTTTCGACTTTTTCCACCAATCGGTCGATTTTGGCGGTTTCGCGGTCGAGGTAGGCGGCGATGACGGTTTGTTCTTGAAAAGGAGGTTTTGGGAAACGGTATTTCCTTAATTGCTCGCCGGTTAAGTGCGCAATGGTTGATATTCCGCCGGAACTAAATACACCGGTTTTATTTGCCCAGTACATTAAGTAATACATATATCTGGGGCATTCCATCAGTGAATTAATGGCACGCATGCGATGTAACGCTTTTTGAAAACCAATTTTCGATTCTAGTTTGCCTACTATGGCCGACCTTCCAACTTCGCCACCTTCGCATACAAGAAGATCACCTTCTTTAAGTGTATAGCGAGAATATTCCGGTTCGGGAATGTCCATTTCAGGTAAATCAATGAAATTGATTGAATCCCATTGAACATCAATATTCCTCAAATAAGGCAAAAGGTGCTTTCCAGTAATTTTGCTTTCATTCAACATCTTACCTAGCTCTATTGAATAACGAGAATATAGGGGTGGCGTTACCCAATCTACTGGAATTTCACCTAACCACTCAACTCCGGAATCCTTGAATTTTTCGGGGGTGCCAGCGCCCTCCGTAGGGGCGAAAAATTTTTCGCCCCTACACCTACCATACGCGCCGGGCGCTTCATGGACGGCGGCGTTGCCGGTGACCAGGCCAAATTCCCGCGCGGCGTTGGCGGGTAGGCCGCGGGTGACGGTGCGGGAAATCAGCGCGCTGCGTTTTTCCTTGAGCAATTCCACCAGCTTGCGTTTTTTCGCCACCAGCGTATCAATCCGCCCGGTTTCCCTATCCAGAAAGTCGGCGATGGCGGTTTGTTCATCTAAAGGTGGACAAGGAAATTCAGCAGGATTGATATGCTTGTTGTTAATTTGTGGCACTGTGGAAACATCTGCAAGATCGTCCAGTCGCCGAGAAATTAGACAAAATGCGACAAATTTTAAATTAAATGATGGATAGATTTTCCACCCCATTAAATTTGTATCAAATAACATTGGCTGTTGAACCACTGCAACTTTATTAGTAAAAATCGCCGCACCTCTTTTTGGGAAAACCAAGTAGTTCCCTTTTTGGGGGTTGTGCCCAATCACTCTGGCTTTAGTACGATTTAATACAAGAGTTCCATCGATCTGGTTCAGATCATCCACCTTCGCATAAGGAAGGCCTTCGTCGGCATTAGCTTCATTATCAATAAAATCAGTCTCCGATGGTGTGACACTACCAAGCAACTGCCCAACGTAACGACCTTTTTTAACCATCCACTTTTCAGGCAACGCTCCCAACCACTCAAAGCCGCTGTCCTTGTATTGCGGATAAGCCGGGTATTTCATTGCCGACCGCCTTTTTCCAGCTGGAAGGTGGATGCGCTGCGCTTATCCACCCTACAGACTTTACCGTCGGCGCCAGTTGTCCGGAATTTCCGGATAGTTGCAATCCAGCTTTTATCTCGCTTGAATTTTCCGTTCACCCCTGCAACTCCCGCAATTGTCGGTCGATAAATTGCTGCATGGTCGCTTTGTCCGGCATTTCCAGCAAATATTTGGATACAAACAATTGGTTGTCCATACCGGCCAGGGCGTATTCAACCAGAGCGTGATTTTTCTCGGTGCACAGCAAAATGCCCACCGGCGGGTTGTCGCCGGCGCTCATCATGTGTTGCCGGTACCAATTGACGTAGGTGTTTAGCTGGCCGATGTTTTGGTGGCTGAAGGCTTCCAGTTTCAGCTCGACCAATACATGGCACTTGAGGATGCGGTGGTAGAACACCAGATCGACGAAAAAATGTTCGTCGCCAATCAGGATGCGTTTCTGGCGGGCTTCGAAGCAAAACCCATGACCAAGTTCGAGCAGAAACTCCTGCAACTTGCCAAGCAGTTGGTCTTCCAGTTGCGATTCGCTCATCACTTCGGCGGGTTTTAAGCCGAGGAATTCAAAGATGTAAGGATCGCGGATATTGAATAGCGCTTGCGATTCGGCGCTCTGTTGGGCCAGTTCCGCCAGCTTGTGTTTATCGTGCGATAAACCGGAGCGTTCGCAATACAGGCTGCCGATCTGGCGTTTTAATTCCCGCACCGACCAGTTGCCGCGCAGACATTCTATTTCGTAGAAGCTGCGCTTGGTTGGATTTTCTATGTCTGTCAGTAGTTTCAAGTGACTGTAGGATAAGCGAGTCAGCAGTTTTTCGGACGACTCGGATAATTGTGCCGACGCTGTCGGCACTTTTTCCGTATCGATGTTTACACCCGGCGGCAACAAGGTTTGAAATTGTGCCGACAGTGTCCGCACTATGGTGGGGTAGGTACGATAAAAGCCCAGATAATCATAAAGTTGGCGACGCTTGCAATTGCTGTAACCTGTGAGTTCGGCGGCCAAATTATCCAACAGTTTTTCGCCATACGCGGCGCGATCTCCACCACTCAATTGATATTCGGCAATGTAAAATCCGATCAGCCAATTGCGTAGCGTTAAACTGAGATTAACCGCTTTTACGGCTTGCGCGGTCAATTCACGATGCACACCTTGGATGCTATCGACTAATTGTTTGAATGTGGTTACATGACTCACGCCGTCACCTCCCTCAATAAGTCGAGTATCTCGCCTTCCAGGGTTTTGATTTCGGCTTCGATGACTTCCAGTTCGCGCGGTGCTTCGTAACGGTAAAAATGACGGTTCAGCGGAATTTCGTAGCCGATTTTGGTTTTGCCGTGATCTATCCAGGCGTCGGGGACGTGCGGCAGCACTTCGCGTTGAAAATAAGCTTCGATGCTTTCCTTGAGCGGCACGGTTTCGGTGTCGCGCAAGTCGGCATCCGGCTCCGGGTTGCCTTGTTTGTCTCGACAGATTTCTGCTTTTTCATCCCGTTCTCCCAAAGCCGAAAGCACCACTTTCAGTTCGGAGGCCGATAAGCGGATGCCAGTTGCCTGTTCGGTTTGGCGCAGGGCATTTAGGAACACTGTCCGATCCAGGCATGTAGGGGCGAAAGATTTTTCGCCCGTTCTGGCGAAAGATTTTTCGCCCCTACGAGCAAAAGCGGCCAGGAAATCGCGGATTTGTTGTTGGCGGGCGCGGCCAGCTTCGATTTCCTGCTGGCGGACGGTTTCGTTCTTTTTACTGCTACTGGCGAGGTTAATAAATGCGGTTTGCTCTTCCAGGCGGGCTATACGTTCGGCGCTAGCTTGAAAATTGAGTCTGAGCGGACGCTCGACGGTAATCTTGTGATAACCAAAGTCTTCGTTATCGAACACTTTGCTGACAATCAGCGGCTTGTTGGGAGTTTCGTCATCGTAGGGGCGAAAAATTTTTCGCCCGTACAGTTCGCCATCCTGAAAGTTGGCATAGATGCGGGTAATTTCGCCGATATGGTCTGGGTCTTTGGCTTTGTCGCTGGGGTCGCCAATGCGGCGGCGTTTGTTGCCCAGGGATTTTTCCATCGGCACCCAGAAATTGCGGGCGTCGATCAATTGCACTTTGCCTTTGCGCCGCAGCTCCTTGCGGTTGCTGATGATCCAGATGTACGTGGAAATGCCGGTGTTGTAGAACAGTTGGTCCGGCAAGGCGACGATGGCTTCCAGCCAGTCGTTTTCGATAATCCAGCGACGGATTTCGCTTTCGCCGCTCCCCGCATCGCCGGTAAATAAAGGCGAACCATTAAACACAATGCCGATGCGGCTGCCACCCGCCGCGACTGGGCGCATTTTGGCAATCATGTGTTGCAGAAACAGGAATGCACCATCGTTGATGCGCGGCGTGCCGGCACCAAATCTACCGGCAAAACCCAAGGTATCGGCTTCTTGCTGGATGGTTTTCTGTTGCTGTTTCCATTCCACACCAAACGGCGGGTTGGCCAGCATGTAATCAAACGTCCATTTGTTGCCGTCGCTGTCGCGGTCAAAACCGTCGCGGGTGAAGGTGTCGCCGAGGATTATGTTGTCGGCGTCTTCGCCTTTGATCAGCATGTCAGATTTACAAACCGCCCAAGCTTCGTCGTTAAAATCCTGGCCAAAGAGTTTTGGCTGAGCATCTGCATTGAGCTTGCGGATGTATTCCTCGGCTACCGATAGCATGCCGCCGGTGCCGCACGCCGGGTCGTAAATGGTTTTAACCACATGACTTTGCGCCAAGTCATGTTCAGGGTCCAACAATAAGTTAACCATCAATTTGATGACTTCACGCGGGGTGAAATGCTCTCCGGCTTCTTCGTTCGATTGCTCGGCACCGATACGGATGAGTTCTTCGAAGACATAACCCATCTGGACGTTATCGACCCGTTGCGGAGACAGGTCGATAGCGGCAAAGGCCTTGACCACTTCGAACAGGATGTTCTTTTCCGCCATGTGGGCGATTTGCTCGCTGAATTTAAACTTCTCCATGATGGCGCGGACATTCGGCGAAAAACCGTTGATGTAGCTATTTAGATTGGGCGCCAGATTGTTCGGATCGTTGAGCAGGGAATGATCGGCGTTTTTGTCGAACTGCATCCGCGACAGATTGTAGAAGCGGTGACCGGTTAGCGATTGCAATCTAGCCTGGATGACGCGCTCGGGCTTGCCTTGTAGCTTTTGGGATTCGACAAATACGACATCCTTGCTGGGCGCCAGCAGGCAATCGAAGCGCCGCAATACAGTCAGCGGCAGAATCACTTTGCGGTATTCGTTGCGCTTGTAAGGGCCGCGCAGCAGGTTGCAAATGCTCCAAATAAAATTGGCCAGTTGGCTATGGGTTTCGCCGTTCATTTTTGTTAATCCGTGATCGATTGGCGGATGCCGTTGGCCCGGAAACCGAATCCTTGCGTTTTCCGCCGCAAGCGCTTACTCAGGCTGAAGCCGGCAAAATAGGCTATTGAACGGGTATTGGCAAATCAAATGGTGCCGGCAATAGGAATCGAACCTACGACCTTCGCGTTACGAGTGCGCTGCTCTACCTGCTGAGCTATGCCGGCTTGTGGATGTTTGGGGCTGAGTTCCTCTGGAGGAGGAATGTCGTTGGAGGTTTTGATTGCCCCGCACTGCCGGACAATTTTAATCAAAATAACGTCTATCCCGCAACGTAATGCACACTGAGTTGGCTGCTCGGGCTTGGCGCCGCTAAATTTTAGCGTGTTCAGCTAAGTCCCGAAGTCGCTGAACCGGTTGATTTCGTTCGCGGTTGGTCAGTCACGCCATGAGTGGAGGCAAACAGATGTCCTTAGGCTTGTTGTTGTCGCAGGATTTAGTTGGAGTTTGCTTTCAGCGGCTGAGTAACTGACTGCATCGAAAAAAAATCTCCAGCCTTTGGTCGCGGGTCGTCGCGTAGGGGAGGCACGAATTCGCGAGGCCTGGAAAGGCTGGAGGGAGAGCGTATTAGTTTCCGCCTTTGAAGGTGATTTCTAGCGCATGCAGCGCATTCGCGCAATTTTCACTGCTTTGATTGCTCGGGCTATCGTGGCAGGCTTGGTTTTGAGCTTTGGCTTCCTGGATATTAGCCACGTACCAAGCTACCGATTTTGCGTCTTTGCCCGACTCATTGGCAACGGTCACGTTTAGAGCAGCGGTTGACCCCAGCAGAACCACTGCGGCGGTTATCAGCATCACGTGTGTTTTTTTCATAAAGACTCCTTGGCTGTGTAGATTATCGGGAATGATTCCGCTCATGCGTACCTGCATGAGGTGGCGATAATCTAGCAAAGACGCCTAACGTTTAAAATGTGGCCTATTGCCGCGCGACAATATGTCTCTACCCTGCGTGATATCACGCACTTATGGAAAAATCGTGGGCTCTTTGACTTGGTTTTCGCGTTAGTTTTGGCGCGAAGGGGGTGAAGCGCAATAAGCTTGGTTATTGCGCTTTGCGCTGGGGCTTATTTGATTTTCAACAGCTCTTTGCCGTCGCTGGAGAAGTGGCAAATACCGGCAGCGAAGTAGGTGCATTCTTCGGATTGGTCGAGTTTGGCACCGTTGGGGGTAAGATGAACTTTGACGGTGCAGGAACGCGCTTCGCCTTCGATGTGCTTTTTCAAGACCAATTCATTCTCGCCGGCCGCTTTGGCATCACCTGTAATCTGCGCGGAACAGGCGTGTTTGCCCACTTCATCCGGATTCGGTTCGAAATCCACATCGGCGGTTACGCTATATTCGTTGCCCAGTTTGGTGATTTTCAAATGTTGAACATGATTGCCGTCGCGCAAGATGTAATGGTCGGTAGCAGCAAACGCAGAGCCGGACGCCAGTAGAGCGGCGGCCAAAATCAAACCTTTTTTCATGGTGTAACCTCATCTCTTTTTAAAATTATTCAAGCTGTGGCGCAATCGGACCGGTTTATGGGTCAGCAAACCGGCGCAACGCTTGAGCGGAAAGCCCTGGCGATTGTACCGCACGGTTTGGCATAACCAAAAGCTGGAAAACCCAGGCTGCGGCAGCCGATGCAGGAAACGCCGTCTGGCCGCGGGCGGGCATTCCATGAAACCCCCGGCGTTTTATGCCATAATCCGCCCTCATTTTTTCCGGCCGATTTTCCCCATGTCCAAGCGAAAAATCTTAGTTACCAGCGCCTTGCCTTACGCCAACGGCCCGATTCATTTGGGCCATCTGGTGGAGTACATACAGACCGATATTTGGGTGCGCTTTCAAAAACAACGCGGCCACGACTGCTTTTATGTCTGCGCCGACGACACCCATGGCACGCCGATAATGCTCCGCGCCGACAAGGAAGGCATCACTCCGGAACAGCTGATCGCCGACATCGAAAAGCAACACCGCGCCGATTTCGCCGAATTCGGCGTCGCATTCGACCATTACCACAGCACTCATTCGCCGGAAAACCGGGAGTTTTCGGCCTTGATTTACCAGCGTCTGCGTGCCGGCGGCCATATTAGCCAACGCAGTATCACCCAGGCCTATGACCCGGTGAAAAACATGTTTCTGCCGGACCGTTTCATCAAGGGCGAATGCCCTAAATGCGGCGCGCCGGATCAATATGGCGACAGTTGCGAAGCCTGCGGCGCTACGTATTCGCCGACCGAGCTGAAAAACGCCGTTTCCGCCATTTCCGGCGAACGGCCGATCGAAAAAGAATCGGAACATTACTTCTTCGAATTGGGCCATTTCGAGCAAATGTTGCGGGATTGGACCACCGCCGGCCACTTACAGTCGGAAGTCGCCAACAAAATGGCGGAATGGCTGGAGAACGGCTTGCAGCAATGGGATATTTCCCGCGACGCCCCGTATTTTGGGTTCGAGATACCCGATGCGCCCGGCAAATACTTTTACGTCTGGCTGGATGCGCCGATCGGTTACATGGCCAGCTTCAAGCATTTGTGCGACCGGCAGGGCTTGAACTTCGACAGCTTCTGGCAAAAGGACAGTGACGCCGAGCTTTACCATTTCATCGGCAAGGACATCATTTATTTTCATGCCTTGTTCTGGCCGGCGATGCTGACCGGCGCCGATTTCCGCACCCCGAGCGCTATTTTCGCCCACGGTTTCCTGACGGTTAACGGCGAAAAAATGTCGAAATCGCGCGGCACCTTCATCAAAGCTCGCACCTATTTGGACCATTTGAATCCCGAATATTTGCGTTATTACTTCGCCGCCAAACTCGGTGCCGGCGTCGACGACATCGATTTGAACTTCGACGATTTCTGTCTGCGCGTCAATTCCGACGTGGTCGGCAAGGTGGTCAATATCGCCAGCCGCTGCGCCGGTTTTATCCACAAGCGTTTCGATGGCGTGCTGTCCGACACCTGCGCCGAACCGGCTTTGTTCCAGCAATTCGTCGATGCCAACTCTGCGATTGCCGAGCTTTACGAGCGGCGCGAATTCGGTAAGGCGATGCGGGAAATCATGGCGCTGGCCGACAAAGCCAATCAGTACATAGACGAGAAGAAGCCTTGGGTCATCGCCAAGGAAGAAGGCAAAGACGCCGAATTGCATGCCGCTTGCAGCATGGGTATCAACCTGTTCCGGATGTTGGTGGTTTATCTGCGGCCGGTGATTCCAACCTTGGCCGCCAACGCCGAGGGCTTTTTGAATATTCCGCCACAGGCCTGGCCGAACAAGGTCGAGCCGTTGCTCGGCCACAAAATCAACGCCTTTACGCCGTTGATGACCCGGGTCGAGCCGGACAAAATCGCCTCCATTGTCGAGGCGTCCAAGGAGAACCTGGAAAAAACGCCACCGGCCAAAGCCAAGCCGGCAAAGGCCGCATCTCCCGCGCCGGCCGCCGGCATCGAGCCGATCGCCAGTCCGATTGAGATCGACGACTTCGCCAAAATCGATTTGCGCGTCGCTCGAATCGTCAAAGCCGAGTCGGTCGAAGGTGCTGAAAAACTGCTGCAACTGACCGTCGATTTGGGCAACGAAACCCGCAATATCTTCGCCGGCATCAAATCGGCTTACACGCCGGAACAACTGGAAGGCAAGCTCACCGTGGTTGTGGCCAACCTGGCGCCGCGCAAAATGCGTTTCGGCACCTCGGAAGGCATGGTGCTGGCGGCCGGTCCAGGCGGCAAGGATATCTTCGTGCTATCGCCGGATCAAGGCGCGCAACCGGGCATGCGGATTAAATAAAACCAAGCGCATGACGGCAATCGAAACTACGCTAGCCGACCGCATCGACGCCGTTCTGCCGCAAACCCAATGCGGCAAATGCGGCTACCCCGGTTGCCGGCCGTATGCGGAAGCCATCGGTAACGGCGAAGCCGATATCAATCAATGTCCGCCTGGCGGGGCCAAGGGCATCCAGTTGCTCGCCGACTTGCTTGGGGTTGACGTCAAGCCGTTGAATCCGGCATTTGGCATGGAACGTCCGCGGTTGGTAGCGGTGATTAACGAAGCCGAATGTATCGGCTGTACCAAATGCCTGCCGCCGTGTCCGACCGATGCCATCCTGGGCGCTAACAAACATATGCACACCGTCATCACCGATTTATGTACCGGCTGCGAATTGTGCGTTGCTCCGTGTCCGATGAATTGCATCGCTATGGTTCAGGCAGCAAATCCCGAGTGGACGACAGCAGATGCGGAACGTGCCCGCCTGCGCTATCAAGCCCACAACCGGCGTGTAGCCAGGCTGGAAGCAGAAAAAGCCGAACGTCAACTTCGGCAAAAACAGATGCTGGCAAAATTGAGATCGGCAAAAAATTCTGCGTAAGCGCAAGCGGTCCATGACTTTGCCGGCTTTTGCCCGTATAATTGCCGGCTGTAAACAAGGTCCCATAGCCGCTGCTAGATCGGGACTGGCCCACCGGAAACGACAGTCAGCCGGTTTAGGGTTATAGAGAACGTTCAAGACCGTTTGCCAAAGTGACTGTAACGTTAGACCGCAAATCACATTGCGCCCGTAGCTCAGCTGGATAGAGCGCAGCCCTCCGGAGGCTGAGGCCAGAGGTTCGAATCCTCTCGGGCGCGCCATTTTGACATCTTCCCCCAAACCGCATTTTTGGCTCTGTGCCCTGGATGTGCCTTAACTGTGCCACACATTTAAAGTCCATTACGCGCATTGACGCTAAACGACCTTCGCCCTCAAATCGGTAGAAATTTAAAATTTTGAATATTCAGCCCGATAAGACATAAAGACCAGTTACATTCGGTAGTTCAATTTACCGACGTATTTTGAAGGGAACCTACAGCGTCATATAGCGCGTCGAACAACTGCACCGTGGTAAAGATCATCGTTTTGGCTAAGCGCACCGCGTCTGTCGAGCGACACGGTTGTTGGTCGATGGCGGCATGCAAAAACCTCACCAGTCCCGTTTGATGTTCCTGATCAAACGTATGGTCTGGATCGTTTGGCTTTGCCTGCTTGATCGCCATATTCATCTCTCGATCCAGCCGTTCGGCGCGCTCTTCAAACCAGCGATTGCCGACCAGACGATGATCCGGGACTTTGCCAAATGCCTGCTCATAAACGGCGATAACATCAAAACACAGATCCATGAACAAATGGGCCATTGCTTGATCCATGTCGACCATCACCGATGGAAACACATTCAAGATCGTTTGTGCAAAGGCCGGTTGACGGGTTTGGAATCGTTCCAAAATGGCCCGGCCTGACTGTTCGTCTTGGCTTCTGGCGTATTGAAGGGCTGCAAAGAGTTGCTGGTCGGAGAGTTCTTGCATGATGATGGTTAGCTTAAAACGGCTTATCAAATCATCACCGGCTCGGCGATGCAAGCCAAGCAATAACGGCTACCGATAACAAGCAGCCGCGCGGTTGCAGTTGGCCCACGTTAACCGTCCAGTGACAGTCTACTGTCCGACAAGATGCAGCGCCCATGTGTGTTGGATTAGCTGGAATCTTGCATGGGGTTTCGGCGGCTATCAACCGGTTGAGGGGGCTGAAACTGCTGAGCGTGATGTGCGGCGGTGGCTTTTTTGGCGGCGATCCGACTGTGCTTGTAGAGAGAAAACCATGCCCCCATCCGATGTTAATTATGGAATGTGCGTCAGGGAGGAGGGGACCGAAGGCATGATTTGTATGGTGTTCGCGTCTTTTCCTCGAGTCGTCAGACTCGATTAAATAAACACGTAGCGACCCCTAAAATATGATCTTTAAGCCAATCTGCCCCGTGTAGCCTTGATTGGTTGAAGAAACAACAGTGTTGCCCGATGCGAAGAACACAAACCCATCTTTATTGGTAACTTGCAAGCTAATCCCTAGGTCTGCTGAATCTGAAGCGGCACTGGCGCCATTGACAGTCCAAATCCCTGTCGGTAACGCTTGAAACGATCCCGTCAGAGTGCGGTCGGTTTGGAATTCATGAATCCATGCCATTCTGAGTAATGGGTATAGAGACCACTCTTTGTTGATGTTGTACGCCTTGTCGACTTGAACGCCTAAACTGCCTTGCTCGGACATAACGTTCTTGCTCTGAACCGATAGACCCAAGTGATTTGTGTTCGATTCGTTGTAATGGCCCATTTGTAACGAAGTAGCCTGAATTGCGATGAAAGGCATCATGTTTGCTAATGGGTTTTCAATCCGATATCCCGCCTCCAGCCTACCTGTAAATGCATTGCTGTTAGTGTGGGAGCTTATCTCGGTCGTTGGTCCAATACCAGCGACATACCTCGTCGATGAGTTACTGAAATAGCCGAAATCAAAGATGCTGTTTAGGTAAAACTTATTCCATTTAGCGACGCTATATAGGCCAAACTGACCTGATACGGCTGAACCGGAAGATGCGAGCGCGGATACATTGTAGCTAGTCGATGTGGCTCCTGCCATGGCACCCACCAAGAGGTTAGGGCCAATCTCGTAATCGAATCCAATAAGACCGCCGCCTGTTTGTGTTGATACAGAAGCTGAGCCAACGATTGAAGAGCCGCTCAACGAATTTGATCCGCCCACACCAGCCGCCCAGCTTCGGAACTGGCTGTTGTCGTTATTTGCGCAGGAATGGCCGATAACCAGGTCGAATTGTGCTTTGTTCTGTTTAGCCCCGGCACCTGCTTGGCATTCATCCATGAGCCAGTAAGCACCTTGTCTTCTTACTGTATCCACAGTGATATTCGTTGCATCAAAGCTGGCAGTTTGTTGTGCAGAAATACCTTCGCCGGATATTGAATCAAAAACAGCCTGCACTTGTGGGACTGTCATTGTAACAAAGCGATTTAGAATGCTTTGGCCAGCAGTTGATGCTGGAGTAATTAAGGCTGTGTTTAAGCCGGTAGCGACCGCCAGCTGATTTTGATTGGTTGCCGTAGATATGAAGTTTGGTTGTTGGTACACATAAATTACCACGGCATTTAGTTCACCAGCCGAGGTCCAGACGCCATTTGAATAAGATTTCAAGCCAAGATAGGTGTAACCATTAAACCCAGATGGTTGCGTGCCGGCTGGCGCGTTTCCGGTATTTCCCCATCTGAAATTGAAAAGCCCAGGAACGTTTGAGTCTGATTTAAGTACAAGTGCATAAGCAGTATTCGCTGTCAGTAGCCAATTTGGTATCGCAAATGTATACATTTGCTGACCACTTGACAGGGTTATTGGCTGGAGAGGGAGGCTATTGAGCTGGGTATTTGGAAGCTCAGACGCAACCGAGTAAAGGTCAATTTGGATATTGGTCGACTGCGGATATCCGCATCCAACCCCTGAGCAATTCAGTCCTAGCTGAATGGAACTTATTTCACTGGTAGCCCATGAGGGAGTAGAAAAGATAAGCCCCTTCCAATCATTCGCGCTTATACCAGAGCCGCCATTGGTCGCGTTTGGGGTATTTGTAATCGCGACAACAGGGGTTGCTAGTACATTATTAGCTACCAGAAAATGACAGTTAAATGTCAAGCATATTGCTAATTTGGAAAGCTTTCTTTTCAATGGGATTGGACGCTATCTTTAAGGGCAGGAAAATTTTTTATCCTACCTAGTGATAGAGATTTCGAAGGATTATGCTTCCGACTCGCAAAATAATAATGTTCGAACCCGGCGGCAATTGGTTGGTCGCGGTCCTTGACTTTCAAGCCCCCTTTCCTCGCCAATTAATTTACCGCAGAATTGTAGATCAAATTTCTCCCGATATTGGAGTAGCTCTAGTTCCAGGGTAGCGTCCTTTGTTAGCGATGCCTTATCAACCTGCGTCGAAGTGTTATCAGGAATTGCAAAAACTGGCAAAACTTGTCCGCCGTTTAACAATTCGGAAGTTAACAAATCCAACGTCGCCAAAATCTCGCTTCTCAATGCCCCCACATCTGCAACCTTTGTACCCAGGCTGTTTGCCGGAATCGCAGCCATTTCCTGAACTGCCAGCAAGTATTCCTGTTGATCGAATTCAAAAACTGGATTCAAACGGGTAATAGGCTTTTTTCTCGGACAATTTGATGGCAGGAACCAGCAGCCGGGTTTTTAGTGCACCGAGAAAATCGCTCTGCAAATTTAGGAGCAGTAGGGCTAACGTCGATTTGCATCACTATGCCTTGCGTATTTTTATGCACAATCAAATGCTTTGCCTAGTCAAGCTAACAGGTTGGTGAAAAACCATATTTGAGACGCTAATTTTGCTCAATCGAACCAACTTGTAGTAGGAAATCGGCTTCATCATCACTAAATATAGAGTCATTCAAAGCCAAAAAAGAGTTTTTCACCAACCTGCTAAGCCAGTGATTTAGAAATTCTCATTGCTAGACGGTTGTAGGCCAGCCTCGTTCTGTTGATTTGGCAACAGCTATCTTGCATCCATTGTTTCGGTCGGCGCGTGGCGTTGGATCAGACCCTTTGGGAGGCCATATGCAAGCATTGTACTGACTGGGTTTGCATTCCCAAGGCCTGCGCCACTTGGTTGGGTGCAGGAAATGCTGAAATCAGGAAAAGCAGGCCGCAGGGGCAGGGATGTGGCCTTACCCTTGACAGCTTACGCGATAGGCAAGCAGGGCTATTTTTGGTCGAAAATGCCAACAGTTGAACTTGGGCGAATGCCTTAGTATTGGTTGCTATATTCGAGAAACCTTGGGGCAACAAAAAAGGCCTAGGTCGTTAAACCTAGGCCTTTTATTTGTCTGGTAGCGGGGGCAGGATTTGAACCTACGACCTTCGGGTTATGAGCCCGACGAGCTACCAAGCTGCTCCACCCCGCGATTGATAGTGCCGCATTATACTGGTCGCCAAAAAAATAGCAAGCAATAAACATGCAAAATCATTTGCTGCCGCCGCGTTCGTACCTTCATTTCCTTAAAGTTCGTAGTCGCTGAATAGATCAGGATGCGTTGGCTGGCGCGCAGGGACCGAATTCTCGGTTCTCTATGCATCAAGGATAGCCGGGCTAGCGTTCGGCTGTTGCCAGCGGCCATGGCTTCGTTCGAGCTCAGAACGAACTATTTCCCGGTGTAACCTGTATAATCCCCGCCAGAGTTGGCCGAACAGTCGCCGTTCCGCGCAAGCGGGAGGGAGGAAAGTCCGGGCTCCATAGGGCAGGGTGCCAGGTAATGCCTGGGAGGCGCGAGCCTACGGAAAGTGCCGCAGAAAATATACCGCCTGGTTCGTATCGGACCCGGTAAGGGTGAAATGGTGCGGTAAGAGCGCACCGCGCAACTGGTAACAGGTGTGGCAGGGTAAACCCCACCCGGAGCAAGATCAAATAGAGGAGCATTGGCGTGGCCCGCGCTGCTCCTGGGTAGATTGCTTGAGCGCTTGGGTGACCAAGCGCCTAGATGAATGGCTGTTCACGACAGAACCCGGCTTACAGGCCAACTCTTCCATTCCCCTATTCTTTTGCCTTCCGCAAAGACTCCATGACCTTAAAATCCGACGAATTTTTCCTGAAGGCCGAGCAACTGATCGCTGCCGGCCGCTTCATCGACAGCAAGGGCTGGGTGCCGGCCACCAGCGGTAATTTTTCGGCGCGATTGGCGGACGGCAATATTGCGATTACGGTTTCCGGTCGGCACAAAGGTCGCTTGCAAGCCGACGACATCATGCTGATCGACCCTCAAGGCCGCTCGCTGGACGGCAAGAAGCCGTCGGCCGAGACCTTGCTGCACACCTCGATTTATCAGCGTTACCCTGATGTCCAAGCCGTGTTGCATCCGCATTCGGTCAACGCCACGTTGACCGCCCGGCTGTTTCAAGACGAAATCGTCCTGGAAGATTACGAACTATTGAAGGCTTTGCCCGGCATCGATACCCACGAAAGCCGCATCGTGGTGCCGATCTTTGCCAACGACCAGGATATCGCGCGTCTGGCGGCCAAGGTCGAGGGCTATTTGGACACCCACGGCGACATTCACGGTTACATCATCGCCGGCCACGGTTTTTACACTTGGGGCGCTTCGGTTGACGACGCGTTGCGGCATCTGGAAGCCCTGGAGTTTTTGTTCGATATTGAAATTCGTCTGCATGGAGTAAAACGCTTATGAGCGCATTGACTACTTATCCCGCCAACCAACCCGGCCAAGGCCAAACCTGGCGCGATTTTGACGCGATTGCCGGCCAACTGAGCGGACTGGGCGTGCAATTCGAGCGCTGGCAGGCCGAGCAAACCTTTGCCGCCGATGCGCATGCCGACACGATATTGGCGGCTTACCGGAGTTCGATCGACAAATTGAAGCAGCAATACGGTTTTCAATCGGTCGACGTGATCAGCCTGAACGCCGAGCATCCGAATAAGGATGCGTTACGGCAAAAATTTCTGGCCGAGCATACCCACAGCGACTTCGAAGTGCGCTTCTTTGTCGAAGGCAAAGGCTTGTTTTACCTGCACGTCGGCGATCAGGTCCACGCCGTGTTGTGCGAACAAGGCGATTTGATCAGTGTGCCCGCCGACACCAAGCATTGGTTCGATATGGGGGAAAATCCGGCTTTCAAATGCATCCGCCTGTTCACGACCGAAGACGGCTGGGTAGCGGATTTTACCGGCGATAAAATCGCAGATAGCTTCCCGACGCTGGACCAATACCTCGCTGCATTATGATCGAAGCCATCGTTACCGACATCGAAGGCACAACGTCGTCGCTTTCGTTCGTCAAGGACGTACTGTTCCCTTACGCCCGCCAACACCTGCCCGCCTTCGTCGCCGAGCACTGTGCCGATCCCGAGATAAAAGCCTTGCTGGACGATGCCAATCGGCTCGCGGGAGGCCAACTCGAACAAGCGGCATTGATCGAACAATTTATTGCTTGGATCGATGCCGACCAGAAAATCACGCCGCTGAAAGCCCTGCAAGGCTTGATCTGGTTGGACGGTTATCAAAGCGGAGACTTTACCGGCCACGTTTACCCGGATGCGGTGCGCAATTTGCGGGCTTGGCAGGAGCGCGGCTTGAAATTGTACGTTTATTCTTCCGGCTCGGTGCAGGCGCAGAAATTGTTGTTCGGTTACAGCGATTTCGGCGATTTGACGCCGTTATTCTCCGGCTATTTCGACACCCGCATCGGCGGCAAACGCGAAGCCGAGTCTTATCGAAAAATAGCCGAAGAACTCGCATTGCCCGCTGCGCAGATTCTGTTTCTGTCCGACATCAAAGAAGAACTGGATGCGGCGCGGGCCGCCGGCTTTGCTACCCGCTGGCTGGTGCGGGACCAAACGGCGGATGCCGGCGCCGACCATCCGCAAGCGGCCGATTTCGATGCGATACGGTTCTGATCCGGCTCCGCAAGGCCTATGAAAATCGCCATCTTGTCGCGTGACCCGGCGCTGTATTCCAGCGTACGGCTGATGGAGGCCGCCAGAGCGCGCGGCCATGACGCGCGCATATTCGATCCGACCCATTGCTACATGAACATCACGTCGATGAAGCCGTCGATTCATTACATGGGCGAGGATTTGCTGGGTTACGACGCGGTGATTCCGCGTATCGGTGCGTCGATTACCTTCTACGGCACGGCGGTGTTGCGCCAGTTCGAAGTGATGGGCGTCTATACCTTGAACAAGTCGGCGGCGATCAGCCGCTCCCGCGACAAAATGGCTTCCAGTCAGCTGCTGGCCCGCAAAGGCATCGATTTGCCGATCACTGCGTTTGCGCATAATCCCGACAACATCGAAGATCTCATCGCCGAAGTCGGCGGCGCGCCGTTGGTGATCAAGCTGGTGGAAGGCTCGCAAGGCATCGGTGTGGTACTCGCAGAAACTCACAACGCGGCGCATAGCGTGATTCAGGCTTTCATGGGCTTGAACGCCAACATCATGGTGCAGGAGTTCGTTCAAGAGGCGGCCGGCAGCGACATTCGCTGTTTCGTGATCGGCGACAAAGTGGTCGCGGCCATGAAGCGCCAAGGCCGCGAAGGCGAATTCCGCTCGAATTTGCATCGCGGCGGCACCGCAACACTGATCAGGCTCGCGCCGGCAGAACGCGCCGCAGCGGTTCAAGCGGCGAAAATCATGGGCTTGGACGTGTGCGGTGTCGATTTACTGCGATCCAAACGCGGACCGTTGGTGATGGAAGTGAATTCGTCGCCGGGGCTGGAAGGTATCGAAAAGACCAGCGGCAAGGATATTGCTGGATTGATGATCGAATATATCGAGAAAAACGCCGGAAAGGCCAAGTCCGCGTAACAAGAGCCCGGCACAAAACCGGGCTCGGAATAAAGTCGTTACTGTTCCAACGTGACGAAAGCCAGCTTCGAGATGCCTGCGTGTTGCACGGTGGCCATCACTTCCGCCACTTTGCCGTAGTTGACGCCTTGATCGGCATAGATATGGATGATCAGTTCGGGGTTGGCGGCCAGTTCGCTTCTCAGCGTAGTGTCCAGCGCGGCCAGATCGGCGACCGAATTCTTGTTCAGAGTCACCGCGCCCTGGGCGTCGATACCCAGTTGCATCGGCTGTTTTTCGGTATCCGGGGTGGTGGAAGCCGTTTTCGGCAGCGCTACGTTTACCGATTGGGTTAGCAAAGGTGCGGTTACCAATAAGATGATCACCAGCACCAGCATGACATCGACTAACGGCGTGACGTTTATTTCACTGACCGCCTCGTCGTCTTCCGAATTCGTTTTAAATCCCATTTATTTACTCCTTGTTTTTACCGTTGTCGCCAAAGGCGATATGCAGAAAGCCGTCCACGAAATTCTCCAGCGACGCCCGATGGTGCTTGGCGCGCCTCAGGAAAAAATTGTAGGCCAAGACTGCCGGAACCGCCACTGCGATACCGATGGCCGTGGCGATCAAGGCGTCGCCGATCGGGCCGGCCACGACATCCAGGCTGGCCGAGCCGCTGGCGCTGATGTCATGCATTGCGTGCATGATGCCCAATACCGTACCGAATAAGCCGACAAACGGCGCCGTGCTGCCGATGCTGGCGAGCATGGTCAGACCGCTTTCCATCCGGCGTTGCTCGTCCTGGGTTTGTTTGCGCAGGGTCTGCTCCAGCAAATCCTGCGGCGAACCGCGGAATTTCAGACTGGCGCAGGTCTCCGGGTGACTCATTTCCGCCAGCCAGGCGAAACCGCATTGGGCAATGCGCGCTTTCGGGCCGCGCGCGGTCTCGGTGGGCAATTGTTCAGCGGCTTTCAAATCGACCGAGTCCCAAAAAGCGGCGTTGTATTTTTTGTTGTAGTAGTTGTTTTTGGCGAATTGCCAAATTTTGAACAGAATCAGAGTCCAGGTTATCAGCGAAAACACCACCAGTGTGTACAGGGTGGCGTCGATAACAGCTTCTGGGGCTATATGGTAAGGCATTACTCTCTCCGAGTTTTATTATTCACGTAGTGTAAAAATGATTGGCACGATCACCGAACTGGCCACCGGCGTTTCACCGCGCTTGGCCGGAATGAATTTCCATTTTTTAACGGCCTCCACCGCCGATTCGTCCAGTATTTCGTGGCCGCTGCTCTGATCCACCGCGACCGCTTCGCTCAGGCCATCCGCGGAAACTTGGACTTTTAGCAGCACCTTACCCTGCCAGCCGCGGCTCTTCGCGATCATCGGATATTCCGGTTTCGGATTGTGGGCGTAATTGGCGCGATAATTTGCTTCAGTAAACTGTTCGGCGCGGGTCGGCACGCTGCTCGTACTGGTGGCCGGAGCGCTGGGGGCGCTCGGCGCGCTCACCGGTGCCGGCTGCGGCTCGGCCGGAGCTTCTACCGGCGCAAATTCCGGGGCTTTTTGCACAATGGGCGGCGCCTTTTTCGGCAGCGGTTTCGGTTGCGGTTTTTTGGGCGGCGGTTTTTTTTCCGGCGGCGGTGCAGGCGGTGGCGGAGCCGCAGCAGGTTTGGGGGCGGACATTGCGATCATCGAGACTTCCATGATCAGCGGTTGGGCCTCGGTCAGTTTCTCTTCGGGCTTTAGCAATTGCTGCAGGCCCCAGATGTGCAACAGTAATACCAAGACCGCCAATAATCTGAGCATACTGGCGGGCCGTTCCTCGCCGAATAAGCCTCGCCAAAACCAATGTTGACCGCGCCCCCCTGTCTGTCCCACGCCGCCGAACGATACCAAGTGATTTTCCGGCAAAGCATCCTCGTGGTTTTTAAATAAAAACATATAAGCAGTTCAGTACAAAAATATGCGCGATTGGTTTTTAATCATACATTGTATGTTATTACCTCCCCCTCGTCAGCCACCACCTCGCGGACGGCAGTGGGGGCCGAATAAAGACTAAGACGTTTCAGAACCTCAAATCCCCCCTCCCGACCTTTGCGGTTGGCGGCAAAATCGCGATCTGTGGCATAATTTTCCGGCCCGTCCCTAATCTTCCGCTATTTTCTATGTCCGCAAAACTTTCCCAGACCAAGGAGCAAATCGCTGCGTTGGCGTTTAGCGCCATCGGCGTCGTCTTCGGCGACATCGGCACCAGTCCGCTGTATGCCGTAAAAGAGGTTTTTCACGGTGGCTTGCCTACCGATACGGTCCACGTACTGGGCGTGTTGTCGTTGATTTTTTGGGCCATCACTCTGGTGGTTACCACCAAATACGCCATCTTCATTATGCGCGCGGATAACAAGGGAGAAGGCGGCATTATGGCGCTGATGGCGCTGGCGATGCATGGCTCGAAGGATAATCCGGAACGTAAACTGTTCATTGTCACGATAGGTTTGCTGGGCGCCGCGCTGTTCTACGGCGATAGCATGATTACCCCAGCCATCTCGGTGCTTAGCGCCGTCGAAGGCTTGCAGATCGTTGCGCCGCGGTTGGGAAACTTCATTTCGCCGATCACCATTTCGGTGCTTGCGGTGTTGTTTGTCATCCAAGCCAAAGGCACGGGTCGAGTCGGGCGCATGTTTGCGCCGGTGATGTGCGTTTGGTTTGCTGCATTGGCTCTGCTCGGGATCTTTAACATCCTGCAGCACCCTGACGTGTTGATGGCGCTCAACCCTTACTATGCCTTTAGTTTGCTGCTCGAAATCGGCTGGAAGGGCTTTGTCATCATGGGCGCGGTGGTATTGGCGATTACCGGCGCCGAGGCGCTGTATGCCGACATGGGCCATTTCGGGTTGAAACCGATCCGCTACGCCTGGTTCGGCTTCGTATTCCCGGCGCTGTTGTTGAACTATCTGGGCCAGGGCGCCTTGTTGATCGGCAATCCGAAAGCGGTGGAAAATCCGTTCTTTCTGATGGCGCCGCAGTGGGCATCTTTTCCGCTGCTGGTATTGGCTACCCTATCCACCGTAATCGCTTCGCAAGCCGTGATTTCCGGGGCTTTTTCGGTGACCCGCCAAGCCATCCTGCTGGGCTATTGCCCACGCATGAACATCCGCCATACTTCCGGCGACGAAATGGGCCAAGTGTTCGTGCCGGCTATCAACTGGCTGTTGATGGCATCGGTGTTCATATTGGTACTGAGCTTTAAATCCTCGTCCGCACTCGCTTCCGCTTACGGCATCGCAGTGACCGGGACCATGATCGTGGACACTATACTGGCCTTCATCGTGATTCAGGGTTTGTGGCAATGGAACAAGCCCACCAGCATTCTGTTTTTATCCACCTTTTTGATCATCGACTTACTGTTTCTGTCCTCCAACAGCCTGAAAATTCCGCACGGCGGCTGGCTGCCGCTAGTGGTCGGCACCGTGTTGTTTTTGGTGATGACTACCTGGATCAAGGGCAAGCAGTTGTTGGCCCGCTACCTGGACGAACGCCGAGTATTGTTCGAAGACTTGGAGGAACGCTTGCGCGACCAGCCGCTGGCTACCGTACCCGGTACCGCGATTTATATGGCGCGTAGCGTACATGGTGTTCCGCAGGTTTTGCTGCATAACCTGGAGCATAACCATGTGATTCACGAGAAGGTGATCGTATTGACCATCGTCACCCGCGAGGAACCTTACGTGGAAGAGGCGCAGCGGGTCAAAATCCGTTCGTTTGGCGACAGCGGCAACTTTTACCGAGTCAAACTGTATTTCGGCTTTCAGGAGGAACAGGACGTCCGCCGTGCGCTGCAGCTTTGTTGCCACGAAGGTCTGGATATCAACCAGAAAACCGTATCGTTTTTTATTGGTAGCGAGCGCCTGTCATTCCGCCGTAAAAGTCCGATGCCGAAATGGCGGCGCTCCCTGTTCAGTTTCCTGACTCACAATTCCAGCAGTGCGATCGAATATTTCAAAATCCCGGTCGATCGGGTCATCGAGCTAGGTATTCGGATCGAGTTGTAGTCAGTCTTACTGCGGATTATTGATCGCGGCGCCCGCGCCAGCCGCCGGGCCGGCGATCGTCGCCATCACCGCCGCGCTCGCGCCAAGCCCTGCGGCCACCGGCTTCGGCCGGCTCCGGTCGCGCCATCAAAGAATATCCCCGCCACGCAGACCGGTCCGGTTGATGAGCGTCCCGATCATGATCCGGCGAGCGGCCGCGCCAATCGCCGCGACGGTCGTCGTGGCGATCGAAATCCGGCCGCCGCCAGTCGTGGTGGTCATGGTGGTCGTGAATCCGGCCTTGCGGCAGGTAGTAGCGACCGTAAGTTATCGTCGTACCTGGGCTGTAATAGCTGCCGCCGCCGTAACTGCGCGAATAGGTCGGGGACGAATAATAGCCATTGCCGTAACCCGAATAGCCACGTTGGTAGTAGCCCGTCGCACAACCCGACAGGGCGATAGCTGCGATGGAAAAAATGGTGACTTTCAAGGTTTTCATGACTGCCTCTTGGCTTTGCGGCCCTCTTGGATTAAGTTGGCTACAGCGTATCGAGGCAGACTTAATCGGCGCTTAAACTCCGGGCTGCACCAAAAACCCCGCCGGTTCGGCAATCACCGGATTGATCAGGTCGCCAATCCCCTCGATTTGGATACGCACGGTTTGTCCCGGCTTTAAATAACCGCGCGGCTTCATCTTCACGCCGACGCCGGCCGGGGTGCCGGTGCTGATCACGTCGCCCGGCTCCAAGGTCATGACCTGGCTCAGATAGGCGATCAATTCGTAACAATTGAAAATCATCTCGCCGGTATTGGCGTTTTGGCGCAATTCACCATCCACCCAGGTTTTCAGACTCAGGTTGTGCGGGTCGGCGATTTCGTCGGCGGTAATCAACCAGGGACCCAGCGGGCCGTGGGTGTCGAAGGATTTACCCAGGGTCCAGGTCGGCGTACGCGCCTGCCAGTCGCGCACCGTCACATCATTGCCGATCGTATAGCCGGCAATCACTTCGACGGCGCGTTCGGCGGGGACATTTTTGCAGCGCTGGCCGATGACGATGGCCAACTCGCCTTCGTAATCGACTTTATCCGAGATTGGCGGAATATGGATTGCCGCGGCGGGCCCGATGACGCAGGTGCTTTGCTTGGTGAAAAACGTCGGGTATTCCGGTTTTTCCAAGCCGGTTTCGCCGATGTGGTCGGCATAATTCAAACCCACGCCCAGCAATTTGCCCGGCCGTGGGATCGGCGCCAACAGCGTCACATCCGTCAGCGCGATGCGCGGCGCATCTGCATTGATCAAGGCTTGCAACGCCTGTCGTGCCGAGTCGCCCGCCGCCAAAAACGCCAGCATGTCGTTCGGCGCCTCCGCGCCGGCGGCCACCACCGCATCGCCCACCACCGCGCCGATTTTGCGCACGCCGTTGTCCAGAAAAGTCGCCAATTTCATATAGTCCGCTCAGTTCCAAAAAGCGGGCATTCTAGCCGATCGGCCGCAAATTGGCGGCAAGTGGGCGTTGGCGTTCGCCGCTCGGTGCGTTGTGGGGTACAATCGCCGCTTGATTGTTCGCGGCCCGGCCGCCCCATTTTGAGTTCCACCGATGACACCCGCCCAATTTGCCGACTATGCCCAACAAGGCTATAACCGCATCCCGGTCTGGCGCGAAGTTTTAGCCGACCTGGACACGCCGCTCAGCGCTTATCTCAAGCTGGCCGACGGCGCGTATTCTTATCTGTTCGAATCGGTACACGGCGGCGAACAATGGGGGCGCTATTCGATCATCGGCCTGCCCTGTCATACCCGGATCAAAATCAGCGGTCAGAGCATAACCGTCGAAAACGACGGTACCGAGACTCAGGTGTTCCAGCACCAGCAACCGTTGCAGTGGATAGAGGAATTCCGCCAGCAATACAAGGTGCCGGATGTGCCCGGCTTGCCGCGCTTCAACGGCGGCCTGGTCGGTTATTTCGGCTACGAAACCATCGGTTACATTGAGCCGCGCCTGCAACCCAGCGGCAAACCCGATCCGATTGGCGCGCCGGATATCCTGTTGATGGTGTCGCAGGATTTGCTGGTGTTCGACAACCTGTCCGGCAAGATGCTGCTGCTGACCCATGCCGATCCGGCCCAGGACAATGCCCATCACAACGCCAAGGCCCGGTTGGATCGGCTGGTGGAGAAATTGCGCAAGCCGCACGCCCACCCGCAACCGCACGCGGCCGGAAAACAGGTCAACGAAGCCGATTTCGTCTCCGGATTTACCCAGCAGGGCTACGAGGACGCGGTACTGAAAGTCAAACAATACATCACCGACGGCGACTGCATGCAGGTGGTATTGTCGCAGCGCATGTCGATTCCGTTTAATGCCGCGCCGCTGGATTTATATCGGGCACTGCGTTGCCTGAACCCGTCGCCGTACATGTTTTTCATGAACCTGGGCGATTTGCACGTGGTCGGCTCGTCGCCGGAGATTCTGGTGCGACTGGAAGACAACGAAGTCACGGTCAGGCCGATTGCAGGCACTCGCCGCCGCGGCGAAACCCACGAACAGGATCTGGCGCTGGAACAGGAACTGCTGGCCGATCCGAAAGAAATTGCCGAACACTTGATGCTCATCGACCTGGGCCGCAACGATACCGGCCGCGTCGCCAAAATCGGCAGCGTCAAACTTACCGATAAGATGATCGTCGAGCGCTACTCGCACGTGATGCACATCGTTTCCAACGTCACCGGCGAATTGCAGGACGGCAAGAACGCCTTCGACGTGTTGGCGGCGACCTTTCCGGCCGGCACCGTCAGCGGCGCGCCAAAGATTCGGGCGATGGAAATCATCGACGAACTGGAGCCGGTCAAACGCGGCATTTATTCCGGTGCGGTCGGATACATTTCCTGGTCCGGCAATCTCGATACCGCGATCGCGATCCGTACCGCCGTGATCAAGGACCAAACTTTACACATTCAAGCCGGCGCCGGCATCGTCTACGATTCGATCCCGCGCAACGAATGGGATGAAACAATGAACAAGGGCCGCGCGGTATTCCGCGCCGTCAGCATGGCCGAAGCCGGCCTCGGAGGCAAAGCATGAGCGGCGTCAGATTGGTGATGGTCGACAACTACGATTCGTTCACCTACAACCTGGTGCAATATTTCGGCGAACTTGGCGCCGACGTGGTGGTGGTGCGCAACGACGAAGTCACGGTGGAAGACATTGAGGGCTTGCGCCCGGACAAGATCGTCATTTCCCCCGGCCCCTGCACGCCCAAGGAAGCCGGCATTTCCGTGGACACCATCCACCGCTACGCCGGCAAATACCCGATCCTGGGCGTCTGCCTCGGCCACCAAAGCATCGGCTACGCCTTCGGCGGCAACATCATCCACGCCAAGCAAATCATGCACGGCAAGGTGTCGCCGGTGTATCACAAGGATTTGGGCGTGTTCAAAGGCCTGAGCAACCCATTTACCGCGACCCGTTACCATTCGCTGGTCATCGAACAGGCGACGATTCCCGATTGCCTGGAAATCACCGCCTGGACTCAGGACGAGCAAGGCAACATCGACGAAATCATGGGCGTGCGCCATAAAACTTTGGACATCGAAGGCGTGCAATTCCACCCCGAGTCGATCCTGACCGAGCACGGCCACGACATGCTCAGGAATTTTCTGCAGCGCTAGTCATTCCCGACGCGGCGCATATTCTCCAATCTCTCGTAGTCAGGGGTTGGTGAGGGCCGTCGGCAGTTCCAGCAGATTGGCCGTGGCCGCATTGTTCCCCAGCCGTCGCTTGATCTCTGCAGCGCTCCACTCCGGATGCAACTGCAACAATAGGGCTGCCACGCCCGCAACGTGCGGCGCGGCGAAAGAGCTGCCGCTCATAAAGTCGTAGGCTTGGTGCGGTACGGTAGTCAGAATATCGCGGCCGGGCGCGCCGACTAGCCGCGGGTCCCCGTTCTGTTCCGGACTGACCGCGATTACACCCTCCATATTTGCCGGAAAGCCGCCGCTTTGCTCGGAGCCCGGTGCCGCGGCAACGACGACGGTACCTTGCGCCAAGGCTTTGCCGATCAGCCGTTGCAATAAGGGGTCCTCCGGGCCGCTAAGACTCAGATTAATGATGTTGCTACCCATGCGCAGGGCCTGGTTCAACGCCAAAGCCAAGGTAAAGCTGTTGCAGTGGGCGGCCAGAGCGCCAGGGGCCTCCGGCCAGCAGGCGCGAAAGGCCAGAATCTCGGCGTGGGGCGCAATACCGGCGATGCCTATGCCGTTGTCCGGATGCGCGGAGAGTATGCCCGCCACGGCAGTACCGTGAAATTCGCCCGCATAGCGGTTGCCGGGTGTCGGCGCCGTGTTTTCCGAATATTGGATTTGGCCTTTTAAGTCCGGGTGCTCGGTATCGATTCCGGTATCGATAACGGCGATACGCGTGCCGCGGCCGGTGGCAACCTTATGCAACTCGGCGATGTGCAGCGATTGAAATCCCGCTTGTAAATGCAGATATGGGTCGCTGTAGCCTTGCGTAGCGGGCGGCGTTTCGGCCAAAACCCGGTAACTGTGCATCGGTTGCACCGACTCGACTTCACGATCCTGTTGCAGACTGCGAATGGTTTCTTCTAGGGTGCGACTATCCGCTAACCGGTATACCACGCAACTGACGCCGAGCTCGGTCACCGGCCATTGCGCCACAAACTCCAGGTGGTGTCTGGCTGCCATGTCGTAAGCCTGACGCTCGCTCCAGTCGGAATTATCGTAACGGCTGCGAGAACTGTAGTCGTCCAGGACGTTTGCGGCCAGAACGCGGTTAATGCCGCGATCGACAAAGGTCACCAGCAAACGCCGCTCTTCGGCGGTTTGGCTATCGCCCAATTGCGATAAATCGGGAGTGTTGCCGGCGCAAGCTGCGAGTATCAGCAGTAAACCCAGCGCCAGAGTGAAGCGTGATCTGTTCACGACGGCTAGGGTTGGACGATGGGTTCGGCCAACACCACGTCGCGCCTGCTGCGTAGCGCGGACAACACCTGGTCTGCCGCGGCCGTCACAGAAACGGTGTAAGCGCCGACACTGTTTGGCCCACCGTTCCGGGTAGCGCCGATTTGGCTAAGCAAGGCGTCTATATCCTGTATCTGCAGACTTTCGGCGAACACGACGCGTAGCTGGCCGGCCGGATTCGCAACCGGTTTCGCGGCGGACAGCGTTTGGTATTCGGCGACAGGATGCGGCTGGTACCTGAGCGTAGCCGCCAATGCCAACAAAAAAATCGAGGCGCAGACGGCCAGCTCGCGCTGGAATAGTCGCCGCGGCCGGCGCTGATTCGGCGTAGTTGGCGCGGCGGAGCGCGGCGTTAAGCTCAGGCCGGCATGCATACGCACCCAAGAGGCTTCTGCCGCACCGTCCAGATCTGCGGCCTGTTGTACGGCAATCGCCAGTTGCTCCAAGGCCGATAATTCGCGGCGGCAGATCAGACAAGTTTTCAGATGGTTTTCAACGGTTTGCCGTTCCCGAGCTGCCAGGGTACGGTTGGCATACCAGGGTAATAACAATACGACTTCGGCATGGCCATCGACGGAGTTTGCGTGGTGTGGTTTCATGGTTTCAAGTCTCCTGCCGGGCGGCAAAATCCTGCAATTTTTTGCGGGCATGAAACATACGGGTTTTCACGGTGTTTTCCGGGCAATCCAGAATCCTGGCGACTTCCTGGTAAGACAAGCCGTTGTAAAAAGTCAATTCGATCACGGCGCGCTGGTCCGCCGACAGGGTTGCCAATGCCCGCTTCAGCCAGTCGGCGTGTTCCCGCTGCCCGGCCGGATTCGCCGCCGGGTCGCCGATACTGTCTGCCAGATCGGCAATGTCGAGTTCGTGCTCGTGCCGATTTTTTTGGGCCAATACCTTCAAGGTTTTGCGGTAGGCGATACCGAATACCCACGTCGAGATTTGGCTTGAGCGATTGTAAGCATCCGCTTTTTGCCAAACCACCAGCAAGGTTTCCTGGATTAACTCCTCCACCAGTTCCGGTTGCCGGGTTGTCCTCAAAATAAACCGGAACAGGCGCGGATAGTACTGTTTGTAAAACGCTTCGAAGGCCATTGCATCGCCTTCTGCAATCCGTTTCAGCAACGCATATTCGTCCGGACAGATGTTGGGCCGGTCGCAGGCAGGAGGGCTGTGGCGGTTAGGTATTAAGCGCAGCATGGTTTGAACCGGGAACTCTGACGATTGGTATGTACCTCGGTGAATTCCGCCATCGGCGGCAAAAGTTCAAACGCCCTGAAATGTTGGGTTGCCGATCCCTGGTCTCCCGGAGCCATGGCTTCAAAAACCAATGCTGAGCGAAAACAGGAATTTATTGTCCTGCAGGCGCGGATAAAACCCTTGGCTGCGGTGGAAACGCCACTCGTCATCAAGATTAACGTCCGCGTAGCGCAGGTCCAGCGCCAGATAAGAAACCGGAAACCAGGAAATGCCGGCGTTCCAGTAGAAATAGTCTGCAGCGAGCAACTGCTCGGCCTGATGATAGCCCAGGCCGGCGGAGAATTGCAGATTGTCCAGCAGGTCGCGGCGATAATTCACCGCGTAATTCAATACGTCGGCGCCGCGCCTATAGGCGTCGGGTGCTACTGACGCGCTAAAGCTTAGCCAGTCGCGGTAGTGCAGCGCGCCGAAAATCTCGGCATAGTCGGCCCGTTTACCGAAGAGTTTGCCGTCGTAAACGTAACCGGCTGCCGACAATTCGGCCTGCCAACCTGAGCCCAAGGCTTGGCGCCAGCCCAGATAAGGTTTGAGTTCTATTTCGGCGCGGTCTCGGTACCAGCCGTCGTCGAAGCCGACTTTCGACAGGCCCAGGCCGCCGAACCAAGGTCCCGGAGCCTGATAATCGATCCGGGCCTGCACCACCGGATTACCGCGGGATTTGGAATATCCCCGATAAAGGTAGTCGCTGGCTAAAATCAATTGACCATGCCATTCTGCGCCGGCTGCCGAGGCGATTAACGTTCCTACTCCGGCGACGTATGACAACAAACCGTGGCGGACCATATTTTCGGATTCCATTTGGGTGGCAATTAGGCGGGTGCCGGTAAACATCGAGCGGCCGTTGCCACAGCATTATTTCCGGTTTGGATTGAGCGTTCAACTGCCTGGCGGTTTGAAGTGGGTAAACCTGGGCTGGCTGCTGCCACAAGCCGATGGCGCCTATTAAACTGCCGCAGCGATAGCAAACGCCGTCTTGTCGACGACTCGTCTCAATACAAAGCTGGAATGCACGCCGCTGACGCCGGGAATGCCGGTGATGCGTTTCAGCAGCAACTCCTGGTAAGCGTCCAAGTCCTTGACCGCGACCTTGAGCTGGTAATCGGCGGCCTGGCCGGTAATCAACAGACACTCCATCACCTCCGGGATCTCGGCGACGGCCGCCTCGAAAGTGGCAAAGCGCTCCGGCGTGTGCCGATCCATCGAAATCTGCACCAACGCGGTCAGACTCAAACCCAAAGCCTTGGCATCCAATAGCGCCCGGTAGCCGACGATCAGGCCGGCTTCCTCCAGCGCCCTTACCCGGCGCAGACACGGCGACGGCGACAGGCCGATGCGGTCGGCCAGTTCCTGATTGCTGATCCGGCCGTCGGTTTGCAGCACGGTCAAAATTTGCCGATCGTAGCGGTCGAGCTCCATAAATTGCCTATATCGCATTAATCAAGGCAATAAATTTAATTAAAAAGATAATATCCAGCAATATTAATTTAATTCTACCGCCAATCTTCGCTATAAACGCAATCGCCTGTCTGCCGCTTCGGCGTATCGTATCGCCAACTCGAATACAGGAGACCGACCATGTTAGCCAACCCTTCCGTGAAATACCGGCCGTTTCCGCCGCTGGCGTTGCCGGACCGGCGGTGGCCGAACCGAACCATAGCTCACGCCCCGATCTGGATGAGTACCGATCTGCGTGACGGCAACCAGGCCTTGTTCGAGCCGATGAACGCGGCACGTAAACTCCGCTTGTTCGAAACCTTGTGCGGCATCGGCTTCAAGCAAATCGAAGTGGCGTTTCCGTCCGCCTCGCAAACCGATTTCGACTTCGTCCGCCAATTGATTGCCGAACAGCGGGTTCCCGACGACGTGACGATAGAAGTGCTGAGCCATGCCCGCGCGCCGTTGTTGCGCCGCACGGTCGAAAGCTTGCACGGCGCCCGCAGCGCCATCGTCCATATCGTCAACGCCACCTCGCAACCGTTCCGCGAGTTGGTGCTGGGCATGAGCAAAGCTCAAGTCTTGGCGATGGCGGTCGACGCGGTGTGTTTGGTCAAGGAATTGACCGCCGCGCTACCCGCTACCGACTGGCAGTTGCAATACAGCCTGGAAACCTTCACCGCCACCGAACTTGATTACGCGCTGGAGGTAGCCGACGCCGTCGTCGAAGCCTGGGGTGCGACGCCGGACAACAAGCTCATTTTGAATCTGCCGTCGTCGGTGGAACACGCGACGCCGAACGTCTACGCCGATCAGATCGAATGGATGCATCGCCGCATCGCCCGCCGCGACAGCGTGGTGTTGAGCGTGCATCCGCACAACGACCGCGGCACTGCGGTGGCAGCCGCCGAACTGGCGTTGATGGCCGGCGCCGAGCGGGTCGAAGGTTGCTTGTTCGGCAACGGCGAACGCACCGGCAACGTCGATCTGGTCACGTTGGCCTTGAATTTGTACACCCAGGGCATCGCGCCGGGTCTGGATTTTTCCGACATCGACGCGGTCGCGCGCAGTTTCGAGGCTTGCACCGGCTTGAGCGTACCGCCGCGCCAGCCTTATGCCGGCGATTTGGTGTTCACCGCATTCTCCGGCTCGCACCAGGATGCGATCAAGAAAGGCTTTGCCGCCCAGAAGACTGGCGGCTTGTGGAATGTGCCCTATCTGCCGTTCGATCCGGCCGACGTCGGCCGCGGTTACGATGCGGTGATCCGGGTCAACAGCCAATCCGGCAAGGGCGGCATTGCCCATTTGCTGGAAAGCCATTATGGCATGGTCTTGCCGCGCCGCTTGCAGGTCGAATTCGCTCAAGTGGTGCAGCAACAGGCCGACGCCGGCGGCGGCGAGATCGGCCATGCGCAAATCTGGCGCTTGTTCAACGCGACTTATTTGGCGGATGCTGGGCCGCTCCGTTACCTCGGCCACCGTTTAGCCGAAATCGATGGCGGCCAACGGATCGAATTGGAACTGCAATGGCACGGCGCAACGCGCTGTGTGGCCGGCGACGGCAACGGTCCGCTGGATGCGGCGGTCGCCGCGTTGGCGGTGTTGGATTACGCTGTGACCATCCGCAATTACGAAGAACGCTCGCTCGGTCCCAGCCGCCACGGCGGCGATGCCCGCGCCTGCGCCTTCGTCGAACTGGCCGGGCCGGATGGCCAGCCGCCGCGTTACGGCGTCGGCATCGACGATAATTTGCTGACGGCGTCGATCAAGGCGCTGATCAGCGGCGTCAATCGCTCGGCCGAATAGTTTGCCAGGCCGGATGGCGTTCGATTGCGGCCAGGGCCTCGGCCAGCAAGCCGATCCCTGGCTCAGTCCGATGCCAGGTCGAGGCGCCGGACGGGTGCGGCAGTGGGATCAGGTCGGCAGCGCGGCCGTAGGCATCGATCCGAAATTGCCGGCCGATCACCTCGCTGAGTTTGTCGGCCTTCAGCCATTGCTGGATCGCCAGCTTGCCGACCGGGATGATCAGTTGCGGTTGCAAGATCTCGATTTCGTCGCGCAGCCAGGCCGAGCAGTTTTCGATTTCGGCCGGGCTCGGCACCCGATCGCCGCCGCCGACCTGCTTGCCTGGGAAGCAGCGGCACACCGCCGCCATATACACCCGTTGCCGGAATTGTTCTTCGTCCAGGCCCAATCGGGCGAACCAGCCGAACAGCGTCTTGCCGGCGGTCCAGGCGAACGGTTTGCCGAACTGGCCTTCCTTGCCGCCCGGCGCCTGACCGATCAGCAGCACTTTCGACATCACCGGTTGACAGCAAACCACCGGACCGACCATGTCCGGACAACGCCGGCAGGCCAGCAAGGCGGCCCGATGCTGGTGCAGCGCGCTCAAGCGATTTGAATGTCGATGCCGACCGGACAGTGGTCCGAACCGGTGATCTCCGGCAGGATGAAGGCGCTTTGGATGCTCGGCACTAGCGGTTCGCTGGCCAACAGGTAATCGATCCGCCAACCGATGTTCTTTTCGCGGGCGTTGGCGCGGTAACTCCACCAACTGTACGCCACTTGGTCAGGGTGGAAATGGCGGAAGCTGTCGATCAGGCCGCGCGCCAGAATACTGTCGAAGCCGTCGATCTCGGCCTGGGTGTAGCCGGCCGATTTGTTGTAATTGGCCTTGGGCCGGGCGATGTCGATGGCTTGGTGGGCGACGTTGAAATCGCCGCCGACGATCACCGGTTTGCGGCTTTGCAGATCGGCCAGATAATCGCCGAAGGCCTGGTCCCAGGTTTGCCGGTAATCCAGTCGGGACAGGCCGTCGCCGGAATTCGGCACATACACGTTCACCACGTAAAACCCCTCGTACTCGGCGGCGATGACTCGGCCTTCCAGATCGTGGTCGGCTTGGCCGATGTCGCGCAGAATTTGCAACGGCTCTTGCCGGCACAGCAGCGCGACGCCGGAATAACCCTTGCGCTCGGCCGAGTTGGCGTGGACATGGTAACCGTCGATGCCGTTCAGCGCCTGCGCCACCTGGTCTTCCTGAGCCTTGGTTTCTTGCAGCAATACGCAGTCGGCGTCGATTTGGGCCAGAGTTTCGGCAAAACCTTTGCCTTGCACGGCGCGGATGCCGTTGACGTTCCAGGAGACGATTTTCATTGCGGTAGTCGGGATGCGGTTGAAGACCCGGCTATTCTAAGCGTTGCCGGTCGCAACGGCATAGTGCGGCCGGCCGGAGGCTGGCGTCACTTAGTCGTGCCGATATTGATTCTTTGGAAATATTTACCCAAATCGATCCGGATCGGCATGAAATAGACGTGCAAACCGGTCTCGGCCGCCGTCGCGATCAGATTGTTGGCGAACTCGACGTTCCAGTCGTAATCCGGACGGAAATTTTTCGGAAATTTGACCCGATTTTTCACTTCCCAATAATTCTGCGAGGCCTGCGTCGTGATCGGACTGATGCCGATATAGGTTTCCAGCCCTTGCATATGTTCGGCATAAATCTCGACCATGCGCGGATCGTAAAACGGTTGCGAGAAAAAGCCGGTGGCGCCGGCATCGGCCTTGCGCCAGATATAGTCGCACTCGTCCTGCAAACCCTGGCGATGCGGGTCGAAACCGGCGTAAATGTTCAACTCCGGAAAGCGGCGGCGCACGGCGCGGATCAAATCCACCACGTCGGTATTGTAAAACGCCCGTTTCAAACCCTCCGGCGGATCGCCGGTCACCAGCAACACGCTATCCAGGCCGTAGTCTTCGATGATGCGGAACAATTCGCCGCCGTCGATTTTAAAGTCAATGGCCCGGAAATGCGGGATGAAGCGGAAACGGCTGCGGTCCACCCGGCTTGCCAATTGCCAACTGCGGGTGTCGAAGCGCTGGATATCCGGCACGTTGATGATGTTGATGCCTTGGTTCAGGGTTTGCACAAAGGCGTATTGTTCGTCGAAAGCCTGTAGGCTTCTGGGTACGATTTCGAAAGAAATATTCATGGATGGTGTAACGAATGGAAGTGTATTCGGTCTGGGGCTGGGTTCAACCGGCGCTGGCAAGTTTGGAATCGGTATCGTCTGCCGGGGTTTGCTGCGGTTGGGCCATCAACCCGGAGAACAGTTGCAGGTAGTCATCCGCGGAATGATTAACCGCTTCGACCATCTTGCTATATTGCGCCAGCACCTGCTGCCCTAGCGGTGTCAGTACCGTGCCGCCGCCGTGGCGTCCACCTTTCGCGGCGTGCACCAATGGCTCGGCAAAGCTACGATTCATCACGTCCACCAACATCCAGGCCCGGCGATAGCTCATATTCATGGATTTACCCGCTGCCATGATGGAACCGGTTTTTTGAATGGCGGCCAACAGCTCGGCTTTGCCCGGCCCCATCGCAATTTCCTGGTTATGGAGTAGACGCACCGTAATTTTTAACTTCGGAAGCAGGGCATCCGTATCGGTTTTGGTTGATGTCATGGCTTGGTAACGGACGAAAACGGCTAAGGTAGGCATGATACATCGCTAGCCGGGTTAATTCGACATGCTAGCCGATCAATCCCGATCTCAGGCGGATGACGGCGCTGTTTACCAAGTCGGGGTATTGCGCCGATGGGGGCATTTCCGGGCGATCTCTCGGGTATCGGCTGCCGAATAGCCCGCCAAATCGCTTGCCTGGTCCGCATTGCGGCTACTATATCGGCTTTTTAATCAGTTCAGTACGCAGGAGCACCGTATGAATCCATTGTTCGACCCCATCCGTATCGGCGACCTCGAATTGCCCAACCGTATCGTCATGGCGCCGTTAACCCGCTGCCGCGCTGGTGCCGGCCGGGTACCGAACGCGCTGATGGCGCAATACTACGCGCAACGCGCCAGTGCCGGGTTGATTCTTAGCGAAGCGACGTGCGTCAGTCCGCAAGGCGTCGGTTATCCGGATACGCCGGGCATCTGGTCGGAGGCGCAGATCGAAGGCTGGCGCGGTGTTACCGAAGCGGTCCATGCCGCCGGCGGCCGCATGTTTTTGCAACTGTGGCACGTCGGGCGGATATCCGATCCGTTTTATCTGGACGGCGAGTTACCGGTTGCGCCTAGCGCGATTGCTGCGCAAGGCCATGTCAGCCTGTTACGGCCAATGCGCGATTTTGTCACTCCGCGCGCGTTGGCGCTGGATGAGATGCCGGCCATCGTCGAGGCGTTTCGCCAGGGGGCTGCTAACGCCAAATTGGCCGGTTTCGACGGCGTCGAAATCCATGCCGCTAACGGTTACCTGTTGGACCAATTTCTGCAAGACAGTACCAACCGCCGCGACGACGCCTACGGCGGGCCGGTGGCAAATCGCGCCCGCCTATTGTTGGAGGTTACCGATGCGGCGATTTCGGTATGGGGTGCCGGCAGGGTCGGCGTGCATTTGGCGCCGCGCTGCGATATGCACAGCATGGGCGACTCCGATCCGCTGACTACCTTTGGCTATGTCGCCGAACAATTGGGCAAACGTCGGCTGGCCTTTATCTTCACGCGCGAAGCCCAGGGCGCCGACGCCATCAGTCCGGCTTTGAAACGCCGCTTCGGCGGCGAGCTGATCGCCAACGAAAATTTCAGCGCCGAAACTGCAGCGCAAGCAATCGCCAGCGGCGATGCCGACGCGGTGTCGTTTGGCAAGCACTTCATCGCCAACCCCGATCTGCCGCACCGCTTAAAGACCGGTGCGGCATTGACGCCGTTCGACGCCTCGACGTTTTACCTGTACGGCGAGGCCGGACCGAGCGAGGGGTATACCGATTATCCATTGTCGGCGGATTGAGTATCTGGCAGCCGAGTTACCTATCATTCGGAAAAAGCGGAGGGCAACCATGATGTCCGCCTTTCCCGGGCGGTATCCGGCGGAAGTTAGCAACAACACGGTGCGCGGCTATACTCAATTTCCGGAGGACGCATGAATGATACCGATTTTTAACCAGCCATGGCCGCTTCAGGCGTGAGCGAAGTAATTCGTTACCGCTACCGGCTGCCTAGTCGTATCGCCGCGTCACTGCTGTTTGCGGCGCTTGCGCCGACCAGCGGCTTGGCCTATCTCGCCGTCAGCGCGCCGTTGTCCCAGTATGCCAGTCTGATAGGCCTGTTGACTGTTGCCAGCGGTATATGCGCCGTTTTGCTGGGTTGGATCGTTGCCAGAGCGTCGTTTAAACCGCATTACATCGAATTACGGGAGGAAGAAGCCTTGTTGCCTAAGGCATCTTTGACGTTGCCGATTATCTGTATGCCCTATTCGGCAATCGAACAGGTCAAGCGGCTTAAGGTGTCCGGCCATACCGTGGCCGTGGTGGTTTCGGCTTTCGGCGAAGCTCGGGTCAATTCCGGTTGGTTCACGGCACCGGGGGAATTTGCCGAATTTCTCGAGCAGGTCGAGCGGCGGCGCCTGCAACACGCCAAGACCAAGTTGCCGGCCTTCGAGTCGTTACTCGCTGCGATTCGTGAGCGCAGTCAGGAGGATCCGCTGGCGGGTGCCAAAATCGCTGCGCAAGAGGTCTTCCATCGCTTGACTGCGGCGATGCAGAACGATAAAGGCGTACATGCCGAATCGCTGTTGTGCGCGCTGGGGGCTTTGGCCGGTTACGCTTGCCAGGCCAGCGTCAGGCAGCGCAATTTGGCGGAAGGTTTGGCTGCCGAGGCCGGTTTCGTTGTGATTGAAGGTACCGATGGCAACCGCTATTTTTACGGAGACGCTTTAAACTCGCCGTTGGCGGAGTCGCAGTATTCGGTGTGGGGTTTGGCGGCAGCGGCGGCGCAAAAATCCGGCTGCCAAGCGTTGCTGGATGTTGGCGAACTATTCCGCCACAGCGCAAATACTTTGGGCAGTGCCGAATTCGGCGTGTTGCGTCTGCCGTTACGGCAATCTCCGGCCGATAAACCGTTGAATTACTTAAAGGCCTTGTGGCCTAACCTGCTGCCGACGGTACAGCTGCTGTGTCCGGCTGCGGCACATTGGCCGATTCTGTTCGGTTTGGCGATACAGGATGCGATTCATGGCGGAAAAACCGTGATCGACCCGTGCATTGCGCTTAAAATTGTCATGGAAAGCGCTATCACGATGTCCAAGGTAGACCTCGGCGGCTGATCGTTACGATCTTCTGTCTTAGCGGCGGCCTTTCGCATTTTTCTGTTCTGACTTTTTGAATCAATGACCGCACCGCAACGTATCGACCCGTCCAAAATCCGAAGTTTCATCCGCCGCCAGGGCCGCGCCACTGCCGGCCAAAAATTCGCGCTGGAGCACCATTGGCAGAAATACTGTCTGGCGCCGGAACAGATGTTCGATCCAGTGTCAGCCTTTGGTCGGCAGGCGCCGCTGATCGTCGAGATCGGTTTCGGTAACGGCGACAGTCTGGCGGCGATGGCGGCAGCCAATCCGCATTTGAATTATTTGGGGATTGAAGTGCATAGGCCGGGCGTCGGCCACTTGATGATGTTGCTGGAGCAGCGCGGCATCGACAATGTCAGGATCTACCATCACGATGCGATCGAAATCCTGGAACAAAAAGTCGCCGACCACAGTTTGGCCGGCGTACATTTGTTTTTTCCCGACCCTTGGCAAAAACGCCGACACCACAAGCGCCGTATCGTCCGCCCTGGTTTTGTCGAATTGCTGAATAAAAAATTGGTGGTCGGCGGTTATTTTCACGCGGCGACCGATTGGGAGCATTACGCCAAGGATATGCTGACGATTTTGGCCGCAGGCGCGGGATTGAAGAATAGCAGTCCGAGCGGGGATTTTTGTCCGCGGCCGGATTACCGGCCGTTGACCAAATTCGAGAATCGCGGTTTAGGCTTGGGCCACGGCGTTTGGGATTTGATTTTCACCAAGCTTTAACACGTCGCGGCTACATTAGGCCTGGGTTTGGGCGACAAGCCAAAGCACCTGTTCCGGGCCAAACGGCCAGTGCAGTTCCAGGCCGCGACCGGGGTGTGCCAAGACCGGAATCTTAATCCCATAGCGCTGCAGCAAGGCTTGGTCGTCGATGATGTCCTGCGTGTCGAAGCTCAAGCCGGCCAGTCTGACTATTTCTTCGGCTTCTTCGCATAAGTGGCAGCCGTCGGTGCCGTACAAAATAAAATCCGCCATCAATCTTGGCCTGATCAGTGGTTCAAGTGTGCCGCCAGCCAGCGCTCCGCCACTTCCAGCTTGATGCCTTTGCGCCGCGCATAATCTTCCAACTGGTCGCGGTCGATCTTGCCGACGTTGAAGTACTGCGATTCCGGATGTGAGAAGTACCAGCCGCTAACCGCCGCCGCCGGATACATTGCAAAACTTTCGGTCAACGTGATCGTCGTATGCTCGGTGGCGTTCAGCAGTGCGAACAACTTGGCTTTTTCGGTGTGGTCCGGGCAGGCCGGATAACCGGGGGCCGGGCGGATGCCGCGGTAGGCTTCTTCGATCAGCGCCGCGTTGTCGTAATTTTCATCCTCGGCATAGCCCCAGTAGTCTTTACGTACCGCCAAATGCATATACTCGGCAAAGGCTTCGGCCAGGCGGTCGGCCAGGGCCTTCAGCATGATGGCGCTGTAGTCGTCGTGGTCCTGTTCGAATTCGGCCAGTTTGGTTTCGATGCCGATACCGGCGGTGACGGCAAAACCGCCGATGTAGTCGGCGATGCCGCTTTCAACCGGCGCAACGAAGTCGGACAAGCAATAGTTCGGCCGGCCCGGCGCCTTGACGTTCTGCTGCCGCAAATGGTGCAGCACTTCGAGCCGCTCGCTACGGCTGTCGTCGGTGTAAACGATGACGTCATCGCCGTCGCTGTTGGCCGGGAAAAAGCCGATCACAGCTTTGGCGGTCAGCCAGTTTTCGCTGACGATGCGATTTAGCATGTCCTGCGCGTCTTGGAATAATTTGCTGGCTTCCTTGCCGACGACCGCATCATGCAAGATCGCCGGGTAGCTGCCGGACAGTTCCCAAGTCAGGAAGAAAGGTGTCCAGTCGATGTATTGTGCCAGTGTCGCCAGCGGGAAATGGTCGAAGACCTGGGTGCCGAGGAACTTCGGTTTAACCGGCTGATGCCCGGCATGGTCGAAACGGTTACGCCGCGCGGCTTCAAGCGGATGCTGCGGATTCTTGGCCTGGCGGCCTTTATGGCGTTCACGGACCTGGGCATACTCGTCGCGGGTTTTGGCGACAAAGTCAGCTTTTAAATCCTGGCTGAGCAGCGAGCTGACTACGCCGACCGCACGCGAGGCGTCGGTGACATAAACAGTTGGATGCTCGTAGTTGGGTTCGATCTTGACTGCGGTGTGGGCGCGCGATGTGGTGGCACCGCCGATCAACAACGGAATTTGGAAGCCCTGGCGCTGCATTTCCTTGGCGACATGGACCATTTCGTCCAGCGACGGCGTGATCAAACCGCTCAGGCCGATCACGTCGACCTTTTCCTCGCGGGCGGTTTTCAAGATGTTTTCCGCCGGCACCATCACACCCATGTCGATCACTTCGTAGTTATTGCATTGCAATACCACGGTGACGATGTTTTTGCCGATGTCGTGCACGTCGCCTTTGACGGTGGCCATCAGCACCTTGCCGTTGGTTTCGCGGGCGGCGCCGTCCTTGTCGGCGTCCATGAACGGCATCAGGTAGGCCACGGCTTTTTTCATGACCCGCGCCGACTTGACGACTTGCGGCAGAAACATCTTGCCTTCGCCGAACAGGTCGCCGACCACGTTCATACCGTCCATCAACGGGCCTTCGATGACGTGCAACGGCTTTTCCGCTTCCAGGCGGGCGGCTTCGGTATCTTCCTCGATAAAGTCGGCGATACCTTTGACCAAAGCGTGTTCCAGGCGTTTAGTAACTGGCCATTCGCGCCATTCCAGGGTTTCCTGCTTGGCCGCCTGGCCGCTACCGCGATATTTTTCGGCGATGTCCAGCAGTCTTTCGGTGCCGTCCGGGGTGCGGTTCAGAATCACGTCCTCGACTGCGTTGCGCAACTCTTCCGGAATGTCGGCGTAAATCGCCAGTTGGCCGGCGTTGACGATGCCCATGTCCATGCCGGCATGCACCGCGTGGTACAGAAATACCGCGTGGATCGCTTCCCGCACCGGATTGTTGCCGCGGAACGAGAACGAGACGTTGGATACGCCGCCGGAAATCAAGGCATGCGGCAGGTTTTGCTTGATGGCGCGGGTGGCTTCGATGAAATCGACGCCGTAATTGTTGTGCTCCTCGATACCGGTGGCGACCGCGAAAATATTCGGGTCGAAGATGATGTCTTCCGGCGGGAAGCCGACCTGCTCGGTCAAAATCTTGTAGGCGCGGCTGCAGATTTCGATCTTGCGCGCCATGGTGTCGGCCTGGCCGACTTCGTCGAAGGCCATCACGATCACCGCCGCGCCGTAGCGGCGTACCAATTTGGCTTGCTCGATGAATTTGGCTTCGCCTTCCTTGATTGAAATCGAGTTGACGATACCCTTGCCTTGGATGCATTTCAGGCCGGCTTCCAGTATCTCCCATTTCGACGAATCCAGCATCACCGGCACTTTGGCGATGTCCGGCTCGGCCGCCAGCAAATTCAGAAAGCGCACCATCGCCGCTTTCGAATCGAGCATGCCTTCGTCCATGTTGATGTCGATGATTTGCGCGCCGTTTTCCACCTGTTGGCGCGCCACTTCCAGGGCATCCTCGTAGCGCTCTTCGACGATCATCTTCTTGAACACCGCCGAACCGGTAACGTTGGTCCGCTCGCCCACGTTGACGAACAAGGTATCCGGGCCGATGCTCATCGCTTCCAAGCCGGCCAGATGGCAGCGTTTTTCCAGTTCCGGAATTTGTCGCGGCGGATATTTGCTCAGTTCGGCGACGATGGCGCGGATCGTGTCGGGCGAGGTGCCGCAGCAACCGCCGATGATGTTCAGATAACCGTTGGCGGCCCAGTCGGCCAGTTCGGCGGCCATCATTTCCGGGGTTTCGTCATATTCGCCGAACTCGTTGGGCAGGCCGGCGTTGGGGTGGGCCGAGACGTAGGTGTCGGCGATGTTGGACAATTCTTCGATGTACTGGCGCAGTTCCTGGGCGCCGAGCGCGCAGTTGAAGCCGATCGAAATCGGTTTGACGTGTTTCAGCGAAGTCCAGAATGCGGCCGCGGGTCTGGCCGGACAAGGTGCGGCCTGAGGCGTCGGTAATGGTGCCGGAAATCATCACCGGCAATTGGTAACCGATTTGGTCGAATACCGATTCGACGGCGAATATCGCCGCCTTGGCATTCAGGGTGTCGAATACGGTTTCGATCAGAATAATATCCGCGCCGCCGTCGATCAAGCCACGGGTGGCTTCGCTGTAAGCGTCAACCAAGTCGTCGAAGGTGATGTTTCTAAAACCCGGGTCGTTGACGTCAGGGGACATCGACGACGTGCGGTTGGTCGGGCCCAGCACGCCGGCGACGAAACGCGGTTTGTCCGGTGTCAGCGAGGTTGCCGCATCGGCCGCTTGTCTAGCGACGCGGGCCGAGGCGACGTTGATTTCGTAGGCCAGATCTTCCATCCGGTAATCGGCCATCGCCACCTTGGTGGAATTGAAGGTGTTGGTTTCCAGAATGTCGGTGCCGGCATCCAGATAGGCCTTGTGTATGGCGCGAATGACATCGGGTTGGGTGATCGACAGCAGGTCATTATTGCCTTTCAGATCGACCGGCCAGTCGGCAAAGCGCTCGCCGCGATAGTCCTTCTCCTCCAGCTTGTAGCTCTGTATCATGGTGCCCATGGCGCCATCCAGAAATAAAATTCGCTGTGACAGAAGCTGGTGTAAACGTTCGGAGCTATTCATGCGGGCAGTTGATCGAAGAGTGATATTGGAACGGCGGCTGATCGGAAATTTTGGCAAATCAAGATTTGAGGGAAACCATGTCTAAACCCAGTCTGTTGCACGTCGTAAAAAGCGTGATAGCCGCCGCGATTGGCGTACAAAGCAACAAGAACAGAGAGATCGATTTTCAGCATGGCTCGCTGCCGGCCTACGTGATCGTCGGCTTGATTGCGACGGTACTGTTTATTTTGGCGATAGTCAGTATCGTGTCGGCCGTCGTTGGCGGTTGAATGATTGCCGTGGTAAGCCCAAGTTGCCTTGGGCTTACCGAATCGGAACGGCTTAGCTGCCGGACGAGGTTTTAAAGCTGTCTTTAATGCTGATAAACATCTCTTTGACGCCGCTGAACAGGTTTGCCGGAGTCAACGCTTCTTTCAAAATCACCAAGGTGCGGACGACAGCGACGACGAGGAAGCCGGCTATCGAGGGAAATAATTCGCACAAGCTGTTGACGAAGAAACCGCCGGCGTTTTCCTGGGTTCTTCTGTCGCTGACGCTGGCCAAATCGCGGTCGTAAGTGTCGCCGATGTCTTTGCCGCCCAGGGCATCGATGATCTCGATGCAGAAAATTTGGGCGATGAATTCCACTGCGAAAAATGCTGCAGCGCACGCGGCCACCCACATCAAAACATTGGATTTTTTAGCCTTCATCATGCTCTGGTAAACCCAGATAGCGGTCAAAACCATTACAATGCCACCGATCATATTTATTCCCCTTGTACTTTTTTATTGTTCTAAAAATTCAGGTTGAAATGGCATACTACCATATTCGGTCCGGATAGCAATTGTGCCGCTATCTTTATCGGACAGCCACGAATTGCTTGACTTTGAGGGTGGCTAAAGTAACATATGAACTTCGACCGCCAACGAAATGGCACATTTTATAACAACTAACTTTAAGGTAGGAGGCACCCATGGGAGCGATCTTAGATTTAACAGAAATGCTGAAAGAACCATCTGGCATGATCGGCGCGGTAGTAATCATCGCTGCTGGCTATTTCTTCGTAAAATGGGTTTTCGCTGAACCTAAAGACGAAGAATAAGCAACGTTTCCTGCTCGCGCTTACAAAGCTTTTCTGGAAAAAGCGGCTACGGACAGATCCCGTAGCCGCTTTTTTTTTCGCCCTCTGAGCCGGCTTTTCGGCAAAATCCCTTATAATCGGTAGTCTTTTGGCCTGCCGATCCATCATGTACAAATCGTTAGTTCTAAAAATCAATAGGCTTTATTCGGAAAGGGTTCCGGCAACCGGCATCGGCTTGTTTCGGCTGCTGTTTGGTTTGGTAACGTTGCAGGAAGTGTTGTTTCTGCTGTATTTCAACCATCTGATTTTCGATCCGATTCCGTTCCTGGATGTCGAATTTCCGATGATTCCGTTCTTTCTCTGGCTGTGGGCAGTAGTGGCCATATGTCTGGCCGCGGGTTACCGTTGCCAAGTCAGCAGTATTGCTAACTATCTGTTCTGGCTGGTTTTCGTCAATTTCACCCCGATGCAACGCGATTTTGACGGCGGCTTCGATTTGTTCATGACCGGTGCCAATTTCTGTTTGATCTTCATGCCGCTGGACCGGGCATTCGCCATCGACGGATTACGCCGCAAATTGCGTAATCCGTTCGTTCAGTATTCCGCCTACGGACCGGAAACCGTCTCGGCCTTGACATACCATTTACCGGTCATCGTCTGCCTCGGCTTTTTATATTTCGATTCGGCGATTCACAAAATGTTCGCCGAGCATTGGCGCAACGGCCTTGGCGCCTGGCTACCGTCTTCCATGCCTTACTACATATCGGCGCTCGATATGTCCTGGCTGCTGAACATCGAGATCCTGCAACAGACCATCGGTTACACCATCATCGTTTTCCAGTTCAGTTTCTTGTTTTTGTACTTCCGCCGGAATTTCAGGTGGTTGTACTTTCTGCTGGGATTGTCGCTGCATTTGGGCATCGCCCTCTCGTTGAATATCTATCCGTTCGGTATGGGCATGTTGATTTTCTATGCACTCATGATGCCGTTTGGTTGGTACCGTTTTATCGGAGCGCGGCTTTGCGCCAAACAGGCGGTTTTGACCGTGTTTTACGACCAGCAATGTCCTCTGTGCAATCGCACGGTGTTGACCTTGAACCATTTCGACATATTGCGCCGTATCGATTTCAAGCCCGCGCAAATCCATGCTGCCGAATATCCGGCTTTGTCGCATTTGGGGCAGGAACAACTGATGAAGGATCTTTACGCGGTCGACGGTCAAGGCCGGGTCTATGCAGGTGTCGACACTTATTCGCAAATTCTGGTGGCGATGGGCTACCCGGCGCTGGCAGGCTGGACAATGCGCTTGCCGTTACTCTACGGATGGATTTGTAAGCGCTATCGGGCGATAGCCGACAATCGGCAACGTCTAGTCTGCGACAGCAGTTGCGCTCCGCCGGTTGCCGACGCAGCCGAAAATAGTCTTTACCATCGAATTTTCGAGGCTGAGCATGCGATCTCGGCCAGAAGTTGCGTCCACAAGATCAGTAAAGTGTTGTTGGTATTGATCTTGTTTCAACTCAACAGCAGCATACATTACGGTTTGCTTTACCGCTTGCACGTCGACACCCGGCAAACGCCGGTGACCAGCATGCTGAACAATATGAGCAATGCACTGTTGATGATGTCGCATACCTTTCTCGGCATCACGCCGCATGCTTTGTATCTGCACGACCATTTCGAAGGCTACGACCATATTTTGGCGATTACCTATCTCGACGCGGATGGTACCGAGCGCTGGTTACCGTTCGTCGACCAGCAGGGCCGGCTGTTGGCGCCCAACTGGGGGCGGGTGCATTCGATGTGGGCCAATATCGCCGTTACGCCGAATATCGACGAATTGCGGCTGAAAAAATTCATCATGAAAATCACTGCTTTCTGGGGTATCAAAGGCGGTTTGGACCTGGATAACACCCAGTTCATCATCAAAATGAAGAAAATCAGGGCGCCGTTTACCTGGGAGAAAGATTTAAGAAACAATAATTTATCCGGTAGCTGGCAAACGATAGGCTCGGCACGCTGGGTCGGTAGGGAAATCAAAATCAGCCTGCCTATGGACATCGACGCAATATGAAAAAGGGTGTTGCATGCGCAGATTGGTCATGCTATAAATTTTGCGTGCTTCGTTTAAGTACACTCAAAATTATAAAAACCCATTAAATCTGGAGGATGTTATGAAAAAAGTATTTTCTGTTTTGGCTATGGTTATGGTTATGGTGAGCTTGGCCGGTTGCATGGACGATCCAGACCAAGGCAACCCAAAACCAAAAGGTTACGGTTCTACCAACCAACAAGGCAGCGGTATAAAATAATCGTAGCCGTTACAGGATTTCAGACTCCTGATGTAAGGCCCGCATTTGCGGGCCTTATTCGTTTAAGGGCTTGACAATTTGATAATAACCCTGAATTTGCGTATCTGTTTTTAGCCGTGTTATAAAACCTTCCGTGTTCGATTGACGAGCACGTAAAAATTAAAATTTTTTGGAGGAATTATGAAAAAAGTACTGTCTTTATTGGCTATGACACTGATGATTGCCGGCTTGAGCGGATGCATGGACGATCCAGATGCGTCAAAACAAAAAGTTTCCAGCGCTACTTCATCAGTACAGCTGTAAACAAACCTGCTTAACAAAAAGGCCCGTTGAATCCGGGCCTTTTTTGTGTCAAACGGTTACTAAACCTTGGTTTTTTCCGCTTCGATTTCTGCCATGGCCTGAGAAATCCAGGCTTCGGCTTCAGCATTGATATCTTTCGATTTCTTATTGACCGTAGTTATTGGCGGGCCGATTTTTACCTTAATTACGCCGGGATACTTTAAAAAGCTGTTGCGCGGCCAAAATTCGCCGGCGTTGTGCGCCAAAGGAATCACCGGGAAGCCGGATTTCTGGGCCAGCATAGCGCCGCCGGCATTAAATTTTTTGTGCGCGCCTGGCGCGACCCTGGTGCCTTCCGGAAACACCACGACGAACAAGCCCTCCTGTAAGCGTTCGATACCTTGATCGATCAACATTTTCAGCGCTTCTTTCTGATTTTGCCGGTCGATGGCGATTGGCTTCAATGTCGCCAAAGCCCAGCCGCCGAACGGAATCTGTAGCAGGGATTTCTTTAAAACCGCGGTTTGCGGCCGAATAAACTGTCTCAACGCCACCGTCTCCCAGGCCGATTGGTGTTTGCTCAGCACGATCGCCGCCCGGTCTTGCGGGATGTGCTCCCGGCCCTCCACCTCGTAGCTCAGGCCGCAGCACAGCTTTAACATATGAAGCAGGCAGTCTATCCAGATGTCGGCGAATTTGTAGCGCAAATGAAACGGCAGGAAAAACCCGCCCAGGATCGCCACCCCGACGATCAGCGTCGAGATCACGATGTAAATGAATAGCAGGGTAGAGCCCAGATAAACTCTAAAGTCGGCTTTCGGAGACGATGTATGTCGCTGCGTCATAAAGATTGTCGAAAACGGGAACGTCTAGTTGTGGATTGTCGTTAAGGGTTTGCATGCCTTTACCGGTCTTGACCAACACCGGTCTGGCGCCGGCTGCTTGGGCGGCCTGTATGTCGCGCAACGCATCGCCGACGGCAAAAGTAGCGCATAAATCGATTTGTTTGTCTTGCGCCAATCGGCGAAACAAGCCGGCTTTGGGTTTGCGGCAATCGCATATGTCGCCGGGGCCGTGCGGGCAGTAATAGATTGCCTCGATTTCGCCGCCGGCAGCACGGGTCAGTTGCAACATTTTGGCGTGGATTGCGTCCAGCGTTGCCAAATCGAACAAGCCTCGGGCAATGCCGGACTGGTTGCTGATCACCGCTACGTGAAAGCCATGGCGGTTCAGCATGGCTATGGCTTCCAGGCTACCCGGTAAGGGCAGCCATTCAGCGGCGGATTTGATGAACTCGTCGGAATCGACGTTGATGGTGCCGTCCCGATCCAGTATCACGTAACGCCCGCTCACGCTTGCAGCTTGGAAATGTCGGCGATTCGCAAGAATTGGTTGGACAATTTGGCCAGCAGCGCCAAGCGGCTGTTACGCAGTGCCGGATCGTCGGTATTGACCATCACGTCGTCGAAAAAAGCGTCGACGCTGTCGCGCAGCTGCGCCAGGCGGCTTAGCGCCAGCGCATAATTTTGTTCCGCCAATAACGGCCCGATATCGGCCTCCGACTGTTCGGCGGCGATAAGCAGGTTTTTCTCCGCCGCTTCGACTAATGTCCCGATCTGCTCGGCCGGCGCTTGCTCGGACTTTTTCAGGATATTGCTGATCCGTTTGTTGGCTGCCGCCAAACTTTCCGCTTCGGGCAGAGCGCGGAAATTCTGTACGGCGCGGATGCGTTGCCAAAAATCGAACGGCCGGGTCGGATTAACCGCCAATACTGCCTCGAATTCGTCGCTGGAAAAGCCCTGGTCCAGGCAATAGCCTTTCAGGCGGTCGAAAACAAAGCCGACCAATTTCTGCCGGATTTCGGCCTTGTCGAAAGCGTGGCTGAATTGCGTCAGCGCCGCATCCAGCAATTCCGCAACGTCCAAGGCCAAACCGTTTTCGACCAGTATCCGCAAGATACCTATCGCGGCACGGCGTAAGGCATACGGATCCTTATCGCCGGTCGGAATCAGGCCAACGCTGAAAATACCGGCCAGCGTGTCGATTTTTTCCGCCAACGCCAGCGCAATGCTGATCGGCGCCTGCGGAATTTCGCCACCGGATTGTTTCGGGAAATACTGTTCTTCCAGCGCGTGGGCCACCGCCAAATCTTCGCCGTCGGCCGCGGCATAATAGCGCCCCATCGTGCCTTGCAGATTGGCGAACTCGCCGACCATATTAGTTATCAGATCGGTTTTCGCCAGTAGGGCTGCGCGCTTGGCCAAGCCCGTGTCGGCGCCGAGTTGTTCAGCAATCAGGCCGGCCAGATTGGCGACACGTTCGGTTTTGTCGAACAAGGTGCCCAGGTCTTTCTGGAATACGATGGTTTTCAGGCTTTCCACCCGTTCGGCCAGCGACTGTTTTCTATCCTGCTTCCAGAAAAATTCGGCATCGACCAAGCGCGGCAGTACCACCCGCTCGTTGCCGGCCCGAATCGAATCCGGCCGCGAGCTTTCGATATTGGCGAAGGTAATGAAATGCGGCAGCAAACCGCCTTGCGCATTCTTCACCGGGAAGTATTTCTGGTTGGCCTGCATCGTCGTGATCAATACCTCCTGCGGCAATTCTAGAAAACGGGAATCGAAATTGCCCACCACCGGCACCGGCCATTCGTTCAGCGCAGCAACCTCTTCCAGCAGGTCCGCCTCGATATGGGCGACGCCGCCGACTTTTTCCGCCGCTTGGTTCGCCGCATCGCGAATCACCGCCATCCGTTCCTCGAAATCGGCCAGCACCTTGCCCTGCAGTCTTAAAACCTCCAGATACTCGTGCGGATCGTGAATGCTCAAATCCTGCGGCGAGTGAAAGCGGTGGCCGCGGGTGATCCGGCCGGTAGTGCGGCCGAGGATGTCGGTAACGATGATTTCGCTGCCGAACAATAGCACCGCCCAATGTACCGGTCGGGCGAATTCGGCGTCGAAACTGCCCCAGCGCATGCGCTTGGCGATCGGCAGATTGGCCAAGGCCTTGCGGATGATGTCCGGTAATAATTCGGCGGTGGCCTGACCTTTTACGGCCTGCTTGAAGATCAGCCAGGAGCCTTTGTCGGTCTCCAGTTTTTCCAATTGCTCGAAACTGGCGCCGCAACTGGCCGCGAAGCCCAAGGCCGCCTTGCTGGGCGCGCCGTCCGGCCCGTAAGCCGCTTGCAGGGCCGGGCCGCGTTTCTCGACCACCTTGTCGGCCTGAAAGGTTTGCAGATCGTCGATCAATACCGCGAGTCGGCGCGGAGTGGCATAGGCGCGGGCCAAGTCGTAACTCAACCCGGCATCCTGCAGACCGGCCAGGATGTTGTCCAGCAAGGCCTGGCTCAGGCGTTTCAGAGACTTCGGCGGTAATTCCTCGCAGCCCAATTCGAATAGAAAATGATTGGTCGCAGTCATGATTACGCTCCTTGTCTGGCCAGAATCGGAAAGCCCAGCGCTTCCCGGCGGTTGTAATAAGCTTCGGCGACCGATTTGGCCATATTGCGGACCCTGAGGATATAGCGTTGGCGCTCGGTCACGGAAATGGCGTGGCGGGCGTCGAGCAGGTTAAACGAATGCGAGGCTTTCAACACCATTTCATAGGCCGGCAGCGGCAGATTTTTTTCCAACAACATCAGGCATTCGCGTTCGTAGGTGTCGAAGCAGTTGAACAGGAAATCGACGTTGGCCAGATCGAAGTTGAACTCCGACATTTCCACCTCGTTCTGGTGAAATACGTCGCCGTAAGTGACCACGCCCTGCGGGCCCTGAGTCCAGACCAGATCGAATACGGACTCGACGCCTTGCAGATACATCGCGATCCGTTCCAGACCATAAGTAATCTCGCCGGTTACCGGCCGGCATTCCAAACCGCCGACTTGTTGGAAATAGGTAAATTGCGTCACTTCCATACCGTTCAACCACACTTCCCAGCCCAAGCCCCAGGCGCCCAGGGTCGGCGACTCCCAGTTGTCCTCGACGAAGCGGATGTCGTGTTCCAACAGATCCAGCCCCAAATGGCGCAACGATCCCAGGTAAAGCTCCTGGATGTTGTCCGGCGACGGCTTCATGATCACCTGGAATTGGTAGTAGTGCTGCAAGCGGTTCGGATTTTCGCCATAGCGGCCGTCGGTCGGCCGACGCGAAGGCTGCACGTATGCCGAGTTCCACGGTTCCGGACCGATCGCGCGCAAAAACGTGGCCGGATGGAAGGTGCCGGCGCCGACTTCCTGGTCCAAAGGCTGCAACAACACACACCCCTGATTCGACCAGTATTCCTGCAAAGTCAGAATCAGGCCCTGAAAAGTTGAGACATCGTTTTTGCTAGTCGACACGTTGAGAGCCACTCGTTTGGTAAAAATGCCCCGATTATATCCGAAATCGCTACGCAGGGCGGAAGGGCGCCGGGCCGCCGATACCCGACAAAGCTTGCTGGCGACGGGCGGGCCGCCGCAAAATCCAGAGTGAATTCGGCTGCGGTTAGACTAGTCGACAACTCGGTTAAAACCGCCGGTTTTGGATTAGAATGCCCGGCCATGGCCCGCAATCGCCCTTGTAACTTCCCAACCCGTGCCCAGCGATGAATAAAATTACCGAGCGCCTTCGCCAATACTGGCTTCTCGCCCGCTTCGACAAACCCATAGGCATTTTCATTTTGCTGTGGCCTACCTTATGGGCGTTATGGATTGCCGGCAACGGCAGGCCTGACGGACTGGTGTTGACGGTATTCGTTGCCGGCGTGGTTTTGATGCGCGCGGCCGGCTGCGTCATCAACGATTATGCCGACCGCGATTTCGACCCGCATGTCGACCGCTGCAAGCAACGGCCGATCGCCGCCGGCCGCGTCACGCCCAAAGAAGCCTTGCTGGTATTTGCAGCACTGTGCCTGACCGCGTTCGGCCTGGTGTTATTAATGAACTGGTACACTATAGCGCTGTCCTTCGTCGGCGCTTTTCTGGCGGCCAGCTATCCGTTCATGAAACGCTATACCCATTTGCCGCAAGCCTATCTGGGCGCGGCATTCGGTTTTGCGGTACCGATGGCGTTTGCCGCCCAAACCAACAGCATCCCGTTGGTGGGCTGGGTTTTATATCTGGCGGTTTTGCTGTGGGCGCTGGTGTACGACACGATGTATGCGATGGTTGATATCGACGACGACTTGAAAATCGGCGTTAAATCCACGGCAATTTTATTCGGCAGCCGGGTGCGGGAAATCACCGGCGGTCTGCAAGTCGTCATACTGGGCTTGTTAGTCTGGATCGGCACGCGACAGCAATTGGCCTGGCCCTATTACGCCGGTTTATTGGCCGCGACCGGTTTTGCGGTTTACCAGCAAACGCTGATCTTCCATTTCGACAAACCCAATTGTTTCAAAGCGTTTTTGAACAACAACTGGTTTGGTCTGGCCGTATTTGCCGGGCTGGTACTGGCATACCTGTAACCGGACAGACTGGGTTGACGCCGGATTTTTTGCGTTACCGGCGGTCCTCCCAAGCGGATGCGTTTGCCAGGCGGCGGTGATGCTTTTATTACCGCAACTGAATTTTGGCAAGCCGCGGCTGTTGGCCGCGGACTTGGCGAGGTAGAACCCGTAGCGCGGCTATTTGGATGCGGGATGTTCGCTGGTTTCAAGGCATATGGTGGGCTCGCGTTGACAATCAATCGATTGATTGATATTTTCTAAATCAATCGATTGATTTCTTGCTTGGATATTCGGCGGCATGACTAAAACCACCCCCTACGACACCGATACTCATGATTCCCGCAGCAGACTGGTCAGCGCTGCACTGCGCCTGTTTGCCGAAAAAGGTTACGAAGGCGCCTCCACCCGCGAGATCTGCGAGGCGGCAGGCGTCAACATTTCCGCGATCCGCTATTACTTCGGCGACAAAGCCGGCTTGTACCGCGCCGCGTTCACCGAGCCGATGGGTGAATCCCCGTGCGGTGCGAACATAGCCGAATATGCCGATTTGCCGTTGCCCGAAGTGTTTTACCGCTTCTTCAGCGAATTTCTGGAGCCCCTCAAAAAAGGCGAAGAGCTCGGGCTGGTGATGAAGCTGCATTTTCGGGAGATGATCGAGCCGACCGGGGCTTGGCAGCAAGAGATCGATGCGGAGATCAAGCCGCAGCACGATGGCTTGGTGGCGTTGTTGCAAGCCCATTTTGGCCTGGCTGAAATCGACGACGATTTGCATCGGCTGGCGTTCTCGATCACCGGCATGGCCGTGCATTTTTATGTCGGGCAAGACGTCATCGCCGCGGTTTCGCCGCCGTTGTTGAATACGCCCGACGCAGTCGACATCCTGGCGGAACGTTTGGCCGGCTACGCGACGGCTATGGTTGCCGGGGAGGCGGCACGGCGTCGGCTGCCCGTTGTAGCCCAGGTTTGGCATTCGCATTAAATCAGATCTATTTCACTGGAGGAAAACCATGACCCACGGAAAAATCATTGCATTGGTCGTTGCCTTGCTGTCGATGATCGGGCTCGGTCTGGCGGTTGGCAGCGCTAAGGAACCTGCGCCCGCCGCATTACCGGCCGCCAACCCGGCGCTTAGCGTCACCACGGTGCAGCCGCAAATGGTGGACATGCCGATTGCCCTGACCGCCAACGGTTCGATCGCGGCGTGGCAGGAAGCGGTGATCGGTGCCGAAATCGGCGACTTGCGGCTCAACGCCGTTAACGTGCAAGTCGGGGAAACCGTGAAGAAAGGCCAGGTGTTGGCAACCTTTGCCGACGAAAGCGTGTTGGCCGACATTGCGCAAAGCCGCGGCATCGTTGCCGAAGCCGAAGCCAATCTGGCGGAAGCGCGGGCCAATGCCGAACGCGCGCGCAAAGTGCTGGAGAAAGGTGCGTTGAGCGCCCAGCAGGTCGACCAATACTTGACCGGCGCCAAAACCGCCGAAGCCAAACTGCAATCGGCCAAGGCGCAACTGGAGGTGCAATTACTGCGCTTGAAGTACACCAAGGTTCTGGCCAGCGACGATGGCGTAATCTCGTCACGCAGCGCGACATTGGGCGCCGTCGCGGCCAAAGGCCAGGAGTTATTCAAACTGATCCGGCAGAACCGGTTGGAATGGCGGGGTGAAGTCACTGCTGCCGAAATGACGCAACTGCGGCCCGGCGTCGCGGTGACGGTCGAAGTGCCGAATGTCGGCAGCATCCGGGGAAGTGTGCGTTTCCTGGCACCAACTTTGGACGAACAAAGCCGTAACGGCCTGGTTTACGTCGATCTGCCTAACGCGGCGCAAAGCGGTTTGCGGGCCGGCATGTTCGGTCGCGGCGAATTTCATCTCGGTTCCAGCGCCGGCCTGACCGTACCGCAAGACGCACTATCGCTGCGCGAAGGTTTCAGTTACGTGTTCCGCCTGACCGAGCAGAGCGGCGAGCGGGCCAAGGTCGAGCAGGTCAAAGTCCAATTGGGCCGCCGCGCCGGAGATAAACTGGAAGTGCTGGCAGGCCTGAACCCCGGCGATCGCCTGGTGGCCAGAGGCGCATCCTTCCTGGCCGACGGCGACAGCGTCAGAGTGGTGGCGCCATGAACGTATCGGCTTGGTGCATCCGCAACCCGATCCCGGCGCTGATGCTGTTCGTGCTGCTGTCGTTCGGCGGCGTGCACAGCTTCAAAACCATGAAGATTCAGAATTTTCCGGATCTGGATTTACCCACGGTTACGGTCACGGCAAAGCTGCCCGGAGCCTCGCCGGCGCAACTGGAAACCGAGGTGGCGCGCAAAATCGAAAACGCCATTGCCACCTTGCAGGGTTTGAAGCACATCATGACCAAAGTCCAGGACGGCAGTGCGACCATCACCGCCCAATTTCGCCTGGAAAAGCCGGTGCAGGAGGCGGTGGAGGATGTGCGTTCCGCCGTGACCAAGGTGCGCACCGATTTGCCCAGCGATCTGCGCGATCCTATCGTCAATAAACTCGATCTGGCCGGCTCGCCGATTCTGGCGTTTACCGTGCGCTCCGACCAGCGCGACGACGAAGCCTTGTCCTGGTTCGTCGAAGACACCGTCGCCAAGCGCTTACTGGCTGTAAACGGCGTTGGCGCCGTGACGCGGGTCGGCGGCGTCAGCCGGGAAGTGACGATTGCGCTCGATCCGGTCAAATTGCAGGCTTTGGGTGCGACTGCGGCCGACATTTCCCGCCAGTTGCGCGAAATGCAGCGCGAAAGCGCCGGCGGCCGTACCGATCTGGGCAGCGGCGAGCAGCCGGTGCGCACCTTGGCCAACGTGCTCTCGGTGGATGAGATGCGGCCGCTGCAATTGGCGTTGCCGGACGGTCGTCATATCCGTCTGGATCAGGTCGCCACGGTCGAAGACTCGGTGGCCGAACGCCGGGCTGCGGCGTTTCTGGACGGGAAGCCGGTGGTGGGTTTCGAGGTCACCCGCAGCCGCGGCGCCGGTGAAGTCGAGGTCGGCGCCGGCGTTAAAAAAGCGTTAGACGAGCTTTTGGCCGCGAATCCGGACATCGAATTCAGCGAGGCTTTCAATTTCGTCGATCCGGTTGCGGAAGAATTTGAAGGCTCAATGGCCATGCTCTACGAAGGCAGTTTGCTGGCGGTGCTGGTGGTCTGGCTGTTTCTGCGCGACTGGCGCGCTACCTTCATCTCGGCGGTAGCCTTGCCCTTGTCGGTGGTGCCTGCCTTCATCGGTATGGACCTGTTCGGGTTTTCGTTGAACGTGATCACCTTGCTGGCCTTGTCGCTGGTGATAGGCATCCTGGTCGACGACGCTATCGTTGAAGTGGAAAACATCGTCCGCCATTTGCGGATGGGCAAGACGCCGTACCAGGCAGCAATGGAAGCCGCCGACGAAATCGGTCTGGCCGTGGTCGCCACCACCTTTGCCCTGGTCGCGGTGTTTTTGCCGACCGCGTTCATGAGCGGCGTTGCCGGCCGCTTTTTCAAACAATTCGGTTGGACGGCGGCGTTGGCGGTGATGGCCTCGCTGGTGGTGGCGCGGATGCTGACACCGATGATGTCCGCCTATCTGTTGAAAGGCACCGGCCACCAGGAAATAGCCGAAGGACCGTTGATGCGCTGGTACATGCGTGCTGCCGCCTGGTGCCTGAGGCATCGCCTGCTGACGATCAGCGGTGCGGCGGCGTTTTTCGTCGGCTCGCTGATGCTGATTCCCTTATTGCCGACCGGTTTCATTCCAGCCGACGATAATCCGCAAACCCAGGTGTTCGTCGAATTGCCGCCGGGGGCCAGCTTGAACCAGACCCAAGCCTTGGCGGAAGCCGCCCGGCTTCTGGTGGCCGACATTCAATACGTGAAGACGGTCTATACCACGATAGGCGCCGGCTCGGCCGGTAGCGATCCGATGGCCGGCGATCAGGGTGCCGGCGAAGTGCGTAAAGCCACGTTGACCATTACCTTGGCCAGCCGCCGCGACCGACCGGTCCGAAAACAGGTTATCGAACAACAGATTCGGCAAGCCTTGGAAAAATTACCCGGGGTGCGTACCAAAGTCGGCTTGGGGGCGTCCGGCGAGAAATACGTGCTGGTGTTAAGCGGCGACGATCCGCAAGCCCTGTATAGCGCAGCCCGCGCCGTCGAGCGCGATCTGCGGACGATTCCGGGCCTGGGCAGCATTGCCTCCAGCGCTGCGCTGGTCCGGCCGGAAATTGCCGTAAGGCCGGATTTCGCCCGCGCCGCCGACCTGGGCGTCACCACCGCCGCATTGGCCGAAACCTTGCGCATCGCCACGGTCGGCGATTACGACTGGTCGCTGTCCAAGCTGAATCTGGCCCAGCGCCAAGTGCCGATGGTGGTGAAGCTGGCCGCCGAAGGCCGCCGCGATCTGGCGGTGCTGGAACGGCTGGCGGTGCCGTCGGCAAAAAGCGGTAGCGGTACGGTCTTGGTCGGCCAGGTGGCGAAACTGGAACTGTCCAGCGGCCCGGCCGTGATCGACCGTTACGACCGTTCGCGCAACGTCAATTTCGAGATCGAACTGTCCGGCCAGCCGCTCGGCGAAGTCACCGCCGCGGTCGCCAATCTGCCCAGCATCCGCAATCTGCCGGCCGGCGTCAAACGCATCAGCATCGGCGACGCCGAGATGATGGAAGAGCTGTTTTCCAGTTTCGGTTTGGCGATGCTGACCGGCTTGCTCTGCATCCTGGTGGTGCTGATCCTGCTGTTCAAGGATTTCATCCAGCCGATCACGATCCTGGCCGCGCTGCCATTATCGTTCGGCGGCGGTTTCGTCGCCTTGCTGTTGACCGGCAAGGCCTTCTCGATGCCCTCGTTGATCGGTTTGGTGATGTTGATGGGCATCGCCACCAAAAACTCGATTCTGCTGGTCGAATATGCCATCGTCGCCCGCCGCGATCATGGCATGAGTCGCGCCGATGCGTTGCTGGATGCCTGCCGCAAACGGGCCCGGCCGATTGTGATGACCACCATCGCGATGGGCGCCGGGATGCTGCCGATCGCACTCGGTACCGGCGATGCCGATGCCTCGTTCCGCAGCCCGATGGCAATTGCGGTGATCGGCGGCCTGATCACCTCGACCTTGCTCAGTTTGTTGGTGATTCCGGTGGCGTTTACTTATCTGGACGACGGTAAGCAATGCGCGCTGCTACTGTGGCGGCGTTGTTTCGGCGGCAAAACCGCCGGGGCCCAGGCGCCGGTTCCGGATTGACCGTCCAGCGGGGCCGGCCGTTTCGGTCCCGCGACTCCAAATGGTGCATAGCGGGTCAGCACGGCGGGCAAACGGTCCAAACCGGTGCGGTGCCGGACGCTGACCAACGGTATTTTCGAGTCGATAAGGCTGGCGAGAAATTTGCTGCACACAAAGCCAGTCTCCACTTTCGACGAGTACCCCATGCCCGCTTCGTTGCTTTCCGCCGTTCTCGGCAACTATCGGCTTCACCATCAATTCCTGTTCCTGTCCGGCCTGATCGCGCTGCCGGCAATGCTTAGTGCGGCCGTGGTCGCCAACGGCTACCCCGGCCTGTCGCCGGAGCTGTGGCTGGCGGCGACTGCCGGCCAATTGCCCTGGATGATCGCGCTGTACGCCCTCTACGCCGGATTGCGTAACGGGCTGCAAAGTCTGCTTGCTGCACAGCGCCAACTTGCGAACGGCGATTTCGACGTGCGCTTGCAGGTCGTCGGCCGCGACGAGTTGGCTGAACTGGGCGTTGGCTTTAACGATACGGTACGCGAACTGGGCCGGCGGATGAACAAGGTGCAGGCGTCGATCCAGGAAGTGACCTACGCCGCCGACCAGTTGCACCAAGGCTCCGGCCAGGTTGCCGACCAACTCGACCTGCAGCGGAAGAGCACGACGATGATGGCGGCGGCCATCGAGCAAATGTCGGCCAGCATCCTGGGCGTGGCCGGCCAATGCCGGGAAACCGAAAAGATTTCCTCGACCACGCAACAACTGTCGCTGCAAGGCCAGCATTCGATCGATAGTTTTATTGCCGATATCAAGCAACTGTTCCTGGAAATAGAGGAGCTGGCCGGTTTGATGCGCAACCTGGAACAGCATTCCCAGCAGGTCTCGCAAATCTCGGAGATGATCAAGGCCATTTCCGAACAGACCAATCTACTGGCGTTGAACGCGGCGATCGAAGCGGCGCGGGCCGGCGAATACGGCCGCGGTTTTGCCGTCGTGGCCGACGAAGTGCGGACGTTGGCGCAACGGGTCAGGCTGTCGGCCGAGGAGATCACCGGCACCACCCAAGCGGTGCGCGAGCAAATCGATCGCGCCGTGCGTTCGATCGACGCCACGCAGCAACGCACCGAGCAGGGTATAGACAAGGCTTACAGCGTGGAGCGCGTGCTGGCCGGGATCAAGGAATATGCCGACAGCGCCTTGGACAACGTGTCGATGATCGCCACCAGCACCGAACAGCAAAGCCAAGTCAGTCTGGAGATCGGTCGCAACGTGGAAAGCATCGCCCAGCATGTCGAAGAAAACAGCAAAGCCGCCCAGGAATCGGCGGCGATCGCCCGCCACCTGTCGAAACTGGCGCAAGTCGCAGCCCATTAACCCGCACCGCACATATTCCGATGGCCAATACCTTAATTTTATTATGCGCGGCCGCCGGCTCGGCCGGCTCGGTGTTTGCCGCGATCTGGCATTGCCGCAACCGAAGCCGACTCGCTCACTTGGCCGGCCAACAAACCAGCATCGCCATCAACCGCCAACTAAAGCAATTACTCGGCAAAATACAACAGCACCGCGGTATGGTCAGCGGCTATCTGAACGGCGATGCCAGTTTCAAATATAAAATTTCGGCATTGCAGGCCGAAATCGACCGCGAAGCCGAACAAATCGCCGCCAGCTTGCAGGCCTTGCCGGCCCATCGTGCCGGATTCGAGTCGATTCAATCCCGCTGGCGCGCATTGAGCCCGACCGTACTGCACGGCACCCGCGAGCAAAGCTTCGACAATCACTGCCAATTGATCTCGGCCGTACTGGATTTGATACGCGACATCGCCGAACGCAGCCAATTGCACTGCGATAGCGCCTGCCCGTTCGGATTCGTCGAGATTGTTTGGCATTTGTTGCCGGACACTGCCGAAGCGATCGGCCAAACCCGGGCGATCGGTACCGGCATTGCCGCCGCCGGCCGCAGCCTCAGCACCGAACGCATCAAACTGGGCTACTTGCTGACCCGCATCCGTAATGCCGCAGATCGCCTCGAGTCCGGCATCGCTCGAACGCCGTCGGCGATGGCGGGTGCTGAATTTCGGCGCAGCTTCGGCGAGGTGCAGCAGCGCATCGGCAGTTTGGTCGGCGATATCGAGCAGCAATTGCTGGCGACCGAACGCCCCGAAATCGACCCGGCCGGCTTTTTCGCCAACGCCACGCAGACACTGAACGGCGTATTCGACCTGTACGACCGGGCCGAAGCGGTCGCCAACCGGGAGTTGCAAACGCTGCTGGCCGGCGCCACCCGGCTGGGCCGCCAATCGCTGGCGGCGCTGCTACTGGGCTTGGCTATCGCCACCGCCGGCATCGTGCCATTGGCGCTGTAAGCCGGCGTCCGGCCCGAACGGCTTGTGTAACGGCGGGGTAAGCCGTTACAGTGGCGCGGTTTGCCGCCCGACCTGCCCCATGGCAAGGGCGGCTACCGGACCCGTTCGCGAATTTAGATGCCCAACGCCAAATCCATACCGCAAGCCAAAGCCGATTTTCTGATCGGCAATTTGCGACCGCTCGCCGCCGATCCGTTTCGGACTTTATCCGCCTGGTGGCGCGACTACGGCGATGCGGTCGGTTTTCGAGTACTAACCCGGCAATTCTATATGTTCAGCCATCCGAGCATGGCGGAACAGGCCTTGGTCCGTCAGGCCGGCAAGTTCGTCAAAATGTACGACCCGCAAAAGCCCAAAGGCCTGGAGTTGGTGCTCGGCCAGGGCTTGGTCACCAGTCGCGGCGAATTGCGGCGCAATCAGCGGCGGTTGATGCAGCCGGTGTTTCAGCGCGGCAACCTGAGCGCATTGCAGCCGCAAATCGTCGCCGCCGGCCGGGAGATGCTGCTGCGCTGGCAAGGCTTGGGTGATGGGGTCCAGGTCAATCTGTGCGACGAAATGATGCGACTGACGCTGGAAGTCATCACCCAAACCATGTTCGGCACCAGCGTGCTGGATCGGATCGAGGCTATCGCTCCGGAGCTGGACACGGCATTGCGCCACGCCGCCGCGTCGCTGCTGAATCCGTTATCCTTGCCGCCATCGGTGCCGACGCCGCGTAACCGCGCTTTCAACCGGGCCATGGCGACGTTGGACGGCGTGGTTTACGGCATCATCGAACAGCGCCGCGCCCATCCGGCGCCCGCCGGCCAGGATTTGCTGGGCATGTTGTTGCAGGCGCGCGACGAGGATAGCGGGGCCGGTATGAGCGACCGCCAACTGCGCGACGAAGTGTTGACCATTTTCAGCGCCGGCCACGAGACCACCTCGAATTTACTGAGTTGGACCTTGTACTTGTTGGCCCGGCATCCGGAAGCGCTCGGCCGTTTGCGGCGGGAGTTGCAGGCTTTGCCGGCCGAGGAAGATTGGCAGTTTGCCGACCTGCAAAACCTGGAATACTGCAAGGCGGTCCTGCACGAATCGCTGCGGCTGCGGCCGCCGGTCGGCATCATCATGCGTAAGGTCGCACAAGATGTCGAATTCGAAGGTTACCGGCTCGCCGCCGGGAGCTTGGCGTTGTTCAATATTTTCAACCTGCACCACCATCCGCAATTCTGGGACGACCCTGAGCGCTTCGATCCGGAGCGCTTTCTCGGCAACCGTAGCCACCGCTTTGCTTTTATGCCGTTCGGCGCCGGCGAACGGATTTGTATCGGCAATCATTTCGCATTGCTGGAGAGCCAGTTGCTGTTGAGCCTGATCGTGCGCCATTACGATATCGAATTGCTCGATCCGGGCGAGGCGGAGATCGAATTAATGGTGAGCCTGCGGCCGAAAGGCGGGTTGCCGGCGAGCTTGCACCGGCTCGCATAAGCCCAGGCAAAAGGCCGGAATCAGGTTGCGGAGAGTCTTGCGCTCGGTTGGATTCCAACCCTGCCGCGGAGATACCGATCAGCTTGAGCTGCCATCATCTCCACTTTGCTCGCGCTCTTTGCTGATCAGCCAATCCAGCACCAGGGCGTAACTGGTCGCCAGCAGGGTTGGGCCGATGAATACGCCAATGAAGCCGAAGGCCAGCAGGCCGCCGAAGATGCCGAATACGATCAGGACGAACGGCAATTCGACTTCGCGGCTGATCAGGACCGGCCGCAACCAATTGTCTATCGTGCCGACAAACAACAGGAACCACAGGGCGATAAAAATCGCCCGGCCGGTTTCGCCTTCCACCAGCAGCCATAACGCAACCGGCAGCCAGACCACGGTGCCGGCGGCCGGAAGCAGCATCAAAAAGAAAGCGACGACGCCCAGCACGAAGGCGTAGGGCACGTCGGCAAGCACGAAGCCGAGCATCGAAGCCAAGGCTTGAACCAGCGCGGTGCCGATAATGCCGTATACCACGGCGCGCAAGCTGGAGCGGACGATGTGCAGAATGCGTTGGCTGCGTTCGCCGGCCAGGCGCCGAACCGCAATCACCACGTGTTCGGCGACCCGTTCGCCGTCGCGATAGAAAAAAAACAACACCAGAATACTCAGGCCCATATGCATCAACTGGCCGCCGAGCTTGATGCCTTGCTGCAAAATCCAGGTGCCGGCACCGAGGGCGTAGGGGCGGGCCAGATTCACCAGCCGGCTGGTGTCTTCGCCTATATTTTGCCAAGCCGATTTGGCCCTGTCGCCGAGCCACGGCAGGCGTTCCAGCCATTCCGGGGCTGCCGGCCAGGTGTGCACGCTTTGGTTGAGCCATTGCAACAAGCGGTTGATGTCTTCGGTAAAGCTGAATCCGGCGGTAACGAACGGCGTCAACAGCAGGATACCGATCGGCAGCACCATGGTGGCCGCGGCGCGATTGGCGCTGAAATGCCATTCCCGCAAGCGGGAATAGAGCGGCCAGGTGACGAAACATAAGATGGCGGCCCACAGCAAATCGAACACAAACGGCTGCAGCACCTGGTAACAGGCAAACAACAGCAGGCCCAGCGCGGCCAGACTGGCGGCTTTTTCGTAACGCGTGTTTTGCATGCTCATTGGCGGCCTGCACCGGTTTAACAATACTGGTCCCGAGTTTACGGCATTATCGCGCCAGCCGGTATTACCGGTTGCGGCTTAATCAGCGCTTGCTTGGCCGGCGAAGCATTCACTAGAATGCGGCAGCGACATTTTGGAGACCCTTGCCGTGAGCGAACCCCGTGAATTCATTCCGATCAATATCGCGGTATTGACCATATCCGACACCCGCAGCGAAGCGGACGATACTTCCGGTCGTGTGTTGGTCGATGGCCTGCTCGCGGCCGGGCATACGTTGGCGGATAAAAAAATCGTGCGCGACGATATTTATCAAATTCGCGCCGCCGTCAGCCAATGGATCGCCGATCCCAACGTCAATGCAATCATCACCACCGGCGGCACCGGCGTAACCGGGCGCGACGGCACTCCGGAAGCGGTGTTGCCGTTGCTGGACAAGGTGCTGGACGGCTTCGGCGAGGTGTTTCGGATGTTGTCCTACCAGGACATCAAGAGCTCGACGATGCAGTCGCGGGCGCTGGCCGGCGTCGCCAATGCGACCTATATCTTCTGCGTGCCGGGATCGTCCGGTGCCTGCCGCACCGCCTGGGAGGCGTTGATCAAAGACCAACTGGATTACCGCACCCGACCTTGTAATCTGGTGCAACTGATGCCGCGTTTGCTGGAGAAATGATGCGCCGGACTTTTTTATTGTTGGCTGCTGTGGGCGGCTTTAGCGGAGTGGCGCTGGGTGCGTTCGGCGCCCACGGTTTGAAACATCTGCTGAGCGATTACCAATTGGATATCTACAAAACCGCGGTAAATTACCAGATGTGGCATAGCCTGGCGTTGGCTCTGGCAGCGTTATTACCCGAGCGGGCTGCGCTGCGTTGGGCGGGAAGGTTGTTTGCTGTTGGAATCCTGGTGTTTTCGGGCAGTCTATACTTGCTGGCGATATTCGATATCAAATGGCTGGGTATGGTTACGCCGCTGGGCGGCCTGGCGTTTTTGGCGGCATGGGGCCTGCTGGCCTACGTCGCGCTTCGAGAATAAGCAGGAGTCACCGATGGAATCCAAACCGCCCGTTCGCCCGTCTTCGTCTTCGCCGTCGCGACCCGGAACCAGCCGCACCACGCGCGACGAACCCGAAGTCAAGTTGGCGCCGGTCGTCGAAGACGGTCTGCTAAAAGTACTGCATGCCGTGATCCATTTTGCGGTTCGGGTGCTGGCGGTGCTGATGGTGCTGGTGATTTTGTGGGGCGTGGCCGACGTGGTGTATGTAATCTACCAACGCCTGGTCGCGGAACCGTTTATGATGTTGACGGTCTCGGACATATTGTTGATTTTCGGTTCGTTCATGGCCGTGCTGATCGCGATCGAGATTTTTATCAACATCACGTTGTACATCAAGCACGACACGCTACCGATTAAAATGGTGATTGCCACAGCCTTGATGGCCGTGGCCCGAAAAGTGATTATGTTGGATTTCAAGGACCTGGACCCGGCTTATACCGTCGGGATTGCCGCTGTAACGGTGTCTCTGGGCCTGACCTATTGGCTGATTTCCTATAAACCGCAACCCGTCAAAACTGAAGAGCGATAAGCCATGCGCGATGCCAGCCCGCAAACTGTCTACCTGAAAGACTACACGCCGCCGGAATATCTGATCGACCAAGTCGAATTGGATTTCGATTTGGACGACCAGCGCACTAAGGTGCGCGCCAAAATGAGCGTCAGGCGCAATCCGCAGAGCTTGGCCGACAGTGTCGCGCTAAAGCTGTGGGGCGAGGAGTTGCAATTGCTCAGCATCGCCGTCGACGGCCGGCCGCTGCTTGCCAGCGAATATCTGGTCGGTGACGAAGCGTTGATTATCCACGAGGCGCCGCAGGACAGGCCGTTCGAAATCCTGATCGAAAATCTGATCAATCCGCAAGCCAACACCGCTCTGGAAGGGTTGTTTCTGTCCAGCAGCATGCTCTGCACCCAGTGCGAGGCGCAGGGCTTTCGTAAAATTACCTGGTTTTTGGACCGGCCGGACGTGATGAGCCGTTTCAAAACCACGCTGGTCGCCGACAAGGCCAAATACCCGGTATTACTGTCCAACGGCAACAAAACCGGCGGCGGCGAGTTGGAAAACAATCGGCATTGGGTCAGTTGGGAAGACCCGTTCGCCAAGCCGTGCTACCTGTTCGCGTTGGTCGCAGGCCAGTTGGAATGTGTCGCCGACGAGTTCGTGACGATGAGCGGCCGGCGCATTGCGCTGGAGATTTTCGTCGAGCAACACAACGTCGACAAATGCGCCCACGCGATGCAATCGCTGAAAAACGCGATGCGCTGGGACGAGCAGACCTACGGCCTGGAATACGATCTGGATTTGTATATGATCGTCGCCGTCGACCATTTCAATATGGGGGCGATGGAAAACAAGGGGCTGAACGTGTTTAACACCAAGTTCGTGCTGGCCCGGCCGGATACTGCTACCGACAGCGATTACGAACACATCGAAGGCGTGATCGGCCATGAATATTTTCATAACTGGTCAGGCAACCGGGTCACCTGCCGCGATTGGTTCCAGTTGAGTCTGAAAGAAGGTTTCACCGTATTTCGCGACCAGCAATTCAGCGGCGACATGACTTCGCCGGCCGTGAAGCGGATCGAAGACGTCAACGCCTTGCGGACTCGCCAGTTTGCCGAAGACGCCGGCCCTTTGGCGCATCCGGTGCGGCCCGAGGCCTATATCGAAATCAACAACTTTTATACGCTGACCGTCTACGAAAAAGGCGCGGAAGTGGTGCGGATGCTGCACACCTTGCTCGGTGCGGAAGGTTTTCGCAAAGGCTGCGATTTATATTTCCAACGCCACGACAGCCAGGCTGTGACTTGCGAGGACTTCGTCAAGGCGCTGGAAGACGCCAACGGCGTCGAATTCGGCCAATTCCGCCGCTGGTATTCGCAGGCCGGTACGCCGCTGCTGGCAGTCGAGCAGGACTACGATACAGCCGGCGGCCGTTTGCAACTGACGCTGCGCCAAAGCTGTCCGCCGACGCCGAATCAGCCGGTCAAACAACCGTTACATATTCCGGTAAAACTGGGGCTATTGAATCCAGACGGGACGCCGGCCGCATTCGAGTTCGGTGGCGAGCGGCACACCGAGGTCACATTGAATCTGACCGAAGCCGACCAAAGCTTCAGCTTCGGCAATCTGGCCGGCAAGCCGGTGGTTTCGTTGCTGCGCGGGTTTTCCGCGCCGGTGACGTTGAAAATGCCGCGCGGTTTGGACGAACTGGCCTTTTTGCTGAGCCACGATAGCGACACCTTCAACCGTTGGGAGGCCGGCCAGCAATTGGCGACGCAAGCCATTTTCGATTTGATCGACAGCATCGAGTTGGGTCGGCCGCTGCAGCTGGATTCGATCGTGATCGAAGCGTACCGCAAGGTGCTGGCCGATGCCGGCGGCGATTTGTCCTATCAGGCTTTGCTGTTGGCTTTACCGGAAGAGAGTTATCTGTCCGGCCAAATGGCAATTATTGACGTCGACGCCGTGCACCAGGCCCGCGAGTTCGTCAAGAAAACCCTGGCAACCAGTCTGGCCGATCAATTTCTGGCGCTTTACCGCCAACACCACCGCGACGAATCCGGTTGCTTCGATGCCGGCGCCGTGGGTCGGCGCCGCCTGAAAAACACCTGCCTGAGCTACCTGGGTAAATTGGAAACGCCGGACAGTCACCGTCTGGCCGAGCAGCAATTCCGCGGCGCCCGCAATATGACCGACCAAATCTCGGCATTGTCGGCGATCGTAAACAGCCAAAACCCGGACAAAGCCGATTGCCTCGACAGTTTTTACCGGCAATGGCAGCAGGAGGCGCTAGTCATCGACAAATGGTTTGCGCTGCAGGCGACCAGCAGCATGCCGAATACCTTTGCCACCGTGCAGAATCTGATGCGGCACCCGGCTTTCGATATGAAAACGCCGAACCGGGTTCGGGCCTTGGTCGGCGCCTTTAGTCAGTCGAATCCGTTGCATTTCCATGCTGCGAATGGCGAAGGCTACCGGTTTTTGGCCGACCGCGTGATCGAATTGAATGCGTTGAATCCGCAAATCGCCTCGCGCATGGTCAGCGGTCTGGCGCAATGGCGGCGCTACGACGCCAACCGGCAAAGCTTGATGAAACAGGAATTACAGCGTATTGTCGCTACCGAACATTTGTCGAAAGATGTCTACGAGATTGCCAGCAAGAGTTTGGCGTAGCCGTCACAATCACGTAAACTAGCTTCGGACCCAGTTACCCGCATTAGCATGAACCCACGCACCGCCCAGGTTGAACGCAACACCCTCGAAACCCAGATCAAGATTTCGGTTAATCTCGACGGCAGCGGCTCAGCCGCGTTCACTACCGGCCTGCCGTTTTTGGACCACATGCTGGACCAAGTGGCCCGGCACGGCTTGATCGACATGGAAATCGTGTCTCACGGCGATCTACACATCGATGCCCACCACAGTGTCGAAGACATCGGCATCACCTTGGGCCAGGCGGTTGCCAAAGCGCTTGGCGATAAAAAAGGCATTTACCGCTACGGCCACGCCTATTGTCCGCTCGACGAATCCTTGTCGCGGGTGGTGGTGGATTTTTCCGGCCGGCCGGGATTGTTTTACGATGTCGAATTCAAGCGCGCGCTGATCGGCAATTTCGACGTGGATTTATTCAAAGAATTTTTTCAGGGTTTCGTCAACCACGCCGGCGTGACTTTGCATATCGACAATCTGAAAGGCGGCAACGCCCACCACATTGCCGAAACCGTTTTCAAGGCATTCGGCCGGGCAGTGCGGATGGCGATCAGCCCCGATCCGCGCATGGCCGGGATCATGCCGTCCACCAAAGGCACTCTGTAAACTCTTCACAGCCGCTTCGAACTTTTGACCTTAAATATCTAACTGTTATGCCGTCAGTTGCCGTCATCGATTATGGAATGGGTAATCTGCATTCCATCGCCAAAGCGCTTCAACATGTCGATAGCCGAAGCCAAGTACTGGTCAGCTCCGATCCGGAAATTATTCGCGGAGCGGACCGGGTGGTGTTTCCCGGCGTCGGCGCAATTCGCGATTGCATCAATGCGCTGCACGACAGCGGTTTGGCCGAGGTCATTAAAGAGGTGGCTGCCGCGAAACCGATGTTGGGAATTTGCCTGGGCATGCAAGCCCTGCTGACCGACAGCGAGGAAAACGGCGGTGTCGCCTGTCTCGGCCTATTACCCGGTCATGTCCGGCGCTTCGCCGACGATCTGCGTGACGGTGACGGCGAGGTCCTGAAAATTCCGCACATGGGCTGGAATCAAGTCGAACAGAAGCCGCATCCGTTATGGAAAAATATCCCGGACCGCAGCCGTTTCTATTTCGTGCACAGCTATTATGTGGTGCCGGACGACGCGCGCCATACTGCTGCGACCGCAGATTATCCGCAAACCTTCACCTGTGCCTTGGCCAATGGCAATCTGTTTGCCGTCCAATTTCATCCTGAAAAAAGCCAGACGGTCGGATTGCAATTGTTGCAAAACTTCCTGGCCTGGGACGGGACGGCGTAACCGCCAACCTTCTGCGTTGGCTTTACTAACCCTTTGAAATAGTGATTTAACTGTCGAGATTTAGATATGTTGCTGATACCCGCAATTGACTTGAAGGAAGGAAAATGTGTCCGCTTGCGTCAGGGCCGTATGGAAGACGACACCGTGTTCTCCGACGATCCGGTGGCGGTTGCGGGGCGCTGGGTTGAAGCGGGCGCGAAGCGTTTGCACTTGGTCGATTTGGACGGCGCCTTTGCCGGCAAGCCGAAAAACGCCGACATTATTCACGCCATCGTCGAGGCCTACCCGGAAGTGCCGATTCAAATCGGCGGCGGCATCCGCGACGAGGACACCATCCAAGCCTACCTGGAAGCCGGCGTACAATACGTGATCATCGGCACCAAAGCCGTCAGCGAGCCGCATTTTGTCCGCGACGCGGCGATCGAATTTCCCGGCCACATCATCATCGGCCTGGACGCCCGCGACGGCAAGGTGGCGATCGACGGCTGGTCCAAACTGTCTCGCCACGACGTGATCGATATGGCGCAAAAATTTGAATCCAATGGTGTTGCGGCGATTATCTACACCGATATCTCCCGCGACGGCATGATGCAGGGCGTTAATGTCGAAGCCACCGCCAAGCTGGCCAGTTCGGTACACATCCCGGTCATCGCCTCCGGCGGCATCACCAATCTGGACGATATCCGCGCTTTGGGTGCCGTGGCCCAAGAAGGCATCATGGGCGCGATTACCGGCCGCGCAATCTACGAAGGCACCTTGGATTTCGCCGAAGGCGCCAAACTGGCCGCTTCCTTCGGCGGCGAGGATTGAACGGCAACCCGCCATGAGCCTAGCCAAACGCATCATTCCCTGCCTGGACGTCGATAACGGCCGCGTTGTCAAAGGCGTCAAATTCGTCGATATCCGCGATGCCGGCGATCCGGTCGAAATCGCCCGCCGCTACGACCGCGAGGGCGCCGACGAACTTACCTTTCTCGATATCACCGCCACCCACGACAACCGGGATACGATGGTCCATGTGGTCGAACAGGTTGCCAGCGAGGTGTTCATCCCGCTGACCGTGGGCGGCGGTATACGTAGCTCGGACGATATTCGCCGTATGCTGAATGCCGGCGCCGATAAGATCGGAATCAACAGTGCCGCGGTGTTCCGGCCTGAGTTCGTCAAGGAGGCCGCCGACAAGTTCGGTTCGCAGTGCATCGTCGTCGCGATCGACGCCAAGAAAGTCAGCCAGGACGGAGAGGCCGAGCGCTGGGAAATTTTTACCCACGGCGGCCGTAAACCTACCGGCATCGATGCCGTGGCATGGGCGGTGCGGATGAAGGATTACGGTGCCGGCGAAATTCTGTTGACCAGTATGGACCGCGACGGCACCAAGTCCGGCTTCGATCTGGCCTTGACCCGCGCCATCAGCGAAGCGGTCAGTATTCCGGTGATTGCCTCCGGCGGCGTCGGCAACCTGGACCATTTAGCCGACGGCATCATCGAAGGCAAGGCCGATGCGGTGTTGGCCGCCAGTATTTTCCATTTCGCCGAATATACGATAGAACAGGCCAAACGCCACATGCAGTCGCGCGGTATCGAGGTGCGGTTATGACGACTACTTGGCTGGAACAAATTGAATGGACCCAGGACGGATTGGTGCCGGCCATTGCCCAGGACCACAGCAGCGGCCGAGTGTTGATGTTTGCCTGGATGAATCGGGAATCGCTGGCCCTCACCGTCGCCGAAGGCTACGCCGTGTATTGGTCGCGCTCCCGCCAGCGTTTGTGGCGCAAAGGCGAGGAATCGGGCCATCGCCAAAAAATCATCGATCTGCAGTTGGATTGCGACGGCGACGTGATTTTATTGAAGGTGGAACAGGAAGGCGGCATCGCCTGCCATACCGGCCGGGAAAGCTGTTTCTTCCGCAGTTTCAAAGACGGCGATTGGCAAGTCAGCGAAGCCGTGTTGAAAGATCCGCAAGCAATATACAAATAAACGGCTATTGTCTTAGCCGCGGCTGCGGGTCCGATTGGCGGCCTGCAGCGTAACCCCCTACTTCTGGCGTCATTACCGATGCCACCCTTCCCGGCTTTGCGTTGCGGCTGTCGGCCTTCGGCTGGCAGGGAATTATTTGCTGTGGTCGCAAGTCCCAGCTAAGGTTAAAGTAATCCAGCGGATTGACGCTATAAAACGGACTATCCCTACAGTCGTTGCGCTCCACGCCGGCATGCACCGGTCGGGCGCTCAGAATCGCGGTATTGGCTTATGATACTGATCGTAAAAAATATTCCTTCTGCTTCCCAGGAAGACGAATTGGCCGATTTCGTTGCACCGGCTTTGCGGTTTTGTTTTTGGTTGCCGTTCAAAGTAGGCCGAATTTTGAAGACCGATATTTTTTGTCTGAAAAACCTGAGAACCAATGTGCTGTCGTTTCACGGCCGAGTCTTTATCGACGACGATAAAGCCGGGCGCCAGGCGATCAAGAAATTACACGGCAAGCGTTTCAAAAACAAAATCGTCGAAGTGCGCGAGTATTTCATTCGATCCGGAAAAAACGACCGCCGCGCCGGGCAACAGATCGTCACGGTCGAAATGTTGGAAAAACGCAAGGGCGACCGCCGCTGCAACGTCAAGCATGACAACGAAACGCCAATCCACACCAACGTATTCGATACCCGCAACGTCTACCAAGTCAGCCGGCGGGCTAGAAACGAGTTTTACGACGAATGATTGCAGCCGTCGCCGGTGCAAGCGAGCCGTGTTGACGATACTGCTGCAGTCTCGGACGCAGGTTCAAATCCGGCAATCTGCCTTACAAGCCTTGCCCGCCAGCCACGCCCCCAGCGGCAAACGGTAGCGGGCGAAATACGCATACAGTTTGGCAAACAGCGGCCGGGTCAACGGCCAACGCAACGGCGCAGCCAACCAAGCCAGACCCAGCAAGCTATAGGTCGCGTGGAAGGCATCGATGCCTTTCACCAGCGAGCCATCGGCCCGCACGCCGTGAATTTCCGCCATCAGCTCGGCCTCGGTACAACCCAAATGTTCCGGTACGAAGTCGTTTGCGTGGATATCCTGAAACGCGACGCGGCCGGCGGCGTTTCTGGACTGTAGCCAAGCCACTTCTCGTCGGCAAATCGGACAGTGGCCGTCGTAGAGTAGGGTAAATTCGGCGTTGGTGTTCATGGCGTTACCTGTGTGCGTCAAAGGACCGGGGGCTGTTATCGACCACGATTTATCCCCGATAGGCTACCGGACGAAACGCATTCGGCAAGTTCAGTTCCCGGATCGATCGCTGGCGCCGAAACCGCCGCCGCCCGGCGTTTCAATGACGATGCTGTCGCCGGCTTCGACTCGAATGTCCGCGCAGCCGGCTAATTCGACCGTTTCGCCGCCGACTTTGAGTAAACGGTTGACACCCGGCGCGCCGGGCCAGCCGCCGCGCATACCGAACGGCGGCTGGCACCGGTGGCTGGAGAGAATGGCTACCGTCATCGGCCGGCAAAATTCGAGCCGGCGTCGCACGCCGTCGCCGCCGCGATAACGCCCGTCACCGCCGCTGCTCTCGCGTAGCGAAAACTCGCGCAATAGCACCGGAAACCGTTGCTCCAGAATTTCCGGATCGGTGATGCGCGAGTTGGTCATGTGGGTATGCACGCCGCTGGTGCCGGCGAAACCGTCCCCGGCTCCGGCGCCGCCGCAGATGGTTTCGTAGTACTGGTAATCCCGGTCGCCGAAGGTCAGATTGTTCATCGTGCCTTGGGATGCGGCCAGAACGCCCAACGCGCCGTACAAGGCGTCGACGATGTATTGTGATGTCTCGACGTTGCCGGCCACCACGGCGGCCGGATATTGCGGATTCAACAAACAACCTTCCGGAATCACGATATCTAGCGGCTTCAGGCAGCCGGCATTTAACGGAATGTCGTCCTGCACCAGCGTCCGCATTACGTACAGCACGGCAGCCTTGCATACCGCCGCCGGCGCGTTGAAATTGTCCGCCAACTGCGGCGAGGTGGCGGAAAAATCGATCCGTGCACTGCCCGTATCCCAATCTATGGAGACGCTGACGGCGATGGTGCCGCCTTGATCCAATGGGTAGGCGAAGCTGCCGCCGTCCAGCGTTTTCAATAAGCGGCGGACGCAGGCTTCGGCGTGGTCCTGCACGTGTTGCATATAGGCAAGTACCACCGCTAACGAATAATCCCCGACCATGGCCAATAACTCCTGAGCGCCTTTTAGATTGGCGGCGATTTGTGCCTGCAGATCGGCCAGATTTTGTTGCGGATTGCGCGCCGGGTGGCGGTTGCCGGCCAGCCATTCCAGAATCGCCGCTTCCCGAAACCGGCCGCCGTCCAAAATTTTCAGTCCGGCGCTGATCACGCCTTCATCGTCGATATGCCGGCTGGCGGCCGGCATCGAACCCGGCGAAATGCCGCCGACATCGGCATGGTGGCCGCGCGAGGCGACGAAAAACAGCAGTTGCCGTTCGGCGTCGAACACCGGCGTCACCACGGTGATATCGGGTAGATGGGTGCCGCCGGCGTAAGGCGAATTCAGCAGATAGGCGTCGCCGGGTGCCAGGTCTTTACCATGGCTCAGCACCAAGGCTTTGACGCTTTCGCCCATCGATCCCAGATGGACCGGGATGTGCGGGGCATTGGCGATCAAATTGCCGTCGGCATCGAACACTGCGCAGGAATAATCCAGCCGCTCCTTGATATTGACCGAATGCGCGGTGTTTTGCAGTACGAAACCCATCTGCTCGGCCACCGACATGAAGCGCTTGTTGAAGATCTCCAGCATGACCGGGTCGGGGCCCGCGGCGTGGGACGGGGCGGCGATCGAGCACTTGTTTCCGCTCAGCAGCAGATCGCCGTTATGCTGCATAAGGGCTTGCCAGCCGGGCTCGACCACGATGGTCGAAGTCGGCTCCAATATCACTGCCGGCCCCGCCACTGTTTGCCCGCAGCCCAGTCGTTCCCGGCGGTAGACCGGCGCATCGTGCCAACGGCCGCGGCTGAACAGGCGCGTGCTGCCTTGCGCCTCACCATCGTGGCGATCTGCAACGGTTGGCGCTATCTCGCTAAAGCGCGAGTCGCAAGCGATGCTTTCGACCTGCAAGCTGGCAATCACCACCGGCCGCGCGTAGCAAAAGCCGAATTGGCGCCGGTATGCCGCGGCAAAATCCTGCAGTATTGCTTCAGGTTCGGCGTAGTCGACCGTCAAGGCGGTATCGCTGCCTTGATAACGCAGTGCCAGGCGCCAGCTGCTAATGGACTGGTCCGGGTCCAGGCCTTGAGCGGCCAGCTCGCGCCGCGCCGCTTGTTCCAAGTCTGAGAAACGCCGCCGCAACTCGGTCGCATCCACCTCCTGCCATAAACCTTCCAACGCCGCTTGTTTCAGCACCCGAAACTCGGCCAGGCCGATGCCGTACGCCGACAGCACGCCGGCCAACGGATGTAGCAATACCTTGCGCATGCCCAGGCGTTCGGCCAGCAGGCAGGCGTGTTGCGCGCCGGCGGCGCCGTAACAGCACAAGGCGTAGTCGGCGAGCGGGTAGCCTTTTTGCACCGAGATTTTTTTGATGGCCTCGGCCATATGCTCGACGGCGATCTCCAAAAAGCCCTCGGCGACTTGTTCCGGGCTGCGGCGTTCGCCGCTGGCGGCGGAAACTTCGGCGGCCAGTGCCGAAAATAGCGCCGTTACCCGCTCGCGGTCTGGCGGCAAGTTACCCTTCGGGCCAAACACCGCCGGAAAATCCGGTAACTTGCCCAGTAGCAGATTGGCATCGGTCACCGTCAACGGTCCGCCGCGCCGGTAACAGGCGGGACCGGGATTGGCGCCGGCCGAGTCCGGCCCCACCCGGCAGCGCAAGCCGTCGAAATGCAAAATTGAGCCGCCGCCGGCAGCGACGGTATGAATCGCCATCATTGGCGTCCGCATGCGGACGCCGGCGACTTCGTTGTCGAAACTGCGCTCCAGCTCGCCGGCGTAGTGGGCGACATCGGTGGAGGTGCCGCCCATATCGAAGGCGATGATCTTGGCCAGCCCAGCGCGTTTGGCCGCTGCGATTGCGCCAACCACGCCGCCGGCTGGGCCGGATAGGATGCTGTCCTTGCCGTGGAAGGCGTCCGCCCGCACCAGACCGCCGTTCGATTGCATGAACAACAGGCTTGGGGTCGAGTCGCCAGTTGGCAAGCCGCGTTCGACCTGCGCGACGTAACGGCGTAACACCGGCGACAGATAGGCATCGACCACTGTAGTATCGCCGCGGGCGACGAATTTCGGCAGCGGACTGGCGAGATGCGACAAGGAAATATATTCAAAGCCGATGTCGGCGGCCAACTCAGCTAGCATCAATTCGTGTTGCGGGTAGCGCCAGGCATGCAGCAACACGACGGCGAGATTGCGAATGCCCAGGTCGTAAAGCCGCCGCAATTCGGCGTTGGCTTGGTCCTGAGTCAGCTCCTGCAATACCCGGCCGTCGGCGTCGACGCGGACGTCGATTTCGGCCACCGCCTGATAGAGGGGCTCCGGCCGGCGAATCCGCAGCGCGAAAATGTCCGGTCGGTTTTGGTAGCCTATGCGCAGACAATCGCGGAAGCCGCGGTTGGTGACCAACGCAATGGCGGCACCCTTGCGTTCCAGCAAGGCGTTGGTGCCGACCGTGGTGCCCATTTTGACGGCGGCTATCCGGTCCTTATTGCCGGTGCCGGACTCCCGCAGAATCTGGCTTATGCCGTGCAGTGCGGCGTCCGGATAGAGTTCCGGATTTTCCGAAAGCCACTTGCGAACCGCCACCTTTCCGTCCGGGGCCAGCGCCACGATATCGGTAAAAGTGCCGCCCCTGTCGATCCAAAACTGCCAGCCCGCCGCCATCGAAAAAAACCTACTAGAAATTACTAATCAAATTTTTGCTAACTTTATGTAATGATAGCCATTCTTCGACAATGGCATTTTAATTGATGCCGGCCCGGATAACGCGGTTGCCGGGCCATTGCGCGGCAATAATAATCACATAGGGGGAAAGGCGTGGAAACTTTGTTCGATTTGGTTCTGGTCGCGGCGGCCTTGTACGGCGCGAAAGCGTATTTGACCGCGCCGGAAGTCGTCACCGACCGGGAAATTTTTTCCAGCCGGGGTTCGATGTTCGTGAAAAGGCTGGTCAGCGAGCAAGCCGGCCAAGGCCGGCCAAGCCAACCGGGTTCGCCTGTTCCGCGCTCCGAACCGCCGCTAGCCAAGCCCGAACCAAGCCAAGGCATTATCGCCGAAGTCGAACCAACGCTGCCGGCCGAACCGGATATGCCGGTGGCCGTCACTGCGTCCGCGGCTGAACAGGATGCCGACCTATTGCCGGTAGCGGTGGAATTGCAGGTGCCGCAGGATTCGGTATTGAATCGGCATTATTGGGCGCAACGCGCCGCCGAGCGCGCCGCGATCGAGCAACCCTACCCGACCGATTCGGTGTTACTGCGCCATTACCGGCAGATACAAGCGGCGGCCCTGCAGCTCAAGGTGCTAGACGCCGATACCGGTCGTGCGGTCGAGCCGGTTGCGGCCGAGCAAACCGCGGATGCTGTCGGCGCTGGCGGGGCGATCCCGGAAGATTCGGTGTTGAAGCGTCATTTCCTGGCCGATGCCCGGTGCCGGATCGAACAACAGTACGGCCCTTGTCCTGATGAAACCGTGTTGCGTCGCCATCACCAGCAGTTGGTGGCTGCCGCCTGGGACGCTTTTTTGGCCGGTTTGGCTTAATCCACGCTTTGACCAGTCCGCAGCCGCAGTCATTTTCGAAGAAATGCCAGAATGCACCTGGCGTCTGCCGACAACTGGTTTAAAATTCAAGCGTTACCGGAGTGATTAGTCCTGGCCGGTCAGGGTATTTTCTGCAGAGAACGGTCCGCTCCGGTCTTAGGCAGCCTTATATGGGAATAGAACTCGCGTTATCATGATTAACACACCGTATGCCTTGAAAGATTCGCGCCCTAACCGGGCCTGGCTGGCGTTGGCGGCCTGCATGTCTTACGCCGGAATCGAACCGGTATCGGCGACGGATATGCCGCCTGCGGCTGCGGAAGCGATAGCTCCAGCGGCAATTGAAGCGGCGCCGGTGCCGGCGGCAAATTTTATTCCGGCCGACAACCCGATCGGCAGTTTGCTATTGAGCCGGCAACACCCGCTGTTGGCGCGGGCCGACTTCAGCCGGGTTAGCGACTTTGTCGTGCAAATCTACCAAGCCAATAATTTTCAGCCGATTTGGCTTAACGCCAACCGCTCGGAAAAAAACCTGAACGATTTGTTCGGTATGTTGGATAACGCGGCTGGCAATGCGCTGTCTCCCGCCAACTACGATGTCGAGCGCCTGAAACAATTCGTGGGTTCTCCGATCGCCGATAATGCGACTGCTGCCGGCTACGACGTGGCCTTGACCGTATCGTTAGTGCGGTTTCTGCACGACTTGCGCCAAGGCCGGGTCGATCCGCGCGACGTTCAATACCCGGTGCATATTGCCCCCAAGCCGGCGTTGGATATTGCCGGTTTGTTGAAACAACATCTGGAAACTCAGACGCTGAGCGAACTGGCGGCCGTGTTCGAACCCAAAGCCAAGCAGTATCAACAATTGAAGCGGGTTTGGAACCGGATGCAACTGTTGGCCGGGCAATCCGCGCTGCACGAATTCAAGCCCGGCAAGCAATTGCGCCCGGGCGATAAGCATCCCCATATCGTTTACCTGCGGCAAAACCTGCTGGCAATGGGCCTGATCGCCGATAACGCCAATCCGGAAAGCAAGGTTTACGATGCCGATCTGGCCGAAGCCGTGAAAAAAGTCCAACAGCAACAAGGCTTGAAAGCCGACGGCGTGATCGGCGCCGCGACTGCCGCCTTATTCAACCGGCCGCCGCAGGAAAAATTGGCGCAGTTGGAGTTGGCGATGGAGCGCTCGCGCTGGATTCCGGATCCGAGCGACGGGCCGATGATCCTGGTGAATATCCCGGCCTTCGAATTGTGGGCGTTCAATTCGCCCGACGATGCCAACCCGTTGAATATGAAGGTCATCGTCGGCAAATCCCCGGACAAACAAACCCCGGTACTGTGGGAGGAAATGAAGTACCTGGAGTTCATGCCGTACTGGAATATTCCGAAGAATATTTTCGAGAAGGAAATTTTACCGAAAGCGGCGAACAACCAAGGCTATCTGGCCAGCCAGGACATCGAACTGGTGCGGCACCAAAACAGCGAGGAAAAAGGCGGCGGCAGCTATCTGCGCGCCCGCCAGCGCCCCGGCAAGAAAAATCCGTTGGGCCGGGTCAAGTTCGTGTTTCCGAACACCGCCGACGTTTATTTGCACGACACGCCGAGCCGGGCCGCGTTTAACCGGCCGCGGCGCGACCTCAGCCACGGCTGCGTCCGGGTTGCCGAACCCAAGCGTCTGGCCGAGTTCGTGCTGGGCGACCAGCAAGGCTGGGATAAGGACACGATAGAACAAGCCATGTCGGCGCCGAAAACCCGCCACGTCACCTTAAAACGTTCGGTGCCGGTACTGTTTTACTACGCGACCACCTTTATCGATCACGCCGACCAGTTGCACGTCTATCCGGATATCTACGGCCAGGACGAACTGCTGCAGAAAGCTTTGAACAAATTGCAGGCACCCACTGCCGGCACCAACCAATTGGCCGCCAGCGGCAAAGCCGCAGTTGCAACCAGCAGTCAGTAGTGGACAAACTGGACCGGGCATAAAAAAGCGCCGGGATCGGCGCTTTTTTATGCGGCTGAGCGCGAAGTTATTAAAAAGTCCAGGTCCGGAAAGTACCGGTATCGAGATGGATAAAATTCGATTCCGGGTAATAACCGACGCCGCCGCGATGCATGGCCAGCGCCGCGTTGTGGATTCGGCGCAGATCGAAACGTTCGATGCGGATGTCCACCGCTCGGCCGTGCATGTGGAAGCTGTTGTTAGCGACACCGGTATGTTCGGCGTGCAGTTTGGCGTTGGTCAACGGCGAACGGTAGCCGCAGATGACGCCGAAAGGTTGCTGCAAGCCCAGCATTTGTTTCAGATCGTGCAATTGGTCGAGCAACTCGGGGTCGATCGGATGCACGTCGTCGGTACGGTAGTCGCGCAGTAAGAAACTGATTTCATCCAGCGCGTCCGTCAGATAGCGGCCTTTCTCGAAATAAGTCAGATTCAGCTTGTCGCCGGTATGCGGATTTTGAAACGCCAGCGAACGGTGAGACGTCATTCTGCTGCGGTCGGCGAGGAACATCGGTTCCTGATCCAACGCAATCATCGGCTCGCGTTGGCCGGGGCGAATCACCGAATGCACTCTGCCGCCGCTTTCATGGCTATGGCTGATCTGTGCGGTACGTAGCCCGTGCTTTTTGCCGTGGTAAACGTCGCGGATTCTGGCTTGGTATTGTGCGTGATGGTCGGCGTGGGCCAGTTGTATCCGGCCGTGCTGGATTTTCGCCGATTTATGACTGTTATGGGCGGTTAGCGTTTTTTTCTCCACATGCCGCGCTGCTTTGCCGGCTTGAATCGCCTCGTGTTTGGGCAGGCGCGCCGCGCTTTTAGCCGCCTTGCCGGTTCTGTGGTTCTTGTCGGCTTTAACTGCCGCACTTTTGGCAGCATGAGCTACGCCGGGCATTGCGATAGATAAAACGGCACCCAGCGCCAGGCGGCCGAAAAAGCTGCGTCGCGACAGCTCCACTTCGCCTTGCGTATCGCCATCATTCTCTAAGTTATGTCTCAGCATCCATAATCTCCTGTTTAACATCTTACGGATAGTGCTTGATTCCGAAGGTTAAAATCCAAAATTAGTTGTTCCGATTATAGCAGTCTATCACACAGAAGCGACTGTAAAGCCAAAACGGCTGTCAATTGTCGGTAATATTACAATTGCCTGAAGGTGCATATTCCGTTCTCGGTATGTTACCGGCGTCGCGGATTTAACGGTTTTTCAGCTTCCGGTAAAGTTCGACCATGCCTTCCGTTAAAGCTGGATCCGCGCAGTACAGCACGCCGCAATGGTTCATAAACAAGGAGCCGTCCGGATTCAATAGCAAGGCCCGGCCGAACATGTCGCAAGCGATGGCGCCGGTCTCGCGGAACAGGCAAGCCGTGGCTGCATAATCCCAGACGCTACCGCCGCCGGGTTGCGGTTTCGGGAATTTGAAGTAACAGGCCGGCGCATCGGTCAAGACTTGGCAAGCGTTCAGCGCGGCACCGCCCTGCAAGGTCAGAGTGGCACCGGTATAACCCAATGCGACGGCCAGACGTTCCAGTTCAATCCGGGCCGCGGGGTAGAGCGGGTCGGCGGCAAAGCTCTTGTCGGTGATGAATTTCAGGACGCTCCCGCCTGCTTTAGGCAACTCCAACAGATGCGAATCGCGCCAGGCGCCGCCGTTTTGCACGGCCCGATACAAGGTTCGCGCCAGCGGATCGTAAACCACGCCGATCAGCGCGGTTCCGCCGCGCTCGACCAGCGCGATCGATACCGAGTAACCCGGCACGCCTTCGACGAACGGCAAGGTGCCGTCCAACGGATCGATACTCCAGAAGTAGTCTTTTCGCAGCCGGCTGCCGTCGTCGGCCTGCTCTTCCGAGAGCACGGCCAGATCGAACACATCGCAGGCTGGATGCAAGGCCTGCAAGATCGCTTGCTGGCTCAGATGGTCGACTTCGGTAACCACTTGCGCCGCCAGGCTGCCGCCGCCAGTCTTATTGCCGACCGCAATCCGGCGGCCGGCATGGCTTTCTATAATGTGTCCGGCCTGATACGCCGCGGCAATGGCGCACTGGCAGAGTAAATTGAGTTCGGTTGTCGACAGTCGCATATTCAGGGTTCCGGGCTATCGGTCAATTCCGCGATCACTTGCCGCGCCAGCCGTTCGCTGTAACTGTCGGCCGGCCAATGCTGAGGGCTCCAGCCTTTCAGAAAACGATGGAAATCGGTCCAGGCAACCGGATACAACATCCGCCATTCGTGTTCCAGCGCATCCGCATCGACGTTGTTAGCTTTGGTTTGCAGAGCGGTCCTCAGCGCTTGAAAATAGAAGTCCAGCAATTCGGCTTCGCGGCGTTCCGCCGCACGGCCGTCCAGGCAGCTATCGATAAAATAGGCCACATCCTTCATCCCGCAGCCGCCGCCGACGTACTGAAAATCCACCGCGGCGACGCGTTCGCCGTCCTGTGAGAAACAGAAATTGGCTAGTTTGGCGTCGCCGTGGACCAGGGTTTGATGCACGCTGGCACTGAGTTTGCGGTCGATCGCCGCCGCGGCGCGCTTTAACCCGGGGTCGGCCAAGGCCTGCAATTCGTCCGGCCGGGTTGCCAAATGCCAGTAGGTACCGGTTTGCCACAGGCCATCCGGTTTTACGCCGAGGAAAGTGGCGTGAAAATGGGCCAGCCAGTTCAGGCAGGCGCGGAGTTCCGTATCGGTCAAACGGTTGCGCCGCGCTGAAAACCCAGCCGCGTCCAAGTCTTCCAGCACGATCAAGATCTCGTCGCCGAACGACTCTGCTGTCAGACAGGCCGGCACCCGACACTGCCCATCGCAGCGGCGGCTCCATTGGCCGTACCAGGCGGTTTCGATCCGGTAGGAACGCAGTTTGCGCTGATGGGATATGTCCGTTTCGTTGCGCAGCACCGGCAACTTTACGTGCTTGACGACCACGCTGGCGCGATTGCCGCCGACCAAGCGGTAGCGCACGATCTGGCCATAACCGCTCCATAGCCTTTGCACCGGTTCGGCGCCGCTGATATCGGCCGCCGCGGCGGCGCGTAGAATCAGGTCGCGAATACGGTGGTCCATCGAAGTCTGGGTGACGATGCCGGCCCGGTTCGGACCGGCGGACAACCTTAAAAGAACAGTTCCCGCATTTTCTGCCCGGGCGACGGTGCGCGCATGAAGGCTTCGCCGACCAGGAAGGTGTAGATGCCGTTATCCTGCATCAGTTTGACGTCGGCCGGAGTGTGGATGCCGCTTTCGGTAACCACCAGCTTGTCGGCCGGTATCGTGTTTTTCAAATCCAGCGTGGTTTGCAACGAGACCTCGAAGGTACGCAGGTTGCGGTTATTGATGCCAATCATGTTGGTGTTCAGCCGCAACGCCCGCTCCAATTCGGCGGCATCGTGCACTTCCACCAATACGTCCATGCCCAGTCCGGTCGCGGTATCGGCCAATTCCTGCAGCATCGCGTCGTCCAATGCAGCGACGATCAGCAGCACGCAATCGGCGCCCAATGCCCGCGACTCGTGGATTTGGTAGGGGTCGATCATGAAATCCTTGCGGATCGCCGGCAGCGGGCATCTTTCGCGCACCATCTGCAGATTCGCTTCCGAGCCCTGAAAAAACTCTTTGTCGGTCAGCACCGACAAGCAGGTCGCGCCGTTGAAAGCGTAATCGACCGCGATTTCGACCGGCTTGAAATCCTCCCGGATCACACCCTGGCTGGGCGAAGCCTTCTTGATCTCGGCGATGATCGCCGGCTTTTGCTGGTCGGCCTTGCTGCGCAAAGCCTGATAAAAACCGCGCGGACCTTGCACGCCGGTCGCAATTTCCTGCAACACTGAAATCGGCGTGTTGTTCTTGCGGCGGGCGACTTCTTCGGTTTTTTTGGCGAGGATGGTTTTTAGGATGTCGGGGGTGTTGTCAGTCATTGTTTGTTCTTTAGTTGGCTGATTGTCTGCTTTAGTGTCGCTATCGCGACGGATTATATTTGATGTCGGGCCGAGACCCGACTTCTAAATATCCCGTCGCGATAGCGGCACAAAAACTTTTCTCCATTCCTCACGTTTAGGTTCGTGTCGCCACAGTGCGTGGCAGCGACAAACAATCTCAAGCCGCTCTCGTCTGCACCGTCAACTTAACCCCAAGCGCCTTACAAACTTTGGCGATAGTCTCGAAGCGGGGTTGGGCGTCGGCACGCAAGGCTTTATACAAAGCCTCGCGGCTGATGCCGGCGGCATTGGCAATTTCGGTCATGCCTCGCGCTCTGGCAATGCTGCCGAGTGCGTGAGCCAAGGCCGCCGGGTCATCTTCTTCCAGAACCACGGTCAGGTATTCGGCAATGGCTTGATCGCTATCCAGATGTTCGGTAATGTCAAACACGGGTAAGTCGGCGATTTTGATTTTTTCATTCATGATTCAGTCCTCCAACAACGCGGCTAGGCACTGAGCTTTGGCAATATCGGCAGCCTGACTAGATTTATCGCCGCCGCCCAGCATCACAATCAACACCTCGCCCCGCTGCACGTAGTACATTCGCCAGCCGGGACCGAAATGTTCACGCATTTCAAAAACACCCTCGCCTACCGCTTTCACGTCGCCGAGATTGCCTTGTTGTGCTTTTTCCAGTCGGCGCGCCAACCGGCGGTGCGTCAATCCATCTTTCAAGCCAAACAGCCATTCGCTGAATGCGGGGAGTTGTTTGATTGTGTACATGCAGAAAATGTAATCGAACGATTACATCGCGTCAATACTTTAACCGGTTTCGGAATACCCAATCAAAGCCTCAAATTTCCTCAACGCACTCCCATCCGCCAACACCTGATGCGCCCGGCGAATACCGGCATCCAGCGAATCGGTCAGGTCGGCGGCGTAGATTGCGGCGCCGGCGTTCAGGGCGACGATGTCGCGGGCCGGGCCGGGTTGGTTGTTCAGCACCGCTTTGACGATTGTCAGGCTGTCTGCCGCGCAGCCAATCGATAAGGTCTCCAGCTTGGCGCGCTGCAAACCGAATTGTTCCGGCGTGATGGTGTAGGTATGAATGATGCCGTCGACCAGTTCGGCCACATCGGTCGGTGCGGCGATGCTGATTTCGTCGAGGCCGTCGCGAGCATGCACCACCAGCACGTGGCGGCTACCCAGGCGCTTCAAGACTTCGGCGACCGGCACCAGCCATTGTTTGTCGAATACGCCGATCAGCTGGTGCGGGGCGTTGGCCGGATTGGACAGCGGACCGATCAGATTGAACAAGGTGCGCACGCCCATTTCCTTGCGGGCCTTGACGGTGTGGCGTACCGCGCTGTGGTGCTTGGCGGCGAACAGAAAACCGACGCCGATGTCTTTGACGCATTGCGCCACCCGCTCGGCCGGTAACTCCAGATTGACCCCGGCCAGTTCCAGCAAATCGGCGCTGCCGCAGCAACTGGAGACCGAGCGGTTGCCGTGTTTGGCGACCTTGCCGCCGGCCGCCGCCACCACGAAAGCCGCTGTGGTCGAAATATTGAAGGTGTTGGCGCCGTCGCCGCCGGTGCCGCAAGTATCGATGACGTGCTCGCCGTCGATAGGTACATTGCGCACCAATTCGCGCAATACGCCGACCGCTGCGGCGATTTCGTCGACCGTTTCGCCCTTGCAGCGCAAGGCGATCAAAAAGCCGGCGATTTGGGCGTCGGTCAGTTCGCCGTTCATCATCGCCCGCATCGCGGCGCTCATTTCTTCGGCGCTGAGATCCTGACGGTCGAGCAGTTTTTGCAGCGTGGTTTGGATGGACATGATTGGCTTCGAAATGGTGTGGATCGGGTTACATCCGTTACGGCGTGGGCGAGACCGGATACTTTCGGTGTGTTTGCCGGAAAGGTCCGCCCTGGCTGGCGCCGGGCGCACTGATTCCGGCCTGTGTGATTAGCCCATGTTCTCGATTGGCATTTCCGGGTTCACGTCGGCGTCGTAATCCACGCCTTCGACTTCGAAACCGAACAACTTCAGGAACTCGTGCTTGTAGCCGGCGAAGTCGCTAAGTTGGTTCAGGTTTTCGCTGGTGACTTGCGGCCACAGTTGGCTGACCTCGTCCTGCACTTTCGGATCGAGTTCCTTCAAATCGGCGCGCAGGCGGCCTTCGCTGTCCAGAATCGGCGCCTCGTTGTACAGGCTGTCGCGGAACAGGCCGTCGACTTGTTCGATGCAGCCTTCGTGCGTGCCTTGCGCCTTCATCACTTTGAACAGTAGCGCCAGATACAACGGCATCACCGGAATCGCCGCGCTGGCCTGAGTCACCACCGCTTTCAATACCGAGACGCGGGCATCGCCGCCGATGGCGGTCAATTTGGCGCGGATGTCGATCACGCGTTTATCCAGGTCTTTTTTCGCCGCGCCGATGGTGCCGTCCCAGTAAATGTCCCAGGTGACTTTTTCGCCCAGATAGGTAAAGGCGGTGGTTTTGGCGCCGTCGGCCAGCACGCCGGCTGCGGCCAGCGCATCGATCCACATCTGCCAGTCTTCGCCGCCCATCACTGCGACGGTGTTGTCGATTTCTTCCTGAGTTGCCGCAGTCAGCGTAAATTCCTTGATGATTTCCTTGTCGGTATCGACGCCGATTTGTACCAAATCCTTGCCGATCGGTTTCAAGGTGGAGTTATGCACCTCGCCGGTTTTGGGATGGGTACGGCGCGGCGCGGCCAGGCTGTAAACCACCAGATCGACCTTGCCCATATCTTGTTTGATGGCATCGATCACGCGTTGTTTGATCTCGTCGGAAAAGGCATCGCCGTTGATACTTTTCGCATACAAGCCCTCGGCTGCGGCGAATTGGTGGAACGCCGCCGAGTTGTACCAGCCGGCACTGCCGGGCTTGTCGGCCGTGCCTTCTTTTTCGAAGAATACGCCCAGGGTGTTGGCGCCGGAACCGAACGCAGAAACGATGCGCGAGGCCAGACCGTAACCGGTCGATGCGCCCAGCACCAGCACGTTTTTCGGGCCGCCCGCGACCGCGCCTTTGGCTTTGACGTAATCGATTTGCTGTTTGACGTTGGCGGCGCAGCCGGCCGGATGGGTGGTGACGCACATAAAGCCGCGTACGCGAGGTTTGATGATCATGGTGCTCCTCAAGTTTTAATTGTTGTTTTCCCGCGCCCGGTGCCGGAACACGTTTGCCGCCCATGATAACAAACCGGGCCGGGATTCGGCAGGTAGGGATTGAAAGTGTAGGGGTAGGATTGGCTGGTTGATGGCCCCGATCGGTGCAGCGTAATCGGCGGAACGAAATTAGCGCCGGTACGACTTCGCTCTACTAAAACAAACCACGCGGGCTGGACTTCGGGACAATACTCCAGCCTTTGTGCTTTTAGAAAAATACCGGCCATAAACCGTTACCTTTCAATCCGAAATATCTTGAGGAGTATTTGATGCCCAATACAAACCTTTCATTGATGCTGGCAGCATTAGGACTAACGCTTGCTGTCGATGTCAACGCAGCGCCTATCATTTCGCCGTTTGCTGCCGATTTGGCTAGCGGCCAGTACAGTGCCGATTTAACCTATCCCGGCACTTCGGCACAGGCAGCGTTCAATGGAGGAGTGTGGAATGCGGGTACCTACGGCAAGCACTGGATCCAGGCGGATATGGGGGCCAGTCAAACCCTGTCGAAAGTGGTGATCACTGCCGCCGTTGCGCCTGCCACTAATGCGCAATACTGGGTTTACCTGTCAAATTCAGCCATAGGCAATAGTTACAACAGTTTAACCCCGGTAGCGACGTTCTCGGACTGGATAGGTACGTCAGGGTTCGGACCGCATTTTGAAACCCACGAGATTGAGTTCGCTGCCGCCTCCGGACGGTATTTACAGATAGTTGCGTATGGCGGTAGCAGTTGGACCGCGCTAGGCGACCGGAAGCCAAGAGTCGACTGGGTCGAACCGGTCTCCCAAGTTCCACTGCCTCCCGCATCGCTGCTGATGTTATCCGGTTTGCTCTATACCGTGAGACGTCGCTTGTTTGGTTCGGCCAAGGTCTAAAGCATAAGCCGTTCGAACCACGGACAAGGCTAGGCGGCGGGCCTTGTCCGTGGTTAACCTGTAAGGAAGGTTTTTTACTACATCAAAGCCCGGCCGCAGAAACCGGGGAGTGACAAGAATTTTGGCATTGGCTATCGGCTGCTTTAGGTCGCTTAAGACCAGGTCGGTAAGCAATATCTTCCGATCACGCCCGCAACCATTCGGCTAAGCCAATACCAGCCGATCTTATTCCGGCAAAATAAGCCGCCAGCGGATCGCCCGAACGAAATTAAGATGCGTACGATTTTGCTAATTGGGCTCGTTTGGGTCCGGTAGCCGCATCCCTTCCTGAAAATTAACGTCGTCGGCATAAACACATACCGGATGAGCTCCGGATATCACCCCGTATTCACACGTTTGGTCGATTCTCAGTCGATACGCCTCAATCAGGCATCCGCGGTCTTTACAGGTATTCCGCTTGACCATCCAGGCGCGCTGCTCCGCCTTGAGATCTGCCTTCGAGCCGCCGAAATCAGCTTCGATCATCGACGAGTAATTGTCTGCCAACACTGAATCAAGCTTGCTGAGGACTGGATCATCGCAAATCCGCTTTTCGATCCGGCTTATCGCCTTCGTGCAGTCGAAGGACGCCGCCGAAGCCGTTGATGCCACAGCTAGAAAGACGAGCGTGAACGGGATTTTCATCGTAGAAAGCGAGAGTCCGAGGCTTCGATGACGCTATGCTACTCAAAACTACGAGGGCTGTCCGCTTGAGCACAGGGGTTATAGGTCACTTAATAAACAACTGCCGATTGACTGAGTCCACTACCTCTTCAATATATGTGTACTTGCCAATGTTCAAATCTGGTGCCAAGCCATTTTCATACATCTGCCACACTTGCTGATATACGTGCCAGATAGACGTAAGTGCGTTTTCTATTTCATCAAAGTTTGCTCGCTGAGATAGCTTAAAGATTTCTTCAGCATCTGTATAAATCGCATGAGCATGGACTTTAGATGCGATGACTGTATAGAGATTTTTCATTTTTTTACTGTTATGTCTGACGAGGCTAGCGAGTTTCTTAAACTCCTCTTCTGTTGGTTCGTGGACATCCTCCATAAAGGCATCTATCCATTCGTGCGCATTCGCGCACCCCTCCGTCTTTCGTTTTCGAAGAGACACCGACGAAAACTGATCAATGTGATCGATACAGTATTTTATAAATGACTGAAATGTAAATGTATCCCCACTCGAATCGAAGAGCCTACGGATACCAATAAATAACTTACTTTCCAGCGCTGATTCGAAGATCTTCCAAAAGTGGACATTCTTATTCAGTTCGTTAACCGACTTCTGATCAGTCAGGAGAATTGAAAACTGACGAAGCGCATACAACGCCCGTAGACTTGTTTCGGCTTCGTGTCGCAAGGTATTGAGATGTTCACGCATTTTAAGCATAGCAAGACGCCAAATAGTCAAAAGTAGTGTCTACCATGAATCATCTCACCACTCGATAAATTAGCGGATCAAAGTGCCTTTCCCTGTTCGTCCATCACACCGGCAATTGATAAATTTTGACCGCAGGTAAAGACTTAACACACCACTCACGATCTCAACCGTTCCACCACGCCCATTCCCGCCGTCCGCCCACTAGCCAAACAAGCCGTCAACAAATACCCCCCGGTCGGCGCTTCCCAATCCAGCATTTCGCCGGCGCAGAATACGCCGGGCAGTTTGCGCAGCATCAGGTTTTGATCCAGTTCGGTGAATTCGACGCCGCCGGCGCTGCTGATGGCTTCTGCGATCGGGCGTGGGCTGTGCAATTGAATGGGCAGGGCTTTGAGCGCGGCGGCCAGTTGCGCCGGGTCATTCATTTCGTCGGCGGTTGATACTTCCCGAAGCAGCAGGGTTTTGACGCCGTCGATGCCGAGCCGTTTGCGCAGGTGGTTGCTCAGGCTGTCCTTGCCGCGCGGTTTTGCCAGGCGTTCGACGATGTTTTCCGGACTGCGGTCCGGCAATAAATCCAGCCACAGCGTCGCCGAACCGGCAGAGGCGATTGCGTCGCGTAGCGGCGCCGACAGGGCGTAGATCAAGCCGCCTTCCAGGCCGTAGTCGGCAACGGTCAGTTCACCTTGCTGACTGAAAGTTTCGCCGCTTTCGTTGCGAAAACTCGCGACCACCGATTTGAGCGGTTGGCCGGCGCCGCGTTGGCGGAATACATCGCTCCAGCGGGTTTCAAAGCCGCAGTTGGCCGGGCGGAGCAGCGACAAGCCGATGCCGCGTTCGGCCAGAATTTCGGTCCAGGCCCCGGTCGAGCCCAGTTGCGGCCAGCTGCCGCCGCCCAGTGCCAAGACGGTTGCGTCGGCCTGGATCAGACGTTCGCCGTCCGGCGTGGCGAAGCGCAACGCGCCGTCCGCCCAGCCCAGCCAGCGGTGGCGCATTTTGAATTGCACGCCATCGCTTCGCAGCCGATGCAGCCAGGCGCGCAGTAACGGCGCGGCTTTCATTTCGGTCGGAAACACGCGGCCGGAACTGCCGACGAAGGTATCGATACCAAGCTGGTTGATCCAGGCCCGTAAATCGTCCGGGGTAAAGGCTTTGAGTATCGGTTCCAGTTTGGCGCGGCGCGCGGGGTAGCGGGTCACAAAGGTGTCGAAGGCTTCGGCGTGGGTGATGTTCATGCCGCCTTTGCCGGCCATCAGGAATTTGCGGCCGGCCGACGGCATCGCGTCGTAGACGCTGACCTTGATCCCGGCCTGGCTTAGCACCTCGGCCGCCATCAGACCGGCCGGGCCGGCACCGACGACGGCGACACTTGCGGTAGGGTCGGCGGACATGCTGAGTTAAGGATTACGCGCGGGGCGTAGGGTTGAGTAGGGCTTAAAACCGGTTGCGGTCGCGCGCGGCCCAGAAGTGGGCGGCCAGGGCTTCGGCCTGCGCTTGATCGTCGGCCTTGCCCAATAATTTCAAGGCGATGGCGGCGGTGCCGATCACGGTGGCTTGGCCGAATTCGTCGTTCAGTTCGCCGCGCCAGACTTGGGCCAGTAGCTGCGGCTCCAGCGATTCGGCTTTCATGTGGCGGCGTTCGAACAACGCCGGCCAGGTTTCGTCGCTGAGTTCGCCGCCGTGCACGCTTTGCACCAGACACTCGACGTCCGGGTTGCGTTCGGTTTCGCCGCCTTCGCCTTTCAACACCGCCATGTGCTGTTGATTTAACAACTGTGCCGCTCTCTGATGCACCTGGCGGTAGCTGGGATGGAAAATGCCTTGAATGCTGGCGGTGGCATCGAACGGATTCAATAATCTGACCAAAGTATGCACCGGCGAGCGCAAGCCCATCACCGGCCGCAGATTGATCATGTCGTACAGTTTCGGGCAGATGTACTCGAGCGACAGGTAGCTGAAGTTGGTGCGTTCGATTTGTTGGCCGGCTTCGGCGATCGACTGGGCGGCGTCGATGCCCAGCGCCCGCAGCACGTTTTCGGTGTACAGCCGGCCTTGAGTATGGCCGCCGGCACCGTGCATGAACACTTTGACGCCGTTTTCGGCCAGCAGCAAGGTGGACAGCAAAAACCACGGCAGGTGTCGGCGTTTGCCGGCATACGATGACCAGTCCAGATCCACCGCCACTTTGTTGTCGAAGGCGAAGCTTTCCCGCGCCGCCGCAACGAAACCGGCCAATTCCTCGCAGGTTTCTTCCTTGACCCGCATCAGCATCAAGAACGCGCCAAGCTGGATCGGCTCGACCTGGCCGTCGGCCAGGATCATTTTCATCGCCCGGTAGGCTTCGTCCTGCGTCAGCGGCCGGGCGCCTTTTTTGCCCTTGCCGAGGATTTTGATGAATTCGGCGAACGGATGTTCTTCGGTAATCAGCGTCATGAGATGGACAGCGGGAAGTAATGGTCGATTAGCAAGGCGGCGAAGATCAGCATCAAATAGATGATGGAATAGCCGAAGGTGCGCATCGCGGTTTTATTGTCTTTTTTGCGCATCATCTGAATCGCGTAGTAGATGAAGCCCAGGCCCAGCAACAAGGCGGTGGCCAGATAAATCAGGCCGCTCATGCCGGTCAGGTAAGGCAGCAGCGTCGAAATCAGCAGCAGAATGGTATAAAGCAAAATTTGCAGGCGGGTGAATTCGACGCCGTGGGTGACCGGCAGCATCGGAATCGATACCTTGGCGTATTCGTCGCGTTTGGCAATGGCCAGCGCCCAGAAATGCGGCGGGGTCCAGACGAAGATGATCAGGAACAGCAGCAAGGCGTGCGGATGCACTTCGCCGGTGATCGCCGCCCAACCCAATACCGGCGGTGCCGCGCCGGCCGCGCCGCCGATGACGATGTTTTGCGGCGTCGCCCGCTTCAGGTAAACCGTGTAGATCAAGGCGTAGCCGATCAAAGACAGAAAGGTCAGGAACGCGGTCAGCAAGTTGATCTTGATGGTTAGAATCGCCATCGCGATAAAACCGATCAGGCTGGCGAACACCAGCACTTGCCGGGGTTGCAAATGCCCGGTCGGCAGCGGCCGGTTCTTGGTGCGCGCCATTTCGGCGTCGGCTTTTTGGTCCAGGAAGTGGTTGATCGCCGCAGCCGACGACGCGGCCAGGCCGATGCCGACCGTGCCGTACAGAAAATTGGCTAATGGCGGCATGCCGGGGACGGCCAACAGCATGCCGACGATGGCGGTAAACACGATCAACGCAACCACTCTGGGCTTGCAGAGCTCGTAGTAGTCTTTCCAGGAAAGCGAGGCGGTGGTGTCTGGCATCGAGTAGCAAATAGATTGGAACGCGTTCAAACATATAGAATAACAGTGAACCAATGATTATTAAAACAATCACAGGCGCTCACCATCTTTTAGTCAACGAGGGATTTATGAAACACAGGCTTGCAGCGCTGGCGCTGCTTTGTCCGGTTGTGCTGGCGCACGCCGAGGACAGTAAGGTGTACGAACATGTTTTCGCTAACGGCTTGAAACTGCTGGTGAAGGAAGACCACCGCTCGCCGGTGGTGGTATCCCAGGTCTGGTACAAAGTCGGTTCCAGCTACGAGCCGGGCGGCATCACCGGCATCTCGCACATGCTGGAACACATGATGTTCAAAGGCACCGAAAAATATCCGGCCGGCGAGTTCTCCCGCATCATCGCCGAGAACGGCGGCAGCGAAAACGCCTTCACCGGCCAGGATTACACGGCTTATTTCCAAACTCTGGAAAAATCGCGACTGGAGATCAGCTTCAAGCTGGAAAGCGACCGGATGCGCAATCTGAATCTGAAAGCCGAGGAATTGAAGAAAGAATTGGAAGTGGTGACCGAGGAGCGGCGGATGCGCACCGACGACCAACCGCGCGCCAAAGTCCACGAGCAATTCATGGCCGCGGCCTTTACCAATAGCCCGTACCAGAATCCGGTAATCGGCTGGCCGTCCGATATCGCCAACTACCAGATCGAAGACCTGCAAGCCTGGTACCAGAAGTGGTACGCACCCAATAACGCCACGCTGGTCGTGGTCGGCGACGTCGACGCCAAGCAGGTCGAAAAACTGGCCGAACAGTATTTTGCGCCATTGCAACCCAGTACGATCAAGCCGGTCAAGCCGCAAGCCGAATCCGAGCAGCGTGGCGTGCGCCGCATTACGGTCAAAGCGCCGGCCAAATTGCCGTACCTGATGATGGGTTACAAAGTGCCGGTGTTGAATAGCGCCAAGCCGGAATGGGAGGCTTATGCCCTGGAAGTATTGGCCGGTGTGCTGGACGGCGGCGACAGTGCCCGCCTGCCGGCGCGGCTGATTCGCGGCAAGCAAATCGCGGTGTCCGCTGGTGCCGGTTACGATCTGACGTCGCGTTTGCCCGAGTTGTTTTTGTTGGAAGGCACGCCTGCCGAGGGCAAAACCGTGTTCGACCTCGAATACGCCTTGCTCGACGAGGTGTACCAGTTGAAAAACGAGCTGATCGACAAGGACGAATTGCAGCGGATCAAAGCGCAGGTGCTGGCCAGCTCGGTTTACCAGAAGGACTCCAACTTCTACCAGGCCATGCAACTGGGTACGCTGGAAACGGTTGGTTTGGGCTGGCAACGCGCCGACGAATACGTCGCCAAACTCAATCAGGTGACGGCGGAGCAAGTGCGCGAAGTGGCGCGGAAGTATCTGATCGAAGACACCCTGACCGTCGCCTATCTCGACCCGCAACCGATCACCGAAGCCGCGAAACCGAAAAAACTGACAGGAGTTCATCATGCGTTTTAATTTAATCGGCTTATTGTTGCTGGCATTCAGCCAATTGGCCTGGCCGGCGGCCAAGATCGAACATTGGCAGACCGCGCAAGGCAGCCGGGTTTACTATGTGCGTACCGCCGGCTTACCGATGGTCGACGTGCGGGTCGTGTTTGATGCCGGCAGCGCCCGCGACGGCAGCCAGTTCGGCGTCTCGGCTTTGACATCCGCCTTGCTGGACAGCGGCGCCGGCGATTGGAGCGCCGACGATATCGCCCAACGTTTCGAGTCGGTCGGTGCCCAATATTCGGCTGGCGTCAGCGAGGATATGGCCTGGCTATCGATCCGCTCCCTGACCGAGAAACCGTTGCTTGAAAAGGCCTTGGCCACCTTCGAAACCGTGTTGAGCCGGCCGGCTTTTCGCGAGGACGATTTCCAGCGCGAGAAGGCTCGCACTCTGGCCGGCTTGAAGCACCGGGAAGAATCGCCCAGTGAACTGGCCAGCATCGCCTTCGGCAAAGCATTGTACGGCGAACATCCCTACGCCCACCCCGAGACCGGCATCGTCCAGACCGTTGCCGGCTTTAGCGCCGATGATCTGAAAACGTTCTATCAAACCTATTACGTCGCCGCCAACGCCATCGTCGTCATCGTCGGCGATGTCAGCCGGGAACAGGCCGAACAAACTGCCAACCAAGTGCTGGCTAAATTGCCGGTCGGCAGCAAGCCGGCGGACATTCCGCCGGTGACGATGCCGAGCCAGGCCAGCACTCAGCATATCGAGTTCCCGTCCACTCAAACCCACGTGCTGGTCGGTTTGCCCGGCACTTACCGCAAGGACCCGGATTATTTTGCCTTGTATGTCGGCAACCATATTCTCGGCGGCGGCAGCATGGTTTCGCGCTTGTTCGAGGAAGTTCGGGAAAAGCGCGGTCTGGCCTACGGCGCGTATAGTGTGTTTGCGCCGTTGTACCGGCAAGGGCCGTTCATGATGAGCTTGCAGACCCGTAACGACCAGACCGAGCAAGCACTCGGCGTGTTGCGCAAAACCTTTGCCGATTTTCTGGCACAAGGTCCGACCGAGCAGGAGTTGACTGCGGCAAAACGGAACATCACCGGCGGTTTTGCGATGCGTTTTGATACCAACAGCAAGTTGAGCGACTACGTGGCGATGATCGGCTTTTACCAGCAGCCTTTGGACTATCTGGATACCTTCCAAGCTAACGTGGAAGCGGTCACGATCGAGCAGATCAAGGATGCCTTCAAGCGCCGGGTCAAACCGGAATTGCTGCAAACCGTCACGGTCGGCCAGAAGTCCTGATGGCAAATCAGATCCGCATCATCGGCGGCGAATGGCGGAGCCGGCAAATCGTATTCGACGATGCCCCCGGTTTGCGGCCGACGCCGGCGCGGGTGCGGGAGACCCTGTTCAATTGGCTACAGGCCGATGTCTACGGCAGCCGCTGCCTGGATTTGTTTGCCGGCAGCGGCGCGTTAGGGTTCGAGGCCGCCTCGCGCGGGGCCAAGGCGGTGGTGCAGGTCGAGGATAATGCCGGCAATTGCAAACGCTTGCGGGAAAATATCGCCCGTCTGGCCACGGACCGGGTTCAGGTGGTGCAGCAGGATGCGGCCCGCTATCTGGCCGGACCGGCGCAGCAATTCGATCTGGTGTTTCTGGACCCGCCGTTCGGCCAAGGTTTGTTGGAATCGGCTTGCCGTTTGCTGGAAAGCGGCGGCTGGCTCAGCGATTACGCCAAAATTTATCTGGAAAGCGAAAAAAACTGGCAAGCCGCGGATTTGCCGGCAAACTGGCGCTTATTGAAGGAAAAGGTGGCCGGCGAAGTGTGCTACCGGCTGCTGCAGCGGCAAGCCGCTGCCTTTGGCTCGGCTAATGGTTTAGAATGAGCGCCTTTTTGCCGCCGGCCAAGCCAATGAATATTACTGCGATCTATCCCGGTACCTTCGATCCGATTACCAACGGGCATCTGGATTTGATCCACCGCGCCTCGAGGCTTTACCCGCGGGTGATCGTCGCGGTCGCGGTCAGCCGGGGCAAACAGCCGTTGTTTTCGTTGGACGAGCGGGTCGATCTGATTCGGGAGGTGGTCACCGAATTCAGCAACGTCAGTGTGATCGGCTTCGACACATTGCTGGTGGATTGCGCCCGCCAGCACCAGGCCAGCGTGATCATCCGCGGTTTGCGGGCGGTATCGGATTTTGAATACGAATTCCAATTGGCCGGCATGAATCGCCGTTTGTGCCCGGACATTGAGACCGTGTTTCTGACCCCGGCCGAACAATACGAATTCATTTCGTCGAGCATGATTCGCGAAATTGCCCAATTGCATGGCGACGTTTCCAGTTTCGTGCCCGACTTGGTCAAGCAACGTTTAACCGAAAAATTTTCCGAGGAGTAACTATGGCACTCATCATCAGCGACGACTGTATCAATTGCGATGTCTGCGAGCCGGAATGCCCGAACGGCGCGATTTCCCAGGGTGAAGAGATTTACGTGATCAACCCGTCTTTATGCACCGAGTGCATCGGTCACCACGACAAGCCGCAATGCATGGAAGTTTGTCCGGTGGACTGCATCGACAAGGATCCGGACCACGCCGAAGACAAAGACTCGTTGTACCGCAAGTATTTGAAACTGACGGCGTGATCTTTATGTGGTCGGCGTGGCCTGCGATGTTCTATGGCAATAGCAGTCGCATTGGCCGCATTGGCGATAACTCGAAGCCGTGGCGGCGGTAAAAACGTTGTCCGGCGCTGTTGTCGGCGTCGGTCAGCAAGGTAATTCGCCGGCAACCCTGCTGTTTGGCGAACGCCACCGCATGTTGCAGTAGCGCAGAGCCGATTGCGCCGCCGCGCCGGTTTCTATCCACCACCATATCTTCCAGCCAGGCCACGCGCGCGCCCAGCGCCGTCGATACGCTGAACAGCAAATTGACCATCCCCAGAATTTCGCCGTCGCGCCGCGCCACCAAAATCCGCCCCAGTGCCGGTTGGGCAATGATTTGACTCAAGCCGCGGCGTTGTAGCGTTTCGTCCGCGACAAATTCGGCTTCCTGTTCGAATAATTGCGCCAACAGGCGGCACATTGCCGGAATGTCGGCCTCGGTGGCGGTAACGATTTGCATGCTCTGATCTCCTGCTTAAGCCGATAGTCTTGTCGAGTCTAATACAGTAGCGTCGAGCGACGGTAATGTTGGCTGATTGCGGTGCGGTCGATGCCGTTCCGGCGGTTTGCCTTGCCTGCCCAATCCCGATCAACTACAATCCCGACCTTCTTTCAGGTGTTGGCGCCGAATCTCGGCCAGACTTAAACAGGAAGTCGGTGCGGCAAATTTCGTTTTGCCCATGCCGACGCTGCCCCCGCAACGGTAGATAAGTAAAGAGCCGCGTTTTTTGCCACTGTGCGTTTTGCATGGGAAGGTGCGCGGTTCAGGCCTTCAAGCCGCTTATAAGCCCGGAGACTGGCCCGGAGGATCATTCGAGACAGCGGAGGGCTGTTACGGAATGGTCAGAGCCTGTGCCTAGCCCGTTCTCCGCCTATTCTCTCGCCGATATCTCCTCTGTCGTTTTTTACCCGGATGCGCGGTGGGCGCAGAGGAAACTATGCAAAAAAAAATAATCATGGCTTTGCCACTGGCCGGCATTAGCGCGTTTGTACCCGGCTTCGCCGACGACCAATCCGCCAATTTAGCCGAGACCGTGGTGACGGCGACGCGGTCGGAAAGCAACCAAACCGAACTGGCGACCGCGACGACGATTTATACCCGGCAAGATATCGAACGCTTGCAGGTAAGAACTTTGCCGGAGCTACTGAAAGGCTCGGCCGGCATCGACATGGTGCAGAGCGGCGGTTACGGTAAGGACACCAACATATTTATGCGCGGAACCAATTCCGATCACGTACTGGTGTTGGTCGACGGGATCAAGGTCGGTTCGGTGACGACGGGCACCACGCCGTTTCAATTTATTCCGGTGGATCAGATTGAACGGGTCGAGATCATTCGCGGGCCGCAATCCAGTTTGTACGGCTCCGAAGCCATCGGCGGCGTGATTCAGATTTTTACCCGTAAAGGCGGCAATAGCGAGCGGCCGAATATCGCGCTGGAAGCCGGCGGCGGTTCTTACGACAGTTATAAAGGTTCTGCAGCAATCAACGGAAAGCTGGGGAATGCTTGGTATAGTCTCGGCGCCTCTCAATTTGGCAGTCAAGGTATCAACGCGCGAAGCGGCGTCTCCTTAAGGGAAGGCTTCAATCCTGATCGCGACGGTTACAATAACACCGGCTTAAATGCCAGGGCCGGTTACCGCTTCGATAACGGTGCCGAGGTCGAGGCGTTTTTTTTACGTGCGGAGGGCGAGACCGAAATCGATAACTCTACACTCAGCAGCACGATGTTCATCAACCAAACGGTTGGGGCCACAGCCAGCAAGGATTTCAACGATGTCTGGCGGTCGACGTTGCGTGTAGGACAAAGCGTGGATGATTCGGACAATTTTAGCCATAGCGGAGTGTTTGCCAGTAACTTCGATACCACCCGTTGGAATGCAAGCTGGCTGAACCAGCTCAATCTGCATAAAGACCAGCAACTGACCTTGGGGGCGGATTACCGGCTGGACGAAGTCCAAAGCACGACGCGTTATGCGGAAAACTCGCGCTACGATGTCGGCGGTTTTGTCGAATTGCATAGCCGTTGGTTCGAGCGGCATTTCACCAATGCCTCGTTACGCTGGGACGAAAACCAAGCCTTCGGCAGCAGTCTGACCGGCAATTTCGGCTGGCGCTTCAATTGGGATCACGGCTTGAGCGCTTTCGCCAGCTTCGGCAACGGATTCAAGGCGCCGACCTTCAACCAGCTGTATTTTCCCGGCTTCGGCAATCCCAATCTGCAGGCGGAGCAGTCGACCAATTTCGAAGGCGGCTTCGCCGGGAATCACGCATGGGGGCAATGGGAAATTCGCGCTTACCACAGCAATATTGATAATTTGATCGTGTTTAGCGGCCGGCCGTTAACGGCCAAGAACATCGGTAAGGCCCAAATCGATGGTATCGAAGCGGAAATCTCCGGCGAGCTATTCGGATGGCGCAACAAGTTGAGCATGAATCTGCTGACGCCGAAAGATCGGGCCAATAATTTGCGGTTACCGCGGCGGGCCACGCAGACGCTGTCTTACGACATATCGCGCAGTTTCGCTGCGTTCGACGTTGGTGCCGCGGTGCTGGCGCAGGGCGAGCGCTTTGACAATACGGCCAATACCGTCCGCCTGGGCGCTTTCATGACGATCGATCTTCGTGCCGCTTACCATGTCGATAAAAATTGGATGTTGAGCGCCAAACTCAATAATATGCTCGACCAGCAATATCAAACCGTCAACACTTACAACAATTTCGGTAGAAATTTCTTTTTCTCTATCCATTACAATTACTGACCTTTTTTTCGGAGCACACTATGAACTCGAATCGATTTTTGGCCGTGAAACCCGGCGCCGTGGCGTTGATGGCGTTGATGGCCGCGACCCGGTTTCACCACTTCGGTACGCCATTTGCGCTGCCCGACGCCTCGCTGGCAGTGTTCTTCTTTGCCGGCCTTTGGCTGGGCGGCCGTTATTTGTTCGCGCTGCTGCTGTTGGAAGCCGGTTTGATCGATTATTTGTCGATTACCAAATTGGGCGTCAGCGATTTTTGCGTTTCCAATGCTTACGGCTTTTTGGTCGGTTCCTACGGGGCGATGTGGTTGGGCGGCCGGTGGTGCCGCAAATTCACGGCGCTGACCGCGGTGTCGGCGACGCAACAATTCGCCGCGTTATGGGCGGCTGCCACGCTGGCGTTTCTGATTTCCAACGGTAGCTTTTACTGGCTGTCCGGGCGTTATCCAGAGCCGTCGTTCGGCCAATATCTGGAGCGGGCGGCGATGTACTATCTGCCGCACTTGTCGTCGACTTTGATTTACGGTGTCGTAATCTTCGGTTTGGTTAAAGCCGGCAAAGCTTTGCTCGCCGGCAAAGCCGCGCAGCAAGCGGTTTAATTTCGTTCGGGGCGGCGCGGTCCGCCCTGTCTCCCGTCTCCGATAGTCCGCACGCCGGATAGGCGCGGCGGCTCCCGTCTTTGCATTATTGAATGGCGTTGTTCTCGATTGTGCTGCTGGCTGTCGCTCTAGATTACGTTCTAGGCGAGCCGGGCAATACTTACCATCCGCTAGCCGCATTCGGCCGTTGGGCGGCTTCGGTCGAGCGGCGTCTGCTCAAACCCGAGCAGAGTCCGACCCGGCAAAAACTTGCAGGCGTTTGCGCCTTGGCGCTGGCTTTATTGCCGTTCGCGGCGGCATTGCCGATATTGCTGCTTCCGGACCAATGGCAAACTTTGTTCGGCATAGCGATGCTGTATTTTTGTATCGCTCCGCGCAGCCTGCAACAGCATGCTGAAGCCGTGCGAGTGGCCTTGGCGGCGGGCGATCTGGAACTGGCTCGCTGCCGGGTGGGCTACATGGTCAGTCGCGACACCGCAGGGTTGGACCAAGCCGCGGTCAGGCGAGCGGCAATCGAGTCGGTATTGGAAAATGGCGCCGACGCGGTATTCGCGCCGATTTTCTGGTTCGTGATCGCCGGCCCTTTTGGCGCCTTGCTCTACCGTTGCTGCAATACTCTGGATGCGATGTGGGGTTACCGTAACCGCCGCTACCGATATTTCGGCTGGGCTGCGGCGCGCTTGGACGATGTTCTGAATTGGGCGCCGGCCCGGTTAACGGCGTTCAGTTATACGTTGCTGGGCCGCACCGTTCCGGCGTTAAGGGCCTGGCGCGAGCAGGCCGAGTTACTGGAAAGCCCCAATGCCGGCCCGGTCATGGCAGCGGGCGGCGCGGCGCTGAATCTGCAATTGGGCGGCCCGGCCGTCTACCACGGCCAGTTAAAGCCCAAGCCCTGGTTCGGCGGGGAGCAGCTGCCGGAAAATAGTGACATTGCTCGAGCCAGCGGCCTGGTTTACCGAACGCTTTGTTTATGGCTGTTATTGATTGCACTGGGAGGCGGATTTGCTTGAGCATGGCGGCCGCTTGCGGCAGGCGGCGAGCCGTTACGGCATTCCGTTGGCGGAATGGCTGGACTTGTCGACCGGCATCAATCCGAACGGCTGGCCGGTGCCGGCAGTGCCTACCGAGTGTTGGCAACGTTTGCCGGAAGACGACGACGCATTAATGCCGGCGGCGCAAGCTTATTACGGAAATTCGTCGATATTGGCTGTGGCCGGTTCGCAGGCGGCGATTCAAACGCTACCGTTGTTACGCGGCAGGTCGCGGGTCGGCGTATTGGCTCCGGCTTACGCCGAACACGCTGCGAATTGGCAGCACGCCGGACATCAATTGATTGAGTTGGCGCTTCATGCCGAAGCGATCGAGCGGGCACTGGATGATTTGGATGTGTTGATTGTCATCAATCCGAACAACCCGACCGGCACCTTGTGGGAGCCGGACCGCTTGTTGAATTGGCATCGGCGCTTGAGTCGGCGCGGCGGCTGGTTGCTTGTCGACGAAGCGTTTGCGGATAGCATCCCGGAATACAGTTTGGCGGGGTTTCCGGTACGTTCGGGCCTGATCGTGCTGCGTTCTATCGGTAAGTTTTTCGGTTTGGCCGGGATCCGCTGCGGATTCGTAATCGCCGAAGCCGCGCTGCTGGCGCGGCTGGCCGAAGCGCTGGGGCCTTGGTCGATCAGCTATCCCAGCCGTTACGTCGCGGCGGCGGCATTGGCGGATCGTGAATGGCAACAGAAGAATTCTATCGAGTTAAAGCAGCAAGGCCAGAGCTTGCAACAGTTGCTGGATGCGGCCGGTTTCGCGCCGACCGGCGGCTGCGATTTATTTCAGTGGGTGGCCAATGAAAAGGCAGCGTTGCTGCACGATGCACTGGCCAGGCAAGGAATTCTGGCCCGTTTGTTCGATTCACCGGCCAGCTTGCGCTTTGGCTTGCCGAAAGACGAAGCTGGCTGGTTGCGGTTGTCGGCAGTGATGCAGGAATTAGGCTGCAAGAAGCGGGCTGGTTAGCGGTTTGCGGGTTCTGGAAAGAGCCCATGCCAGCGCCGAGCCGAATAGCCAGATTGTTCCCGGTAGCGGTACTTGCGATACCTGGGTAATATCGGAGTTCGAAATAGTGCCCACGCCGCTGATATCTTGGCTGTCGCCTAGTTTGCGGTTGAATTCGAACACCAAGTATTGCGGGTTGGGCAAGTTGTAAAGATCTTGGAAATTTGGGTTGGTCAGGTCGTTGTTGTCGAACAGGCTGGCATCGAAGAAGGCGGTAATCGCTAACTCCAGTCCCGACACCAATCCGTTGGCATCATAGATATTGCTCGATGGCTCGATGCGTAACATCAGGGTATCGTACGTTCCAGGTGTGACCAAACCGGTCATGCCCAAAGCAGCGATTTGGTCGGCGGTGATTTCCCGGCCGTTATCCGCCAATAAAACGATTTCGTCCCTGCCGGAAAACAACGGCAAGCCGTTTACCAGCAACGAAGACGTGACGTTTTGCGAGTAAAGCAAGCGTAATTCGCCGGTATCGATCGTGGGGCCGGCAAAAAAGTCGACTTGATCCGGCGTTTGCGGATCGAACGTATGCTGACCCGAAAAGCTGGTTCCGGCCAAATCTGCAAAATTGCCGTGGTAATCGAATTGCAGTACGGCGTTGGCGCCGGTAGAAAAAAACAGTAATGTCAAAAGGCTGAATAGTGTCTTCATGATTTTTCCTTAAATTTCGAAATATTTCGGTTTTGTTGCTACTGAATCAACATTCCTTAACAAAGTTAGAAGCTTGCTACTTGACTCTATGTTAGATAATTGGTAGTGCGATTATCCTCTTGCCCGATGGTATGCGTCAACCGTTGATTTGCGGCAAAGCGCTCGTTGCGGAATGGTCGCGCTACCAAGGCTGCCGGTTCGTACGCGGTAACTGTAGTGGCTAAATTAAAACAGCTTATCCAATATCGACATCACAATTTCCACGGCAATCAGCCAAATGATGATCCATTCCAAGGTCGACGAATGCTGGTGTTTCTGCTCGTCGGCCAGCATCTCCAGCAACTCGTGGATTGTCTCCAACTTTTTTGACAATACGTCGGTGCGCGGCTGGATTTCCAGATAATTCGCCGCCATCGAATAAATGCCTTGGTATTCCGGGTGTTCCCAGAAAAATTCCGGCGTATCGAGCAGGTCGTAGTTGAGGATGATGTCGCTCTTGGTCAAGAACAACTTGCCGCGGATTTTGGCCATGGCCTTGCGGTTCAGTTTGATCGTACCTTCCCGGGCCAACGACTGCGGCAAGTGGCTGGTGGTCCGGATCGTGTCGATGGCATTACCTTCGAACGCCGCCAGTTTGATCGACTGCGCCATCGCATGCGACAACGCCAGCAGCACTTTGACGTCCGCCGATTGCAATTCGATATGGTCGTGCTGGAACCGGTCCTGCTCGCAACCCACTTCGTAGCTGAAGTTGTCTTCCTGCGGTTCGTCGTCCGGCTTGATGGCGTAATCCAGTAACAATTCCTGCAAACTGCGGCGGTCGTCCAGATTCAGATTCCAGCACACCATCACACCATAAGCGAACACGATCGCATAGCCGGTTTTGTAATCGATGATCAATGCATTGCGGAACAATTGGGCGCGGGTGGTTTCCAGCAGTTTTTCCCGTAGCGCCGAAAAACGGAATGATTGCGCCAAACAAACCGTCAAGCAACGTTTAATGGCTCTTTCTTCTGTCATGGTGAGGGTCTCGGGTCGGATTGAGCTTAGTTTGCAACATCTTGCCGGCAAAATGGTTAAAATAACCGTTTAAATTCACCTACCGAAAGCTCATTGCTAAGCGTCATGTCTACCAACTATAACACCGATGATTTGAGAATTTGCGAAACCAAGGACGTGGTAGCGCCGATTCAGGTTCATGAAGAAATTCCGATGACGGAATTCGCGGCAGCCAATATCCTGAAAACGCGGGCGGCAATTCATAACATTCTGACCGGTGAAGACGACAGGCTGCTGGTCATCATCGGCCCCTGCTCGATACACGATCCCAAGGCCGCGGTGGAGTATGCACAGCGTTTGAAACAGGAAATGGATGCGCTGCAAAACGATTTGGTAATCGTGATGCGGGTCTATTTCGAAAAGCCGCGCACCACGGTCGGTTGGAAAGGCTTGATCAACGATCCCGATTTGAACTCCAGTTTCAACATTAATAAAGGATTGCGACTGGCGCGCCAGGTCTTGCTCGACGTCAATAATCTAGGGGTGCCGGCGGCGACCGAGTATCTGGATTTGATCACGCCCCAATACGTGTCGGACCTGATTTCCTGGGGTGCGATCGGCGCCCGCACCACCGAGAGCCAGGTACACCGGGAGCTGGCTTCCGGCTTGTCCTGCCCGGTCGGCTTCAAAAACGCGACCGACGGCGGAATCAAGATTGCGATCGATGCGATTAATGCGGCGATGAGCCCGCACCATTTTCTGTCCTTGACCAAGGAAGGCCGCTCGGCGATTTTTTCCACCCGCGGCAACGAAGACGCCCACATCATTCTGCGCGGCGGCAACAATCGGCCGAATTACGACGAAGTCAGCGTCGAGCAAGTCGCCGAAGGTTTGGTCGCGGCCGGTTTGCGGCCGAATATCATGATCGACTTCAGCCACGCCAACAGCTCGAAAAAATACGAGCGGCAAATCTTGGTAGGCCAGGATGTGGCCGATCAAATCCGCGGCGGCGACAAACGCATCATCGGCGCGATGGTGGAAAGCCACCTGGTCGGCGGCCGCCAGGATGTCGAAGAGGGCAAACCGCTGGTCTACGGCCAAAGCATCACTGACGCCTGCCTGTGCTGGGAGGACAGCACCGAATTGTTACACCATCTGGCCGGTGCCGTGCAACGCCGCCGCACCGCCCATACTCACAAGGCTTAAATTCATGAAAATACTGGTAAATGGCGACAGCCGGGAAATCGGCGAAAACGCCACCGTTGCCGATCTGATTGCCGAGCTGGGCTTGGCCGGCAAACGCATCGCGGTCGAATTGAACAAGGAAATCCTGCCTTACACCCAGCATGCGACGCAGCGCCTGCAAAACGACGACAGGCTGGAGATCGTCCAAGCCATCGGCGGCGGCCAGGACGATTTTTTCACGCTGGCTGGTAAACAATACCGCTCGCGCTTGCTGGTCGGCACCGGCAAATACAAAGATCTGGAAGAGACCCGGCTGGCCACGGAAGCCAGCGGCGCCGAGATCGTCACCGTAGCGATTCGCCGCACCAACATCGGCCAGAATCCCGGCGAGCCCAACTTGCTGGACGTGATTTCGCCGGATAAATACACCATCCTGCCCAATACCGCCGGCTGCTACACTGCCGACGACGCGGTCCGCACCTGCCGTTTGGCGCGGGAACTGCTGGGCGGGCATAAGCTGGTCAAATTGGAAGTGTTGGCCGACCAATTGACTTTGTTTCCCGACGTCGCCGAAACCTACGTCGCCGCCGAATTGCTGGTCAAGGACGGTTTCGACGTGATGGTGTATACCAACGACGACCCGATCGCCGCCAAACGCTTGGAAGAAATCGGCTGCGTCGCGGTGATGCCGCTGGCCGCGCCGATCGGCTCCGGCTTGGGCATCCGCAACCCATACAACATTTTGACCATCGTCGAAAACGCCAAGGTGCCGATTCTGGTCGACGCCGGCGTCGGCACCGCGTCCGATGCGGCGATTGCGATGGAATTGGGCTGCGACGGCGTGTTGATGAATACCGCGATTGCCGCTGCGAAGAATCCGGTGCTGATGGCCTCGGCGATGAAAAAAGGCATCGAAGCCGGCCGCGAAGCCTTCCTGGCCGGCCGCATGCCGCGCAAACGCTTTGCCTCGGCGTCGTCGCCGATTGATGGGTTGTTTTTGTAGCGCCGACTGGTGTTCGAAGCTGTATCGATCATTCTGGATCTATTGATCTCGCTGGTCGAGTTCGTCGGGTTATGCCTGAAATTCATTACCGTCGCGGGAAAACCAAGCGATGATTTGGCGCCTGGAACGTTAAACAGCATTCTGAAGCAAGCAGGATTAAAGGAGTAAAACGATGCGTTATGCCATTGTCGTTGAAAAAGTCGAGCAGAACTACTCGGCCTATGTGCCCGATTTACCGGGCTGTGTCGCTACCGGGCAGAGTGTGGAAGAAGTTGAACGTGAAATTCGCTTGGCGATCGCATTCCATATCCAGGGCCTCAGGGAAGACGGTTTACCGATTCCGTTGCCGACCAGTATTGTCGAGTATCTCGAAGTTGCAGCCTGATCAAGTCCCGCCCCATGTCCGATAATCAAGCCGACGTAATAGACGACGTAATCTGCTACTGCAGCGGCACCACCGCTCAACAAATCAAGCAACTGCTCGACGACGGCGTTACCGATCCGGAGCGTATCTCCCGCATCACCGGCGCCGCGTCGGGGTGCGGCGGCTGCGAGTTCGAGTTTCAGCAATTGATCGCCGCGTATAGCCAAGGGGGCTGATTCGGATGGCCTGCTGCGACGATCCCACCGAACCGAAGAAACTCGATCGCCGGGAACTGATTCGCTTGCAGGAGCAATACGGTGAGCTGGTGCGCGACCTGTTCACCGAAGACCCGGAGCGGGTGATTCTGAAATTATTGAACGGCGCCAGTCCCTATCTGACCGAATTGGCCGCGTTGAACGGGTATCATGCCTCGGTCAGGCTCAAGGCCATCGAGTTGCTGGACCATAACAGTGCCGCCGTGCTGCGCCAGATCGTCGACAAACAAGCCGGCAGCGAATTTGCCGCCGCTGCCCAAGCCCGCTTGGCTCAGTTACAACTCTAAACCACCATTCTTTCTCCCCCACGCCGCTCTGGCGGGGCCCGGCACGATAGCCGGTAAATTCCTTGCTACAATGCCGCGCAATTGAATCCGGCACAGGTGGACGAATCATGCGATTGTTATTGGTAGAAGACGATGCCATTTTAGGCGACGGCCTGAAGGCCGGCCTGACCTTGGAAGGCTACGCGGTCGACTGGCTGACCGACGGTGCCCAGGCCGACGAGGCATTGAAGCTGAACCATTACGACCTGATCGTGCTGGATCTGAATCTGCCGCGGATGGACGGCATGACGGTTTTGAAAAACCTGCGCCGGCGCAAGGACAGTACGCCGGTGTTGGTGTTGACCGCCCGCGATGGCATTGCCGAACGGGTAGCGCTGCTGGATAGCGGTGCCGACGATTTCGTCGCCAAACCCTTCGACTTGGCCGAGATTTGCGCCCGCTTGCGCGCGCTGGCGCGCCGCCACGAAGGCCATAGCCTGCCGTTGCTGGAGCACAAGGGCGTCACCGTCGATCCGGCCGCGCACCAGGTGTTCTTCCACGGCCAGCCGGTCGATCTGGCGCAAAAAGAGTTCGAAGTGCTCAGTTATCTGATCAGCCACGTCGGCCAAGTGATTTCCCGGGCCCGCCTGGAAGAAGCGCTTTACGCCTGGGGTTCGGAGGTGGAGAGCAACGCGGTCGAGGTGCATATCCACCATTTGCGGAAAAAACTCGATACCAATTTGATCCGTACCATCCGTGGCGTCGGTTACATCATCGACGACAACTGATGGCCAAACCCCTGCGGTTGGCGCCGCGTTCGTTGAAAAAGCAGCTGTTGCTGTCGCTGCTGTCCTCTCTGCTGCTGGTCTGGGGCGCCACCGCGTACATCAATTACCGGCAAACCCGCGACGAAATCGCCGAACTGTTCAATGCCGAACTGGCGCAATCGGCGCGGGTGGTGCACGCCTTCGTCGAAAACATGCTGCGCCAGCGGGCGCTGACCAAACTGTGGGAGCGCGAGAAAACTCCCGAGCTATTTGACACGCCGATTCTCGGCCATAAATACGAACGCAAGATCGCCTTCCAGTTACGGTCAGTGAAAGACGGCGTGATCCTGCGCTCGGAGAGTGCGCCGGAATTTGCCTTGTCGCTGACTCGCAACGGCTACAGCGAAACGCTAATCAACGAACAGCTCTGGCACGTCTTCAGTCTGAGTAGCGAAAACGGCGAGTACGTAATCCACGTCGGCCAGCGCGAGGATATCCGCCGGCAATTGGTGGAGAGCATCGCCGGCCAGCAAATCGTCGGGGTCTTGATTGCGCTGCCGATCTTGGGCTTGGTGATCTGGTGGATCGTCAGCCGCACGCTGTCGCCGGTCAACCGCTTGCAGCAAGAGCTGGCCAGCCGCGAGGCCGGCTACCTGCAGCCTTTGTCGGAACAGGGCTTGCCGGACGAGATGCGGCCGGTGGTGCAGCAAATCAACAGCCTGTTCGCGATGCTGGAACAAGCCTTCGCCAACGAACGCAATTTTACGTCCGACGCCTCGCACGAACTGCGTACCCCGCTGGCCGGCTTGCAAACCCAATTGCAGGTGGCGCAAAAAGCCGCCGATCCCGCCATGCGCAGCCAGGCCATCGCCAAGGCGCAGCAGGCGGTGGTCAGAATGACGCATCTGGTACAGCAACTGTTGACCTTATCCCGCGTGCAACACCAGGCCGGCATCGCCATGCAGCCTGTCGACGTCTATCAGGCTTTGGCCGATACCCTGGCCGATCTGGACCATCTGGCGCACGCCAAGCATATCGAGCTTGAACTGCACGGCCAGGCCGGCCTGGCGGTGGAAGCCAATCCGCAATTGCTGCAAATTCTGCTGCGAAATCTATTGGATAACGCCATCAAATACACTCCCGCAGGCGGTGCAGTGCGGGCCACCTGCGGCCGCGACGACGGATGGATTTTGATCACGGTGGACGACGATGGGCCGGGGGTGGCCGACGGCGAATACGAACGCCTGAGCCAGCGCTTTTACCGTTGCGTGGAAACGGCGCATACCGCCGAGGGCAGCGGCTTGGGCTTGTCAATCGCGCAGCGCATCGTCGCGTTGCACGGTGCCCAGATCGGTTTTGCCAAATCGGCGATGGGCGGTTTGCAAGCCCGGCTGCGCTTGATTGCTAAGGCCAGTCCCGGTTAGCGAGATCTGGAGCGCTTGGCCATGGTTGGAAACGCAGCACTTTGCCGATTCTGCTTTCGGTCGCGATATGGTGTAATCGGCGCTTTTCGATCAACCCGTTATTAGGCCATGCCGAATTCCAGGACCGCTCATTTTTGGATTGCGCTATTTAGCGTTGTTGGATTGCCCGGTTGCGGCGATATCCCCGGCCTCGGTCAACCGGCCGCCAAGCCGCTGGCTGCGACGCTAACGGCGCCGGTCGATCTGCCGGCCTTGCACTTGCAAAATGTCGCCAGTTTCGATGTGTACCTGGACCGGAACCGGCTGCATGCCGTTTTCCTGGCCACGGCCACCGATACTAAAACGCCTTCTGTTGCCTACCTGCATTCCGACGATGGCGGCTTACACTGGTCGGCGCCGCAAGCCATCGCGCCAAGCGCCGGCCGGCCGATCGAATCCAAAGCCGGCAACGATATCCAGATCGCCGCCAGCGGCGAGAATCTGCTGGCGGTTTGGCAAGCCACCGGCGAATTGCCCGGCATGGGGCCGCTGGCCAGCGCCTATTCCAGCGATGGCGGGCGAACCTGGACGGCCGGCGCCAAGCCGACCGGCAGCGATGCCGACCAGTCCCACCCCGATTTGCTGGCGGACGCCGACGGCCGCTTCCATGCCGTCTGGCTGGACGACAGGGACGAGAATGGTTACCAAGGCCTGCGTTATGCCCGCTCCAGCGACGCCGGCCAACATTGGGAACTGGCGCAAACCATAGACGACACCAGTTGTTCCTGTTGCTGGAACCGGCTGGCGGCGGGTGCGGACGGCGGGATTAATGCGTTGTATCGAGATATGGTGCCGCGGGACATGGCACTGGCACAGTCGGCCGACGCGGGAGCAACCTGGCGCCGGGCCGGCAGCGTCGGCGCCTTCGGCTGGCAGTTCGACGGTTGCCCGCACAACGGCGGCGGTTTGGCGCTGGCCGGCGACCGATCGTTGCACAGCGTGGTCTGGACCGGCGCGGAAAACCGGGTTGGGTTGTATCATATGCAATCCAACGATAACGGCGCCAGTTGGACGCCGCCGCAACGTCTGGGCGAAGGCCCGGCGTTCCATGCCGATATTGCCGCCGGCTCCGGCCGATTGGTGGCAGTGTGGGATGCATTGGGGCCGGAGGGTTCGCGGGTCTATTTCAGCGAATCGGCCGATAGCGGCCGCAGCTGGTTACCGGCCCGGCAATTGTCGCCCGCCGCGGCATCCTTTCCGCGCATCCTGGCGACGCCGAACGGGTTTTTGGCGATGTGGCTGGAGCAATCGCCGACCGGCAAAGTCTGGTCGGCAGCCGTTTTACAATGATTTTACGAATTTAAGAGGTGGTCATGCCCAAGTTAGACATAACAACAATAATAAAACCCGGCTTGCTGGCGCTCGCGCTATTGAGTCCGTTACCAGTTTTTGCCCATGCGATTCTGGTGAAGTCGCAACCGGCCAAGGACGAGACGCTGACCGAATCGCCGAAGCAAATCGATTTGTGGTTTAACGACGCGGTGCGCAGCGAGTACAAGGCGCTGGCCGTGATCGACAGCACCGGCAAACGGGTCGACAACCACGACGTCGAGCAAAGCCTGACCAACGGCGCCAATATCCACGCCACCGTGCCGACGCTGGCGCCCGGCGTCTATACCGTACGTTACCGGGTGGTTTCCGAAGATACCCACATCGTTACCGGCAAGTTCGAATTCACCATCAAACCTTAATCGGCTTCAGTCATGACAATTCAAAGATTTTCCGCGTTTTGGGCGCTAGTCCTGCTAGGCGCCCTGTTGCTGAGCGGTTGCGACAAACTCGATTTCGGCACCAAACAATCCAACGCCCTGGGTAACCGGCCCGACCTGGATTGCATTATCGCCAACGACTTTTACGCGGTGCATTTCAGCGCCTATCTGCAGCCCGACAAGAACGACAAAACCGTCGACGCCAAAACCGCCTTCGTGCCGTTTTGCCAACAAATCCCGCGCGCCGGCAAAATGTTTTTCACCGCCGATTTGATCGATCGCGACATCCGCAGCACGCCGATCGGCATCCGCTTGGTGGAAGTCGAAAAAACCGGGCAAAAAGTGCCGGATGACATCCGCGAAATTCGCACCGTTACCGAAATTCCGGCCAAGCTCTATCCGAAAGGCGCCGTCGAGGCCCAAGCCGATGTCGATAAAACCGGCGATTACGTCTTGTATCTGCTGATCGGCGATGCGATCGAGGACGACGATAAATTCCGCGTCGCCTTGCAAGTCGGTGTGGCGCCGGACGGCCAGCAACCGCCCTGGCTGGTCATCGGCGGCGTCGCTGCGGCGATCGCGGCGGTGGCGGGCTTTCTGGTTTATTTGCTGCGCCGGAAACGCAAAGCCGCCGCAGAGCAGGAATAAAGCCGATGGCTAGATTGTGGGACATGTCGGCGTCGGCCGGCTGCAGGTATGTTTTGGCGATGGTTTTGCTTTTGATTTCGAACTGGGCCGCGGCGCACGCGCCGGGTTTGAGTTCGATAGAGTTGACGATGCAAGCCGACCGCGTCGTCGCCAAAATGACCTTTGCTTTGCAGGACATCGAAGCCTTTTCGCCGATGGATACCGACCTGGATGCCGAGGTCAGCGCCGCCGAACGCGAAGCGGCCAAACCCGCCGTGGCCCAACTCCTGGCCGAGCAGACCCGGGTCAACATCGACGGTGCCGACGTTCTGCCGGTTGTGCCGGGTAGCGTGAATTACGACGACCAGAACAATGCCCATGTCGAATTCAATTTCCAGCCGGCGCCGAAACGGCAATTGCTGATGCAGTCCAAGTTTCTGGCCTGGTTACAGGACGGCCACCAGCAGCATCTGACCGTACGCGATGCCGGCGGTAAACAAATCGCCGAGAAAATGCTGCGCCGCGATGATGACCAATTCCAGCTCGATCTCACCGCAGCCGCCGGCGCCGAGGCCGGCCACGCCGGTTCGACCTTTCTGGATTTTCTGAAGCTGGGCGTCGAGCATATCCTGACCGGTTACGACCATTTGCTGTTTCTGTTCGCGCTGCTGGCGGTCACCCACAGCTTCTGGCCGGCGATCAAAATCGTCACCTTTTTCACGATCGCCCATTCCATCACGCTGGCCTGCGCCGGCTTGAATCTGGTGGATTTGCCGAGCAGTTTCGTCGAACCGTTCATCGCTGCGACGATTGTGTATGTCAGCGTCGAAAACCTGATTCGGGGCGATCACCCCAAAGGTCGGGAATGGCTGACCTTCAGTTTCGGCTTGATCCACGGCTTCGGCTTTGCCAGCGTGTTGCGCGAGTTGGATATCAGTTCCGGCGATAGCGGCATCCTGATGCCCTTGTTGTCGTTCAATCTCGGTATCGAGACCGGCCAAATCGCAGTCGCATCCGTCGTCTTGCCGCTGATTTGGTGGCTGAACCACAAGCCCTATGCCGACAAGTTTCTGAAAGGCTGTTCGGCGCTGGTTTGCCTGGTCGGAGCATACTGGTTTATCGAACGGACCCTGCTTTAATCGGTCACGGTGCGGCAGCGATGCGGCAATTGGCCGCAGTTTGCCGGTCTGGCTGATTCCTTGCATTTATCGGACAATTTTTACAATTCGCTTAATTTTCTCTCCGCAGTTGCGTGCTATTTCCCAGAGCTGGCCAAAACGGATTTGTAATTGCTCGAAACCCACTGCCGCCTTTCGCTGCTGCGGGTCTGCGCGGAGTGCCTCAGCCGGCCGCCGGCGCCTATCGAAAGGAGCGTTCGTCTAATCTTGCGGTCTTGGCCGGCATAGTGGCGGCCGTCGCCGCGCTGCATTTTTTCGGGGTCCGTTGTTTGTTTTGCCCCAGTATTGCGCAGGCAGTCGCGCAACCCTTGCCATTGCAAGTTTCCACCATCAAGATCCGGGCGGCGCAGGCCGCGCCGGCCCGAGCCGCACCGCCGGAAACCGCCAATCCGGCGCAGAAAAAACCGCAACCCAAGCCCAAACTGAAGCGCGTTATCCCCCAGGCGCCGGCATCCGATTTCTCGGTGTTGGACCAGGTCCTCGATCAAGCCCCGAAACCAGAAATTCAGACCAACCGGCCCGAGATTGCCCAGGATGTGGTAGCTGACGGCGAAAAACCGGCGTTTACCGAGGCCTACCTGAGTGCTGAGTACCAGCACAACCCGAAACCGGACTATCCGAGCATTGCCCGCAGTCGGGGCTGGCAGGGCAAGGTCCTGCTGCGGGTGCAAGTGGACACCGAGGGCCGCGCCGAAACCGTGGCGCTCGAGCAAAGCTGCGGCCACGAGTTGCTCGACGAGTCGGCGCTGGAGGCCGTCAAACAATGGCGCTTCGTGCCGGCCAAGCGCGACGATGTTGCCGTCGCCAGCTCGGTGTTAGTGCCGATCATATTTTCGTTGCAAGACGAGCCGCCGATTTCCTAGGCACCGTTTCATTCCAAGCCAAATCCCCCTTATTGCCAGTTGGGCCGGTTTCGCCGGCTGCCTGCAAGCGCGTGTGACAAAAAAAATATAATTCATATTTATGTTAAGATCGCCGCTCTCCCGGATGGGCGGGAGATAGCGCGCGGATCGCCGATTCGCGCCCATTATTTGATTTCGGATTGGCCGGCGCTGGTCGGTTGGGGGCGTTGTGAAGATAGTGAAATTGGGATTCGGGCTGGTGTTATTGGCGTTGCTGACGGCCGGCTGCGGAGCGCCGGACCAAATCAACGCCAGGAATTTGCAAGCCGCCCACAAATCGATGAATCGCATCAAACAGCACTTGCCGCCGGATCGCCAGTTACCGTTCGAAGTGGCCTACTGGTTGGTGCGGGAGCAGCTCAAGCACGAAGCCGACTTTCTGAAAACGATAGACGGCAAGACCCCGTCGCAGTTGATCGAACTGGGGCAGGCCGCGTTCGGCGCGCGCAAATCTGCCGGCGACCCGAAATATGCGAGTTATCAAAACTGGGAGCAATTGCTTACCGAATCCGGCAAACAGCGCGCCGAGCTTGGTGATGCCGAACAGGCCGATCCGCGCGACAAGAAGGGCTATCCGCGAGTCGACTACAAAATGCACGCGATGTAACTACGGCATTTATGCGTCTGTTACTGGTCGAGGACGATCCGGCCTTTGCTGTACTGCTGGCCGCCGATTTGCGCGGCGCCGGCTACATCGTCGATACCGCTGGCGACGGTGAGCAAGGTGAATTCCTCGGCGCCACCGAACAATACGATGCGGCGATCCTCGATCTTGGTTTGCCCAAACTCGCCGGCCTGGAGGTGCTGAAATGCTGGCGCGACGCCAGTAACGCCATGCCGGTCATTGTGTTGACCGCCCGCGATGCCTGGTACGAAATCGTCGACGGTTTCAAGGCCGGCGCCGACGATTACGTCTGCAAACCCTGCCATCCCCAAGAATTGCTGGCCCGCTTACAGGCGGTTTTGAAGCGGGTACACCATTTCAACCAGTCCAGATTAACGGTGTTTGGCGTCGAACTCGACGAAGACGAGCAAACCGCGACACCAGCCGGCGGTGAGGCCCAGCCGCTGACCGCGATCGAATTCAGGCTATTGCGTTACTTCATGCTCAACGCCGGCAAGGTGTTGAGCAAGGCACAACTGGGCGAACACGTTTACAGCGAATCGGCCGAGCCCGACAGCAACGTACTGGAAGTCTACGTCAAACGCCTGCGCAAGATCGTCGGTAACGATTTGATCCACACCCGGCGCGGCCAGGGCTATCTGTTCGGCCTCAGGCCATGATGTCGTTACGTAAGCGCCTGGGCCGCGGCCTGATCGCGGTATTGTGCGCGATTTTCATCCTGCATTGGCTGGCCGCCGACTGGATTATCCGCAGCGCCGCGGAAAAGCAGATGGCCAACCGCTTGGCTGACGACGGCTATTCGCTGCTGGAGACGCTGGCCTATCGCGAAGACGACCAAGTCACCTTCGACAGCTTCCATATCAGTTCGGTTTATAACCGACGCCTGTCCGGCCATTACTACCTGGTTAAGGTCGACGCCCAGGCTTATCCGTCGCCGTCCTTGCTGGATTTCCCGCTGACCGTCGCAGCCGTCGGGCCGCAGCAATCGATGCTGTACCACGCGACCGGACCCAACCGCACCCCGCTGTTGGTGCTGAGCGTGGGTGTGGTCAAATTCGGGCATAGAATCAACATCAGCATTGCCGAAGACCTGTCGGCGGTGGACCACGACATCACCGCGATTCGCGCGGCTTATTTCGGCCTGACCTTGCTGATTTTGTTCAGCGCGATCGCCTTGTTGCGCTGGGACATCCGCCGCGCGCTGCGACCCTTGCACGCAGTGGGAGGCGAGCTGGAGCAGGTCGCCAACGGCGACCGGCAAAAAATCGACGCCCAGGTGCCAGAGGAAGTCAAACCGCTGGTCATGGAAATCAACCACCTGTTGGCGGTCGTGGTGCGGCGTCTGCAACAGTCACGCACGGCGATGGGCAATCTGGCACACGCGCTGAAATCGCCGATGGCTCTGTTGCTGCGAGTCGCCGACGATCCGCTATTCGATAGCCGCCCGGACTTGAAGCAGCAAGTCAGCACCCAGACCGAAACCATCCAGCGTTATATCGAGCGCGAACTGAAACGGGCCCGGATTGCCGGCGACCAACAGGCCGCCCCGGCCTGCAATCCGCATCGGGAAATCATCGCCTTGAAAAAGACCCTGCGAGCGATTTACGCCGACAAGCCGCTGGACATACAAGTGACCTCGCCCAACCAACCACTGCATTTCGACCGGGAAGACTTGATGGAAATCCTCGGCAACCTGTTGGATAACGCCTGCAAGTGGGCAAGACAGCGGATCGACGTGGAGTTGGAATTGGCCGAGCAATTGCTGATCCGCGTTGCCGACGACGGCCCCGGTTGCGCCGTCGATGGCCTGCAACACTTGACCCAACGCGGCCGGCGCCTGGACGAATCGGTGCAGGGCCACGGCCTGGGCCTCGGTATCGTGGCGGACATCGTCGCTACCTACCAGGGCACGATGAATTTTGGCCGCAGTAAGGCGCTGGGCGGCTTTTTGGTCACGGTGAGATTGGCGTTGCAACGCTAAACCGGATTCAACGCGCCGGGATTTTCAGTTTCGATTCAGCTAGCTTGGTTACAGTGCGCGCCGGCATTCAGTTTCGGCTCGCCGGAGCTTGGATGCGGTGCCAACCAAACTTGAAGCGAACTGAATCGTATGCAAAAACAACACGGATTACTGCCGGCATTGCTGGCCGGCCTGATGGCCCACAACGTCGCGACCGCCGAACCCGAAACCCATTCCCTTTCAGCCGACAATGCCGCCGACATGCTGACCAGCATCGAAGTGGCGGAAAGCGTCGAAAAAGCGGCGACTTTTTCCGGTTCGACGGCGGTGATCGGTAAAGACACCTTGGAACGGGATCAAGTCTTTACCGTTAACGAAGCCCTGCGCAAGGCGCCGGGCGTCTACGTCCGAGATGAAGATGGCTTCGGTTTGCGGCCGAATATCGCCTTTCGCGGCCAGAACCCGTTCCGCTCCACCAAGGTGTTGTTTCTGGAAGACGGCATTCCTTTCAACTTCGCGCCCTACGGCGACAACGATATTTACTACCATCCGCCGATCGAGCGCTACGACGGCATCGAAATCTACAAAGGCGCGGATTTGACTCAGTTCGGCCCGCAAACCATCAATGGTGCGGTCAATTATCTCACACCGAAAGTACCTAATACTCCCGGCGGCTTCGTCAGTTTTACCGGCGGTAATCGGGACTATTTGAACGGCCACGCCCGCTACGGCGGCATGGTCAAGAACGTTCAAGGCCTGGACGCAGTGGGCGGCGTAATCGATTACCTTCACAAGGAAGGCATGGCAAACCGCGACAACACCTTTGCCGTGGTCGATGACGTCAATCTGAAAAGTATCGTCGACTTCGATGCCCGCAATCGTCTGACTTTACGCGGAGACTTTTACTATCAGGACGAACCTGGCGCGGCCTTCGGTTTGACCGACGCCGAATACCGCCAGTTGGGTGCCCGCTATAACCCGGACAAAAACGCCAGTTTCACCAACGACCGTTGGTCGACTTCCGCGACTTACGAACACAGCTTCAACAGTGACGTGACCCTGGAAACCAGTTTTTATTGGTCGGCCTACGAACGTAACTGGTGGCGGCAGCAGAACGAATTTCCGACCGAAAGCCAATGCTCGGCAAGTTATCCGGCTTACGTTGCCAGCCGCCAAAACGGAATCCCGATCGATATGGATTTGTGTAATTACACGGTCGGCCGCAAGCGCAATTACCAAACCTGGGGCGTGGCGCCGACCCTGCATGCCAAACACAATTTGTTCGGGATCGAAAGTCGGTTGGACGCCGGTTTCCGCGCCCACTTCGAAAGCCAGGACCGGGAAATGATCCGGGGAATTACGCCGAGCGCTCGCGCAGGCCAGCTATTGGAAAAAAACGAACGTTTCGCTGATGCCTATTCCGGATTTGTCCAAAACAAATTCATTCGGGGCGACTGGACGGTTACTCCGGGCGTGCGCGTCGAATCGGTCGGCTACAGCCGCAGCAATTTGCTGAATGGTGCCCAAGGCCAGCACAGCTTGACCGAAATTCTGCCGTCGTTTGCGCTGACCTATTCGCCTGTCGATCGGGCCGACCTGTTCTTCGGGATTTACCGCGGTTTTGCGCCGCCGCGGGTTGAAGACGCGGTTTACAACGATACTGGCGGTTCGGCAGAGATCGGCGCGGAGATCAGCTGGAACACCGAATTCGGTATCCGCGCTCGGCCGCTGCGCGGCGTCAAAGCCGAGTTGACATACTTTCACAACGACTTCGAGGCGTTGACCGTGTTAGGTACGGTCGGCGGCGGCACCGTGCCGGTGGCGCAGGGCAAGGCTTTGTACGAAGGGATCGAGCTGATGGCGCGGGCCGATTTCGGTGACGTATTCGATTCGGCGCATAACCCCTACGCCCAAATCGCCTATATGTGGTTGCCGACCGCAGAAACCACCGAGGCCTTCCGTTGTGTGCCGTTATCCAGCGGGACTTTGCCTGCGAGTTGTCCGGGCGGTAATGTCCGCGGTTCCGCCGCAGGCAAGCGCGCGCCGTACGCGCCGGAAAGCTTGTTGACCGCAACCCTGGGCTACTCGCATGTCAACGGCTTCGACACCCATTTGGAAGCGGCCTTCGTCAGCGAACAATATGCCGATTTCCTGAATCTGGACAACGGCGCCGACCACCCGGATGGGCCCACCAGCAACGCGGCATTGGGCGGCAGCTACGGCAAAATCAACGACTACGTGGTCGTCAACTTCGCCAGCTCCTACAAAGTGCAGAAGGATTTGACCCTGTTCGTGGCGATGAAAAATCTGCTGGACAACACTTATATCACCGACCGGGTGCGAGGTATCCAGCCCGGCATGCCGCGTCTGGTCCAGGCCGGGTTCAAGTACGAGTTCTAACTCGGTTTTGTCGGGATTGCGTCTGTTCCGCGGAAAAGGGCGTTTTAATGGCGGAACCCCGCCCTGAATGTTCGCTTTGGCGTAACCCGGCGGCCCGGTCAACAGCCTGTCATGTTGCTCTGGCAAGATTCTGCTGATTGGCGCGGGCATGCGGTCAATATGAAATATTATTAAAACTTCATATTTTTGCTAAGATAGCCCTCGTTTGCGTGGTGCCGGTGCTGACGCCCTCCAAAGTCGGGCTGGTGCCGCCAAACCATCATTTCGGAGTGGCGCGCCGTTCGAACCAGGTTCAGTGTCCACCATAACCCTTTGCAGGCAGAGGTCACTATGAGCAAGTCTTTCAAGCGTTTTTTGTTAACGATATTAATGTTTTCGGCCGGTTCGATGCCAGCCTATGCCCATCCTTTCCATGAGGCCGGCGAAGCGATCGGTTTCGGCAGCGGATTGCTGCATCCTTTTTCCAGTTCGGACCATATCTTGACGATGCTTTTTGTCGGGTTGTGGATCTGCCGTAGCGGCCATGGTCGAGCCGTCGTCTCGCTGGCGCTGACGTTCCTGGCGTTGCTGTTGTTGGGCGGCGCAATGGCTTTGGTTCCGCTGGAGATTGCCCATCCCGAAACGCTGATGTACGCCGGCATTTTGGTGCTGGGCTTACTGCTGGCGTCGGGACGCCAATTGCATTGGGCTTTGTCGTTATCGGTGATTGCCGGCGTCGCGGTATGCCATGGATACGCCCATGCTTACGATATTTGGCTGGATAGCGACGCGCTCGGTTATACCGCAGGTTTTACCTTAGCGACTTTGAGTCAACTAGCGCTCGGCGTTGCCGCAAATCGGGCCATCCCGGCATTGCTGGCCGCGCCAGCCCGCTGGGGCGTAGCCCGAATAAATTAAGCAATAATTTCAACCAAAGGAGTTCCGTTCAGCCAAGTTCAATCGCAAACCAGGAAATTTCGCTTTACCCCCATCGTTCAATTTAATTATCGAGAGTAAACATGTCATTCAAAAAAGTTTTAATCGCGTTCACCCTGTTTTTTTCAATGCTGGGCTTTTCCGGCGCGACCTTGGCCAAAGAAGCCAAAAAGAGCGTGCCTGAGGTATTGAAAGAAGTGGACGCCAAGATACAGGTTGCCTTGGACGCGATTCCTTCGGCCGATCCGACTAAAGTCGCCAGTTTGATCAAGGAAGTTGCAGAGAGCGCCAGCGAACTGAACGCCAACTACAAATTCGAATTCGAGCGCGACAAAGTGGTTTTGAAAATGAAAAAAGCCAGAGAGTTGGCCAAGAAATCCGATTTCGCCGGCGCGGAACAAGAATTGAAAGAAGCCCGCGCAGGCTTTGCCGGTCTGACCAAATTCCAGTAACAGGAAGTCAGTTACGGCTGTTTCTATTTCATGTATCGACTAGGGGCGGCCTGAGCCGCCCTTTTTTTGCGCGGCAGAACCGCCTCAGAAGTTGACGTTGATGTTGGTAAACCAGACATGGTTGACCAAATCCGGCGCGCCGTAGTTGTGCACGTATTGCAGTTGGTAGCCGGTGTCGACGTTCAGCTCCGGCGTCAATTTATAACCGATGCCGAGGTAGCTGCGGTTCTGGTTGATGCCGGTTTGCACCGAACGCGCCAGGCGGCCGTCGTCCAGCGAATTGAAATAGACGAAGAGCTCGTCTATGGCTATCAGGTAGGCTTTGGTGTCGGGTATCGAGTACACCAAACGAACGCGGTGGCGCATGCGGTGGGCGACGTTGTCTTCTTCGGAGAAAAAGCGTTGCTCCAGGCGGAAGCGGTACTGAAAATTCCACTCCGGTGACCAGTTGTCGACCCATTGCAACTGTTGCATGGCGTCGTTGGTGGCCAATTCGAAATCGGTCTGCTCGTTGTATTCGCCTTGCCAGGTGTAGCCGGCCCAGAGTTGCAGCTTTTTGGTCAGCTTGTAACCGACCAGCGGCCGGACGATGATTTGGGCGAACTGGTCGTTGTCGGTCTTGGTTCTGGGCGCCAGTTCCAAAAAAGCCAGATAGGGGCTGCCGCCGAAGTCGGTTTGGTAAGTATTGCTGATCCAGACGCCGAAATCGTCGCGGACCGGGCCGGCCGCCGCGGCGAATGTTGCCGGCAACAGCAGGCAGGCTGCCGTCCGGCGTGGTAAAAAATTGCGCATAGTGTTCGCTTGCTGAAATGGATAAATGCCGCTACGTCTTGCTGCAGCAACCGCTCACCCTAAACGAACGAGGCCGTCGCTCAGAACGCCTGGTTGGCGAACGGGTTGAAGCTGGGTCGCACCACGACGTTGAAACCGAATTCGGTGGCTTGGTGGCAGGCGTTGCAGGCAGCGGTAAGCTTATCGTAATTCGCGATAAATGCCTGTTGATTTTTGGCTTTCACGGCTTGATCCAGCTCGGCCAAGGGTTGGTCCAGATACAGCGCCAACAGATCGGGAATCGGTTGGCGAATCTGTTTGTGGGTCGGGTGGTATTTGCCGGCATCTTCGATGCCTTCGTGCAGTTCGTCGACTTCGTAAGCAGCCAGATCCCAATTTTGCGCCTGTCCGGCAAACCATAACTTGGCATGGCGGGTGGCGGTTTGGGCCATGATTTCGCCCAGGCCGGGTACGAAACCGGCGGTCTCCTGCTCATGCCGTTCCGGATGGGCGCAGGCGCCAAGCAAGCCTGCCAGGATTAAAGCCGTAAACGGTTTTGGGAATGTCGCTTTCATAAATGTTTCCTGGTAGTAATGGTGACCGGATCGAGCCACGCTATTCGCGCAGCATCGGCGACAGCTTACGACGGGCTGCCGTCGGTGCGCGGCTTTAGCAGCCGCGGGATGTAGTAGGCGGCCAACGCCAGGCAAAGGCCCAGCACGCCGAACACCACGCCCAGCCCTTTGGCGCTGCCGGCATTGGCTGCCGATGGCGGCGGCGCCATCGCTACCGTCAACGGCATGTGCAAGGCGCTGGTTTCCGGCGGCGTGTGCAAATCGGAGTCCTGCACCGACAGCACGGCTTGGTATTTGCCGGCGGTTTTGAAATCCACGCTGGCCGTCAATACGCCTTGCTTGACCACGGCCATCGGCACTTCGGCAATGACTTGACCGTCCTCGCGCAAAATCTTCAGGCCGACCGGTTTTTTCCGCACATCCAGGTCCAGCAGGTCTACCGAGATTTGGGTTTTGCCGACCCGCGGCAGATCGACGCATTCGGCCTGCGGTATGGATTTATCGTCCTTGGCCTGGTTCGGGTCGAGTTGATAGGCGGAAAAATTGACCACGTAATAGTCGTTGGTCAGCATGCAACCGTACAGGTCGTAATTGCCGTCGGCGCCTTTGCGGTTGCCGCCCAGCGGTACCGACGCCTGCGCTTGGCCGAGGGCGGTAGCGGCCAAGATCAAAACAGATAACATTTTCATGGCTTGGCCTCCGGACTCGCCGCTGCGGCGACGACGGTAAACTTGGAGATGCCGCTGACCACCAGCCCGTCCTCGGTAATCACCCGATAGCGGACGGCGTAAGGGCCGGGCGGCAGGGCTTGGGTGGTTGCGGTTAGTCGGTGGCGTTCGCCCAACACCAGACGGGTGTCGCCGTTGTCGACCCGTTTGCCGTGGGCATCGACCACGACGACCGACGGCGAGCGTTCGCCGACATTGCCGCTGAACCAGAATTTGACGGTGCCATCGAAATTGCTCACTTCGGCGTCGTTTTTCGGCTCTGATTTCAGCAAAACGCCTTCCGCCAGAGCGTTTGGGCCGGCCAAAACCAGCCATATCGGGACGAGTAGATTTAACAACTTGGGCATGGCTTATCCTCAGGGCAGGCCAAAAAAGCCGGCGATGAACAACACCAGCGGATCGGACAAGGGGTGAAAGAAACCCAGCGTAATGACGGCCAGACTGATGACGAAAATCCGGGTCCAGATCGTCAAATCCAAATCCTGTTTGCGCCACATCAGGTGGAATGCCAACCAACTCAACAGCCAGACGCCGATGGCCAGGGTTTCCTTGCCGGTGTAAGAGCCGATGCTGCCGTCCGGCCCCTTGCCTTGCGAGCCGGGAATCCAGTAACCGTAGCTATGCACCAGTTTGTCCAGGCCGGGCGACAGCCGGGAAATATGGTGGCTGACCATCAAGGTCAAAAATGCCAGCAATAACGCCAGGCTGGCTGCGACGACCGGGCCGGAGCGCAGCGCTTGAGTATTCGATTCGGATTGTTGTTGCATCAGCCGTTCCCGGTTCAAACGAAGCGCAGTTTGGCCAGCACCAGGCCGACGACGAAACCGAGCATCAGAAAACTCCACGACACCAGAATCGTGATGCCGACGAAGCGGCACAGGTCGCGCCGGGTCTGCATCGGCAAGCCGTAGTAATACAACAGCGCGGTGGCGGACAGCATTAACGGGAACGGAAACAACGAGACGAATTCCTTGAATTCCATCAGCACGTTGTGGATTGCCGGCACCCGCTCCAAGATCCAGTCGCGAGGGCCGTCCTGGCCGCGGTAACGCATGTAGATCCAGTTACCGCTGATCGCGCCGGCCAAGTTCAGCAGGGTGGCTACCAGTAGCCAGCGGCGCAGCGACTCCAAATTGACGTGCATGCCTTTGATCAACGGTAAGGCCCTATGCGTCAAATAAGTACCGACGACCACCGCCAGAATAGCGCTGAGGCCGTGGATGCCGGCCTTGAGGCTGTAGGCGCTGGGAAACCAGAAATTGGCGAGCGGTAAGCAGAGTAAAAGGGCCAGCGCAATCCCCACTTGCGTGCGAATCACGATTTTGCCGAAATTGTCATGTGTGTAATGTCCTGTGGACATTCAGCCTCTCCCTAAGAATCGCGGCCGGTAACCCCGGCTCTTTTCATGAATAACCCGCTTTGCCGCTGGCGCGGTGCGGGTTCCGCTTGCGCTATAATCGCCGGCTCCTATAACGACTATAAGAACAGGAGCTTGCTGTGGAACGTTTTACTATCTCTCTCAGCGACGAGCTGGCGGCGGAATTCGACCAATGGATCGCCGCCCGCGGCTATTCCAACCGCTCCGAAGCCGTCCGCGACCTGTTGCGCAAGGAAATCGAGACCAAACGGCTGAAACAGGATCAAGCCATCTACAGCATCGCCACGCTGTCCTATGTTTACAACCACCACGAACGCAACCTGGCGGAGCGCCTGACCGGCCACCAGCACGACGCCCACGATCTGGTGGTATCGTCGATGCACGTGCATCTGGATCACGACGACTGCCTGGAAACCTTGTTTCTGCGCGGGCTGACCGCGCGCATCCGCGGGTTTGCCGACAAGCTGTCCGCCGAAACCGGCGTCCGCCACGCTTCGCTTAACATGGTGCCGGTGAAAATGGCCTCTGTCAGCCACCAACACGACCACCACGGCCATAGCCATTCGCATATTCATCCGCATAGCTGAGCCGGTTCGAAACCGCTGCTGCGGGGCATAATAAGACATTTTATTTATTATTCATAATTTTTAAAAATGTGATATGTATCGTATGATTCCTGGCCTATTCGTCTTAACTGGCATTTGATTTGAATTTTGCAGGCTGTTCGCGTCGGTAAACCATGAAATTGCGCCGTTCTCGCTCCCCATCCGAAGTGTTGCCTGCCGGGCTGCGGCTGCTCGGCTTCGGTTTGCCGTTATTGGCAGTGGTGGCCTGGTTCGGTGTGCAATTTGTCGGATTGGACGCGCTGGGCTGGAACAATGGCTTCAACCACCCGCTGGCCGGGTGGGATCATTTGCTGGCGATGCTGGCGGTCGGAATTTGGGCCGCGCAATTGCGCGGTCATGCCGTCTGGATGCTGCCGCTGGCCTTCGTCGGCGTGATGAGTCTGGGCGGTTTGGCCGGCGCCGCCGGGATCACGATACCCAGCGTCGAAGGCATCATTCTGCTGTCTTGCGCGGTATTCGCTTTGCTGATCACGCGCAAGATTCGCTTCAGCGGCAAAATCAACGTGCTGATCGTCGCCTTCTTCGCCTTTTTCCACGGCTTTGCCCACGGCCAGGAAATTTCCACCTCCGCCAGTCTGATTTCTTACACGCTGGGCTTTATGCTGGCGACCTTGCTGCTGCACGGTGCCGGAATTTTGGTCGCCAAGTTGGTGGCGCTGGCCGCGACTTTTCTATTGACCGCGATGTTTTCGCAGTCGGTATGGGCCAAAGCCGGCCCGACCGAAACGGCCGAGCCTGCCGCTTGGACACATTTGCAGGCGGATGCGGGGTTTTACTCCGCCAATTTGGCAGGCTACGGGGGGGACTGGGACTTGGCTGCCGAGAATTCCCATGGCGCGGCGGCGAACAGTAGCGCCAAAGCCGCTCTAGCCAAACCGCCCGCCGGGTTTGCGGTCGCTGGCGCCGAATCGGTTGCGGCGGGCGTATTGCCGGTGCTTGATTGCTTTGCTGTGGCGCTGGCCGATATGGCCCGCAATTGCCTGAGCGGTTTTAAACAGCGCTTTCCGGATATCAACCAGACACCGGGTACCCAACTGCTCAGCAGCGGTGTCGGTCGCACTTCGCCGCCGTGTTCCGTTTCCGCAAGCCCCGCCCCGATTTCTTTAGCGTTCCGCTCCACCCCTTCCGTATCCGCTGAATCCATTCAGCAAATCCGCGCCGAATCTTTTGGCGCCGCTCCCGACACCCGAAACTTTTACCGCCTGCACGCGACCGCCTTTTGCGCCGCCGGCAACGGCTTGGCCCGGTACTGTCTTGGCGCCGGCCGTTCCCGCTCGTTTGCCGCGAGCAAAACCGCTTTCCACATCCAATCCGGCTCGAGACCGGTGTTCATAACAACCACGACCGCAACGATATTCGCACTATGAGGAAGAATATGTACCCACTACGCCTGTCCCGGCGCGCCGCGCTGTTTCCCAAAACACTAATGGCCGTCGGCCTGGAAATCGCCCTTGGTCTGGCCGGGGCCGACGTGTGGGCCGAGCCGGCGCCGGATACGGCGGATACGATCGCCGTCGCCGCTGCCGAAGAGGCGAAGCCGGCAGCCAAAACCGTCAAAAAAGCCAAAAGAGCGGAAAAGTCGGAAGAACTGGAAGCGGTGCAAGTCGAGGAAGACGGCCGCGGCAAAAATCTGATCGGCATCGCGCCGTCGGCCTCGCAAGGCGAAGTCAGCCAGAAGCAATTCGAACATCGGCCGTTCTCGCGTAACGGTGAGCTGGTCGAAGTCGTGCCCGGCGCCATCGCCACCCAGCACAGCGGCTCCGGCAAGGCCAACCAATACTTCCTGCGCGGTTTCAATCTGGATCACGGCACCGACTTCACCACCTTCGTCGACGGCATTCCGATGAACATGACCACCCACGCCCACGGCCAGGGTTACATGGACATCAACAGCATCATTCCGGAACTGGTCAAGAAAGTCGAATACGGCAAAGGCCCCTATTACGCCGAGGTCGGCGACTTTGCCGCCGCCGGTTACGCCAAAATGTTCACGATGGACAAACTGGACCAGGGCATTTTGAAATTCACCGCCGGTTCGTTCGATTATTACCGCACGCTGGTCGCCAACTCGATGAAAGTCGGCGACGGCGATTTGCTCTATGCCGGCGAATTCAATCTGTACGACGGCGTCTGGCAAGTGCCGGAAGACTCGAAGAAATTCAACGGCCAGTTGCGTTACACCCTGGGCGGCGACGATTGGGGCATGTCGATCAACGGCAAGGCCTATACCAACAGTTGGACGGCGACCAACCAGATTCCGCAAGCGGCGATCGACAACGGCAGTCTCGGGCTTTACGGCAGTATGGACCCGACCGACGGCGGCGAAACCAACCGTTACAGTGCCTCCGCCAGTTTCTGGAATCAGGGCGGTAACTGGAAAAACGACGCCAATATCTATGCCTTGTATACCGACCTGAACCTGTTTTCCAATTTCAGCGGTTTTACCCGCGGTGCCGGCGGCGACCAGATATTGCAATCCGAGCGTCGGGTGCAAACCGGCGGCCATTTCGAACACACCCGCTACAACAAATTGTTCGGCTTCGAAATGGATAACAGCGTCGGTCTGCAATTCCGCAACGACCAGATCATGGATTTGGGCTTGTACGAAACCGAGGCCCGTCAAATCGTCAATACCGTCAGTCGCCACAATGTCGGCGTCACCACGGTCGGCACGTACTTCAAAAACACCACACACTGGCACGATAAAGTCCGCACCATTGCCGGTTTGCGCGGCGACTTTATCAACAATGACGTCGAGGTCGCCGCCACCGGTAGCGGCCTGGCATCGACGATTGCGGCCAACTCGGGCAGCCGCGGTAAGGTTATGGTCAGCCCGAAAATCAGCTTGGTCTTGGGGCCCTGGTACGACACCGAGTTTTTCTTCAACGCCGGTTACGGTTACCACTCCAACGATGCCCGCGGCACGACCCTGCAAGTTAATCCAACCGATGGCAGTCCGGTCGACTCGGCCGCCGCCCGCATTCGTCCCGCCGCCTGGTCGCGCGGCGGCGAGGCCGGTATTCGCAGCAACTATGTGCCGGGCCTGAACAGCACCTTCGCCTTGTGGTGGCTGGAATCCAGCCAGGAACTGGTGTTCGTCGGCGACGCCGGCACTACGGAAGCCACCGGCAAATCGCACCGTTACGGCGTCGAATTGACCAACTACTACAAACCGTTCGATTGGCTGACGCTGGATGCCGACTTTGCGCTGACCACCGCCAAATACGCCGACAACAATCTTTACGTTCCGAATTCGGTCGGCCGGGTGGTTTCCACCGGCGCCACGATCGAAGCGCCGAACGGCCTATTCGGCGCCATTCGCTTGCGGCATTTCGGCCGGGTCTATCTGGATCGCGATCCGGATACCAACGTCGATTACTGGTCCGGCGACACCAACATCGTCAACCTCAGCGCCGGTTACAAGCAGAAACGCTACAAATTCGAGATCGACGTGTTCAACATCCTCGGTTCGCAAAGCAACGACATCGCCTATGCCTATGAATCTTCTTATCCGAACGGTTCGCCCAACCAATTCGGCATCCTGAAGCATCCGGTCGAACCGCGCATGTTTCGCGGCACCATTACCATCAATTTCTGAGGTGAGCGGCATGACAATTCGACTTCCGGCTCTCGGGTTGGCGTTGTTACTGCTGGTGTTGATAGCCGGTCGGGCCGACGCCCATCCGCCCGGGCTCAGCTCGCTGGATCTGGCCTTGAAACCGGACCATGTCGAGGCCACCGCAACCTTTGCATTGCAGGATATCGAAGCCTTCGTAGCGATGGATAGCGATCTGGACGCCGAAGTCAGCGATGCCGAACGCGAAGCGGCCAAGCCCGCCATCGCCAAACTGTTGGCAGAACAATTGCGTATCGCGGTTGACGGCGTCGAGGTGCAGAGTCAGCCCGGCCCGGTCAGTTACGACGGCAAGAACAATGCCCAGGTCGAGTTGCAGTATCCGCTGGCGGTGCAACGCCAGTTGCGAGTGCAATCCGGATTTCTGGCATTGCTGCCGGACGGCCACCAGCAGTACTTGACGGTACGCGATGTCGCCGGGAAGTCGCTGGCCGAAAAGATGCTGGGCCGCAACGACGACCAATACCTCCTGACACTCGCCGCCGTCGCGGACTCGGCAGCCCCCCAAGCTGCGTTCGCGGCGTTCGGCGACTTTTTTAAGTTGGGTATCGAACACATCCTGACCGGCTACGACCACCTGCTGTTCCTGTTTGCATTATTGGCGGTGACACATAGTTTGTGGCCGGCGTTGAAGATCATCACCTTCTTTACCATCGCCCATTCCATCACCCTGGCCTGCGCCGGATTGCGACTGGTCGAACTGCCGGCCAGTTTCGTCGAACCCTTCATCGCCGCGACGATTATCTACGTCGGCATCGAGAACATTGTCCGTGGCGACCAGCCCAAGGGCCGGCACTGGCTGACCTTCGGTTTCGGTCTGATCCACGGCTTCGGTTTTGCCGGCGTGTTGCAGGAAATGAACATCTCGGCGGCCGACACCGGGATTTTGTTGCCGCTGCTGGCGTTCAATTTAGGCATAGAAAGCGGACAGATTGCCGTTGCGGCGCTGGTGCTGCCGTTGATCTGGTGGCTGAATAATCAGGTCGCAACGGCCAGCCGGTTTTTGAAGGGCGGCTCGGTCGCGGTCAGCTTGATGGGCGCGTTTTGGCTGGTGGAGCGGACCCTGTTTTAAATACAACCGAACGGCGGATTTACGGACCTGCCTCGATACTCCGGTTAAATCCGCCGGTAGCAATTCCAAGCCAAAATAGTTTTTCCGAGTCGAGGCGGGTTATTGCTGTCAATGTCAGAAGACGACTGCACTACTTGGGTGGGTAGGTTGCTCATGTCTGGTGATTTTGAGTCGAAATCAGTGGCGGCTTTGATCGGAATCGGCGCAGTGCTAGCGTAGAAAAACATCCCCTCACGTATGTCTACAGCGATTAAGTTCTATAGATCGTATTTCCGTTGTCCGGCCACCGAGCATGCCTGTGGTGAATTAGGGCTTTTGGACGCAGCAAACTGGCGTAATCGACTCGTTGCTGTCTACCGCTTAATCTGATTCAATGTCGGCTATCCGATAGTTGCCCGTCAAATCAATTGATCTGCGGTGATATACAGAAGCGAAATTCATATGCGGAACAATAAATTATCGTTTCGAAGATCATTTTTTCGGTAGTTATACGGAAACCATCTAATTACTTGTTAGAGCTCAAAAATGCCTACCGATATCGAGACAGTTGTTACATGGATATCTACGTTTCTCCAGGACAACTGGCAAACTTCTATCTCGGCGCTGTCCGGCACTTTCCTCGGCGCCTATTTGGCTTTTCTGTTTGAGCGCAGGCACGCGGAAGCAAAAGAACGCGATGCTAATTTGGCCGCAGCAAAGGCAGCGCAGTTTGCTATTGCAGTTCAGCTTCGTGGCGCAATGAACATCAAGAAGCAGGTGCTCGACCCAAAGCACAAGGACCCAGAACGCCACTTAACGCTTACGCCATTTACAATTCACGCCAAGTTTCCTAGTCTTGATGTCGCATCTCTCACGTTTATGCTGAAAGGTGAAGGAGCACAGCTCCTAAACGAACTTATGCTTGCTGCACACCAGTTTGAGACATTGGTAGGTGCACTTCAGGAGCGAAGCCTACGCCATGAAGTAATGCAACGGCGTGTTTCTGAGCAAGGGCCAGATATTGGGTTAGATAGAGCGACGATCATAATTCTCAAAGATATGACCGATTCAATATACGGGCTAGGTGATGACGTGGTGAAAGAGCTCCAATCTGCATTTGAGCGTCTACGCACTTATATTGAAAAGGCGTTCCCTGGAGCGAAGGCTTTGTCAGTGGAACTCAAGGAATAGACAGTTGAGCTCTAACAACGCCATCAACACGTAAAATGGGGTCAGGTCTAGCTTGGTAACATTGGTTGCACTACGACCATATTCCGTTTATGGCCCGACGGATCAAAATCGAGTCCTCAGGCGCGCTTTGTCATGTGACTTCCCGCGGTGCGGCGTATAACGGTTGGCGTAAGGCGGTGCAGAATTATCGAAGGGTTTTTATACAAGGTGGGTGTTATTGCTTCACAGTGAAGTTGCCGGAACGCCGTCGTAGTTTTTTCGGTTAACAACCTGTTGGATCGGGAATACTCGGCGTTTTTCCTGCAAGCCGGGCGGACGGTTTATGGCGAAATTTCTTATAGCTTCTGAGCGTTGGCGTCAGCAGAGCCAGCGCTTGATCGCATAAAAAAGCCCGCCAGGCTGCTGAGCCTGGCGGGCTTTTTTGTTGGTGCTGTCCGGTGTTGCTTATGCGGCTCAGTCGGTCAGGCCGCCGATGCCTTCCACCGACCAGTTTTCGAAGTCGGCGGCGCCGGAGGTGTCGTCGCCTTTTTCGTATTGGATACGGCAGGCGTAGTGGCGCAATGTTGCCGGACTGTCCTTGCCGCTGATTTCGACGTCGGCATTGACGATGTATTCGTAATTACCCAAGCTCCAGGCGTTGGTCGGCTGCGCGGCGAAAGTCAGGTTTTGGCCTTCTTCCGCGTTTTGCTTGATGTGGGTGTTGCAGTGGCCGAAGGCCATAGCGGTCATGTCGGTGCTGATTGCCATGGGATTGGCAACGTCTTTGCTCTCGACCAAAAACAGGTCGGATGCGGCGATGTCGTACATGAAGGGCAGGAAAAACTTGATTTGGATGGCAAGCAGACCGGCCAAGCAAACGGCGAATATTATAATTTTCTTTTTATTCATGGCTTAGGGTGGTGTTTTTTAGGGTGTTTTTTCTTTGAATCGGCAGCGATTCTAACAAAGATCGCCTGGGCTAGGAAATGCCGGCCCTCGAAAGCTAATTTACCTCGATTTGGCCGATGTCCAAGCGGTAGCGGCAAGAAAATCCTTTTGCCGTCAAGCGGATAAATGCGGCCTGATTTTAGGGGATCAAAACCGCCGCGCCCTGGATTCGGCCGTTTTTCAATTGCGCCAGGGCCAGGTTGGCCTCGGCCAACGCAAAAGTTTGGACGTGGGTTTTCAGCGGTGCTTGCGCGGCTATCGCCAGAAAGGCTTCGCCGTCCTGGCGGGTCAGGTTGGCGACCGAACGTAGCGTGCGTTCGCCCCACAAGATCGAGTAGGGAAAGGCCGGAATCTCGCTCATGTGAATACCGGCGCAAACCACGGTTCCGCCTTTCGCGACCTGCCGTAGCGCTTCCGGAACCAAGGCGCCGACCGGTGCGAACAGAATTGCCGCATCCATCGGGCGCGGCGGTGGTTGGGTCGAGTCGCCGGCCCACTCGGCGCCGAGTTGCCGGGCAAAATCCTGGCCGGCGCAGTCGCCGGGTTTGGTGAAGGCGAATACGCGCCGTCCCTGCCAGACGGCGACCTGGGCAATGAGGTGGGCGGCGGCGCCGAAGCCGTATATGCCAAGGGTTTCGGCATCGCCGGCAGCGACCAAGGAGCGGTAGCCGATCAGGCCGGCGCAGAGCAGCGGGGCGGCTTCGCTGTCGCCGTATTTCTGCGGCAGCGCGAAACAGTAATCCTGTTCGGCGACCGCGTATTCGGCATAGCCGCCATCCAAGGTGTAGCCGGTGAAGCCGGGAGCTTCGCACAGATTTTCCCGCCGGCTCAGGCAATACCGGCAACTGCCGCAGGTATGGCCCAGCCACGGCACGCCGACGCGCTGACCGACGCCGAAACGGTCGGCTCCGGAGCCTTTGGCAATCACTTCGCCGACGATTTCGTGGCCGGGAATCAATGGTAATTTGGGTCGGTCCAGTTCGCCGTCGGCTATGTGCAGATCGGTGCGGCAGACGCCGCAGGCGCGGACTTTCAATAACACTTGAGTGGCCGCCGGAACCGGCAAATCAATATCGGTCAGGCGCAGCGGGGTGCCGGCACGCGCCAGAATCATCGCTTTCACGGTTCAGCCCTCAATCCGGCCAGTTCGGCCAATTGCCGCCGGAATTCACTGTTAACCTCCGCTGCCGGCCGGTCGGCATTGTTATCGAACACTACGCTACCGGCGGTTTCGTCGGCCTGTAAGGCTTCCAGGTTCCGGCGGGCGTGCTCCAGTACTTCCAGGCCGGCTTCCGACGCATCGTTGCCGGCGGTCTGCCGCTCGATTATCCGCTGGTGCAAGGTAGCAGGCTCGGCCTCAACCGCGACCAAAACAAATCCGGCGCCGACCTGTGCCGCCAGCTCTCGAAACGGCCGGCGTTGATCGTATTGCAGAAACGCGGCATCGACGATCACGCCGAAACCGGCGGCCAGCAAATTCCGGCTCAGTTCAAGCAGCCGATCATAGGTTTGCCGGCCGGCATCGGCCCGGTAAATGCCGCCGCCGGTTGCGGACCGGCTGGACGCCAGCGGCGGCAGGCCGAACAGGCGTTTGCGCTCGACGTCGGAGCGGAGCCGGATCAAGCGGTATTGCTGCGATAACCAACGGGCGACGCGGCTTTTGCCGCTGCCGGGCAGGCCGTGCATCACAATCAGCGCCGGTTTGCGTTGCGTCAGGCAGCTGCTCGCCAGTTCCAGGTAGGCCAGACACTCGCGTTTGGCGGCCGGATCGCCGCTCTGCGCCAAACGAAAGCCGGCGACTTTGGCCCGCACCGTCGCCCGGTAACTCAGGTAAAACCGCAGCAGGCCCAGGCCGGCATAATCGCCGCTGTGTTCCAGGTAAGCGTTCAGAAAGCGGTAGGCCAGATCGCCGCGGCCGCGCTGCAATAGGTCCATCACCAGGAAGGCGGTGTCGTTGATCGGGTCGATCCAGCGTAGTTCCGGCGCAAATTCGATGCCGTCGAAGGGTACCGGCCGCTGGCGTAACAGCACGATATTACCGAGGTGCAGATCGCCGTGGCATTCGCGAATGCGGCCTTGTTGGCGCCGCTCGCCGATCAGGGCCGCGCCGGCGGCGTATTCGGTTTCGCAGGCGGTTTCCAAGCGGTCGAGCATTGGCCAATCCGCCGTTTCGAGCAGCGACCGCAATTGCTGAAAATTTTGTCTGACCGGGGCCATCACCGCGGCCGGCGTACCGTAAACCGAATCGGCTGTTGCCGGGGGAAGTGCGGCGTGAAACGCGGAGAGACTTTGAGCCAGGCGGTCGAGATGTTCCGGCGCCAGCGCTTGGCGGCAGAACAGGTGGTCCAGGGTTTTATTCACCGCAAAACGACGCATTTTTACCGCATATTCGATGGCCGGTTCGCGGCCGATTTCCGGTTGTTCGGCGCTGCCGCCGATGGCAACCGTTGCCAGATAAAGAGAAGGCGCCAGACGCCGGTTCAGCCGCAGTTCTTCCTCGCAGAAAAATCGCCGTTTGGGCAGGTCGCTGAAATCCAGGAATCCCAGATCGACCGGCTTTTTGATTTTATAAGCATAACGGCCGGCCAGCAGCACCCAGGAAATGTGGGTTTCGAGGACCTCGACCTTGCGGACCGGATGCGGGTAGCGTGCCGGATCGCACAGGGCCCGGATCAGCTGCGGATATTGCGTGGTCATGGCTGGCACTCTCCCGGCGTTACAGCGGTTTGCGGCCGATTCTGACAGATCGGCGGAATCCCGGCAAAACCGATTTGGCGGTGCGATCAGGTCGCCGCCGGGGCCGATTTTGTGCGCGAATTGCTTGAACTACTGCGGCTAAAGTTACGGGATAATTGAGTTTTCGAATATAATTCCGCCCCGTTTACGTGGCTTTTGATGCGGCCGTAACGGCTTTGTTCGGGCGCATCGTCGGTCGACCCCAACCACCGTGCCGGCTGGCACTCAGCGCTGACTTAATATGGATATCTCAATACTCGTCAAATCCCTGATCCTCGGCATTGTCGAAGGGTTAACCGAATTCCTGCCCATTTCCAGCACCGGCCACTTGATTCTAGCCGGCGATTTGCTGAATTTTAACGACGACAAAGCCAAGCTGTTCACCATTGTGATTCAGGTTGGCGCGATCCTGGCCATTTGTTGGGAGTATCGGGCCAAGATCGGTTCGGTACTTAGCGGCCTGGCTACTGAGCGGCAGGCGCAGAAGTTCGTGTTGAATCTGGCCATCGCCTTCGTGCCGTTGGCGGCGCTGGGTCTGCTGTTCGGCAAATTCCTGAAGGCGACGCTGTTCAAACCGGTGCCGGTGGCGCTGGCCTTCATCGTCGGCGCCTTCATCATCATCTGGGCCGAAAAACGCGAGCACAAAGTCCTGGTCGAATCCGTCGACGATTTGTCGGCGCTGGATGCGTTGAAGTTGGGGATTGCCCAGGCTTTCGCGCTGATTCCGGGCATGTCGCGCTCCGGCTCGACCATTATCGGCGGCTTGCTATTCGGCTTGTCGCGCAAAGCGGCCACCGAGTTTTCGTTCTTCCTGGCGATTCCGACGCTGGTGGTGGCCAGCGCCTACGACTTATACAAACACCGCGATTTGCTGCAAGCCGATAACGACGTGTTGTCGTTTGCGATCGGTCTGGCCGCCGCTTTCGTCAGCGCGTTGGTGGCGGTGAAGGGCTTGCTGCGTTACATCAGCCACCACGATTTCATTATTTTCGCCTGGTACCGGATCGTGTTCGGTATCGTCGTGTTGGCAACGGCCTACAGCGGTCTGGTGCAGTGGACCGTTGATTGAGGTTTTCCGCCACGCTTGCGGCGGGTTTGGTTTTTTGATCTTTAACATTGAAGGGTAGGTTATGGCGTTGCCGTTGTTGATGATAGTCATCGGTCTGGTGGTATTGGTCTGGAGTGCCGATATTTTTGTGGAAGGCGCCGCGGCGATCGCGCGTTTTCTGGGCATGTCGCCGCTATTGATCGGTATGGTGGTTATCGGTTTCGGCACCTCGGCGCCGGAATTGACGGTGTCGGCCTTATCGGCCTGGCAAGGCAATCCGGGTATCGCTTTGGGTAACGCCTACGGTTCCAACATTACCAATATCGCCTTGATCCTGGGTACGGTGGCCTTGATCAGCCCTATCGTGGTTCACTCGCAAATCATCAAGAAAGAATTGCCGGTATTGATGGGCGTGACGGTATTCGCCTTCGGCCAGCTCTACGACGGTAGTTTGTCGCGGACCGATGCCATACTGGAATTGACGGTTTTCGTTGGGGTAATGACCTGGATGGTGCGCCAGGGCCTGAAGCAGAAGGTTGACGTGTTGGCCGACGAAGTGGCGGAAGAGTTGGCAGAGCACACTATGTCGTTTGCCCAGGCCACGATCTGGCTGGTTAGCGGCTTATTGCTGCTGATGATCAGTTCCCGGCTGTTGGTGTGGGGTGCGGTGACGATTGCGCAGAATCTGGGCGTCAGCGATTTGATCATCGGCTTGACCATCGTCGCGATCGGCACCTCGCTGCCGGAATTGGCCTCGTCGATAGCCGCGGCCCGTAAAGGCGAACACGATCTGGCTCTGGGCAACATCATCGGCTCCAATTTATTCAATACCTTGGCCGTGGTCGGCTTGGCCGGCGCGATCCATCCGATGTCGATTCCGGTCGAAATCGTCAACCGCGATTGGCCGCTGATGGCCTTGTTGACCGCGTCGCTGTTTGCGCTGGGTTATGCCGGTAAGCGGGAGCAGGGCCGCATCAACCGTGTCGAAGGCGGCGTGCTGCTGGCGGTGTACGCGGCTTACACGCTTTATTTGATCGATACCGTGGTGAGTGGGTAACTATGTCTTTGGAAAACCGTTTGGGGCATTTCGCCTACCGCTGGGGTAATTGGCTGCTGTATTCCCCTGTCCTGGTGCTGTTGGTTTCGGTGCTGGCGGCTTATTGGGCCTTGCAGTACACCGGCAACCACTTGACCGTGAATACCGATACCGCCGAATTGATTGCGCCGGAGGCGCCGTTTCAACAAAACCGGCGCAAGTTCGAGCAGCAGTTCGGCCAGGAAGTGCATACGCTGCTGCTGGTGATCGAATCGTCCAGTCCGGAACTGACCAAAGCCGCGGCCCGGCGCCTGGGGCGCGAATTGCGCGCCGATACCGACCATTTCACCAAGGTCTACCGGCCCGACGAAAACGAATTCTTCCAACGCAACGGCCTGCTGTATCTGGACGCCGATAAATTGCAGGATTTCTCGGTTACCTTGGCCCAAGCCCAGCCCTTCATCGGCCGGATTTCGCAGGACCCGAGTCTGAACGGTTTTTTCTCGATTTTCGAGGATGCGCTGAACGCCGAAACCAAGACCGAGGAAGTGCCGATCGACTTGATGTCCTTGATCGACAAAGTCAGCAATTCGTTGCACAAGACCCTGAACGGCGAGACCGACCTGCTGTCCTGGCAAAAATTGATCGCCGAAAACAAAATCAGCGAAGAGCAGTCCGACAAGGCCTTTATCTTCGTCACCCCCAAATTCGATTTCAGCCAGATTCTGCCGGTCGAGCCGGCGATTGACGTGATCCGCAAGGCGGCCAATAAAATTCAGGACCCGAACATGCCGGCCGTCAAAGTCTGGATCACCGGCGAAGTCGGCCTGGAGCACGACGAAATGGCCGGCATGAGCGAGGGTACTTTCACCGCCAGTATTTTCTCGGTGGTGTTGGTCTGCGGCATTCTGCTGGTGGCTTACCGCTCCTGGCTGCTGATGCTGGCCACGCTGTTGACGCTGGCGCTGGGCATGGTGTTTTGCGGCTTGTTCGCCTCGGTCGCAGTGAAACAGTTGAACCTGATTTCGGTGGCCTTCGCCGTGTCCAACATCGGTTTGGGCGTCGAATACGCCATCCATTTTTGCCTGCGTTACCGGGACAATCTGGATCTGCACGGCAGCGACAAAGGTAAGGCGATCCGTTCCGCCTTGCTGGCGACCAGCCCGTCGCTGATTTTATGCGCCGGCACCACCTCGATCGGTCTGTATGCGTTTATTCCGACCGATTACCAGGGCATCTCCGAGCTGGGTTTATTGGCCGGTACCAGTTTGTTTATCTGCCTGTTCGTCACGCTGACGGTGTTGCCGGTGTTACTGAAAGTACTGCCGAATCCGCCCTACCACAATCTGCACGGTGAGCAGCCCGGCGCCTCCAAATTGTCGCTGGCCCTGGCCCACTTTACCCTGCACTACGCCAAGCCGATTTCGTTTCTGACCCTGGCCGGCGCAATCGCCGCGGTGTATTTCGTGTTCCAGGTCAAGACCGATTTCAATCCGCTGAATCTGCGCGACCCGCATACCGAGTCGGTGGTTGCCTTCAAGGAATTGATGAAGGAGCGGGAAACCTCGCCGATGACATTGACGGTATTGGTCAAAAGCGAAGCCGAAGCCAAAGCCATGCAAACCAAATTGGCGGCCCTGAAAACCGTCGATAAGACCGTCAGCCTGTTCGATTTCGTCCCGGAAGACCAGGAGGAAAAGCTTGGCGTGATCGACGATATGGCGCTGGCGTTGGGGCCGCAAAGCCAGTCGTTTCCGCAATTGAAAAGCGGCGCCGATCCGTTGCCGGCGATCAAACGCATGATTGCGGCGATCGACGCCAATCTGCCGAAAAAGACCAATCCGGGCGATATTCAGTCCTTGAGCCGCTTCAAGCAGGAATTGCTGGATGTGCAGCTGGAACTGGAAGCGCGGATGCAGCCGGATCGCGGTGTCTTCATCGAGAAAATTCAGACTTCGTTGCTCGGTACGCTGCCAACCGTGATGAACGAATTGCTGACCGGTTTCCGTGCCGCCGAAATCGTGCCGGAAAGCATTCCGGACGAGATCAGGGAGCGCTGGCTGAGTAAGGACGGCTTGTATCGGATCCAAATTTTCCCGAAAGAAGATTTGAACGACTTGGTCAATCTGCAGCGTTTCATCGTCGACGTGCAGGCCGTGGCGCCGAACGCGACCGATTTGCCGGTGATGTATTGGGAGTCGATGAAAGCCGTGATCGGCGCCTTCCAGGAGGCGATTATCATCGCCCTGGTGGCGATTGCGGTGCTGCTGATGTTCATCCGCCGCAGCGTGATCGATACCCTGCTGGTAATGGCGCCGTTGGTGCTGGCCGGCTTGTTTACGATGGCGACCACGGTATTTACCGGCACGCCGATCAATTTCGCCAATATCATCGCCCTGCCTTTATTGATGGGCTTGGGTGTCGATAATGGTATCCATATGGTGGAAAAACTGCACCACTCCTTGTCGGAAGAACAAAATATTTACCAATCCAGCACCGCGCGCGGCATGTTTTACGGGGCATTGACTACAATTTCCAGCTTCGTCGGCCTGGCGTTTTCGCCGCACCAGGGGATTTCCAGCATGGGTCTGGTCATCACCATCGGTATTTTCTGGATTATGACGTGTACCTTTATCGTGTTGCCGGCGATCAGCAAGTTGGTGCTGAAAAAAGCCGACCACGCTGCCTGAGCGCAAGTCCGGCCAAGCTGGACTAGACTTAGGCGGTCGCGTCCGCCGGGCCGGTCCGGCGCCAATTGGATTTAACTTTTTGTTGTAGAGGCAACCATGTTTGTAATCATCGGTTATGTGGTCATTTTGGGCTGCGTGTTGGGCGGCTTCCTGATGGCGGGAGGACACCTCGGTGTGCTTTGGCAGCCGGTGGAAGTATTGATCATCGTCGGTTCGGCGTTCGGGGCCTTTTTGGCGAGCAACTCGCTGACGGTCAGTAAAGCGGCCATGGCCGGCGGTACCGCCACCTTGAAAGGCAGCACCTATACCAAGGATTACTACATGGAGCTGTTGATGAGTTTTAACGCATTGAGCCAAAAGGCGCGCAAGGAAGGCTTGCTCTCGCTGGAAAAGGTTGTCGACGATCCGGAAGGCAGCTCGATATTCGGCGAGAAGGTGGTCCACGATCACCATTTGATGGAATTCATCTGCGACAAACTGCGGTTGATCCTGACCGGGGTCGACGTCAACCAGCTCGAAGACATCATGGACGCCGAGATCGAGGTCCACCACGCCGAGGGTAACGAGCCGATCAAGGCCGTGCAAAAAGTCGGTGACGGCATGCCGGCCTTCGGTATCGTCGCGGCGGTGATGGGGGTGGTGCACACCATGGAATCGGTGGGCATTCCACCGGCCGAACTGGGCAAACTGATTGCCGCGGCGCTGGTCGGTACCTTCCTCGGTATTTTGGTGTCTTACGGCTTTATCGGTCCGGTGGCGTCGGTGATGGAAGCCCGCCTGGAAGAAGAGAGCAATGCTTACAAGTGCACCCAGAAAGGCCTGTTGAATTGCGCCAAAGGTACTTCGCCGGCGATGACGGTGGAATTCATGCGCACAGCGATTCCGCATTCTGCCCGGCCCTCCTTTGCCGAACTCGAAGAAGCCTTGAAGGGCGGTAAATAAGGGGTAAGCGAGCATGGCCGAACAACCGATAATCATCAAAAAAGTCAAGAAAGGCGGTCACGGCGGCCATCACGGCGGCGCCTGGAAAATCGCTTACGCCGACTTCGTGACGGCAATGATGGCCTTCTTTTTGTTGATGTGGTTGCTCGGTACCACCGATGAAGTCACCAAAAAAGGTATTTCCGAATATTTCCAGAATCCGTTCGGTATAGCGATAGCCAATAACCCCGGTGAGGGCTCCGGCGACCGCACCAACATCATCCAGGCCGGCGGCCAGGATTTGAAATCGCAGGACGAAGGCCAGGTGCACCAGGGCGAAGCGCCGCCGGCCGAACCGACGCCGGAAGATATCCAAAAACTGGCCGAGGAGCAGGAAAAAAAGAAGCTGGAGGAGTTGCAGGAAAAAATCGAGGACATGCTGGAAGCCAATACCAAGCTCAGCGAATACAAAGACCAGATCAAGCTGGAGTCGACGCCGGAAGGCTTGAAAATCCAGATCGTCGATGCCCAAAACCGGCCGATGTTCAAGCTGGCCAGCTCCGGGATCGAAAGTTACGCCCAGGCCATTCTGCGCGAGCTGGCGCCGGTAATCAACGAGCTGCCGAACAAGGTCTCGATCAACGGCCATACCGATGCCCTGCCGTTTCCAAGTAACCGCACCGGCTATTCCAACTGGGAATTGTCCAGCGACCGCGCCAACGTCGCCCGCCGCGAATTGAACCAGGGCGGCCTGAACGACGATAAGGTGTTGCGCGTGGTCGGCTTGGCCTCGAGTATTCCCTATAAGCTCGAGAATCCGAACGATCCGATGAACCGGCGGATATCGATTGTGGTGATGAACAAGAAAACCGAAAACCAGGTGCTGCACGACGGCGCCGATCCGACCGCATCGGAGGCGACGCCGAGTTTGCCCAGCGTCTCGCCGACGGTGCAGCAGAACATCAAAGTCACCGGCCCGCCGGCTACGCACTAGCCGCTTCCCGCTGCATCTATTGCCGTGCAATTGCTGAAAGCGGCGATCAGCCAGTTGCTGGCGCTGGCCGGCGTCTGGTTGGCGCTTCGTCTCTGGCCGGACATATTGGAAGCGCGCTGGGCGTCGGCGTCGCAAGCTGCGATTGCGGCGCTGTTATCCCGCCTGTTACGGCAACCTTTGTGGTGGCTGCCGATCCATCTGCTATTTTTCCCCGCCGTGTTGTTCGCTGTCAGCCTGCAGTTGCCGGCCTGGGCTTATCTGGGCGCGGGTTTGCTGATGGCTTTGGTATTCTGGGGAACGGCCGGCGGCGACGTGCCGTTGTTTTTGTCCTCGCCGGCCGTCGCAGCAGCCTTGCGGGATATTGCGGTGCGGGAGCGGGCTCAGGCGTTTATCGACCTCGGCGCCGGCGTCGCCAGCGTGACGGCGCCTTTGGCTGCAACCATGCCCGAGTTGCGGGTGACGGCGCAGGAGCGGGCGCCGCTGCCCTATCTGGCGGCGCGTTGGCGGTGCCGGAAGCTGGTCAATGCCACGGTCGTCGGTGGCAGTTTCTGGGATTGCGATTTGGGTCGGTTCGATCTGGTGTTTGCCTTCCTGTCGCCGGCGGTGATGCGGCGCCTGGGTCGGAAACTGGAGCAGGAAATGCGGCCCGGCAGCCTGTTCGTGTCGTCGTCGTTTCCGCTACCCGATTGGCCGGTTAGCGCGGAAATCCATTTGGCGGACCGGCGCGCTACTCGCTTGTACTGCTATCGGATCGGGGAGCGGCACGGCTAAGGCCGGCACTCGAATTCCGGCACCAAACTCTGCAAGTCGGCCAAAAGCGTGGCGTTATCGCGGCAGGCGCAAGCCTGTTGCAAGGACTCGATTCGCTGGCTCCATTCTTCGCTATCGTAAATTCGGGCTTTGGCCAGGCGCAGCTTCTCGTGGCCGGTCGGCAGCAGTTGTTCCTGTTCGTGAAACAGCTCCTCGTACAGTTTCTCGCCGGGGCGCAGGCCGACGTATTCGATTTTGATGTCGGTGCCCGGCTGTTTGCCGCTGAGGCGGATCATCTGTTCCGCCAGATAGCTGATTTTGACCGGCTCGCCCATGTCCAACACGAAAACTTCGCCGCCCTGGCCGATGGTTTCGGCCTGCATGATGAGTTGGCAGGCTTCCGGAATGGTCATGAAGTAGCGGGTGATGTCCGGATGAGTCACGGTGACCGGACCGCCGGCCTGGATTTGTTCGCGGAACAAGGGCACCACGCTGCCGGCCGAGTCCAGGACATTGCCGAACCGCACCGTCGTGAAACGGGTGCTGCCGCGGCGATCCAGATTCTGGCACAGGATTTCGGCGGCGCGTTTGGTGGCACCCATCACGTTGGTGGGGTTGACCGCCTTGTCGGTGGAAATCAATACAAAGCGGGCCACTCCGGCGGCCATGGCGGCTTCGGCCAGGATTTTGGTGCCGATCAGGTTGTTATGCAGCGCTTCCCGCACCTGGTTTTGCAGTAGCGGCACGTGTTTGTAGGCAGCGGCATGAAACACGATTTCCGGCTTCTGCTCGCGAATCACCCGCTGTACCGCGACCGGATCGGCAACGTCGCCGAGCACGGCAACCCGCAACAACTCCGGAAAGCGCCGCTGTAATTCGGCGTCGATTTTGTACAGGTTGAATTCGCATTGATCGAACACGATCAGCTTGCGCGGCTGGGTTCCGGCCAGTTGTTTGCAAAGTTCGGAGCCGATCGAGCCGCCGCCGCCGGTAACGAGCACGGTCTTGCCGTGCAAGTGGCTCTTGATTCCCCGCCAATCCAGCTTGATCGGCGTGCGGCCTAGAATGTCCTTGATCGATACGTTACGCAGTGCGGTCTTGGCCACGGCACCGCTGAGCAATTCCTTGACCGACGGCAGGGTTTTGAAGGGTACTTTACTGGTCTCGCAGATTTCGACGATACGCTGCATTTGGGCGTCGCTGGCCGATGGCACCGCGATCAGTACCACCTCGATATCCCATTGCTTGACCAGAGCCGGAATCTGGCTGACATTGCCGGCAACCCGGATGCCGCGAATTTCTCGCCTGAATTTGGCCGGATTGTCGTCGGCAAACACGACCGGCACGTAGCCGCTGTCCGGCGTGGTCAGTAGATCGCGGATCAGCATTTCGCCGGCGGCGCCGGCGCCGACGATCAGGGCCCTCCGGCCGATCCGATCGACGAAGGCGCGTTCCTTCCAGAACCGGTATACCAGACGCGGCACGCTGAGTAGCGAGAACAAGGTCAGTACGTAAAGCGGCACTACCGAGCGCGGCACGCCCGCCAGCCGGTCGTACAAGAACAGCGACGAGGCGATCAGAAAGATGCCGGCCAATACCGCCTTCCCGATCCGGATTAGATCCGGCAGCGAGGAAAACCGCCAGACCCCGCGGTAAAGCCCGAACACCCAAAACAGCGTGACTTGAATCGCCATCACCAGCGGCAAAAACAACAAGGCCGGGTAAAAAAATTCGTCCGGGATCTGCTGCAGATTGAAGCGCAACCAATAGGCGCCGAACCAGGCCAGCGGGATCATGCACAGGTCGTGCAGAAAAATGGTAGTGCGCGAGCGGAAGTGGAAGGTCACGATGCGACGCACCCGGTGCGGCCGGCCTGGAAACGGTAGGCCAGATAGAGTAAGGGCAGATAAGCGGCCGCCACTGCGGCCAGGGCGTGGGACGGATGCAAAAAGGCCCAGGCCGAGCATGGCAGCAGCCAGCCCAGATTGATGGCCCAGCAAGCCATCAGTACCGGCAAATGGCCGTAGCGCTTGGCGGCGTGCTGATAAGTGTGCGAACAATGCGCCGCGTACCACTGTTGGCCGCTAATCAGGCGGTAGGCCAAGGTATAACTGGCATCGACCACGAACAGACCGAACAGGATCAGCCCGCAGTACAACAATACCGCCGCCTGTTGCGCGGCCAGCAAGATCAGCAAGCCCAACACCAGGCCGACGAAACCGCTGCCGACATCGCCCATGAAGATTTTGGCTTTCGGCCAGTTCCAGCACAAAAAACCGGCACTCGCCGCCGCCAGACCGGCGGCTAACGCGCATAGCGCGCGGTCGAGGTGTAGCAGATAGCCGGCCAGCACCAGGCAGACGAAGATGGCTTCCGAGGCGGCGATGCCGTCGGTGCCGTCCATGAAGTTGAACAAATTCAGCGCCCAGACCAGAAACAGAATGGCGAGCGGATAACCGAGCCAGCCTGGATTGAAGAAGCGCAGGCCGAGCATGGCGTCGAACGGTGCCGGCACCAACAGCGGCGGCAAGCCTTGCATCAGGCTGACGCCGCATGCAGCAGCCAACAGGTGGATGGCAAAGCGCCAGCGCGCGGCGACGCCGCCGTGGTCGTCCCAGAAACCGACGCCTGCTACCGGCAGCGCCGCGGCCAGCATTGCAAAACGCTCTGCGCCGAGTTGAGCGGTCGAGAACAGCCAGAGGCAGGCCGCGCTAAAACCGAGCACGATGGCCAAACCGCCGCCGCGCGGGGTCGGTACGCTATGCGAACTGCGCTGATTGGGAATATCCAGAACTTGATTAGCGAGCGCATAACGGCGGATCAGGCCGGTCAGCAGCGCCGACAGCGCGAAAATAACGCAGAAAAGTAGCATCACGCCCGATGGCTTAAATAACGAATGATCTCCGGCAAGGTGTCGCGGAGCGTATGCTCGGGCTCGAAGCCCAAATCGCGGCGGATTTTAGCAGACGAATACCAGGCCGAGCCGGTTAATTTATCCAAACTGTCGCTATCCAGCGGGAAACGCCGCCCGGCGAGACGGCCGTAAAGGTCGCCGAATTTGGCGGCTGCCTGCAACAACGGTAACGGCAGCGACCCGCTAACCGGGGGCTTTCCGAGCGCCGCGCGGATCAGGTCGTAGATGTCGCGGGTGGAATAGCATTGACCGTCGGTCACGATATAAACTTGGCCGGCGGCTTGCTGCCGTTCCGCGGCCAGTATCGCCGCGGCGGCGGCGTCGTCGACGTGCACCATCGAACGGCGGTTGCCCGGCGGCAGCGGCGGAAACAGGCCTTTCCGGATCGCCTCTATCATCCGCGGCAGATTGCCTTTGCCGCTGTTGCCGTAGACCATGCTGGGCCGGATCACCACCGGATGCGGCACATAGCCGCCGCACAAAACCAATTGTTCGGCGGCGTATTTGGACTGGCCGTAAGGATCGGCGGCCGGCGCTGCGGCGGTTTCGTCCTGCGGTTGCCGGTTGTCTTCGCCTGCCGCCTTGACGCTGCTGAAATAGACGAAGCGCTGCACGCCGGCCCGCTGCGCAGCGAGCAGAAGTTTGCGCGTGGCTTCGCTGTTGATTTGTCGGTACTCCGCCGCGTCCTGCCGATTCTCGGCCAGCGCATGGGCTTTACCGGCCAAGTGGAACACTGTATCGACACCGGCACCGAGCAGGTCGGGCGCGTCCGCAGCGGTCGCCAGATCCCAATAAAAATCGGCGGCGTCGGCGCGGCCGGCGCTGACCACGGTATAGCCAAGTTGTTTTAACTTGCCGCAAAGTACGCCGCCGATGAAACCGGTGGCTCCGGTTACCAGCGCTTTATGTCCGGCCATTAGCGGGATCAGCGTTTGTCGCCGTGCTCGGCAAATACGTCGGCTTTGCCCGATTTGTCGAACGAAACCACTTGGTAAGCATCCTGGCGCCCGCCCATTTCCATGCCGGGGCTGCCCATCGGCATGCCGGGCGCGGCCAGACCGGTGACTTGGGGTTTGGCTTGCAGCATTTTTTGGATGTCGCCGGCCGGGACATGGCCTTCGACCACATAGCCGTCGACTATCGCGGTATGGCAGGACGCCAGTTTTTCCGGGACGCCGTAGCGGGCTTTGATCGCGTCCATGTCGTCGCTGATCACGTCCTTGATCTTGAAGCCGCTTTGTCTGGCGTGTTCCAGCCATTTGCCGCAGCAACCGCAGGTCGGGCTGCGATAAACGGTCATTTCCGGGCCGCCGGCCGCGGGTTGTTCGGCGCAGGCCGAAAAACCGAATGATGCCAAAACCAGGATTGCCGTCGATCTAATCAATTTCATAAATACCTCTTTATTCGCCGTGCAGCGTGACGATGATGTTGCGGCTGCCGGCGTGGTTACGGTGCTCGCATAAATAGATGCCTTGCCAGATACCCAGTGCCAATTGGCCGTCGCTGATGGGGATGGACAGAGAACTCCCCAGAATGACGGTTTTAATGTGCGCCGGCATATCATCCGGACCTTCGAGCGTGTGCCGGTAATAGGGTTCATTTTCGGCTACGGCCCGGGAAAAATAACTTTCCAGATCGCGGCGGACGTCGGCGTCTGCGTTTTCGTTAATCGCCAGCGACGCCGAGGTGTGTTGCAGAAAAATGTGGGCCAGACCGATTTCGATCCGGTCCAGTTCCGGCAGTTGGCTGACGATTTCCCGCGTCACCAGATGGAACCCGCGCGGTTTGGCGGTCAGTTGAAGACGTTTTTGCAACCACATGCCGCGGTCTCGATCGAACGCGCCGCGTCAGGCGCCGGAGGCGTGGTATTGCGGACTCAATTCGCGGACCGCATCGACCATGGCCTTGACGTGCTCCGGATCGATATCCGGCAATATGCCGTGGCCCAGATTGAATACATGGCCGGAACCGTTACCGAAGCCGGCCAGCACGTCGCCGACTTTGGCGCGGATCACGTCGGGTTTGGCGTAGAGCGTGATCGGGTCCATGTTGCCCTGCAACGCCACCCGGTCGCCGACTCTGGCCCTGGCCTGACCGATATCGGTCTGCCAATCCAGGCCCAGCGCATCGTAGCCGCTGTCGGCCATCGCCTCCAGCCACAAACCGCCGCCTTTGGTGAACAGGATGGTCGGAATTTGTTTGCCGTCGCGCTGGGTTTGCAACAAGTCCCTGACTTGCCGGGCATAGCGCAAGGAAAACTCCAGATAATCGGCATGGCTGAGCATGCCGCCCCAGGTGTCGAACACCATCACCGCGTCGGCGCCGGCGGCGATCTGCGCGTTCAGATAGGCGGCAACCGCCTGCGCCAGGGTGTCCAGCATTTGGTGCATCAGCTGCGGCTGCTCGAACATCAGGCTTTTGACCTTTTGAAAGCTCTTGCTGCTTTTGCCTTCCACCATATAGGTCGCCAGCGTCCACGGGCTGCCGGAAAAACCGATCAGCGGCACCCGGCCTTGCAAATTGGTTTTGATCAGGCGCACCGCGTCGATCACATAGCGCAATTCGGCTTCCGGATCGGGGATCGCCAAGTTGGCGATGTCGGCGGCGGTTCGGACCGGCCGGGCGAATTGCGGGCCTTCGCCTTCCGAGAACGACAGGCCCAGACCCATCGCATCCGGGATGGTCAGAATGTCGGAGAACAGAATTGCGGCGTCGAAGCCGTAGCGCTCCAGTGGCTGCAAGGTCACCTCGCAGGCCAATTCCGGATTGGTGCACAGTTGCATGAAACTGCCGGCCTTGGCGCGTACGGCGCGGTACTCCGGTAAATAGCGTCCGGCTTGGCGCATCATCCAGCTTGGGGTGCGTTCGACCGGTTGTCTCAACAGGGCGCGCAGGAATAAATCGTTTTGTAGTTGGCTCATGTTTCGGTGGGATGGTATGAATCAGCGGCGGCTTTCTTTTTGCACGGCACGAAAGCGTTTTTCCAGCGCCTGTTTGAATTCGTTGGGCATGACCGCCTTGAATTGTTGCGCCTCGGCGGCCGTGGCAAACGAGCCATAAATCAGCACGTATTTTTCTTGCTCGCCTTTGTTAATCGGATAGTAGGTTAACGCATCGCGGTAGTCGGCGTATTTTTTCAGAAAGCGGGTGACGGCGGCCTTGTCGGACAGCACCATGACCTGCAAGGTAAAGTTATTCGGCGGCTGGGTCATGATCCAATCGTAGTCGCCGCCGTCGGAGATCGGTTTGCCCGGTTTGCGTTCGGCCGGTTTTACCGGAGCCGCGGGTGTTGGCGGCGTTGCCGGCGCAGGCGCGGGCTCGACAGTGGCTTTAGCAACGGCGGGTTCGGTTGGGGCCGGTTTTGCCGGGGCCTCGGCGGGAGCCGGTGCAGTAGTCGTCGTCTCGGCGGCCTGGTTTGGCGCGGCCGCCACCGGCGTTCCGGTTTTGGCTGGCGCCGGGGCGGGTTCGGCAGGCGCAACGGCTGCGGCCGGCACTGTTGCCGGAATTTGGGGCTGGCTCGGCGCCTGGTTTGACGCGGCTGGTGGCGCTGGAGCCGGAGGTTCGGCAGCCGGAATTGCCGGCGCAGCAGTGTCCGGTTCTGTCTCCGCCGGTTGCGGCGGCGCTAGCGGACTCGGCTCGGCCGCAGTCGCTGGCTGCGCCGACTCAACCGGTTTGGCCGGCTCGGGCAAGGCAACCGGCGCCGGTAACGGCTGCGGCGCCTGTTGGGCAGGCAACAAGCTGAACCCGACATAACCCGCTCCGGCCGCAATTGCGGCAATGCCCAGCCACAGCCCGGTCCGGGCGGTTTTGCGGCCTTGGTAATGGGCCAGCTTGGGCAACTCGGCCAGAATCTTGCCCGGAATGCCGTGGGTGTCGCGATATACCTGCTCGACCAGGCTGTCGGTGATGGCATTGAACGACAGCACCGCGCCGGGTTGTGCCGACAAATTCTGCAAATATTCGCCGCATTGTTTGCGGCTCAACGGCGGCAACTCGATGAAGTGGCATTCTTCGACCACCTTGTCGGTGCCGCTTTTGATGTGAAATTGGTCGTGGTTCATCGCGAACACCAGACGCAGGCCCGGAATCGAGTCGGCCAATTCGATCAGCATGGTCAGCAAACCGGGGCCGAGTTCGCCGGCGTCGTCGATCAGCAGCACCACTTTGCGCCGGGCGCAGGCGTCGCGCAAGGCGTTGATGTCGAAAGCGGAAGCGGTTTTCAGCTTCAGGTCGCGCAGCGACTCGACGATCAGGCTTTCGAAACTGGCGTTCGGCGTAGCTTGCAACAGGGCAACGTCCCACAAGTCCTTGCGGTTTTGGCGGACGGTTTCCAGTAGCGTGGATTTGCCGATGCCGGCCGGGCCGCAGACGATTAACGACTGCTGCAGGTTTGCCAGCAAATGCAGCAGCAAGTCGAGTTTTTGCGAACGCTCCAGCGTGATCAGCGCGCGCTCGGGGCTGTTATTCACCGAGCGGCGTTGGTAGCTGTAGGTGAGGTCGTCGTTATCCAACATAGCCGTTTAAGGTGGCTCGCAACTGGGCCAAATCGACGTTGACCGGCAACGACGCCTTGCCGACCGCTTCCAATAAAATCACCCGAATCTTGCCGTCGACGTTTTTCTTGTCGACCGACATCAAATCGACGTATTGCTCGCTGGTCATCTCGGCCGGCGGCGTCACCGGCAGTTTGGCAGCTTTGAAGATGGCGACGATCCGCGCCACGTCGGCGTCGTTCAACCAGCCCAGGCGCCGCGATAAATCGGCGGCGAAGCAGGTGCCGATCGCGACCGCCTCGCCGTGCAAATATTGGCCGTAACCGCAGCCGGTTTCGATGGCATGGCCGAAGGTGTGGCCCAGGTTCAAGGTCGCGCGCACGCCGGATTCGAATTCGTCTTCGCCGACCACCTCGGCTTTATTGATGCAGGAGCGCTCGATGGCGTAAGCCAGCGCGGCTTTATCGCGGGCCAGCAATTGCGGCAAGTTGGCTTCCAGCCACTGCAAAAATTCCGGGTCGCGGATCAGGCCGTATTTGATGACTTCCGCCAGACCGGCCGATAATTGGCGGTCGTCCAATGTATCGAGCACGTCGGCGTCGGCGATCACGCATTGCGGCTGGTAGAAGGCGCCGATCATGTTTTTGCCCAGCGGGTGGTTGACGCCGGTCTTGCCGCCGACCGAAGAGTCGACTTGCGCCAGCAATGTGGTCGGAATCTGGATGAAAGCGATGCCGCGCTGGTAGCAAGCCGCGGCAAAGCCGCCCATGTCGCCGATCACGCCGCCGCCCAGTGCGATCAAGGTGGCGTTGCGGCTAAATTTGTTGGTCAGCAAGCCGTCGAAGACTTTTTCCAGGTAGTGCAGGGTTTTGTACTGCTCGCCGTCAGGCAGCACCACGCTATCGGTTTGATAATCGGCCAAGCCCGCCAGCACTTTGGCCAGGTACAACGGCGCTATCGTTTCGTTGGTGAGGACCAACACTTGCTTGGACCGGATGTGCCGGCGCAAGAGCTCGGGTTGCTCCAGCAGCTTGGAACCGATGTAGATCGGATAGCTGCGCTGGTTGCCTAAATCAACTCGCAATTCTTTCATGGTCTTCCAGAGCAGCCTGGTACTGCTGCAAAATGGTTTTGACGACAGTCTTGGTGGGCAGCACGCCGGAATCGATTTTGAAATCGGCGCACGCGCTATATAAAGGGTCGCGCTCGGCCAGCAGGGTTTGCAAACGCTGGCGCGGATTTTCGGTACGCAATAACGGCCGTTGCGTATCGTGTTTGGTGCGATGCAGAATTTTGTCGATCGAGCATTGCAGATAGACCACGAAACCGTTTTCGATCAAGGCTTGGCGGTTTTCCGGTTTGATCACGGCACCGCCGCCGGTCGCCATGACAATACCCTGCTTCATCGACAAATGATGGATCACCGCCTGCTCGCGCAAACGGAAGCCCTCTTCGCCTTCGTAGGAAAAAATGGTCGGAATATCCACACCGGTGCATTCCTCGATCACCTTGTCGCTGTCGTAAAACGGCCACTGCAACGTTTTGGCGAGCTGTTTGCCGATGGTGGTCTTACCGACGCCCATCAAACCGATCAAATATATGTTGGCCGCTGGTTTCATTGCATGGCTGGTTCTGCGCACTAAAAAACCGGAGCATTATGCCCACTTTTGCCGGCGAGTGAAATTTTAAGATGCGCGTGGCGCGCATCGGGCCAGTGCCGGCCCTAAATCCCCGGTTATCGTCCTGAGTCATTTGCAATAGGAGCAGGCCCTGCCTGCGACCGAAGGCGCTTGATCGCGGCCAGGGCCCGCCCCTACCGCTTTTAATTGAACGACATTGACTATCGTTCCGCGGCAGGGGCAAGCCGGCGCCAAAGCTTATGCGAACTGCGCCGCGATTTGGCTCTGGATTGTTTCCGCCATCGCCTTACGGTCGGCGGCGTCGCGGATCGGCCGGCCGACGACGATGTAATCCGCACCGTTTTGGATGGCCTGCTCGACGCTGACCGCACGCTTTTGGTCGTCGTCTTCGCGGTTGTCGACCGGACGGATGCCGGGGGTGATGACCAGCAGTTTGTCGCCGAGATGTTCCCGGATCATCGCCACTTCCAGGCCGGACGAGACGATGCCGTCGCAACCGATTTGCAGCGCCCGCTTGGCCCGCGACAACACCAATTCTTTGACGTCGCATTGGAAACCCAAGTCGTCCAGGTCGCCGCGGTCCAGGCTGGTCAGTGCCGTTACGGCCAGCACCTTCAGGTCGCCTTTGGCGGCGGCGGCGGCTTCCATGATCGAATCGTTGCCGTGTATCGTTGCCAAATCCACGCCTTTATTGCTCAGAGCCTTGATCGCCCGGCCGACCGTGGCCGGAATGTCGAAGAATTTCAGATCGACGAAGACTTTCTTTTCGCGCGCCTTCAACCATTCGATGAAACCGAAATAATCGCCGGACATGAACAATTCCATGCCGACTTTATAAAAAATCACCGCATCGCCCAGCTCTTCGACCAGGGCTTGGGCTTCGGCGATGCTGGCGACATCCAGTGCCATAATCAAGCGGTCACGAACCGGAATGGGTTTTTGCGAAACGAAAGAGTTGTTCATGGGGGACGATTGGCTGGGTTGGTTCTTAAAAGCGTAAAAAATAACAGAAGAACGCTGCCAATCCTACATTTTCACTGGCATCGGTTCCCGACGGACGGGATTGTCGGCCAAGTTTGGACTGGACGGCATCACCGTTAGCGGTTATAACCTCTATCGCGGACTGCGACGAAATGGCGTTGTCCGCTTCCGTTGGTCCTCATAAAAAACGCATCCCTCAATGAGAAGGGAGCAAACAACTACAAGGAGATTGCGGTCCCAAAGCCCCCAAAACCGGGTGCGAAACCGCAAATGGCCCGGCAAGTCAGCGGCCTGCACAGCGAGAAAAGAGCGTCCCCAGTTTATTAAGCTTTCATTAAGCCGAAATATGCCGGGTGTATGCTTCTATAATTCAGGCAGACACGTGAAGTTAACTTGGCTAAAAGTATTGGTATGACTCAGTATCGCCCAAAAGGATTTATCCGGCCGCTACGGCCCGAATTGCAAAGCATCAAACGTGCGACCGATACCGCGCTGATCTTCATCACGCTTTACTTGTCATTGCACGTCTACCGGGAGCCTTTCACCAAGGAATACCTGGGCTTGTTCATCGTTTGCACCGTGCTGTTCGGTATCTTCGCCGAACATCAAGAGATATACCACGGCTGGCGCGGCGATCCGATGTTCGACGATGCGATCCGTATCTTGCTGTCCTGGATTTTTGCCTTTGCCTTAGTTGCCGGCGGCTTTTTCGTGTTCGATTTCGGATTCGAATATTCCCGCGAGGTGATGGAACTTTGGCTGCCATTGGCGCCGCTCAGCATCATCGTCTTGCATACCTTGCGCCGCTCCGCCTTGTCCTATCTGCGCCTGCGCGGCATCAACACCCGCACCTACGCCATCCTCGGCGGCAATGGCCTGGGCCGTCGGCTCAACGTTGCCTTGACCGAAATGCCCTGGCTGGGCTACCAATTCATCGGTTTTTTCGACGACCGGATCGAAAACAAGCAGCGCCGAGAACAGGAAGACATGGTCGACAACATCATCGGCGATTTCAAGGAACTGCTGGACCGGGCCAGACACGGCGAAATCGACCACATCTACATCACGCTGCCGCTACGCGCGGAAAAACGTATCAACCAATTAGTGCAGGAACTGGCCGACAGCACCGTGTCGGTCAATATCGTGCCGGACTTTTTCACCTTCAACCTGATGCAATCCAAACTCAGCAGCGTCAAGGGGATTCCGGTGGTCAGCGTATTCGACACGCCCCTGAATTCGTCGCTGGACGGCACCGCCAAGCGGCTGGAAGACTTATTGCTGTGCGCGGTGATTCTGCCGCTGATCGCCATCCCGATGCTGCTGATCGCCATCGCCATCAAACTCACCTCGCCGGGACCGGTGATTTTCAAACAACTGCGTTACGGCGTGAAAGGCGAACCGATCGAAGTCTGGAAGTTCAGGTCGATGACGGTGTGCGAAAACGGCGACAACGTCAAACAAGCCACGGCCAACGACAGCCGGGTCACGCCGCTCGGCGGCTTCCTGCGCCGCACCTCGCTGGACGAACTGCCGCAATTTCTGAACGTACTGAGCGGCACCATGTCCGTAGTCGGCCCGCGCCCGCACGCCATCGCCCATAACGAATACTACCGCAAGCAAATCCAGGGCTACATGCTGCGCCATAAAATGAAACCCGGCATCACCGGCCTGGCCCAAATCAGCGGCTGCCGCGGCGAAACCGAAACCATCGACAAAATGGAAGCCCGCATTCACCACGACCTGGAATACATCCGCAATTGGTCGGTGATTTTAGATATCAAGATCGTGATATTGACGATTTTCAAGGGGTTTATTGGGCAGCAGGCGTATTGAATTGTCAGATCAATGCTTTTTTAAACGGCTAAGCATTGATAACACGGAGCCAGTGAAAATCCCGGCGGTGTCGATAATGATGTCTCCGAGCTGGGGGCCTCGACCAGGAACGAACAACTGCAGTACCTCGGTGGCAACGGCGAATAAAATGGTTAATTGGACCGTTTGGAAAATAGGCGGATTAAACGGACTGCGTTTACTGGCTGCGACGCATAACAACGCAAACATCACGAAGTGGCCGTATTTGTATTTGTCCAGCTCCGGTAACGACGTCGTGAGCTTAAAAACTCTCATTGGTTCGCCGTGGTCATGTACGGCTGCCATATCCGCAGAGGACCAAAGCATATCGCCGATGTATTCTTTGATGGCTTGAGGCATTAAAACGCCAGCCAGAATTCCAATTCCGATCACTAAAATTGCGGCCTGATTGCGGCTTTGTGCCGCTCTGCAGACTAACGGGAATGCGATCCAGAGTCCTAGGCATGTCCAAATCGCAATAAACCAGCACCGGTAGCGTTCGAATGCGATATTTGGTTTTACTTGGCGAATGCTAGGGGATTTGACTTCGAGCTGGCCTTTGGCGTGTATTAATTGAATTATTAATTGAAGTTTAGTGGTATTTTCGTTAACGCGAAAAACTCGCTCGTGGTATGTCCAATCCGATGTGCCATTTTTAGAAATCAATAGGTGGGGTTGGTTATATATTGCTTTACCAAAATGGTCGTACGCCAATAAGACTATTCGAGCAGTTTCCCAAGGGCGAGCGCCTTCGATAACGTCCAAAGTTTTTATGTAACTGCTTACATGTAGTAATGATCCTGTCGGCACAAGTGGAATCGCCTGGCTTAGGTGGATGGCGTGATCGAAGTCTGGGGCTGAGAGCGTTACACTTGGTTGCGTTGATACTCTTAAATTGGCACTGTCGCCTGAGTGAGTTCGGGTTTCTGTCGGCTGTATTTCTACGCCAATTTCTGATGGCATCCAATTCGAAAGGCCATTGCTGAAGTTTGGATCGGATAACAATTCGTTATCGAAGTAGTCGAACTGCGGGAAGTAATTGAAAAAACAGATGGTGGCGGCGCAAACGATGAGGACGACGATGCTTCTTAATATCATGCTCTGGCCGTTTAATATTGCTGGTGGTAATTCTAGGTTAAGGTTGCCGGTTTTTTATTGATTAATAATCAGTTGAATTCTTAACAGGTTGGTGAAAAACTCTTTTTTGGCTTTGAATGACTCTATATTTAGTGGCGATGAAGCTATTTTCCTACTAAATGCTGATTCGATTGAGCAAAATTAGCGCCTCAAATATGGTTTTTCACCAACCTGTTAAGTCCATTTTGCGGGATTAGGAGTGTACGATTATAAATTCCGTTCGATATTATAGCCTTATTAAGATGGGGCTGTTCATGGGTTTTGAATTAAGTCAAATGTGTTTGGTGAATGAGCTGTCGATAAAGATATGAATGTATTAAAGGGCAAGTCAGTTGGCGGCATGTATTTGTTTCCATTAGTTCTTATTTTTCTTTTAGTGGGGCTAAGCATCCTGCATACCACTCCTGGACAGGAAAGTAGTGTGACAAATCAAATTGTCGCTTCTCTTTCTTATATCTCGGCATTGTTTATTCTTTTAAGAAATCAATGGGGATTCTTTAGTTTTGCACTAAAGCGAGCGACGCCGTTGTTGATAATGCTGTTTTTGGCGCTGGCCTCTATAATGTGGACGGACTTTCCTCGGCAGTTGCTAACCGGTTTTGTCCATAAGCTCGGGGCGGTTTTTGTAACAATCTGTGCTGTCTGTTTATTGATAAATGATAAAGAAGCATTTTTCAGAATTCTATTAAAGATATTTCTTTTATATTTCATTGCCACAATCTTGTTCTCTTTCGTCAAGCCGGATATGGCTGAAATGCCGGCCACACTTTATGGAGAATATAGGGCTGGCCTAAGGGGGTTTACCTTGCATCCCAATACATTGGGTGCTATTTGTGTTGATGGCGTCTGGGTTGCCATGTGCTACCAGTATTTGACAGGCGCCAAAACTAAAGCCGAAAAATTGATGGTTTATATAATGTTGACGAGTATTATTTATTGTCTCGTCAAAGCGGATAGCATGACTTCTATATTGGTTTCCTTGGCGCTCGGCTTTATAGTGTTCTGGTTAAAGTTTATTCAATCCGGAAACAGCAGCGTAAAAGCGCTAAAAATAATGTCGGCTTTGTTTTTTTTGTTGATAAGTATTAGCGTGCTGATTGTAGTTAAGCCGAATATTTTTTCAATTGACTATTTTTTTAAGGCTATCGGGCGTAATTCTACATTTACCGGGCGGACAGAGTTATGGGAATTAGCGATGAAAGGCTTCGGTGAAAAGCCTGTATTCGGCTGGGGGGAAGATAACCTATTCACGTTTCTCAAGTTTTACCATCAACCGTTTAGCCAGCTGCATAACGGTTATTTCGATCTTTTGGTCAGGGGCGGAGTTGTTTCGATTTTGCTATTTCTAACGATGTTGTTTCAGATTGCAAAAAGCCTACTTCGTATGTTAAAGGCAAATGAACAAAATTATATAATTATCTTGTCATTTGTTAGTGTCTGGTTGGTTCATAATGTTACAGAGGCTTCAATTTTCAAAAGCCCAAATGTATTATGGCTGTTTTTTATGCTGATATATTTTTACAGTATTACATGGGCTTATTACAGGAATGATGCCGGTATTGCTTCGAATAAAACGGCATAAAAATTTCGTTTCGTATTATTAATTTTTAAAAAATATTTTGCGATGGGTGGATCTAGAGTACAAAAAACCTTAAAAAACGCGAAGACTAGCTTGGTTTTTTATGTGTTGCTGCTGATCACCACATTTTTATCCAGAAGCGTCTTTATAAAGTGTTTGGGAGAAGATTTTGTTGGCTTGACAAGCGCAATGATGAATATCATGGGCTTTTTAAACTTGGCGGAAATGGGGTTTTCGTCAGTTGTCGCTTTTGCGTTGTACAAGCCGATTTATGAGAAAGACCAATCCGGTATCAACGAAATCGTGTCGGTGTTTGCATACATCTATAACCGTATTGGCTGGATAATTTTGTTATGCGGTTTGGCGCTGGTTTATTTCTTGCCGGAGTTTTTTAAAGATAGCGGTTTTGAAAATCGGGTTATTTGGGCGACTTTCTTTACTTACCTTATCACGACGCTATTGGGTTTTTTTGTTAATTATAAAGAAACATTGCTTGCCGCCGACCAGAACAATTACATAAAGGTCAGGCTATTTAATATCGTTAAAATATCAAAAGTCGTTGTGCAAGTGCTCTGTCTTTTGTATTTGGATGGAGGCCTTTATATTTGGCTGCTGCTTGAATTTTCATTCCTGTCTGTATACTCTCTGGTCATCAATCTAAAAATCAAAAAGCTCTACCCCGATTTGGTTTCTAGCGTTAAGTCCGGCAGAGAACTTTCCCGGCGTTACGGCTTTATTTATACCAAGGCCAAACAGGCTTTTTTTCACAAATTCAGCGCTACCGTTTTGCAGCAAGTTACCGGGATATTGATTTATGTGTTTTCCAATTTGGCAACGGTCACAAAATATACTAACTACACCCTGATCACGGCGTCCTTGTACACTCTGCTTAGTAGTATTTTTGATAGTACCAATGCTGCGGTGGGAAATTTGGTGGCGGAAAAAGACTCAAAGAAGATCCTGCGCGTGTTTTGGGAGCTGCAGGTGTCGAGGTATTGGATCGCTACTTGCATGGTCTATGTAACTTATACTACGGTGGATTTATTTATAGCGGTTTGGTTGGATAAGAGTTTTGTTTTGCCCGAAGACATTAAAATTGTTTTGATGCTTAACTTGTTCATTATGCTCACCCGCAAAACCAACGACGAATTTATTAGTGCCGTTGGCTTATTCAAGGATGTGTGGGCGCCCATTACCGAGGCGGTAATCAATATTGGCGTGTCGGTCGCGGCCGGCAGTTATTTGGGCATAGTCGGCATTCCGTTGGGCACTTTGCTCAGTCTGTTATTAATTATAGGGATATGGAAGCCGGTGTTTCTATACAGCGAGTTTATGCCGCAGTCGCTTGGGCAATACTTTCTAAGGATATTTAAGTATTTGTTTATATCGTTTTCGTCTATTGTTTTTGTAGAGCAAATTCCGCTTCATGTTCTTCCGATAGACAATCCGTATTACGTATTTATTAATATGGCTGCACAGCGGACGCTTGAAGTATTCTTAATGTCAGGGCTCATCTATTTTGCATTGGCAGCGGAAATGCGCTCTTTCCTGAAGCGTTTCAAACGTCGTTAAGCATAGCCATCGATAGTTTTTGGCGGCGGCTGATTTGGTTCTGAACGAAAATGGAATATCGCTAGCCCAGCGGAAGGTTGATGGCCCGGATAAAAAGTGTGTCGCTAAAAAACAAAAAGCCGGGTGGTATTTTGCTAAACAGTGGTCGATTGGTTTGTGCTTCAATGGAAATGGTGGTGCAAGAATTCATTCGATTACGCTGGAGGACGCTAAGAATTAGCCTTCATGCTGCGACAAGTTCAATACCAACGGATAATACGTTTGTTTATATGACTTGACGTGCGAAATGAGGTTATCGAATTGCATTGTTAGAGAGTCCCAAGGATTGTTCTCAATGTCGTTAAGTTAAGGATGGCAGGAGCGGGCCCGGCCCGCGATCAAACGCCTTCGGTCGCAGGCATGGCCTGCTCCTACAGGATGTGAACCAGCCTTCTATTCCTTAATTTAACGGCATTGGGGTTGCTCTAGGTTATTTTTCGTAAATTGTATATGAACACTACTGAAAGTTCTGTCCCGGTCTCAGTTATCATCCCGGCATATAACATAGACCGATATGTATTGGAATGTATCGATTCATTATTGTCGCAAAATATAAGTCCGTACGAGATTATTGTCGTCGATGACGGTTCTACTGATAACACCAATGAGGTCCTTCGTCAGAAATATGGCGATAATCCGCTAGTTAAAATATATAGGCAGGATAATAAAGGCGCAGGCGAGGCAAGAAACTTCGGTTTGTCTGTCGCTGGCGGCGATTTCATATTTTTCTGCGATTCGGACGACGTGGTACAGGCCGGTTTTTTTGCCGAATTTAGAGATCGGTTAATTGAAAATCCAGGGATGGAAATGTTCTGCTTTAGTTCTGAGCTGTTTTTTGCGAACCAAAAAACCTTTCCAAAAATTACCCATCACGAAACCGGTTGGCTAAAAGAAGGAAAAATCGCGGTTAGGGATTTATTACTTGGAAATAATTACACCTCTGCCGCTTGGACTTATATTGTCAGTCGGCGCATTCTGGTGGACAACCAATTATGTTTTTTGGGCAGGGTCCACGAAGATCACAACATTACAATGTTGGCGTACTTGTTGAGCAAAGAGGTTTTTAGAACGGCTCGAGTCTATTATTCTCAGCGCGTCAGACCGGGGTCGTTAACTCGGACCAGGCATAAATTCGATTTCGGCGGAAGAATCAATGCCATGCAAGGCGTTATCGCCCTGTTGGGTCGGGAAGGTTTCCGCTCTGATCCGGATTGCCTGACAATTAAAACGAAGTACGTCAATTCCTCGTTAATTTTTTTGGTTGATGCCTGTGCCGAGTCTTATGCGGTTTTGCCTTCTCCGGTCAGAGATGAGTTAAGGAATTTTCGGCACAACCATAGTTACTCGTTCAAAGAGCGTTTTTTGCTCGCGTGCCCGGTACTCTATTTTTATCTCAAAAAAATCCGCTTGTGGTCAAAGCGCCTAACCGACAGGGGTAAAAGCGATGGCTAGTTTTGTAGTGCCTCGCTCGGTTCGCCGCGCGTTTCCCGGTGCTTTTGGCTGCGGTTAACTTAAATTTGCGCCTGACGGGCGTATGGATATATCGAAGGGAAAAATGACAAAAATCGTCGCAGTCTACCGAACCGCTTATCCGCTTCCATCTGAAGCGTTCATTCCCAGTCAATTGCTCGGTTTAATGCGTTATCAGCCTTTGGTCTGGTGTCGCGATTTTCACGGTTCGGATAATCCGCAGATAAAAGTTAAGTCGGTTTTTGCGGACAAACCGGCATCGGTTTGGCGCAAGGTATTGTTCACATTCTTTGGTATAGCCGGCTTCAAGGATGACGTGCAGTTGGTTCATGCTCATTTCGGTCCGGACGCAGCGATGATTTTGCCGCTGGTCAAGCGAAGTAACTTGCCCTTGGTCGTTACGTTTCATGGTTTCGACGCCCAGCAGTCGCGCTGGTCGATGTTGAAGTCCAAAACAATTTCCAACTGGTTGTTCTTGTTGCGCGAAAAAATGATTTATCGATATGCCTCGCGGATTATTGCTGTCTCGGCTTATTTGCGGGAGTGCCTGATTCGGCGGGGATGTCCCCCTGATAAATTGATCGTTCATTACATAGGCGTTGACACCTCGAGATTTAAGGTTGATTCAGCGGCCAGAATCCCGAAGCGACTTGTGAATGTCTCGCGGCATGTCGACTGGAAAGGGATTGATACCATACTGCTCGCCTTGCCGCAGTTGATTGTGCAATATCCGGATTTAGTTTTGGTACAGATCGGTTCCGGTCCGGATACTCGCCGCCTCCAGCAATTGGCGGTCGAGCTTGGCGTGTCCGAACATGTCCATTGGCGCGGTGCGTTGCCGCATGAGCAGGTGTTGGCGGAGTTGCGGCAGGCGTCGGTTTACGTGCACGCTGCCAGAACAGACGAAAAAGGGCAAACCGAAGCCTTTGGTATCGCTTTGATCGAAGCCCAGGCTTGCGGAGTGCCGGTTGTCGCTACTCGTTCCGGGGGCATACCTGAGGCGATGTTGGAAAACCATACCGGATTGCTTTTCGAAGAAAACGACCATGCTGCGTTGGCCGCCCAATTGGATAGTTTGTTGTCCGATGGCGCCAGATTGGATTTTTTGGCAAATAACGCACGCGAATTTGTGGTTAGTCGATTCGATATTAATGTGCAATCTGCCAAGTTGGAAAATATCTACGACGAAATAGGCAGCTAGCGCGCTGCTATGGATAATTTAATAACGGAGGAAATTCTGATGTCATCGGGAAATGTAATGATCGAGCAGGCCGCAGTAGTCAAGCCGGATTCTGAATATAACCCAAGTTTGTCAGCCTTTCTGGATTTTGCCCGCTGGGTTTCGGCGTTTTTGGTATTGCTGACGCACTTGAATAACAGAATGTTTTTGACCCTGGATAAAATTCCTGCGGATGATAGAACATTAGTTACTTACCTCTGGGGGTTTGTCGCTGGGTTTGCTCACTGGGGCGTCGTTATCTTTTTCGTATTGAGCGGATATTTAGTGGGTGGTCCGGTTTTAAAGCATGTACTGGCGAATAGGCCGTTTAATTTGACAAAGTACTTTGTGGCGCGCGTTACGCGCATATATTTGGTACTGATCCCTGTGCTATTAATTGGTAATGCTTTCGATTACATTGGCATGGCGATGTTTCCGAATTCTGAAATTTATGCGGAACACCTGGCGAAATTAAGGCACCAAACCGATTTGGAATTCAAAATGTCGATTGTAGGTTCTTTGTTTAATTTGCAGAATTTGTTTGTCGATACCCTGGGAACCAATGGCCCGCTGGAAACGTTAGCCAATGAGTTTTGGTACTACGTGACTTTTCCGTTGCTATTGTCACCGCTTTTGTTTCGCAGATCTTTCAAATCCTGGAGTCTGTTTATTGTCGGTGTTGCTTTATTTGCTTCAATGTCGTTCGCATCAAAATGGCATTTTGTCGGATTTATATTATGGTGTATTGGTGCCGGATTTTCGGTTCTGGCAAAAAAACCGGTAATTAAATCCTCTTTTTGGGCGTTGGCTGTTTTTTTAGCAGCATTAATTGGAATTCGGGTTGGGGTAAGAGCTAACGTTATTTTTGGCTCTTTCGGTTTTATTTTCGAGATTATCGTGGCCTTGCTGTTTGCGAATTTATTGTGGTCGTTGAAATATCATCCGGCTAACTGGCGTCTGTTACATTGGGACGGTCATAGTAAGTTGGGGGGATTTTCATATTCGTTATACGCCGTTCACGTGCCATTGCTTATGTTGTTGTGTGCGGCAATGAAAAATCATTTTGGGTTTGGCTGGCACGATATACCTAAAAGCGTTAACCAGTTTGTTGCGGCTCTTTCATTGGTTGCGGTATCGCTATCCTTTGCATGGTGTTTGTCTTTGCTTACGGAGCGGCATACTTATCGTGTAAGAAGCTTTGTGAATGGGCTGTTTGTTTCAAAGTGAGCTTATTATATTTTTTCAGTAGTTACATTCGACAAGGTAATTTATGAGGGTGTTGATATTCCAGCCTATGCTGAAGCAATATAGAGTTCCATTGTTCGAAAAAATGGAGCGATTGCTCGCTGAGCAAGGACATGAGCTTAGAGTGGTTTCAGGTTCTCCGCCGTTAAACGATCAACGTAAAGGCGACAATATTTTGGAGTCCAAAGGTTGCTGTATTGTCGAGCGAAGTTTATGGTTGTTTCGAGATAAACTGCATTTTCTGAATAATGCGGTTAAGCATATTTTATGGGCTGACTTTGTAATAACCGAGCAAGCAAACAAGCATGTACATAATTATTTATTGATGGGGTTGCGTTTATTTGGCATTAAACGCTTCGCTTATTGGGGCCATGGGCAGAATAGACAGGGAAATCCAAATAGTTGGCGGGAACGAATGAAAAAGCGATTGTCGGTGCAATGCGATTGGTGGTTCGCGTATACCGATGGTGTCGCTAATTATGTTGCTGGCTTGGGATATCCTAAAAGCAAGATTACTGCACTGAATAACAGTGTCGATACTTCCGCTTTCAAACAGCTCTTAGCCGAGATTGATGAATACGAAATTGCGGAATTCAAGTCGAGTCTGGGTATACAAGCACTGGATAAAGTCGGTATGTTTTGCGGCAGTTTGTACGGCGAAAAAAAATTGGAGTTTTTGCTGCGCTCTTCTGTTTTGATTCGGGAAAGCGTACCCGATTTCGTGCTGTTGATAATAGGGGATGGTCTGGACAAGCCTTCGGTTGAGAAGTTTGCCGAGAACTATCCATTTATAAAGTATTTGGGGCCGCTATTCGGACGGGAAAAGGCGGTGGCATTTAAATCGTCGCACCTGTTTTTATGTCCGGGCTTGGTTGGATTGGCAATATTGGATGCTTTTGTCGCATCACTGCCTTTGCTTACCTGCGATATTCCAAACCATAGTCCGGAAATTGAGTATTTGGAAAATCAAGTCAACGGCATAATGACGCGAGCCAGCGAGGATGAGTATGCGGGCGCCGTTAGCGAAATATTCGCCAATCCAAAGCGCTTAAATGCTCTCCGCGAGGGGGCTGATTCGAGTTCGACGCGTTTTTCTATCGAAAATATGGCGTTGAATTTTGTTAACGGAATTTGCGGTTATTTTAATACCCTCGGTGGTCATTCAGTTTAGGGATGGGTGAGATGAAAATTCTAGTTCTGAATTTATATTTCGGAAAAAAGCCGGACTATTTCGATTTTTTTGTTCACACTTGCGGCGTGAATCCTGCAATTGATTTTCTGTTTTTGGTCGATTTTGAAGTGGATTTTGAACTTCCGGCGAATGTAAAAATTGTCAGAACATTTTTTGCGGATGTGGTTGAAAAGTTTCAGTCCTTTTTTGATTTTCCTCTGGCGTTGGACTCTCCGTACAAACTGACCGATTTTCAACCTGCTTATGGTGAATTGTTGGCTGAGTATACGGCAGGTTACGATTGGTGGGGGCACTGCGACTTCGATATGGCATTCGGAGATTTGACGCCTGTGGTCGAGGCTATTGAGCTGAATCGGTACGTCAAGCTGTTTCGTCGAGGGCATTTGACTCTGTATTTAAATCGTTCAGATATAAATTCGATGTATAGGCAGGGTGTTGGCAATTTAGATTATAGGAATATTTTCGCTACGCGCGGTTTTTTCAACTTCGATGAAACAAACGGGATTGATAAAATATTTTCCGATTTGGATATGCCGGTTTATCGCCAGGAGATTATAGCTGATATTAGGACGACTTCCCCTTATTTGTTTATGACCGCTCACGCCAATCGTTGGGGGCAGTATTTTGTTTGGGATAATGGGAAGCTATTTTGTGTTGATGGAGAGAATGGTAAAAAAGAATATATTTATATCCATTTTCAAAAGAGAAAGCTCGGTGAGTATTACAGTTTGTCTAATTTGCAGTCGAACAAGTTCTTGATTAATCAATTCGGGATATTTGATTTTGGTGGCATAACTCGGGTGCTGAGTTATTTTCCTAATCTAGGGCATTTGAAGCGCTTCTTTTGGCCAAGAATCGTGCGCAGAGTTAAAGGTAAATTTAAAGTTGAGTGATTTGAGGCTTATAGTTGGTCGCTCTGAGGTGTTTTGGTCTATAGGCTATCCATTGGGTTCGTTTAGGAAATATTATGAAAATATTCATCGCGCATAATCGTTATCAACAAGCCGGCGGTGAAGATAATGTAGTTGAGGCTGAAACCAATCTGCTTAGGAATAATGGGCATGAAGTTTATCTATGGGCCGTTGACAACAAAGATTTGCCAGGTGGATTTAAAGGCAAGGTGGAAACGGCGCTAAACACGACGTATTCGCCGCGTTCTAAATTGCGGGCTCGGGATTTATTCCGTGAGTTTCGGCCGGATGTCGTGCATGTCCATAACTTTTTCCCTCAGATTAGTCCTTCTATCTTCGATGCCTGTCGTGACGAGAGTGTGCCGGTGGTGCAGACTTTGCATAATTACCGGTTGATTTGTCCGGGCGCGATGCTGATGCGAAACGGTAGTATCTGCGAAAAGTGTATCACCGGGTCTCCTTATAATGCGGCTTGGCATTCGTGCTATCGGGGGTCCAGGCTGGGTAGTTTCGTGGTTGCACATATGGTGGCGTATCACCGTAAAGCCGGCACCTGGGCCGATAAGATTGATCGTTTTGTCGCGTTAACCGAGTTTGCAAAAAGCAAATTCGTTGAGGCAGGTTTTCCATCGGATAGGATTGCAGTTAAACCTAATTTTATCGTCGATCCTCTAGCGAGCGGGGGTGTTGCGAAAAGTCATACAGATCAATTCGGGTTATTTGTTGGTCGGATCAGCGAAGAAAAAGGTGTCACTACATTGCTTAATGCTTGGGCTCGCCTTGAAGGTAAATGGCAGTTGAAAATGGCCGGCAGCGGGCCATTGGAAGCGCTGTTAAGGGAGCGCGTCGGTGTTGAGCCGCTGGGCAGGCAAAATTCAACAGAAGTTAGTCAGTTAATGCGGGCCGCGCATTTTCTGGTGTTGCCGTCGGAATGGTATGAAGGTTTTCCGTTGGTTTTGGTAGAGGCTTTCGCACACGGACTGCCTGTTTTGGCTTCGAGACTTGGGAGTATGGCCGACGTTATAGAGGATGGGGTAACCGGTTTATTGTTTGAACCCGGCAATTCCGACGACATGGCGCAAAAAGCTAGATGGTTGTTTGAAAATCCTGAGCAATCTCGACTGTTTGGTGAAAATGCCCGCCGCCGGTTTTTAGAAAAATATACGGCGGAGATTAATTACGAGCAGCTAATGAAAATTTATCGTTCTGTTTGCTAATGCAATCTGGTTTTGCCGGCTGCTTTAGTGTTTAGTATGGTATGGACGCCTCTATGGTTTGTGAAGTTAGAGATGGTCTATTTACTTATCAATCCGATATCTGATGGCAAGACTTCAAAGCCAATTTTATCTAGTAATGTTTTGTCGCAAAAATTTGCCTGATTTCCTGTGATGCTCAGGCAAGGGTCGCCATAAATACTGCCGTGCTCGATTCCTTCGCTGACCCATTCCTGCCAAGTTGCGCCATTACGTTTTTTCGTTCTATCCGATATGTCGTAATTTAAGACAAACGAGCCTGAACTGCTCCACAATAAATTTCTTTCCAAAATATTGGTGCTTTCTGGCATTTGGTAACGAATTAATATATTTCCAGGCTTATTGGAAAGCATTACGTTTCTTCGGATGCTGTTTCCTTCCGGTAAATTATTGTTGATAATAGGCAGTGCCAATTTGGGGTATTTATCCAGCCATACAGGACTTTGAATGGGCACTTGAAACAAGCGTTTTTTGAGCTCGTCTCCGGCTGGGCGGCTGTCGACCCATATGGCGTAGTCGCTCGTGCTAATAATATTATTTTCAATAATATTATCTCTTCCTCCGCCCAATTGGATTGCCATCACGCCTGCATTTCGGAATATGTTTCCGATAACGTTAAACCCGCTCACCGAGTCGTCCAAGTAAACGCCTCTAACGCCGTCCGGTCTTGCGTATTTAACGAAGTTATTCGCTATATCTACGCTGACTAAGCCGTATCCGAATAAATCGTGAATGCTATTGTTTCGGATTATATTGCCTCGAAAGGTCCAGTCTCGCCCGGAATAAATGGCGCCGCAATCAGAGGCTTGTTCGCATACGTGATGAATTTCGTTTTTTTCTACTAGATGTTCGTTGCCAAACAGAAGTATTCCCGTTCCGGGGCTTTGTTCGATAAGGTTGTGCGTTATTGAGCTACCGACACCGGAAGTCTCAATAGCAGGCGTGTATGTCATCACGACTCTGCCAAAATCGTGTATATGGTTGTTATGGGCTATATTGTTTGCTTTTTCCAGGGTGTTTCTGTTTCCACCGCTAAAGGTAATGCCGCCCCAGCCGGTATGGTGAATGTGGCTATTCATAACACTGATAAAACTGCTGTCTTTGGCTTCGACCGCTTTGCCAGCGACATTGCTGATCTCCAAATTATCGAAACTTATATTATTGCTATTGTTTAGTTTGATAGCTGTATCTGTAGAGTAGCCTAGCGAGAGGTTTTTGAAATAAATATTATTTGCACCATTGATGTTAAATATATTATTTACCGTTGAAATGGTTATTTCGTTTGGCGGTGCGCTGGTTGGAGGGATAAAGTAAATTATTTCACTGTTGTTGTCGTAGAACCATTCTCCCGGCGCATCAAGTAGTGATTTGATATTAAGTAAATAAAATCTTCTGCCGCTTTCGATTTTGTAATTTGTATTGCTTGAAAGGCTGATTTTATTTAAGTCTGGTTCTATCGACTTAACTCCTAAGTATTGATCATGCCAGTCGTTGCCGGCCATTATGTGGATCTGGGCTTGACTTGAGTCTTTTGATAAAGTCGGTAGCGTCTCTATGCTGGTAAACTGGGTTCGCTCGTCTAGCGGTTGTCGAATGTGAGCCCAATCGGAGTTTGGCCAGCGAGCCGGATGCATGGGGCTGTTGTCTATAAATAGTTCAAATCCCGGGTTGTTGCCGCGTTGACGATAGTTTTGCAGGTATTTGATCTGGCCTAGTTTTTGATTTTTGGTTGAGCAACTCCAAGTTTTGCCGTCAGAGTTGCATTTTTGTAAGCTAATCCCGCCGCTAATTAAGGCCGGGCCATTTTCCCCTTGCCAGGTAATACTTTGTCCGGCACGTCCTGCGTCTCGCACGTCGAAGTCTAGCGAATTTTCAAGTCGATAGATTCCGCTTTGAATATGAATTGTTACAGGTTCATTGATATCGCCGCTGGCTTTTAGGTCTCTGACGGCTTTTTGCGCTCTAGCAAGTGTTTTAAAAGGGCCGTTGCTGCTTGATCTTGCTGAGCTTAGTCCATTCGCGCGGTCGTCGCCAGATGGATCTATGTAGAAGTCTTTGGAAATTCCTTTTATTGGCAATGCGATTAGAACTAGGGTTAGGGCTTTTTTTATAGTCATAAGCGAAACTCTAAGACGTTAAGTCGATAGCCTATATTTAATGTCCTTATTAAATATAGGCCAAGGGTCGTAGCATTAAAGCGCAGTTATTGAGTTGCGCCGATGTCTGATGGGATGGCTTCAAAGGCGATGCGGTTTATAGGTGAATTAGGACATGTTATCCGTACCAAGCCGCCGGATATATCAACGCATGGATCCTCATTGATGCTATTGGTTTCGATGCCTTCGTTAACCCAGGTATTCCAGGGCATGAAGCCTTTGCCGCTGCCACCGTAATTCAGTATTTTAAAGTCTAATCTAGTAGGGCTTTTGGGAGTCCATACAATATTGTTTCCTATAGAGTTACCGGTAAGAGGTAGAGCGTATCGCATAGCGTGGCCATTATCTTTTGTAGAGATGATGATGTTGTTTTGCATTTGAATACGCTCTGGCCACGTATCGTTCGATAACGGAGTTGTTAGTTCCGGGTATTTCTCGCGCCATATGGCGCTGGTTATAGGCATGGAGTTTAGTGTTTCTCTTAATAGTTCCCAATTGAAGCCAGGAAATCTTTGGTCGTACCAGATTGACCAATCGTGAGCTTTTATTATGTTGTTTGCTATTGTAAGGTCGTGGCCGCCGCCGACTTGTAGAGAAATGGAGCCTGCATTTTCCAGAAGGTTGCCAAATAAAGTGAAGCCGCTTACTGCATCATCGAGATAAATGCCCCGTGCGCCTCGTTTTAAATAATTAACAATGTTTTTACCAATATTCAAGGAATGAATATCCAGTTCATATCCGGTAAAGTCATGCAGGTAGTTGTAGCGGACTAGATTGCCGCGATAGGTCCAGTCTCTGCCTGAATAAATGGCGGAACAGTCTGCGGATTGTTCACAAATTTTTGAAATTTCATTTTTTTCTATTAAATGGTCGTTGCCGGTAATAGCGATAGCCATCCCGTTGCCATTTGTGATTGTATTGTTCCGGACTATAGATGCAACGCCGCCCACTTCAATTGCCGGTGAGAGGTTGAATAATTTTGTATCGTAGTCATGAATTATATTATTTGTAATTAAATTGTCCGAAGCTGTTAGTGTTGGTCTGTCTCCGCCTGTAATTGAAATTCCTCCGCGTCCCGTATGATGAACGTGGCTATTTGAAACTTCAATATTTGTGGAATTCCAGGCTCGAAGCGCCCTACCCCCTATATTGCTTATATCTATATTATCAAAGCGAACATTGTCGGTGGTGTTTAAGATAATGGCCCCATCATTGCTATGTTGAAATGTCAAATTACTAAAATGGATGTTTTTTGCGTCGTTTATTATCAACAAGTTTGATAATGAGGATATTGTTACTTCATTCGGAGCTTGATTTTTGGGGGGGATAAAGCTAACTGTGGATAGTTTGGGGCTGTAGTACCATTCTTTAGGCTGGTCTAGTGCTGCGCTGATGTTTTCCAGATAAAACTTTCTGCCCTCGCCAATACGCTGTTTTGTTGGGGAGGATAAATCAATTCTGCCTTTGGAGAAATCGATACGCGATATTCCAATATATTCATCGTAGTAGTCGCTTCCGGCATAAATGTGGATTTGACCGTTCGAAGTTTCTCCTGAGTAGTTAGGTAGTTGTTCGAAAACGTTAAAGATACTGTTGGGATTGATGACCGATCTTACATGTGCCCAGTCATTATTTGGCCAGCGAGCAATATTCATTCTTTCGCCATCAATATATAGATCAAATGATGGTGATTTGATTGATATTCTGTCTGTTTTTTCCGATTTTATCTTCGATAGAATCTGGGAGCTAATGGGGCAGGATAAGGTTTTCTTGGGGTTGCTTTCATCAAATGGTTGGCAGTTTCTTAGAGAAATGCCTCCGGAAATAACGGTGGCGTCCTTTTCTCCGGTCCATAGGACTTCCTTGCCGTCTTTGCCTGAGTCTCTGTCATCGAACATTAGTGGGCTTTGCAGTTGGTATGTGCCTTTGCCAACGTGAATAGTAATAGCCTCATTTAGCTGATTGCTGGCTTTGATGTTTCGCACAGCTTGTTGGGCTCGCGCAAGGGTTTTGAATGGTCCGGTCCGATTCCAGGAGTTAACGTTCGGTGTGGAGCCATCCAACCGGTCGCTGCCGGTGGGCGATACGTAGAAATCGCGAGCGGTTGCGTTAGCGCACAAAAATAAGCAGGCCAGAAGTATCGGCGTTTTGAAATGCATTGGTTTCTCCTTGATTAACATGTGCGTTCGGTTGGCCAGGATGTTGGCTCTGCACGTTAACTGGGTCGATGTTTGTGAGATAAAAGTCTGTTCCTTGACCATGATGATGAAGATACGTTGAATTTGTTTCAAAATCGGGTCAGCAGAGGAATCCGTTCGTGCCTGCATCGCCGCGTACTTGCATGATTTGTCGGTTCTAATCATAACTCCTTAGTTGCAATAGATAAACCCTATTTTTTGATTTGTTTCGGAATGTAAATTGTACTATCGGGTATAGGACGGAATTGTGACGTGGATTCCGAACGCATAACGTACATTTTTTGTCCGCTCAACTTGAGCGGTTGTGTTGCGGCCAGACGTGGTTGACATGCGAGCGATAAATGGAGATGCTGAGTAGCGTGCCCGTGTCGAGGGTGAGTGTGTTTTCGCGGAAGATGGTGTTTTACTTTCCATGTTTTGTACGTCTACGCCGTTTTTCGATTTGGTTGATACCGGTCGATTCGGCGGTTTTCTTTTAATCCAATCCCCTTTTGGGCGGGGCATTTCGCGCTGTTGCCTTTAAGTAGAGGATATATTGCCGATTCTGGATGCCTTATGGATCAAGGTTTAATGCTTCCCAAAGCCGTTGAGGTGCTTGGGATTAATTTCCCCATGCTCTCTTACGAGAGCGCATTGCAATTATTTGAATCGTGGATAGCCGGCGGAGAGGCGCATCAAGTGTGTATTGCAAATGTGCACACAACGGTAGCCAGTTTGAGCGACCACGAACTACGCCGGATTTCCAACGAGGCGTTGTCGACAATGGATGGTTTGCCGCTGGTTTGGTACGCGAATTTGGTTCGCCAAGCCAATATCGCCAGCCGCGTGTGCGGACCGGATTTGATGCTTAAGTGCTTGGAGCACGGTCAGGCCCGAGGTTGGCGGCATTTTTTTCTGGGCGGTAAGGACGAGGTGTTGGCGGACTTGGTCAAGAATGTGCGCAGCCGTTTCCCGGAAGCCGATATTGTGGGTTGGCATTCGCCGCCGTTCCGGCCGTTATCGGAGGAAGAAGACAGGCAATTGGTCGATTTGATTAACGATGCCAAACCCGATTTTTTGTGGGTTGGCTTGGGCGCGCCGAAGCAGGAAAAGTGGATTGCTTCGCATCTTGATCGGGTACATGTTCCGGTGCAGCTTGGTGTCGGTGCCGCCTTCGATTTTCACTCGGGGCATATCAAGCGGGCGCCGCTGTGGATGCAGAAAAGCGGTCTGGAGTGGGTTTATCGTATGGCTAAAGATCGGCGGTTGATTAAGCGTTATTTTGCGACCAACCCGGTGTTTTTGTGGCACTTTGCCAAGGATTTTTTGCTGGTCCGGATTTTAGGAAAGGCAGTTTAGGGCAATGTCGTTAAGTTAGGAGCAAACCGGCTTGTTCAAATGCTGTGAGCAGGCCTTGTTATGATCGCGGGCGTGGCCCGCTCCTACCATCCTTAATTTAACGACATTGGGCCTGGGGATATTTGCTTCGACATTGCTTAGCACGCAAGGCCCACAACGCACACCAGTTGCTGTTGCTGATTGATTGCCCAAGCATACGAAAGGGGTCTGCCGTTCACGGTTCGAAGTTTGCGGTGAACGGCTTGGGTTAAGGCTTTGGAGGACGGGGGCCTTAATTTACTTTGATCAATTCCACATCAAAAATCAGCGCCGAGTTCGGACCGATGTCGCGGCCGGCGCCGCGTTCGCCGTAGGCCAGGTTGGAGGGGATGAAGAAGCGGTATTTGGCGCCTTCTTTCATCAGCTGAACGCCTTCGGTCCAGCCGGCGATGACTCTGTTCAGTGGGAACGTGGCTGGTGCGCCGCGGCTGTAAGAGCTGTCGAATTCTTTACCGTCAATGGTGGTGCCTTTGTAGTGAACGGTTACGTTATCGCTGGCTTTGGGCGCTGCGCCGGTGCCTTCGGTAAATACTTGGTATTGCAGGCCGCTGGCGGTGGTGGTTACGCCGGCGTTTTTGGCGTTGTCGGCTAGGTATTTTTCGCCGGCGGCTTTGTTTTCGGCTGGGGTGTTGGCGTTGGCCAGTGAGAACATAATAAATCCTGTGATAAATGCGATTAATGTGGCGATAACTCGTTGTTTCATAGACTTCATGAATACTCCGGTAGGTGGTTGTGCCGTTAAATCCGGGGGCGCGGTGTTGGATTTGCGCACGCCCCGGCTTGACGGAATCGGATTAATGGGGCGGATAGTTTATCAGTTTTTGGCTTCCAGCTCCTGCCGGCAGCCGGCCAGTTGTGCGTCGTAGCGTAATGCGCGTTGGTGCACTTTTTTGGCAGTATTCATCAGCCATTGTTTCGACAGGTAGGTGTTGCGCTGGAAGCCGCCCAGTCCTTCGTGGTAGGTCAAGTAAAGCTTTTGCGCGTCCGAGGTCGGGATGCCGAGTTTGCGGTTGCTGGTAGCGCAGTACCAGGCCACGAAGTCGCAACTGTCGGCAAAGTCTTCGCGGTTTGCCCACCAGTTGCCGGCTTGCTTTTGGTAATCGGCCCAGGTTTCGTCTTTGGCCTGCGGATACCCGTATGCGCTGCTCGAACGGAACCAGGGAATAAATCCTAAAATCAGCGGCCGCGGCGGTTGGGCGTCGGCGACAAAGCTGGATTCCTGATTGATGATGGCCATTTGCACCGCGATCGGCACGCCCCAGCGCCGGGCGGAGCTGAGGCTGGCTTGGTACCAGTCTTCTTTCTCGCGGAAGATTTGGCAGATGTTTTCCGGGTTTTTCGGCGGTAGGCTTGCGCAAGCCGACAAAACGGCTAAGCTTGCCAGACAAAAAAATTTGTTTAACATACCCAATCAGAATTCATAAAAATACATAAGGTCTTTCGATCATGTTCAGGGCTTGCCAGCCCAGTAAAACATGGCCTGAGACAAGGATTAACACATGTTCGCCACCGAAAACCGCGCCTACCGAAAAAGCCTTGCTAGCCACGGACTTTTGTACCTAGGTCAAGAAGAGCATGAAATTTTGGTGCTTAATCTATCGATCACCGGTGTGCTGACGCTGTTAAAGGTCAAGCCCTCGTTTGCCGGCATCAAGGACATTTTCAGGGTCTTGCAAGTTTCGCCTATCGTCGACTTTTATCTGCCTGAAATCAACTTGGCGGGCGAAGCCGAAGTGGTCAGGGCGGAGTCGGTCGATGCCGGATTTCAGATTGCGATCGAATTCCGCAACCTAACTTACGACGTCGATAGCTTGCTTTATAGGCGCCGAGCGTATCGGAAGAGCATTTCTGCCGCCGGTCATATCGTGTTCAACGAAACCGATTATGCGTTCAATACCGAGAATGTGTCGATAGACGGCATCATGATTCGCATGTTGGGCAGGATAGAGGTCGAGGAAGGCACGGTTGTCAGTTTCGATTTTCAGGAGCTCGAAGAAGAAGGCGAGGCCAAGGTGGTGTGGGTGGAATATGACGATATTTCCACGCTGATAGGTTTGCAGTATTTGCACTTGCGTCGGGGCGAAATCGTTGGCGTGCCCAAATTTAGCCAGCCGATTTGGAAGTCGGCGTAAGCTCGGCAGGTACTCCGGGGTGAAGCGGCTCGAGCCGTAGCGCTTTTCGCTCAGTTTTTCGCCGCTCGTCTGGGGGCGAGCGGTGTCACGTCCATATCAAAATTCTGCTTGATGCGTTGGGCAACAATTTTGACTTCTTTTTTGTTTTTCAACGGTCCGACCACGACTTGATAACTACCGTCTTTGGCGACCTTGTGCGCTGGGATCGGCGGGCCTTGGTGATTTAACATCGCGGCCAGCTTTTGCGCATCGGTTGCGTTGTCGAATACCGCCGCTTGAATGGCCCAGTCGCTATCGCTTAACTCCGACGGGATTGGTTGGCCGAATAGCTTGTCCGGGCGGGCTAACGGAATGGCGTTGGCGCGTAACTCCGCTAGGTCGGGGCTGCCGGCCAAGACTGGCGTGGCAATCCCGTCGGCGCGCCGCAGAATAAGGTCGGCTTTGCTCCAGTCGATCTCGGCACCTTTAGCTGCGGCAAGTTGTTGAAGCTTCTTGCGAATGTCTTTTTGCAGCTGCTTTGTTTGTTTCTCCCATTTGTCCAGCGGCGGATGCGCTTCCAGATACAGCATGTCGTCGCGCCACGCTGCCAGATAAGGTTGGTGGACGATATTGACCGGCGTGCCGATCTCGACCTTGCCGAACAGCGTTTCGATATCTTCCGGGTAGAGTTGCACGCAGCCGTGGCTGACTTGCATGCCGATGCCGTAGGGCTTGTTGGTGCCGTGGATCAGGTAACCGCTGAAGCCAAGCGGCATGGCGTAGTCGCCTAGCGGGTTGTCCGGCCCGGAGCGGACTACTTTGGGCAACGGCGTACCTTGCGCTTGATGTTCCCGTTGGATCGATGCCGGTACGGTCCAATCCGGATTGGCTTTCTTGGCGACGATCTGGGTTTGCCCTAGCGGCGTGTGCCAGCCTTGACGACCGATACCCACCGGATAAGTCAGCACGCTGTTGGTCGCGTTCTTTGGATAATAAAACATGCGCATGTTGGCCAGATTTAGCACGATACCCTTGCGTGGGGCGTCCGGCAGAATGAAGCTGAGCGGCAATAATACATTCTGGCCCGAGGACAATGTCCAGGGATCGACGCCGGCGTTGGCGTTGGCAATGTCGTTGAAGCCCAGGCCGTAGTGGCGGCCGATGTCGGACAGCGTGTCGTTTTCGGCGCTGGTGATGCTGGCCAACTCGCCGACCATGTTTTGGCCGGGACTCAGGCTGAATTCGTGTATCGGCAGGTCTTCGGCTTTGCTGTTCCAGACGATGGTTTCCGGCTCGGGCTGCTGGAATATCTGCAAGCTTTGGCAGCCGGACAGCAATTGGCTCAATAGCAGCGCCGAGACGGCTAACGCTTTGGGCGATGTGATGCTGTTTGGCGTGGCGGCGGGTCGAGTCATGTGTCTGTTAAATTTTCAAAATCAGGTGTTTGACACTAAACGATGCAAATTAAAGTCAGATGAGGTGGCGATTAAGAGCGAATTAAGATGAATGAATCTAACTCTAAACGTTAGAATATTACTATAACTTTTTATTATAAAAGTAAAATTTATTTTTCATGTTGCGGTGATTTGTTTGATGCGATGGCGTGGTGGTGCTGGCTTGGCGGTGCAGCGGCTTGAGGCGGCCGGCTGTGTGGCCGCTTGGTTTGCGGGCAACGTTTGCCGGGCCGGCGCAGGATAAAGGGCTTGAGCGGTAGCGAATTCGCAGTAAACTACTCGGTTATTACCTATTTGATCCGGAGTTCTGCATGGCGAGCATTGACAAGGCGGTTGTCGAAAATTTACTGAAAAGTTTCATCGATCCGAATGTCGAAACCGACCTGGTTTCGGCTAAATCGGTCAAGAAGATCGGCGTGGAAGGCCAAGATGTCAGCGTGTCGATCGAACTGGGTTATCCAGCCAAAAGCTACCAGGAAGAATTGCGTGAAGCATTGACGCGGCGCCTGCAGGCGCTGCCCGATGTGGGCAAAGTCGATGTTGTGGTCAACGTCAATATTGTGTCCCATTCGGTGCAAAAGACGCTGAAACCGTTGCCCAACGTAAAAAACGTTATCGCCGTGGCATCGGGCAAAGGCGGCGTCGGCAAGTCCACCACCTCAGTGAATTTGGCCTTGGCGTTGGCCGCCGAGGGTGCCAATGTCGGCATTCTCGATGCCGATATTTACGGGCCGAGCATTCCGACCATGCTGGGTTTGTCCGGTAAACCGGACAGCGAGGACGGCAAAATGCTGAAGCCGAAGGTCTCCTTCGGCATCCAGACCATGTCCATCGGTTATTTGGTCGATCCGGACCAACCTATGATCTGGCGCGGGCCGATGGTGACCGGCGCGCTACAGCAGTTGCTGACCCAAACTCAATGGGACAGCGTGGATTATCTGATTATCGACCTGCCGCCGGGTACCGGCGATATTCAACTGACGCTGGCGCAGCAGATTCCGGTCAGCGGAGCCGTGGTCGTCACCACGCCGCAGGACATCGCCTTGATCGACGCTCAGCGGGGTCTCGGGATGTTCGAAAAGGTGAATGTGCCGATTCTGGGTCTGGTTGAGAACATGAGCATGCACATCTGCAGCAATTGCGGACATGAGGAAGCGATTTTCGGCCAGGGCGGCGGCGTGGCGATGGCGGCGAAAAACAAAGTGGATATGCTTGGCGCGTTGCCCTTGGATATCCATATCCGGGAATATGCCGATAGCGGCCGACCATCGGTGGTGGCCGATCCGGACGGGCGGCCGGCGCAAATTTATAAGGCAATCGCCCGCAAAATGGCCGCCAAATTGGCAATGCGGACCAAGGATTACAGCGGCCGTTTTCCGAATATTGTGATTCAGAATACTTAAGCTGGTGTCAGGCCGGCTTGGCGACTTTGCCAATCCGGCCCGTTTTAGATCAAGACCAGATTATCGCGGTGGATCAGTTCGGCGTCGTCGGCGTAGCCGAGGAGCGCTTCGAATTCGCTACTGGCTTTGCCGGCAATTTTGGCGGCGTCTTCGGCGCCGTAATTGATCAGGCCGCGGGCGATTTCATTGCCTTGCAGGTCGTGGCAAGATACCAAATCGCCGCGCTTAAAGCTGCCATGCACGGCTTTGACGCCGACCGCCAGCAGGCTTTTGCCGGCTTCTTTCAGGATTTTGACGGCGCCGTCATCCAGGGTGACGCTGCCTTTGAGTTGCAATTGGCCGGCCAGCCATTGTTTGCGGGCCGCCAGCGGCGCGATGTTGGGGATCAGATAGGTGCCGAGTTCGGCGCCTTCGAATACCGCCGGAATCACGTTGTCGATCTTGCCCGAGACGATGACGGTGGCGGCGCCGGAACGCGCCGCCAGGCGAGCGGCGCGCACCTTGGTGTACATGCCGCCGCGGCCCAGGCCGCTGATGCTGCCGCCGGCCACGTCGTCGAGCAGGCTTTCGTTAACGCTGATTTCCGAAATTAGTTTGGCATCCGGATTCAGGCTGGGATTGGCATCGAACAAGCCGGTCTGGTCGGTCAGGATAATCAACAGGTCGGCTTCGACCAGGTTGGCAACCAGCGCGCCCAGGGTGTCGTTGTCGCCGAAGCGGATTTCTTCGGTGGCGACCGCGTCGTTCTCGTTAATCACCGGCACTACGCCGAATTGCAGCAGGGTCAGCAAGGTGCTGCGGGCGTTTAGATAACGCTGGCGGTCTGACAGGTCGTCGTGGGTCAGCAGTACTTGGGCGGCGAGCAGTTCGTGAAGCTGGAATTCGTCTTCGAAACGGCGCACCAGGCCCATTTGGCCGACGGAGGCGGCGGCTTGCAGTTCGTGCAGGGTTTTCGGGCGCGCTTTCAGTTTTAATCGCACCATGCCTTCGGCGACAGAGCCGGATGAGACTAACACCACGTCGACGCCGCGTTGTCTGAGTGCGGCCATTTGTGCGACCCAGTTGGCGATGGCGGGTTTGTTCAGGCCGCGGCCGCCGTCGGTAAGTAGGGAGCTGCCAATTTTGACGACGACGCGTTTGGTTTGGCAAAAATCAGAACGGCTCACTGGGCAACTCCTGTTGCGTATCTTCTGTGCGGGCTCTTTGTTGTTCCAGGAAATCCATGATGGCGTACATCAAGGCTTGGGTGCCCTGGTTTTTCAGGGCGGAAATTAGAAACACCGGCCCGGTCCAGCCCAGTTCGGCGACGATGCTTTGGCTGAGGGCTTCGACTTCGTCGTCCGGCACGTTATCGATTTTATTCAGCACCAGCCAGCGTGGCTTGTGCGCCAGTTCGTCGCTCCATTTTTCGACTTCGCGAATGATTTTGCGGGCGGCGCTGACCGGCGTTTCGTCGCTTTCGTAGGGTGCAATGTCGACCATGTGCAACAGCAGGCCGGTGCGGGACAAGTGTTTCAAAAACTGTAAGCCCAGGCCGGCGCCTTCGGCGGCGCCTTCAATGACGCCGGGGATGTCGGCGATGACGAAACTGCGCAAGTCGTCGACCCGAACTACGCCCAAATTGGGATGCAGCGTCGTGAACGGATAATCGGCGACTTTGGGTCTGGCCGATGACACGGTGCGAATCAGGCTGGATTTGCCGGCATTCGGCATGCCGAGTAAGCCAACGTCGGCGATGACCATCAATTCCAGGCGTAGCATGCGATGTTCGCCGGGGGAGCCTTTGCTGGTCTGTTGCGGGGCTCGATTGATGCTGCTTTTGAAGCGGGTGTTGCCCAGGCCATGAAAGCCGCCCTTGGCCACCAGCAATTGTTGGCCGGGTTTGGTCAGGTCGCCGATTTTCTCGCCGGTGTTGGCTTCGTAGACTATGGTTCCCGGCGGCACAGCGACGAAGCAGTCTTCGCCTTTTTTGCCGGTGCAGTCGCGGCTGCCGCCGTTTTCGCCGCGTTGGGCGCGGTGCACCGAGTGGTAGCGGAAGTCGACCAGAGTGTTGACGTTTTCAGTGGCGACCAGGTAAACGCTGCCGCCGTCGCCACCGTCACCGCCATCCGGGCCGCCCAAGGGGATGTATTTTTCGCGGCGGAACGAGGCTTTGCCGTTGCCGCCGTCGCCTGCTTCTACGCGGATTTCCGCTTCGTCAACAAATCTCATAATCTACCGGTATAAACAAAAAAGCCCCGCTATGAAACGAGGCTTTTTGGATCGAATGTGCCAAGGCACAATCGGGATTTACGCTGCTGCAATACTGACGTATTTGCGGTTTTGCGGGCCTTTTTCAACGAAAACCACTTTGCCGTCGGCCAATGCGAACAGGGTGTGGTCTTTGCCGATGCCGACGTTGTCGCCAGCGTGGAACTTGGTGCCGCGTTGGCGAACCAGGATGTTGCCAGCTTTTACGACTTGGCCGCCGAAACGTTTGACGCCCAGTCGTTGTGCGTTAGAGTCGCGACCGTTGCGGGTACTACCGCCTGCCTTCTTGTGAGCCATGTTTTATCCTCGGATAAGTTATGCCGAAATGCCGGTGATTTGCACTTCTGTGTAATATTGACGGTGCCCCATTTGTTTCATGTGGTGCTTACGTCTTCTGAATTTGATGATTCTGACTTTTTTGTGGCGGCCTTGAGAGACAACAGTCGCGGTCACTTTGCTGCCTTGAACAAAAGGCTGACCTACTTTTACAGAGTCGCCTGATTGCACCATCAGCACCTTGTCGAACTCTACGCTGTCGCCCGCGCCTAATTCGAGTTTTTCTATTTTTAAGGTAGTACCCTCTGCGACACGATACTGTTTACCACCTGTTTGAATTACCGCATACATCGGCGTAAGCTCCATCAAGCATAATCTGTTAAAAGTGAACAGCAGATTATATTTTTTCACAAGGCTTACGTCAAACCTAAATTCCTGATAGGAAGGTTGCGGCTCTTTCGCGTTGGTCGGGTACTATTGACACTACCTACGAATATTCATAGCATGACCGGCTATTTACGTCACGCGTCGACAGGCGATTAGCCCAATATTTCATGATAGCTAAAGTTTCTACGCCAGCTTCAGCCCCGATAGATTTCGATTCGATTAAAAATTTAACCACCGCCGAGACTCAGGCGGTTGACCGGTTGATTTTAAACGAACTGAGCTCCGATGTTGTGCTGATCAATCAAATCGGCCATTACATCATCGGTAACGGCGGCAAGCGGTTACGGCCGATGTTGCTGTTGCTGGCAGCAAAGGCTTTGGGACAGGTCGACGAGCGCCACTTGATACTGGCGGCCGTGATCGAATTCATTCACACCGCGACCTTGCTGCACGACGATGTGGTCGACGAGTCCGAGTTGCGGCGCGGTAAAGAATCCGCCAATGCGGTGTGGGGCAATGCAGCCAGCGTTTTGGTCGGCGACTATTTGTATTCCAGTGCGTTCGAAATGATGGTGCGGACCGACAACATGCGGGTGATGGCCATCATGTCCAAGACCACTACCGCAATCGCTGAAGGCGAGGTATTGCAGTTGTTGAACTGCAACAACCCGGAGACCAGCGAAGCCAAGTACCTGGAAGTGATTGCCCGCAAAACGGCGATTCTATTCAGCACGGCTACCCGATTGGCCGCCGTGGTTTCAGGCGCGGATGCAGCGACCGAAGAAGCCTTGGCGATTTACGGCCAGCAACTGGGTGTGGCGTTTCAGTTGATCGACGACGCCCTGGATTACAAGGCCAATAGTGAGGAGCTGGGTAAGAATCTTGGCGACGATCTGGCCGAGGGCAAACCGACCCTGCCGCTGATTTACGCCATCCAACACGGCGACCAGCGTCAGTCGCAAATCGTGGTCAATGCGATCCGGCAGGGTTCGCGCGAGGCGTTCAATGACGTGTACGAAGTCGTAAAAGCGACCAATGCGATCGAGTATACCGAGCAGTGTGCCGAACGCGCGGCTGGGCTGGCTATTGCCGCTCTGGAGTGTCTGCCGGATTCGGAATACAAACAAGCCCTCGAAGCGCTGGCGCACTTTTCGGTGCAACGTAGTCATTAACCCTCTTCGGCTTCTTCCGCCAGCGTCAGCAGTTGCTGGATGTTTTCCGTCAGCGTTGCGTACAACGTCTCCGACTTTTCCAGGAGCTGTTGAAAAAAAACGCCGATTTCACCTTCCTCCAGATTGGTCTGCGCGGCAAATATGCGCTCTTCCAGCAGGCTGATCGCGTCCATATCCACAAAATCCGCTAACCGGGCCAATTCCGGCGACTGAGCCAGCGTTGCCGCCGCTTCGGTTTTATGGGCGGCGGAAATCTGTTCGGCGATTTTAGCGGCGCAATCGCCAATTTGGCTGGCGGTTTCGAACAAGCCTTGTAGCAAATCCAAGTCTGCGCACAGAGCCTCCAATCGGTCTGCCGTGGTTTGGATGTCGGCCAATAAGCGTTTGCTGCGTTTTTTTATCGATTTCATCAGTTTGGTCCGGAAGCGTAAGTCTGCAATTTTGCGGCCAGGCCGCTGTGTCTGGTAACCCGGTGGTCGACGCAGGCATTGAAGATGGCTTGGTCGGCGCTGACCGCCACCGATTGCTTGGCGCGGGTGATCGCCGTGTACAACAGCTCCTTGCTCAGCACCGGATTCACGACATCCGGTAACGCAATCAAGATGTTTTCAAACTCCGAGCCTTGGCTTTTGTGGATCGTCATCGCGAATACTGTCTCCCAGGGCGGTAGCCGGGCCGGTAACACTTTACGGAATTGCTCGCCGCGCTGGAAAAATACCCGGAGCTGGCTGCCTTGTTCAGGGTCGCTCAAGCATAAGCCGATATCACCGTTGTACAATTGCATGCCGGCGTGGTTGGCGGTAATCATGACGGGTTTGCCGGCGTACCATGTCGAGCCGGGCCGGATTTTGCCCCGGTTTGCCAGCTCCAGTTCTACCCGCCGATTAATCTCGCCGACCGAGTTATGGCCGCGTTGATTGCTGCAAAGCACCCGAAAGCGGTTGAAGGCGGCGAAAATTTCAGTCGGGTCGCAGCCGTTCGGAATCGCCTGCAGGTATTCGGCATAATTTTCGATGATCCAATCGATCGGATCGCCGGTCAGGCGCCTAATCGGCGGGCTTGGCTCTTGCAGTAGTTGCCAGGCTTGATCCGCATCCTGGCAGTTCACGGCGACGGCGAGTTGTTTGATGCGGCCTTGAAACCGATGCGATTTTTGTAGTTCCACCGTGCGCTCGGCCAGGCCGGCGGCTAGGTCGGCCAAGACCGAGCCGGATTCGACCGAGGCCAGCTGGTCTTTATCGCCCAGTAAAATCAGACGCGATCCTGGTTTAAGCGCATCGACCAATTTGCTCATTAACGCCAGATCGACCATCGAGGTTTCGTCCACCACCACCACATCGTAAGGCAGCGGATTTTCGGCGTCGTGGCGGAAATATGGCGTCGGCGGCTTGGCGCCGAGCAGTCGGTGCAGCGTGTGGGCTTGTTCCGGAATTCGGTCTTTCAATTCGTCGACGCAAGCCAGGCCGGGTTTGTTGGCGACAATCGACTCTTGCAGGCGCATCGCGGCTTTGCCGGTGGGTGCGGCCAGGGCGATATGTAACGCTTGGCGACTGGTTTCCAGCAATAGGGCCAAAATTTTCAGCACCGTCGTGGTTTTGCCGGTTCCGGGGCCGCCGGTAATGATGCTCAGGGCCTGACTAACCGCCGCTTGCGCCGCGGTTTTTTGCCAATCGATTTCGTCGCCTTGGCTTGGGAAATAGCGGTCGAGGCTGGCTGCGAGATGTCCGGTATCGAATTTTTGTCGGGCCAGTGCCGCAAGTTGCCTCGCCAGGCGCTCCTCGTAATGCCAATAGCGGTGCAAATACAGGCGCTCGGTTTCGGCAATCAACGGGGTGGTTTTGCCGGTGGAGGCCAGGCCTGAGGCCATCACTACAGCCATGTCCTCCGCGTCGATCGCGATGCAGCTATGGCCGGCGCCTTGTTGGGCCGATAACTGCAGCAGCAAGGCTTCGAAGCGGTTTTTTTTTGCCCCGCTCAAGCGGCTGCGTTCGGCGAGGAAGCGGGCGAATCCGCGATCGAGGTCGGTAAAAGTTGGTTGATCGGTCATGGGGCAATGGTTGGATCGGGTGCCGGTTATCATAGCAATTGCATTGCAGCTGGCGACAGGAAATAAAACCTATTGTTTTATAAGATTTTTGCCGCTACCGGGGCGTTAACCGAGCTTGCAATTGCCCTAATTATCATTTAACTTACCGACCCACCTAAAAGGCTAGGGGTGTTTCCGCCCAATTCCAGAGCGGAAGCTGAGAAAAACCCTTCGAACCTGATCCGGTTAATGCCGGCGTAGGAAAGCCAATCCTTCCCTGCGCTCGCGATTTATTCTGTTTTTGGAGATAAGCATGAGCGCTGTCCGCAATGAAATTACTACCGACACCGGCAGTAGCGTAAGAATCGATTCCTACCCCGCCTCGGAAAAAATCTATATCCAGGGCAGCCGTCCCGACATGCAGGTGCCGATGCGGCAGATCAACCTGTCCGACACGCCAGCCCATTTCGGCGCCGAGAAAAATCCGCCGATTTTCGTTTACGACACTTCCGGCCCTTATACCGACCCGAACGTCGACATCAACCTGCACCAAGGCTTGGGTTCGGTGCGCGGTAAATGGATAGAAGAGCGGGGCGACACCGAGTTATTGAGCGGCCCGACCTCAAAATACGGCCACGAGCGGCTGCACGATCCCAAGACCGCACACCTGCGTTTCGAACTGACCCGCAACCCACGCCGCGCCAAAGCCGGCCATAACGTCAGTCAGATGCATTACGCCCGCAAAGGCATCATCACGCCGGAAATGGAATATATCGCCATCCGCGAGAACCAGAACCTGGAAGCGATGCGTGACCGTTACCAAGGCCAGCATCCGGGTTTTTCCTACGGCGCCAACATTCAGTCCTTTATCACCCCGGAATTCGTGCGCTCCGAAGTGGCGCGCGGCCGGGCCATTATTCCGGCCAACATCAACCACCCGGAATTGGAGCCGATGATCATCGGCCGCAACTTCCTGGTCAAGATCAACGGCAACTTGGGCAATTCGGCGATCACTTCCTCGATTGAAGAAGAAGTCGAAAAAATGTTGTGGGGCATCCGCTGGGGTGCCGATACCATCATGGACTTATCCACCGGCAAAAACATCCACGAAACCCGCGAATGGATTCTACGCAATTCGCCGGTACCGATCGGCACCGTGCCGATTTATCAAGCGCTGGAAAAAGTCGACGGCAAGGCCGAAGAACTGACCTGGGAAATCTTCCGCGACACACTGATCGAACAAGCCGAGCAAGGCGTCGATTACTTCACCATCCATGCCGGTGTGCGCCTGCATCACGTACCGCTGACCGCCAAGCGCCTGACCGGCATCGTCTCCCGCGGTGGCTCGATCATGGCCAAATGGTGTCTGGCGCACCACACCGAAAGCTTCCTGTATACGCATTTCGAAGAAATCTGCGAAATCATGAAAGCCTACGACGTGTCGTTCTCGTTGGGGGATGGCTTGCGTCCGGGTTCGATTTACGACGCCAACGACGCCGCCCAGTTCGGTGAGCTGGAAACCTTGGGCGAACTGACTCAAATCGCCTGGAAACACGACGTGCAAACCATGATCGAAGGCCCCGGCCACGTGCCGTTGCAAATGATCAAGGTCAACATGGACAAACAGCTGGAAGATTGCTTCGAAGCGCCGTTCTACACCCTGGGACCGCTGACCACCGACATCGCGCCCGGCTACGACCACATCACCTCGGCGATCGGCGCCGCCAACATCGGCTGGTACGGCTGTGCGATGCTGTGCTACGTCACCCAGAAAGAGCATCTGGGCTTGCCCAACAAGCAGGACGTGCGCGAAGGCATCGTGACCTACAAAATCGCCGCCCACGCCGCCGATCTGGCCAAAGGCCACCCCGGTGCGCAGATCCGCGACAACGCGATGTCCAAGGCTAGGTTCGAATTCCGCTGGGAAGACCAATTCAACTTGGCGCTGGACCCGGAAAAGGCTCGCTCGTTTCACGACGAAACCTTACCTAAGGAATCGGCGAAGGTCGCGCACTTTTGTTCGATGTGCGGCCCGCATTTCTGCTCGATGAAAATCACCCAGGACGTGCGCAACTATGCCGAGCAAAAAGGCTTGGAAGAAGCGGAAGCTTTGAAAATAGGCATGGAAGAGAAGTCCAAGCAATTTCTCGAAGAAGGCGCCGCGATTTATCACGAGGTTTAAGCGTTGTCTCTGCAGTCGCCGGTCTCCGGCGGCTGCCTCCCTGCATTTATCGCCTGCGGCGGTCTAGCCGACCCTTTGCCGACATCCTGTGTCGAGTTTGGATAAAATCCTTACTTCATCTATATTTGCAGCACAAAGCTGCAGTAAAACCAATCTTGACCTTTTTTCATGGCGACAGCACCTTCCAACATTCATTTTAGCGGTCTGGTTAAGTGCCTGATTCAGAAGGGGCTGCTGACAGAAGAGTCGGCAGCGACCTGTTTACAGGAGGCGCAAAAGCGCAAACAGGCGTTCATTAGCTATTTGGTCGAACACAAATACGCGGATAGCAAAACCATCGCCACGCTGGCCTCGGCCGAATTCGGCGTGCCGTTTTTCGATCTGGACGCGATCGATCCCGCGTTTCTGCCGATCAAAATGGTCAGCGAAAAATTGATTCGCCAGCACCACGCCTTGCCCCTCTTTAAACGCGGTAACCGTTTGTTCGTCGCGACGGCCGACCCGACCAATTTCCAGGCCCTGGACGAGATCAAGTTCCACACCCGGCACAATACCGAAAATATTCTGGTCGAAGAAGACAAACTGATCAGAATGATAGACACGGCGCTGGAAGCCGCGGATACGTCGATGAAGGATCTGCTCGACGACGATCTGGACAACATCGATATTTCCGCCGGCGACGAGGCCAAGCCGGCCGAAGACGCTATGGGTTCGGATATCGACGACGCGCCTATCGTCCGCTTCGTGAATAAGATTTTGCTGGATTCGATCAAGCGCGGCGTATCGGATATTCACATGGAACCGTTCGAGAAGCGGTTCCGCATCCGCTTCCGCGCCGACGGCATACTGTCGGAAGTGGCGAGTCCGCCGGTCGGTATCGCTAATCGGATCATTTCCCGGCTGAAAGTCATGTCCAAGATGGACATCGCCGAACGGCGGGTGCCGCAGGACGGCCGGATCAAGATGCAGATCTCGAAAAACCGCGCGATCGACTTCAGGGTCAACACCTGTCCGACCTTGTTCGGCGAAAAAGTGGTGTTACGGATTCTGGATCCGACCAGCGCCCAGATCGGCATCGAAAAACTCGGGTTCGAACCGGAACAGCAGAAAAATTTCCTGGATGCGATTCATAAACCCTACGGCATGGTGTTGGTCACCGGGCCGACCGGTAGCGGTAAGACGGTGTCGCTGTATACCGGTTTGAATATTCTGAACAGCGTCGAAACCAATATTTCCACGGCCGAAGACCCGGTAGAGATCACCGTAGAAGGCATCAACCAGGTCAACGTCAACCCTAAAGCCGGCTTGACTTTTGCCGAAGCGCTCAAAGCATTCTTGCGGCAGGACCCGGACATCATCATGGTCGGCGAGATCCGCGACTATGAAACCGCCAGTATCGCCGTCAAAGCAGCCCAAACCGGCCACTTGGTGTTGTCGACGCTGCACACCAACGACGCGCCGCAGACCATCAACCGGCTGGTACAGATGGGGATCGAGCCGTTCAATATCGTCTCGGCAGTTTTGCTGATTATGGCGCAACGTCTGGCACGGCGTTTGTGCGAGCATTGCAAGAAGGAAATGGATTACCCGGAAAGTGCGCTGATCTCGGCCGGCTTCAAAAAGGAAGAACTTGGCACTTTCAAAATATACGGTCCGGTGGGCTGCGAGCATTGCAATAACGGCTACAAAGGGCGGGTCGGTATTTACCAGGTGATGCCGATCACCGAAAAAATGCGGGCCTTGATCCTGCGCGGCGGCAATGCGATGGAGATGGCCGAATTGTCCCGCAGCGAAGGCATCAACGATTTGCGCACCTCCGGCTTGTTGAAAATCCGCCAGGGCATCACCTCACTGGAAGAAATTGACCGCGTCACCACGGAATAATCATGGCAAAACAAGAAGAGCAGATCGAATTCAATTGGGACGGTTTCGACAAACAAAACCGGAAAACCAAAGGCACTATCAGTGCCAAAAGCGAAGTGATCGCTCGCGCCGAGCTGCGGCGGATGGGCATCCGGGTGATCGGTATCAAACCCAAGGCGAAACCCTTGTTCAGTCCGCGGGTGCAAAAAATCACGCCGGGCGATGTTGCCGTTTTTGCCCGCCAATTGGCGACCATGCTGGCGGCCGGCGTACCGCTGGTGCAGTCGTTCGATATCATCGGCAAGGGCCACGACAACGCCAGCATGTCGGAAATGCTGTTGTCGATCAAAGCCGACGTCGAGGGTGGCGATACCCTGGCGCAAGCATTGGGCCGCAAGCCGCTCTATTTCGACGCCTTGTTTTGCAATCTGGTCGAAGCCGGCGAACATGCCGGGGTATTGGAAACCTTGTTGGATAAGATTGCCACTTACAAGGAAAAAACCGAGTCGATCAAGAAAAAAGTCAAAAAGGCTCTGACCTACCCGGTGGCAGTATTGGTGGTGGCGTTTATCGTTACCGCGATTTTGTTGGTGTTCGTGGTGCCGGTGTTCGAGGACTTGTTTAAAGGCTTCGGCGCCGATTTGCCGGCGTTCACCAAATTCGTCATCGATTTGTCGGCCTGGGTACAGGAATGGTGGTGGGCCGTGGTCGGCGTGCTATTTGTCGCCGGCTACACCTTTACCTACTTTAAAAAACGCTCGAAGGCCTTCAACCATTTTCTGGATCGGACCCTGTTGAAAATACCGGTGGTCGGTATGATTTTGCAAAAATCGGCCATCGCCCGCTTCGCCAGAACCCTCTCGACCATGTCGGCCGCCGGCGTGCCGTTGGTCGAAGCCTTGGTTTCGGTGGCCGGCGCGTGCGGTAACATCTTGTTTTACGAGGCGGTGATGAAGGTGCGCGACGACGTCGCTACCGGCCAGCAATTGAAGTTCGCCTTGGAAACCACCGGCATATTTCCGAATATGGTGGTACAGATGGTGGCGATCGGCGAAGAATCCGGTTCGATCGACGCCATGCTGGACAAGGTCGCCGACTTTTACGAGGAAGAGGTCGATAACTTGGTCGACAACCTGAGCAGTTTGATGGAACCTATCATCATGGTGATCTTGGGGATTTTGGTCGGCGGTTTGATCGTGGCGATGTATTTGCCGATCTTCAAATTGGGCGCCGCTATCTAACCTGTTGCCGGTTCCGGCCTATTACAGGCAGCGGACCGGCCAGTCTTTACTGCTTACCTATGTTGTTCAATGTCTTAGCTCAATCTCCCGGTTTTCTGGCCGCAAGCGCTTTAGTACTCGGCTTGCTGGTCGGCAGTTTTCTGAATGTGGTGATTTACCGGCTGCCGCTGATGATGCAGGCTGCGTGGCGGCGCGAGTGCCGCGAATACCTGGAATTGCCGGCCGAAGCCCCGGGCGAGCGTTTCGATCTGTTATTGCCGGCTTCGCACTGTCCGGCTTGCAAAGCCGAAATCAAAGCCTATCAAAACATCCCGGTCCTGAGCTATGTGCTGCTCGGCGGCAAATGCGCCAACTGCGGCAACAAAATCGGTTGGCGTTATCCTTCGATAGAGGCCTTTACCGGCCTGTGTTCGGCGCTGGTCGCTTGGCAACTGGGTTACGGCTGGGCGCTGGCGTTTGCGTTGCCGTTGACTTGGTGTCTGATTACACTGAGTTTTATCGATATCGATCAGCAATTGCTGCCGGACTCGATCACGCTGCCTTTGGTCTGGCTGGGTTTGCTGCTCAGCGTGTTCGGCATTTTTGCCGACAGCCGCGACAGTATCGTCGGCGCGGTAGCCGGTTATTTAAGCTTGTGGAGCGTCTACCACGGCTTTAAATTGCTGACCGGCAAGGACGGCATGGGTTACGGCGATTTCAAATTACTGGCCGTATTCGGCGCCTGGCTGGGCTGGCAATATTTGCCGCTGATAATCTTGTTGGCTTCCCTGGTCGGTGCGGTGATTGGCGTCGCGATGATCGTGTTCTGCCGGCGCGATGCGGCCAAGCCGATTCCGTTCGGGCCTTATCTGGCTATGGCCGGCTGGCTGGCGCTATTGTGGGGTGAGCAAATGAATGCTTGGTATCTGCGGCTTGCAGGTCTGTGACCGATGTTGAAAATCGGTTTGACCGGTGGCATCGGCTGCGGCAAAACCACGGTATGCCGTCTGTTTGCCGACTTGGGCGTGCCGGTGGTCGATGCCGATTTGATCGCCCGCCGTTTGGTTGAACCGGGCGAGCCGGCCTTGCAAGCCATCGTTCAGACATTCGGTGCCGACATGTTGAAAACCGACGGCAGCCTGGATCGGCCCAAGCTGCGCGAGGCGATCTTTGCCGATCCGGAGCAAAAGCGGCGGCTGGACGCCATCATGCATCCGCGGGTATACGCCCGTATCGCCGCCGATGTGGCGGCATTGCAGGCCGATTACTGCCTGATTGCGGTGCCGTTGTTGCTCGAATCTAAAAATCCTTATGTTGTGGACCGGATCCTGGTGGTAGATTGTCCGCAACCCCTGCAGATCGAACGGGTCGTAACCCGGGACAAACTCAGCGCCGAACAGGCGCAGGCCATCGTGGCCAGTCAGATGTCGCGGCCGGAACGGCTGGCCCGCGCCGACGATGTGATCGACAATAGCGCCGGGCCGGAGCTGCTTGCAGAACAGGTTAAAAGTCTGCACAATTCCTACATTTTTTTAGCCACCGCCAGGACACCACCGGCTTGAATACACAAATAGTCTACGAATTCCCGCTTAACGAACGAATTCGTGTGTTTATGCGCTTGGAGCAGCTCTTTCAACAGCTCAGCCATTTCATGTTGGGCGCTTCGGTTTTCGACAAACGCGCCGCCATCTCCGTCTTGTTGGATATTCTGACCATCTTCAGCCGCAGCGATCTTAAATCCGAATTGATCAAAGAATTGGACCGTCACACCAAAGTGTTGAACCAATTGGCCCATAACCACGGCGTCGACGACGAAAAACTGCAGGAAATTCTGGCCGACTTGAATCAGGCCAGCCGCAATTTATACAGCGCCAACGGCAAGATCGGCATCAGCGTGATGGAAAGCGATTTGTTTCAGAGTATCTCGCAGCGCAATTCGATACCCGGCGGCAGTTGCTCGTTCGATCTGCCGGCGTTTCATTACTGGCTGGAGCAGGATGAAGCAGAGCAGCAGAAAGATCTGGAGCGTTGGACCCAACCGTTTGTCGATATCCGGGTTGCGATCGATCTGATATTAGGCTTCATCCGTCAAAGCAGTATTCCAACCCCGGAGCTTGCCAAAGCCGGTTTTTTTCAACTGGCGCTCGACAACAAAAACCATCCGGTGCAGTTGCTGCGCGTGGCTTTGCAACCTGAGCAGCGCTGTTTCGCCGAGATCAGTGGCGGCAAACACCGCTTCAGCATCCGCTTCATGATCCCGTCGGCCGATGAAAACCGGCCGTGCCAAACCCAGGACGATGTCGAATTCCATTTGACCCGCTGCATGTTCTGATGGCCGCGCAGTCCCCGCCGCAAGTCGCCTGCCCGACCTGCCGTAAACCGGTGGCCTGGGTTGCCGCCGAAAAATTCAAACCGTTTTGCTCGGAGCGCTGCAAGCTGATCGACCTCGGCGATTGGGCCACCGAAGCGCACAAGATTCCCGGTCCGCCGGTTTGGGACGACGAAAACCCCGACCTGTCGAACCTGGATGACGGTGAAGCGGGTTAACACACCCGTTGCTGAGTCTGACCGCGGTCCGATATGAGGTGGCTGCAAAGCTCGGACGTGATAGTCAACAGCAATAAGGGATTTTGTCGAGAGGCCGCTTCAAGCCAAAAAGCCGCTGATGCCGGCTATACCCTGGGCACCGGCGGCTTGCGCCCGCACCAAATCCTGCCGGCTCAATCCGCCCAAGGCGAACACCGGCAAGTTGGCGTGCTCCAGCAGTTCGCTAAAGCGTTGCCAGCCTAAAGGCGGTGTGTCGGGGTGCGAAGCGGTCGGCATGACCGGCGCCAACACCGCAAAATCCACCCCAATCGCCAGCGCATGCTGCAGTTCCGTTGAATTGTGGCAAGACGCGGCGACCCAGCGCATTCCGGGCGGACGTCGATCCAGTCTTATTAACGCCCGGCTGCTCAAATGGATGCCTTGCGCCTGACTAATATCCAAATCCAGATCGGCGTTGACCAGCACCTCGACAGCGTGGTGCCGGCATTGCTGCAATACCCGTTCGAGCACGGTTTGTTTGTCGTTCGCGCTTAGCGTTTTGGTCCGGAATTGCACTAATTTGACGCCGTTGTCGATGATGCGTCGGCAATTCGTCATGATCGATTCCGCATCTGCGCCTTCCAGGATGGCGTAATACGCCGGCAGCCGGGCGGCTGCGATGATAGGCAGGTTGGCGGCCGGAAAGGTGAAGTCGGAAAGCTGGCCGGCGCTAACCCATTGCATGGCCTGGCCTTCGCAGGGCCGGGCTTCGCCGCTGAACGAGTTGACGTTCCAGACGTCCAGCAACACCCGGCGGTCGCCGTAATCGTGGCGGATTTTGATCAAAGGCTCGGCTGCGGCGACCCGAATCCCGACCTCTTCCTCCAGCTCCCGCGCTAGGGCCTGCAACACAGGCTCGCCGGGTTCCAGCTTGCCGCCGGGAAACTCCCACAAGCCGCCCTGGTGCGCGTGTTGTGCGCGTCGGGCGATCAGTATCCGACCGGCCGTGTCGCGAACGACGCCGACCGCGACGTGAACCACGTTATTTGGCTGGAGCATGGGCGGAATTAAGTGCGGTATTCGGCGTTGATTTTGACGTAATCGTAGGAAAAATCGCAGGTCAACACCTGTTCGCTGGCCGTGCCGCGGCCCAAACGCACCGTGACGTCGATCTCCTGCTGGCTCATGACCCGCTGGCCGTCCTGTTCGGTGTAAGACGGCGCGCGGCCGCCGTTTTCGACGATGCAGACCGTACCCAGGTAAATCTCGATCTTCTCCAGTTCCATATTTTCGACCCCGGCCCGGCCCACGGCGGCCAGGATCCGGCCCCAGTTCGGGTCGCTGGCGAAGAACGCGGTTTTGACCAGCGGCGAATGGGCAATGGTTTTTGCCACTTGCAGCGCTTCGCCGCTGTCGCGGGCTTGCTCGACGATGATGCGCATCAGCTTGGTGGCGCCTTCACCGTCGCGAATGATCAATTCCGCCAGCCGTTTGCAGACCGAGGTCAAGGCTGCGCTGAACGCCGCCAGATGCTCGCTGCCCGGCAGTATCTCCGGCGCGCCGCTGCAGCCGCTGGCCAAGACCACGCAGGCATCGTTGGTCGAAGTATCGCCGTCGACGGTGATCCGGTTAAACGATTGCTCGACCGCCGCATTCAGGCACTCTTGCAGCAGACCCTGCTCGATTTTGGCGTCGGTGGCGATAAAGCCCAGCATCGTCGCCATATTGGGCTGGATCATGCCGGCGCCTTTGGATATGCCGGTAATGGCGACCGGATGGCCGCCGATGTCGAGCTTCAACGAGGCGCCTTTCGGAAAGGTGTCGGTGGTCATGATTGCCCTCGCCGCCCGGTCCCAGTGCGATTCCGCCAGATTGGCGACCGCGGCCGGCAGTGCCGCCGCCAGTTTTTCCACCGGCAGCGGTTCGCCGATCACGCCGGTCGAAAACGGCAGCACTTGCTGCGCCAACGCATCGACTTCTCCAGCCAAACCGGCGCAGCATGCAAAGGCGTCCTGCAAGCCTTGCTTGCCGGTGCCGGCATTGGCGTTGCCGGAGTTGACCAGCAGCCAGCGCGGGTTCATCGCCAAATGCGCCTTGGCGACCTGTACCGGCGCCGCGCAAAAGGCGTTTTGGGTGAATACCGCCGCGCAACTGCCGCCTTCGGCCATTGCGATGACCAAGATGTCGTCGCGCACGGTTTGTTTGATGCCGGCGTTACTGGAGCCGAGTGTGATGCCTTGGACGGCATACATTTCAGGAAATGAGGTGTCTCCGACTGCCATTGTTTACCTTGTTAGACTGATTAACTAATTTTGTTGTGTCGCTATCGCGACGAATATTTTAATGTCGGTTCGCGGACCGACAACCGCGATACTTTTCTTTGCATCGCCAAAGAAAAGTATCCAAAAGAAAGGCGACCCGGACGCCGCTTAGCTCACTCGGCACATCCATGTGCCTCGCCCTACGGGTGCAATGCATGCAAATCGGCTATCCTGCCTATTTGTCCTGCGCTCCTCGCTTTCGACGGGGATCGACAGAAGGTGCTCCTGCCCCTCTGTCGATGTGCGGCATCCCTGCCGCACCCCTGCGGGCTATTCCCGCCGAAAGCTCCGGTGCTCGGCGCGGCATACGGGACCAAAACCATCCCGGAGTTTGAAAATTATATTGGTTGTCTATATACACCGTAGCCTCAATGCAGTGAAACGGAATCGAGGGTTAGAGTGCTTCGATTATCCACGATTCCACTACGCTTCATGTCGGCTACTTGCTATAGGGATTCTGTTTCCTTGAGAGATTTGCCTTGTGCGTTTTTCCATGCCGTGAGTCCATTAGCTGTTCCCCCGTGAATAACCGCAGCAGCAGCGCTTGGGCTCGTGAACTCCGTATCTTTTGTGAAAAGCAACCTATCGCCATCACGGACAAGGAAGCCATCTTCTTTTAACTTCTGTCGTAACGATATGAGCCAAGGGTATTTTTGGGCAGAATCGCGCTCCTGCAATACCGCATGGGAACCAGAAACCACAATAATTCCGTTTGGGGTTAAGTAGCCAGAAGCCTTTAGCCCCTTTAGCTCACAGAAGAGCATTTCATATGAACCGGAGTTGGTTTTTATTGCGGCAGTGGGGACGAGAGCTTCTACGCCAAGCGCAGGGAGAAGTTGCTGCATTTTCTCCAAGAACACCTCCATATCTTCTCTGTCGGACTCTGGGAGCTTTGCACCGCTAGATTGTGCGTTCTTGAGTATGGCGCGTCCAGATTGCTTTGCTTCGTCTATAAGACGGCCTTCCAAAAATCGAATATGCGCTTTGGTTAAATTCTCGTCTTTGCTTGTAAAGAAGACGATTTGATTCCAAAAGTCCTTTTCGAGATGGCTTTTGAGGCGATCTTTAATTGACTCAGCCTCTCCGATATAAAGAGCTGGCTTTCCTGTTTCTGTATCAATGCCCGTTAGGAAGTACACGCCTGCATTCGTTGCCTCTTCCCGAGCGAGAATGCTATCGAATTCTGTTCGAGGGCCTGCCACTGCTTTGCCCGTCCAATTTGAGAGTTCTGCAGTTCGCAACCGTTTTGGGTCACCATGGGCAAGAAATATTTTAATGGTTGCGCTAGCCAAGTCCTGAATCCGTATAACAAAAAGATAAATGGTTTCCGTATATCGTACGTATCCTTGAATAAAACCGTTTCTTTACTATCGAGACGGTTTTCCTCCCGTATGCCGCGCCGAGCACCGGAGCTTTCGGCGGGAATAGCCCGTAGGGGTGCGGCAGGGATGCCGCACATCGACAGAGGGGCAGGAGCCCCTTCTGTCGATCCCCGTCGAAAGCGAGGAGCGCAGGACAAATCGGCAGGATAGCCGATTTGCATGCATTGCACCCGTAGGGCGAGGCACATGGATGTGCCGAGTGAGCTAAGCGGCGTTCGGGTGGCGTTTCTTTTGGTGACTTTTCTTTGGCCAAACAAAGAAAAGTTACTCGGCTGTCGGGCCGAGACCCGACGTTAAATCAGGCCGTCGCGATAGCGACTCAACTGATCAGACAACCAAAAACACTCAACCCACTTCCAAAACAACCACATACTCCCCATCACCCGCACGAGTCTCCAACACCTGATGCCCATTAATCCGACACCAGGCCGGAATATCCTGCATCACCCCTGGATCGGTGCATTCCACGGTCAATACGTCGCCGGATTGCAAGGTCTTGACCTTGTCCTGGGTGCGGATTACCGGCAACGGGCACAGCAGCCGGCGTGCGTTTAACGTGAATTCGCTCATACGAACCACTCCTCGGGAATTTGCTCGGCTGCCAACGGCGTTACGAAAATATTGCGTTCGGCACCGGCGCGGTCGCGTATCGTCACTTCGACTTGCTCGGCGTCGCGGCCCTGGCCGTAACGTGCCAGGATTTGCCCGGCCAAGGCCAAATCGTCTTCGCCGACTTCGCCGTCGATCAGTACCAACGGCCCGCGGTGGCTGGTGCAATGCATGCTGACGAACTCTTTTTTATAGCCGCTCATGAAGCGGGCTTCGCCGTCCTCGCGGGCGACGATGATTTTGAAATGCGGGCGGGGGCGAATATGGCGGCCGACCTTCAACAGCATGATGTCGTCCAGATCGTAGTCGCGCTTGCCGCGGGCCTGCCACAGGTCGGTCAATTTTAAGGAATAACTTTCGTCGGTCAGGAAGCAGCAGCCGCCGGCCGGTTGGGCGTAGTCGGCGAAACCGAATTCTTTGGCCAAGCTCATTTGCGGTTTGCGGGAGCGGCCACTGAAGCCGAACATCTTGTCGCGGCTGATCCAACCCTCGCGCTCCGGCAGCGTGGCCGGCAGGTTTTGCGCGGATAAAGGGCGTACCAATAAATCGTCGGCGCCGGATTCGGCGGCGACGATCGGCATGGTCTGCTTGCGTTGCGACATCGGCCGTTGGCCGACCACTTCACCGGTGATGATGAAATCGAAGCCGTTTTCCTGCATCCACTGCTTGGCCTTGTTGACCATGAAGATCTTGCAGTCCAGGCACGGGTTCAGATTGGCGCCGTAGCCGTGTTTGGGGTTCAGCAGCACTTGTTTGTATTCCTCGATGATATCGATGATGTGCAGCTTGATGCCGAGTTGTTCGGCTACCCACAGCGCGTTGTTACGCTTGACCTTGTCGGCATCCTGCTTGCGGATGGCGTGGGTGTGGCCTTCGACGCAAAATCCGGTAAAGAAGTTGATGCCTTCGACATGGATGCCCTGGTTCATGATGGTCTGGCAGGCCAGCATGGAATCCAGGCCGCCGGAAATCAGCGCCACGGCTTTTCGTTGTTGACTCATAACGGGGGGAATTAACGGAAAAAACGCAGCATTATACTGCGGATTAGGTGTTCCGGGTTAGGTCGAGTGTGGCGGTGGGTTGTAAAAGCCCACAAATAACAAGGGCTTGCGCATGTGTCCGTTGCCGTAAGCCGGGGCGAGTGCGAACGGCGAACAGATGGCCTGGGTTATGGCTGCCAAATTTGGGCGTCGTAATAACGGATCAATTCCGCCGTATTATTGATTTGCAATTTGCCGCACAGCCGCGATTTGTAAGTGCTGACGGTTTTGTTGCTGATTGCCAGTTCCTGGCCGATTTCGGTAATGCCTTTGCCGTTGGCCAGCATTTGCAGAATTTGAAACTCGCGGGCAGACAGTTTTGGGTGCGGTTTCGATTCCGGGGCTACTATGTCGGCAAAGGCCAATTTTTCGGCCAGCTTCGGGTCGATAAAGCGTTGGCCGGCTGCGACTGCGCGGATGGCGGCCATCAGCGTTTCCGGATCGCTGTCTTTGGTCAGGTAACCTTTGGCGCCGGCCCTCAACGCCAGGCTAACGATTTGCAGTTCGTTGTGCATGCTCAACACCAGCACCGGCAGCGTCGGGAACTCCCGCCGGATCCGGCTTATCGTTTCGCAGCCGCCCGGGCCGGGCATGTTCAAATCCAGCAGAACCAGGTCTACTGTGCAGCGCTGCAGGCAGTCCAGCAGTTGTTCGCTGTTTTCGGCTTCGCCGCCAATTTCGATGTCCGCGTTCAGTGCGAACAATTGTTTGAGCCCGCTACGCACGATGGCGTGGTCGTCGGCTATGAGCAGTCGAATCATAAAAGGTATCTGTTGGGGGTGGCCGGAACCCGGACCCGAATGGTCGTGCCCGTGTCCGGGGTGCTGAGGAATTCGCTTGTGCCGCCCAGCATAATGGCGCGTTCCTGGATGCCGATCAAACCGAACGATTGGGCTTTCCTGGCGTCCGATGCAGCGAATCCCCGACCGTTATCGCAAATTTCCAGGTAGTAAAAGCCGGGCTCCATGGCGATGCGAATTTTAACCTTGTCTGCGCCGGAATGCTTCAGGACGTTGGTCAGCGACTCCTGGACAATGCGGAATAACGCCGTTGCGCATTCTTCGTCCATTTCCGGGCCGTTGTCGGGATGACTGAAATCGCAGGCAATGCCGGATTGGTCGGAGAATTTTTTGATGTGCCATTGCAGCGCCGGCACGATGCCCATTTCAAGCGCCGACGGCCGTAAGGAGGTCGCCACGTCGCGGGTGACTTCTATGGTTTTGTCCAATAACAGCATCGTATCGCGAATTTTCTCGGCCAGCTCGGCGTTGCCCTCGGCGAACCGCAGACGCATCAGCGAGATCTGCATGCGCAGTGCGGTCAGCATCTGGCCGAGTTCGTCGTGGATCTCGCGGGCGATGCGTCTGCGTTCCTCTTCGCGGGCTTTTTCGCGGCGGGCGTAGAGTTGCCGCAATCGGGAGCGGGAGTATTCCAGGTCGCGTTCGATTTCTTTCAGCTCGGTAATGTCTTGCGACGTACCCACCGCGCGCAGAAACCGGCCCTGGCTGTCGAAGTCGAGTTCGGCCCGTTCCCGCAGCCATTTGAGCTGGCCGTTGACCAGAATGCGGTGCTGGATATCATACGGCGCGCCGTTCATGGCCGCCTGCCAGGCTTGGTCGATAAAAGCCCGGTCGTCCGGATGCACGCAGTCCAGGAAATGTTGGTAGGTGACGGCGGCCCCGAGCGGGGTGCCGAATATCCGGTAGTTTTCGTCCGACCAATGCAAGCTGGTGCGGTCGGCGTCCAGCCGCCAACTGCCCAGATGCGCCTGTGCTTGGGCGTGGGCCAGATGCGCTTCGCTGTCGCGTAAGGCGTTCTCGATGGTTTTGTAGCGGGTGACATCGATGTTAACGCCGACGATTTTTTGCTGCTCGCCGTTCGGGCCGCTGCCGACGATGGCGGCCGCCTGGATGTAGCGCAAACTGCCGTCGTTTTGGCGGCGGATGCGGAATTCCCAATGTTGTTCCCGCCTGTCGTGAATCAACTTGCGCAGTTTGGCCTTGCAGCGCGGCAAATCTTCCTGGACTACCAGTTGCGCCCACGCCTCGTAATCGATCGGCGTGCCTTGGGCGATACCGAACATCTGGTACATGCGCGGGTCCCAGTCGGCTTGACCGCTGCCGATCTCCCATTCACAGATGCCGATGGCCGAGGCCTGGGTGGCCAGCCGCAAGCGCTCGCTGTAGTTACGCAAGGTATCTTCCGCGACGCGTTGTTCGGTAATGTCTCTGGCCAGTCCGGTGGTGCCGAGCACTTCGCCGCTTTCGCCGATCACCGGCGATTTGATCGTTTCAGTCCAGGTTTCGCGGCCGGCGTCGAACGCGCGTTCGGTGAGCTGGATTTGACGACGGTTATGCATGACCTCCCGGTCCACTGCCAGATAATGTTCGGCCAGTTCGCGCGGCCAGATGTCGTAATCGGTAATACCGTCTAGCGCCTGTAGCTCTTTGATGCCGACCGCCTGCAACCAATGCTTGTTGGCTTGCAGGTAACGGCCGTCGCGGTCTTTCATCCAGGCCAGGAACGGCAGGTTGTCGTATATCGCCCGCAGGCTGGCGGCCGATTCGCCGATCCTTTTTTGGGCAGACTTCAATTCGGTGACATCGGTCACCAGTACGAAAAAACCGTTGACCCGGCCGTCGCCGTAATCGGGCAGATAGGCCGTCTGGGTGTAGCGCTCCCTGCCGGAAACATCGACGATGGTGCGTTCGAAAAACTGGGGTTCTCCGGCTAAAACTGCTTCCAGATAGGGTTGGTTCAAGCCATACAATTTATCGCCGATCACGTCGCGGATGTGCTTGCCGAGCATGCTGCTCGGGGTAAAACCGAACCACTCCTCGTAGGCCGTGTTGCCGAATCGGTTGTGCAGATTCCGGTCCCAGTAACCGATCATGGCCGGCATGTGGTTTAGAACCGCACTCAAATTTGGGCTGTGCTCCAGCACTTCGGCCGCGGATTCTGCCGGCGCAGGGGGCGGGCTCGGCGGCCGGGACGAGAATAGCAACAAGTGGGCTTGGCCTTGCGGACTGTCGATCCGGCGAATTTTCAGCGACAGCGGGATCCAGGTATTGTCAGTGCTGCTCAGGTAAAGGTCGATTACGGCCGAAGCTTCGGCGGCATGCGAGCTAGCCGGCCACAACTCGTCTGCGATCAGGTAGCGCCGGGTCCGGTCTGCATGATATAGCGCCGGTTGCCATTCGCCGACTTTGGCGAGCTTGCGGCCGGCGAGTCCGAACAGCGATTCGGCGGCGGGATTGGCGTATAGGATCTGGTGCTTGGCGTCCAGCACCAGGACCGCGTCATCGATACTCGCGACAATGCCGTATAGCCAGTCGATTTCGGTATACGGGTCATTCAGCTTGAAACGAGTGTGGGGCATGGCGTCCGCCGCATTGTAAAAGACGCAAGGATAGACGAGTAAGCGGTGGCGATGGCAAAGATTTTCCGGACTAATTCGTGCCGGCCAATCGTCTCGGCCTTCACATGTCCGGCTGTTGACCTAAACTTTGAACATTTTTTAACGCGAGATTGGCCGGTATGGAATTTAGAGACTATTTGAAAATCCTGGTGCAGCACGACGGTTCCGATTTGTATTTGACGGCCGGCGCGCCGCCGGCCGCCAAATTCCAAGGCACCTTGAAGCCGTTGGAAAACGTCAAGCTTACCCCGGAGCGGATCAAGCAAATCGCCGACAGCGTGATGGACCACGAGCAACGCGCCAGTTTCGAGCACGTGCCGGAGATGAATCTGGCCATCACTGAAGAGGGCATCGGCCGGTTCCGGGTCAATATTTTCAAGCAGCGCAATTGTTATGCCTTGGTAATCCGCAACATCAAGGTGGATATTCCGAATGCCGACGTTTTGGGTCTGCCGCAGATTTTGAAAGACAAAATCATGGAGAAGCGCGGCCTGATTTTGTTCGTCGGCGGCACCGGCTCCGGTAAATCGACTTCGCTGGCGGCCTTGATCGATTACCGCAACAGCAATTCGTCGGGCCACATCATCACCATCGAAGATCCGATCGAATTCGTGCATCCGCATAAACGCTCGTTGGTCAATCAGCGCGAAGTCGGGGTCGATACCCTAAGCTACGAAGACGCCTTGAAGAATACGCTGCGCCAAGCGCCCGACGTGATCCTGATCGGCGAAATCCGCAGCCAGGAAACCATGGAGCATGCGTTGGCCTTTGCCGAAACCGGCCATTTATGCCTGTCGACCTTGCATGCCAATAACGCCAACCAGGCGCTGGACCGGATCATCAACTTCTTTCCGGAAGAGCGCCGGCCGCAATTGTTGATGGATTTGTCTTTGAATTTGCAGGCCTTTGTCTCGCAACGCCTGGTGCCGACCATAGAAGGCAAGCGGGTGGCGGCGATCGAAATTCTGTTAGGTACCAAACTGGTCAGTGATTTGATCCACAAGGGCGACATTCATGCCATCAAGGAAGCGATGGAAAAGTCGGAAAATATCGGTATGCAGACCTTCGACAGCCATCTGTTGAAGCTGTACAAAAGCGGCGTGATTTCGTTGGAAGAAGCGCTGCGCAATTCGGATTCGCCGAACAATCTGAAACTGAAAATCAATTTGAGCGAGGGTTTGGGTTCGGCTACCAAACAAACCGGAGCGCTGGGCAGTCTGGCTTTGGAAGAGATCAGCAAGAAGGAAGGCGACGACGGCGACGGAGGGCATTGATGTCGGCCGTAGCGGCCGGGTTATGGCAAATCTTCCGGATTCAGGATTTTATAAATTTCGTAGGCCGGTTGTTGGTAGGGATGGCTGTCTAGCAGGGTTTGCACGGCGGTTTTGATAACGTGGTCGGCGCAAACCATTTCCACCTTGTACTCGGCGACGGTTTCCAGCCTATCGATCGCGCCTAGATACGGCTCGCTCCCGGCTAAGGGGCGAAACTGGCCCTGGCCCAGCGTTTGCCAGCAGCAGCGATCGTAATCGCCGAAACGGCCGGCGCCCTGTTCGAATAGCGCTTGCTTGATGGCTTCAACGTGGCTGGCCGGCGCGTAAAAACAAAGTTTATACATGGCGCGCCGACCTCTCCCGGTGAAACCCGCTATCGGCGAAGCGCATCAGCCGGCCGCCAGCAAAAATACGCCCCACAACACGACGACCAGTGTGATTTCCTCGATCATGTTGAGTGCCGCCTGACGGTCGGCGCGAATGTGCATGGCTAATTGGTTGGCTTTTTGGTCTCGCATATGGACTGATTGGCGCGGCATAAGGTTTCCTCGTTAGTGGTGGTGGGTGTAACTCCGCATTTGTCCGACCAATACGCCTTGGATTTCCACTTGCTCGGGTTTGTAGCGCAGGGCCTGCATCGTGGAATTGGCGGGTATCAGCAAGGTTTCGTGCGGATATTGCTCGATGAATTTCAATGTGGCTTCGGTCTTGTCGACCAAGGCCACCACAATCTCGCCGTTACGGGCGTGGCTGCGTTGTTCGATGACGACCCAGTCGCCGTCGAAAATACCTTCCTCCAGCATCGAATCGCCTTTGACCTGCAACACATAACAGGATTTTCCGGTTTTCAACTGTTCCGGTACTGCCATGTAGGCGATGTTTTCGATGGCTTCGATCGGTTTGCCGGCGGCGATGTATCCGACGAAGGGCAATAGCTCGGAAGGCTCGCCCGGCTTGGTCATGGCCTTGGCGTATTCGGTCAAACGGATGCCGCGCTGTTTGCGCTCCGGCGCTTCGACCAAATTGGCGTCGATCAACGCCTTGATTTGGCTGTGCAGCGAGCCGCGCGATTTCAAACCCATTGCCGCGCAGAGTTCCTCCAGCGTTGGCGGATGGTTGAACTGTTCCTGGTTTTGCAGCAGGAAGTCGAAAATTTCTTGTTGTTTACGGGTAAGGTTCATTTTTGTTCTGTATTTGTTTTGTAAAAATGATATATGCAAAACAAATGCAAAACAAACTATTTTTTCAGTTCACGCGAAATGTTAACTTTGTAGCAAATCCAACCTAAAATGCCGCGACCGGTGTCGGCCAAGTTGTCGCAAAGACTACAAAAAGGTGTCGTTATACCCGCGACCACGCCGGAATTGCACCAGCTTGGATCGCGCTTGCCCGTTTTTAGCACTATCGGAGTTTTTCGGTTCGGAATCGGAGCGATCGCCGCCCGGAAAAACGTATAGCGCTTCATGCTCGGCGGGTCGCAGGTATGGTTCGCAGCCGAATTCGCGTGTTGCGATCGGGTTTCGGTCACACTGCGCGGAAATGTTTTTAACGACAAAGCACTGCCCGCAAGCGGTGCTCAGGCCAGGTAAAGCCGGTGTTTGGTTCTGCCGGGAAAGCCGACGGCGTGAAATTGTTACGAGAATGTGCACCAATTAGGCAATTGGACTGAAATTTGCATGAATAGGATAAACAATCGACGCCTAAGCTAGTCGGCTGTTTTTCCGCCGCAGTCGCGGCTTGCATCCTCATCGGGGGGCCTATCATGAAAAAATTTCTCATCCCGCTGTTCGTCCTGGCCGGTATCGCAATTGCACTGTTTGCCGCTTTCGATCCGACCTCTTCCGCCTATCACAAGCAAAACGACGAGTCTTACTCCGACTTCATTCTCGATGTCCGTAGTAAATCGGTCGCCGAGGTTGTGATCGACGGCCGTTCTATCCGCGGCCGACGCCATAACGGTAGCGAATTCAGCACCTACAACCCCGGCGATATGCGTATGATCGACGACTTGCTGGAATATGGCGTCAAAATCAAGGTTGAAAGGCCGGAAAACGAAATGAGTTTTCTGCAAATTTTCTACTCTTGGATTCCGACCCTGTTGTTGATTGCCGTATTGATTTATTTCATGCGTAAGCAGCAAATGGGAGCCGGCGGCCAAAACGCTTTTGGCAAAAGCCGCGCCAAATTAATGACGGAAGACCAGGTCAAGGTGCGTTTCGATGATGTCGCCGGCGCCGAGGAAGCCAAACAAGACGTGGTGGAATTGGTGGATTTCTTGAAAGACCCCGGTAAATACGAAGCGCTGGGCGGCAAGATTCCGCGCGGCGTATTGATGGTCGGCCCTCCGGGTACCGGTAAGACCTTGATTGCCAGAGCCATTGCCGGCGAGGCGGGTGTGCCGTTCTTCTCGATCTCCGGTTCCGATTTCGTCGAAATGTTCGTTGGCGTCGGCGCTTCGCGTGTCCGCGACTTGTTCGAAAACGCCAAGAAGCGCGCGCCGTGCATCATTTTTATCGACGAAATCGACGCGGTCGGCCGCCAACGTAGTTCCGGGAATATGGGCGGAGCAGAAGAACGCGAACAAACCTTGAACCAATTGTTGGTGGAAATGGACGGTTTCAACGGCAATGAAGGCATTATCGTCATCGCCGCCACCAACCGCGTCGACGTATTGGACAAAGCCTTACTGCGGCCGGGGCGCTTCGATCGCCAAGTGCAGGTCGGCTTGCCGGATATCAAAGGTCGTGAGCAAATCCTGAAAGTACATGCCGCCCGGGTGCCGCTGGCTGCCGATGTCGATATCAATGCGTTAGCTCGCGGTACCCCCGGATTCTCCGGGGCCGAACTGGCCAATCTGATCAACGAAGGCGCCTTGTTTGCCGCCCGCAACAACCAGCGGGAAGTGACCATGAACGACTTGGACAAGGCGCGCGACAAAACCATCATGGGCGCGGAAAAACGCACGATGATCATGGGCCGCGAAGAACTGTTGATGACAGCCTACCATGAAGCCGGTCACGCCATCGTCGGTCGGCTGGTGCCGGAGCATGACCCGGTCTATAAAGTCAGCATCATGCCGCGCGGCGGCGCCTTGGGCATCACCATGTTCCTGCCGGAACGCGATCAATACAGCGCCAGCAAGGAAAAGCTGGAAGGCCAGATTTCCAGTCTGTTTGGCGGTCGGATCGCCGAGGCGCTGATTTACGGCAAAGACAAAGTCACTACCGGCGCCTCCAACGATATCCAGCGCGCCACCCAACTGGCGCGGAACATGGTGACCAAATGGGGTTTTTCCGACCGCTTGGGGCCGATGGATTGCGGTGACAGCGATAGCGGCTATTTCGGGCCGCAGGCCAAGCCGATGTCGGAACAGATGGCTTTATTCGTCGACAAAGAAATTCGGCGGATGCTGTCCAGCAATTACCACCGCGCCGAAACCATCCTGAAGACGCATATCGATATTTTGCACAACATGGCTCAGGCCTTGCTGGATTGGGAAACTCTGGATAAGGGGCAGATCGATCAATTGATGAGGGGTAGAAAACTCTCACCGCCCAAGGTGGCGCCGGATAAGGCAAAAACCAACAAAACCAATATCGGATGGGGCGAGCCGGTCGGACCGTTACCGAACGGCGTCCCGGCGCTAGGCAGGACCCCGTTCCGGCATTGATTTAGGGCAGTCCGGACATAAAAAAACCGGTATCGGTGACACCGATACCGGTTTTTTGCGGTCTGGCGGAGCGTTTAGTGTACGTCTTTCCAGTATTCCTTTTTCAACAGGTAGGCCAAGACGATGAACATCAAGATAAAAAACAACACGTATTTACCCATTTGTTGCCGTTCCAGTTGTACCGGCTCGCCGACGTAGACCAGGAAATTGACCAGGTCGTTGACCAATTTGTCGAACTCTTTCGGCGACAATTGACCCGGTTGTTCCAAGTGCAGGCCGGTTACCATCTCCTGGCCCTCAACTTTGTGGATTTCGGCCGCTTGGCTGCCCTGCAATTGCCAGAACACATTGGGCATGCCCACATCCTTGAACACTGCGTTATTCACGCCCAACGGTTTCGATGGATCGTTGTAGAAGCTGCGCAGATAGCTGTATAGCCAGTCGGCGCCGCGAGAGCGGGCGATCAGCGACAAATCCGGCGGCGTGGTGCCGAACCATTTCTCTGCATCGTGCGCATTCATTGCCGAATGCATCTGATCGTAGATGCCGGCGCCCAACGGCGCGACGTTTTTCAAGATTTCCGCTTCGTCCAGTTTCAAATCCAGCGCGATACGTTTGTAACGGATATGCTTGGCCGAATGGCAGCCCAAGCAGTAGGTCACGTAATGTTTCGCACCGCGTTCCAGTGATTGGATGTCGCTCAGATCGATGTCGGCGCTGTCCAGTTTGATGCCGCCGCCGCTGGCCAGTACGTTGAAAGGCAGCAAAAACAAAAGAGTGTAGAGTGTCTTTTTCATGGCTTAGTCCAGGCTCTTTTTCAGGTTCTTTGCAAAACGAATCAGCACGGCTTGAATACCGGACCAGTTCGGGCCTTTTTTCGGAATCGTACCGCCCAAATTATCGGGAACCTGACGGACCTCCACCACTTCTTCGATCAATGCCTTGACGGCCGGAATCCGGTCTTCCAGCGTCGGTTGCGGAGTCAGATGCTCCGGTACCGGCTTGGTTTTTTCCCAGCGGGTGTATAACGGCATCAACAGGAAGAAGCCGAAATAAACCGCAGTTAATACCCGGGCTACCATTGTGGCGCCGGGTGTGGCTGGTTGCGTACCCAGATAGCCCAGGCCTACGAAGGCGATGACGAACAACAGCACCGCTTTTTTGAACAGGCCGCCACGGTAGCGGATGGATTTGACCGGGCTACGGTCCAGCCAAGGCAGCATGAACAGCACGACGATGGCGCCGCCCATGGCGATGACGCCGGCGAACTTATCCGGCACCGCACGCAAAATTGCGTAGAACGGGGTGAAATACCAGACCGGGGCGATATGTTCCGGCGTTTTTAAAGGGTCGGCCGGAATGAAGTTGGCGTGTTCCAGGAAGAAGCCGCCCATTTCCGGCATGTAGAAAATTACCGTCGCAAAGAAGAACATGAACACGCCGACGCCGACGATATCCTTGACGGTGTAGTAGGGATGGAACGGAATGCCGTCGACCGGGTTGCCTTTCCAGTTCAGGTTTTTCTTAATCTCGACGCCGTCCGGGTTGTTAGAGCCGACTTCGTGCAGTGCGACGATGTGCAGGAATACCAGGATCAGCAACACCAGCGGCACGGCAATGACGTGAAAGGCGAAGAAGCGGTTCAACGTCGCATCGGAGACCACGTAGTCGCCGCGTATCCACAGCGACAATTCGTCGCCGATCACCGGGATTGCGCTGAACAGCGAGATGATTACCTGTGCGCCCCAGTAGGACATCTGACCCCATGGCAGCAGATAGCCCATGAAGGCTTCGGCCATCAGGCAGACGAAAATCAGCATGCCGAAGATCCAGATCAGCTCGCGCGGTTGCTTGAACGAGCCGTAAACCAAGCCGCGGAACATGTGCAGATAGACCACGATGAAGAACGCCGAGGCGCCGGTGGAGTGCATGTAGCGCACCAGCCAACCCCAGTTGACATCGCGCATGATGTATTCGACCGAGTCGAACGCCAGTTTGGCGTCCGGTTTGTAGTTCATCGTCAGCAGAATGCCGGTGACGAACTGGTTGACCAGTACCAGCAGCGCCAGCGAGCCGAAAAAGTACCAGATATTAAAATTTTTCGGCGCGTAGTAATGCGCCATGTGTTCGTTCCACAAATCGGAGAGTGGAAACCGCTCCAACAGCCAGTCGCTGTATTGATTCATTTTTTGCTTCATGCTGCTTTAGCCTCGCTGTCTTCGCCGATGACGATCAGATTGTCGGTTTCATACCGGTAGGGCGGAATTTCCAGATTGGTCGGCGCGGGTACGCCGCGGAATACGCGACCGGCCAAATCGAACCAGGAGCCGTGGCAGGGGCAGAAGAAACCGCCTTTCCAGTCGTTACCCAAATCGGCGGGGGCGATTTCCGGGCGGAAGGTGGGCGAGCAGCCCAAATGAGTGCACAGTCCGATCGCGACAAAAACTTCCGGCTTGATCGAGCGCACCGAGTTTTTGCTGTTCTCGGGTTGGAGGGATTCGTTGGACACCGGATCGGCCAGTTTGCTGTCCAGCGTGGCCAGCGTCGTCAACACTTCCGGAGTACGGTTCAGGACCCATACCGGTTTGCCGCGCCAAGCCACCCGGATCAATTGGCCGGGCTCCATTTTACTGATGTCGACCTCGACCGGTGCGCCTGCCGCCATGGCTTTGGCGCTGGGCTGCATTTGCGAGAGGAAGGGCACCGCCAGATATCCGGCACCCACGGCTCCAACCACCGACAGCGCCGAGGTCAGAAATTGGCGCTTTGACGTATCGACGCCTTCTTGATTCATAAAACATACTCCTGTTGCGTGACGATGTATTTTTTAGAGCTACATCAATTTTTATAATTGTCCGGCAAATATACCTTACTGGCCGTGTTTATTGAAACTGTTATTGCGCGGGGGCTGCGGCGCTTATCGGCCTAGGCCAGCGCGGCATTCAGGGCCTGCAAAAAGGCCTGGTTTTCCTCCGGTTTGCCTATCGTCGCCCGCAAGCAGTTTTCCAACATTCCGCCCTGCGGGGACAGGTTCTTGATCAGCACGCCTTGCTGTTTCAAACCGGCAAAGACCGCATCCGCCGGTTTCGTCAGCGTGCGGAATAAAATGAAATTGGCCGCACTGGGGTAAGCTTTGACCGAATCCATGGTTTGTAAGGCCTGCATGACAATGCCGCGCTGTTCGCGAATCAGTTGGGTTTGGTCCAATAGAAACTGCGGATGGTCCAGCGCAAAACATGCAGTGGCCTGGGTCAGGCAGTTGATGTTGTAAGGCAGCCGGACTTTGTTCAGTTGTGCCAGCAAGGCGGGCGGGCCGGCCAGAAATCCCAGCCGCAAACCGGCCAGGCCCAGTTTGGAAACCGTGCGCATTACCAATAGATTGTCGTGTTGCGGCAACTGTTCGATGAAGCTGGCGTCGGCAAACGGCGCATAGGCCTCGTCCACCACCACCACGCCCGGCGCAGCGGCCAGGATCGCTTCGATAGCCGCCGGATCGAACAGATTGCCGGTCGGATTATTGGGATAGGCCAGGAAAATTACGGCCGGTTGTTCGGTTTCGATGGTGGCCAGCATCGCCGGCAAATCCAGATCGAAGCTTTCTGCCAATAACGGCACGCCGCGGTAGCGCAAACCCAGGCTGAGGGCGATTTGCTTATACATAACAAAGCCGGGCTCGGGTGCCAACACGGCAGCTGTATTGGGCAGGGCCATCAGCAGGATTTGAATGATTTCGTCGGACCCGTTGCCGAGCAAAATGGCGGAGTCTTCCGGAATGGCGTTGCTGCGACGTAGTGCTGCGGCCAAGTCCTTCGCTTCCGGATCCGGATAGCGGTTCAGCGGACAGGATTTCAGATGCTCCAGCCAGGTTTGTTGGATTTCATCCGGCCATGAATAGGGGTTTTCCATCGCGTCGAGTTTGATGTAATTGCTGGCGTCGGCGACATGATACGCCGACAGCGCGAGGACTTCGCGGCGGAATAGGGTTTCGAGCGGTGGGAGCGGCATAGTGTTAAATCCGGCGGCATTGGAACGGGCGGCGGTTGGTCCTGGTTGCAAGCAGGCGGCCGCGGGGCAAAAAGTCGGCGGATTTTAACAAAGCGAGGGACGAAAGCGTAACCTTGCAAACCAGCCATCCAGCGTCCCCGTTGACGCGAATCGCCTGCTTCACTGCAGGCAAATCGGCGCGCGGATTTTAACACCGCATTGCTGCGCTCGCAAAGCCGGCTTGCTCAAGAGTTCATAAGGTGTTTGCGGCTGCAAACGTCTATTTCAAACGGCGCTCACTTTAACCGCAATACACTTCGTCCTGTTCGATCAGAAACAACACCCAGGAAAATTGGCCGGTGCTGATTTTGCTGCCGCAGTAACCGCATTCGCCGCTTTGGCCCATGTTGTCGGCCGGCGCGCCGCAGCTGGGGCATTGGCTCAGGCTGTAGGGTTTGTCTTGGCGCTCCTTACCGCTACGGCGGACGAAGGTCCAGTATTCTGAAAAACGCCTGAGCGATGTTTTCGAACCGCCGACGATCTTGCCGGCGGCGTCTTCGGTGTAGTCGTTACAGGCGGCGAAGATGCGTACCGTGATGGCCTCGTAAAATTTGTCGCTGTCGATTTTCGCCAGCACGATTTGCTCGATACGCAGATGCTCCAGTCGGTTGAACCAGCCGCGTTCGACATACATTTTCTGCCAGAAGGCATTGGTTTCGTAGAGCCGGTCCGATAACAGGTGCCGCGCCGCCTGCCAGTCGCGCCGGCTCCAGTGGCCGTATATCGCCGCAAAATAATTGCGTACCACGTCGTTCTCGAACGGCAACCAGAATTGCTGCCACTCGCCGATGCCGTAACGCTGCTGCCAGCGGTTCATCTGTTCGATCAGGTCGGCTTGCTTGACCGTGATGGCTTGCGTGCCCTGCTCTTCGGCGTACGCCGCCAGTCCTTCCACAGCCGGCACCGCATGGGTGGCGACCACGACCCTTTTGCCCAGGCACCACTGCGCGTCGCCCTTTTGCACGCTGGCGCCGCAATAACCGCAGACGCCGGCGTCGGTGAAATGGGCCGGCGCGCCGCATTGCGGACAGTTCACGCTTTGTATTTTCTCCGGTTCCCCCGATAACAGGCCTTTGCGCCGGTAAAACTGCCAGCGCTCGACCACGGCATAGCGCGAACGCTGGTCCTGCAAATCCAAGGTGTAATTGGCGTCGAATTCGACGGTAATCGTGTCGGTATCGCTGCCGGCAGTTTTGATCTCCAGCCAACGCAGACTGTTGACGACGATTTCGCTGACGGTCCAGGGTTGCGAGCGTTGGAAATGGCCTTGCAACTCGGCGCTCAAGAACGGCGACAGGTAGCTGAACTCCGGCTTGGTGGAATATTCGTAGAATTTGCAGTAGAGCGAATGGGCGAAATCCAAAAACACCACCGCGGAGAAATTGGCGCCGGCCTGTTTCAATGCCGCGATTTGCTCGGCAATGCTTTGTTGGCGTTGGGCGCGGTATTGCGCCGGCGGGGCCGTCACCATGCTCCTAGCCCCGGCTTGGCTGCGAAGCACGATGATAACAATCACGACGATGATGATGAACAAAATCAAGGCTTCCAGCGACGACATCGGATGGGCGCTGCCGGACGAGCTGCCGGAGCTGTCGTGCGTGCTCCAACTGGAGCCGGAATGCGACCAGCCGCCGGAGCTGTGCGAACTCGACGAACTGTGCGAGCTGCTGGAATGACCGCCGCCTGGCCGGGCCGGCAACGGTGGAGAAATGGCCAGACCGGCCAGTGCCAGGAGCAATAGCCACTTTTTCATAGGTCGATATCCAGCCGGTCCGGCAGTTCGTTGATGTCGCCAGCGCGCACCGGCAGGTAGCGGGCGAACGCGGCAGCCGTTTTTTCCAGCGCCTGCAGCAGACACTGTTCCGGTTGGCGCTCGGCGAAGATCCGGTCGAACTCGCTTTGCAATTCCTGCCATATCGCAAGCGGGATGGCCAGCTCCAAGCCGCGGTCCGGCAACAGAAACACCCGCCGTTCCAGCAACGAGCAATACACCAGAAAGCCGGTTTTGTCCCGAGTATGTTGAATCCCGCCTTTCTGGAAAATGGCTCTGGCCATGATTTCGACGCGCTTGTCCCGCGTCGACCGCCTGACGCTGCAGCGTTTGACCGCCGGCAGCGAACCGACGCCATAGGCGAGCGCAAACATCGCCAGCGGCGCGTAATAGACCAGCCAATTCTCGAAATAAACCGGCGCGTACATTATCAGGGTGAAAGCCAACCAGGCCGCGGCCAAGCCCCATAGCAACGGTACCGCGGCATAGTCGCCGGATCGGGCGCGAAACACCACTACCGCTTCGGCCTGCGAACCGTTTTCCAGGCTTTTGATCGCGTCCCACAGCCGGCTTTGGTAGGCCGGCGCCAAATACTGTTTCATAGGCTTGTTCCAGCTTGATCTATACTCAGAGTTGCCGCTTGGTACTTCTAATAGCCTCGGTTGCGGCCGGGGCATGGCAGGCAAATCCGTTCTGCGGCTAAGTCTAGTCGTTTTGCAGAATGGTGTTGTTCACCGGGAGTGTGCCGATCTGATGGCGGCGGTGGCGCGACGCGCCATCGGACACCCAATTCAAAAATCCACAGGAGACTCTCATGGGACTTTTCGACGGTTTGCAACGCCAATTGCGTTCGGTCATCGAATGGCAAAATCCGGCGCCCAATGCGCTGTTCCAACAATGGAGCGACAACGGCGACGAAATCAAGAACGCCTCGACACTGATCGTCGGCCCCGGCCAGGGTTGCATATTCGTCTACCGCGGCAAGGTGCAAGCGGTATTCGACAGCGAAGGCTCCTACAACCTGCAAACCGATAACATCCCGTTCTGGACCACGATTGCCAGCTTCATGCAGTTCTTCGAAAGCCAGTTCAAGGTCGGGATTTATTTCTATCGCAAGACTGTGATTCTGGATCAGAAATGGGGCACCAGCTCGCAGATCAAATATCTGGACCCGACCTACAAATTCCCGGTCGGTTTGAGAGCTTTCGGCAATTACAGTTACCGTTTGGCCGAACCGGCGCAGTTCTTCGTCAACGTGGTCGGCGAGCAAAACCTGTTTACCACCGACCAATTGCGCAACGTGATTGTCGCCCGCCTCAGCCAGCCGTTGGCGGATTTTCTGGCGACCAGCCGTTTCGGTTATCTGGATATCGACACCAACCGCGAGGAAATCGCCGCCGGCGTGCTGCAAAAATTATTGCCGCAGTTCGCCGATCTCGGTTTTACCATCACCGATTTTCGGATCGAAGGCACCGACTTCGACGAGGAAACCCTCAAGCGCGTCAATCGCATCGCCGATATGACCGCCGAGGCCCAGGCGGCCAAGGAAGTCGGTCTGGATTACGCCCGGATCCAGCAACTGGAAGCGATGCGCGAAGCCGCCCGCAACGAAGGCGGCGGCGCCGGAGTCGGAATGGGCTTGGGCGCCGGCATCAGTTTTGGCCAAAATCTGGCGCAAGCGATGAACACCCCAGCCGCTGCATCGCCCGCGCCCGCCCAGGCAGCGGCAGCCGACCCGATGGAAAAACTGGCGCAACTGAAGAAAATGTTCGAGGCGGAATTGATCACCGCCGAGGAATATGCAGAGAAGAAGAAAAGCATTCTGGAGGGAATCTAATGCCGTCGCCGCGCTAGCGCTCAACGCCCGCCGGTGGGCCGGCAATCCGGCCGAGTCTCCTGCGGCAAACGGCTGTCTGAAGACTCTGCCCCGGAAAAATCGGCTTTGCCGGCTGCCAGTTTCCGGATGTGTACTATTCTTGGCAGCGACATTTTCACCATTGAGAATCGACCATGGATATCGCCGAACTGTTGACGTTCTCCGTCAAGAATAAAGCTTCCGACTTGCACCTTTCCGCCGGCTTGCCGCCGATGATCCGGGTGGACGGCGACATTCGCCGGATCAACATCCCGGCCCTGAACCACAAGGAAGTGCACGCGCTGATTTACGACATCATGAACGACAAGCAGCGCCGCGATTACGAGGAGTTTCTGGAAACCGACTTTTCGTTTGCCTTGCCGGGGGTAGCCCGATTCCGGGTCAACGCCTTCAATCAGGATCGCGGTGCCGGCGCGGTATTCCGGACCATTCCGTCGAAAGTCTTGACCCTGGAAGAGCTGGATGCGCCCAAGTTTTTTCAGGAGCTGTGTACCAAGCCGCGCGGTTTGATTTTGGTGACCGGACCGACCGGTTCCGGTAAATCCACCACGTTGGCGGCGATGATCAACCACATCAACAACAACGATTACGCCCACATCCTCACGGTCGAAGATCCGATCGAGTTTGTTCACGAAAGCCAGAAATCGCTGATTAACCAGCGCGAGGTGCATCGCGATACGCTGGGTTTCAACGAAGCCTTGCGCTCGGCGTTGCGGGAAGACCCGGACATCATCCTGGTCGGCGAGATGCGCGATTTGGAAACCATTCGTCTGGCGCTGACTGCGGCCGAAACCGGCCACTTGGTGTTCGGCACCTTGCACACCACTTCGGCCGCCAAGACCATAGACCGGATCATCGACGTGTTCCCGGCGGCCGAGAAAGACATGATCCGGGCCATGTTGTCCGAGTCGTTACAGGCGGTTATTTCGCAAACACTGCTGAAGAAGGTCGGCGGCGGCCGGATCGCTGCGCATGAGATCATGGTCGGTACCCCGGCGATCCGCAACCTGATCCGTGAAGCCAAGGTGGCGCAGATGTATTCGGCGATTCAGACCGGGCGCAAGGACGGCATGCAGACGCTGGACCAAAACCTGAAAGAGCTGGTCGACAAGGGCCTGATTACCGCCAAGGCGGCGATGACTCGGGCCGTCAATAAAGACATGTTCCGCTGATGAACGAGGAGGCCTGATGGACTTTACCGCGCTATTGGCATTGATGGTGGAAAAACGGGCGTCGGATTTATTCATTACCGCCGGGCGGCCGCCGTCGATGAAAGTCAACGGCAAAGTCGTCGAAGTCTCGAAGACGTCGCTGACCAGCGAACAAACCCTGAAGCTGGTGCTCGGCATCATGTCGCAACGCCAGCGCGACGAATTCGAAAACACCAAGGAATGCCAATTCGCGTTAAGCGCGCACAGTCTGGGCCGGTTCCGGGTCAGCGCCTTCACCCAGCGCGATTCGGCCGGCATGGTGTTGCGCCGGATCGAAACCACGATTCCGACTGCGGAAGAGTTGCATCTGCCGCCGGTGTTGAAGGAATTGATCATGCACAAGCGCGGCTTGGTCATGTTCGTCGGTGCGACCGGCACCGGTAAATCGACCTCGCTCGCGGCCTTGATCCGCCACCGCAACGAAAACAGCAGCGGCCACATCATTTCCATCGAAGATCCGATCGAGTTCATTCACCCCCACCAGGGCTGTATCATTACCCAGCGCGAAGTGGGTCTGGATACCGAATCGTTCGAAGTCGCTTTGAAAAACACACTGCGTCAAGCGCCGGACGTGATTCTAATCGGCGAGGTCAGGACCCGCGAGACCATGCAACACGCGATAACCTTTGCCGAGACCGGCCACCTGTGCGTCTGTACCTTGCACGCCAACAACGCCAACCAGGCCATAGACCGCATCCTGCACTTTTTCCCGGAAGACATGCACAGCCAGTTGTTCATGGACTTGTCTTTGAATTTGCGCGGCATCGTCGCTCAGCAATTGATTCAGCGTGCTGATGGCAAAGGCCGTTATCCCGCCATCGAAATTCTGTTGAATACGCCGCTAGTCGCCGATTTGATTCGTAAGGGCGAGGTGCATAAATTAAAAGAATTGATGAAGAGCTCGCGCGAGCATGGCATGCAAACTTTCGACCAGGCGCTTTACGATCTGTACACAGCCGGTAAAATTAGTTACGAAGATGCTCTGCACGCTGCCGACTCCCGCAACGAAGTCCGCCTGATGATCAAATTGGGCGCCGAGAACGTCAATTTCGAAACCGCCGGCATGACGTTGGCCGAAAGCGACGAAGACGGAGGCAGCCTTTATAAATAAACCCCGGATTTAGCCGTTTTGCCAGACTTAGCCCCACCGAATTCGATACTCAAATTTGCCGCTGCCGCAGCGTTGGCCACACTTCTATGCGGCTGTGCTTCCGAGCCGCCGCGTAGCCAACTGCGAACGTCGGCACCGGTCAAACCCAATCCGCCCAGCCAATCGGTCAAGGTCCAGCCCGACCTTAGGCCCTATGCCAGCATTGGCAGCTATCGGGCCGCTGCGATAAGCGGCGATTACGCCGCTTATCCGGCATTGGCTCAATTTATCGAGCAGATGGTGCAAAAGCACGGCTTCGATCGGGAATATTTGAACGGTCTGTTCTCGCAAGCCAAACGCAAACAATGGACCTTGGATTATCTGGCCAAGTCCGACCAAGGTTTAAAAGGCAAGCCCAGCAAAGGCGGCTGGACCCGTTACCGTTCCCAATTTCTGGATGCCCGCCATATTGATGCCGGCGTGGCGTTCTGGCGGGCGCACCAGAACGCTTTGCAGCGTGCCAGCCGACAATACGGCGTTCCGGCGGAATACATTCTGGGTATTCTGGCGGTGGAAACCACCTTCGGCGGCTTCGTCGGCAATCACCGGGTGATCGATGCGCTGACCACGCTGGGTTTCGATTACCAGCGCCGCGGCGAATTTTTTCGTAGCGAGCTGGAGAGTTTTCTGGTGATGACCCGGGGCGAAGGCATCGATCCCGCCAAGCCGGTCGGCTCCTTCGCCGGGGCGATGGGGCTGGGCCAATTCATGCCCAGCAGCTTTTTGCAATGGGCGGTGGATTTCAATGGCGACGGTCGGCGTGACTTATGGAACCCCCAGGACGCGATCGGCAGTGTCGCCAATTATTTTGCCCAGCACGGCTGGCGTAGCGAGCAGCCGGTAGTTAGTAACACTCGCGGCAGCTACAGCGGTATCGATAGTTTGGAGCCGGGTATCGATCGCGAATATCCGCTGGGTACATTGCTGCAAGCCGGTATCGAACCGGCCGGCAATTGCGGCTGCGATTATCCGCTCCGATTGTTGTTGCTCAGGCACCAAAACTCCGATGAATATTTATTGGGACACCCGAATTTCTACGTGATTACCCGCTACAACCACAGCACCCATTACGCGATGGCGGTGCATGAGCTGGCTCAGGCCATCAGACGCGGCTATCAACAGCTCGCCGGATAAGGCGAGCGACGAGATTGCGATCGATTGATTCGGTTTTTCGGTTGCCTGTATGGGCTCTTAGTCGATACGCTCCAATTCCTGCTCGATGTCACGGAAATGACTTAATTGCTTGCTACGATATAGTCAAGCCGTTAGAGAGGAGAAACGATGCGCGCCCTTCATTTGTTAATATCTGGTTTGGGTTTATTTTGTAGTTCGGCCCAAGCCGCGCTTGACCACTCACAAACTTCGCCAGTGCCGTCGTTATCGATTTCCTATCCGCGACTATCGGATCAAATCGGCGTCAAGCCCGGTCGTCAACTGTTTTGGCAGCAATTCGATCTCAATGGCTCTGGTGCTGTCTTCGTACAGCCTGGCGCCAACATCACTGGAGGCAGTGCCGGAGCGGGGATTCGGAATATCAGCGGAGAATTGAAGCTGAAAGGCGGTGGTGATGTGGTGCTTGTTCGATCCGGACACATATCGATTGCCGCTAGCAGCGTACTGGGAACAGCCCCCATCACGATAGTGCCTTTACCGGCACCGTTTGTGCTGTTTGGAGTTGGCGCACTGGGCTTGGCGATAAATTCCAAACGGACTGCAGCGAAGTTTTAACTCTATGAGCGCTGGTCTATGCCGGGTTTTAAAAAGTCTTTGTCGCTTCCGAATAATCGAATAAATCCAACTGCCGATAAGGCTTAGCGTGAGGGGCTTCGTTATCCAAGCCGGATAGGGTTACGCCAAGCAAACGGACTTTACTGGAACCCACCGGAGTGTTTTTGATTAACTCGGTCAGCAGCAATGCACATGCCGGGTTATCGGCGACCGGCTCGTTTAGGGTGCGGCTGCGGGTGATTTGCACGAAGTTCTGGAATTTGATTTTTACCGTCAGGGTGTAGGCGGTCAGGCCTTTCTCGGCCAAGCGCTGCAACGCGGTGCGCATCAGAGCCTGCAACTGCCGCTGAATCGAGGCGAGATCGGCCAAATCCTGTTCGAAGGTGGTTTCCACGCCGACCGACTTGCGAACCCGGTCGGCGCGAACCGGGCGCAAATCGATGCCGCGGGCAATGTTGAAATAATGCCGGGCGGCCTTGCCGAAATGTTGGTGCAAGATTGCCAATGGTACGGCTTTCAAGTCCTTGCCGGTATTGACCCCTAAATCGCGCATTTTCTGTTCGGTGGCCGGACCGATGCCGTGAAACCGGCCGATGTCCAGTTTCTCGGCGAATTCGGGGCCTTGTTCCGGAGGAATCAGGTACAGTCCGTCCGGCTTCCCCATATCCGAGGCGAGTTTGGCCAGAAATTTATTGTAAGAAATGCCGGCCGATGCGATCAGGCGGGTTTGTTTCAGGATGTCTTGTTTGATTTGCTTGGCCAATAACGTGGCCGAGCCTTGGTAAAGCTCAGAATCGCTGACGTCCAGATAGGCTTCGTCCAGAGATAGCGGCTCGACACAGTCGCAATAGCGGGCGAAAACGTCGCGGACGAGGGCCGAGGCCTCCCGGTAGGCGTCGAAACGCGGCTTGACAAAGATCGCCTGCGGACAGAGCCGGTAGGCGTGGGCGGAAGGCATGGCCGAACGTACGCCGAACTGGCGGGCTTCGTAGCTGCAGGTGGCCACCACGCCACGCGAATCGGGTCTGCCGCCGACGATGATAGGCTTGTTCCGGTATTGCGGATGGTCGCGTTGTTCGACCGCTGAGTAAAACGCATCCATATCGATGTGGATGATTTTGCGCGGACGGTCGTCCATCGGCGTTTACGGTTTGTCGAGCTGCTCCAGCTTGGCGGTTTCGTTCCAATCGGAAAACGGAAACGGCAATTGCTCGGTATTGAAAGTTAAAAACAGCAGGATATGGTAATGGTAGGTCGACAGGCTGCGGCCGAAACTGAGGATGTTGGCGTTGGCCGCACCGGTAAACAGTACCGAACCTACCTGCAGCAAAATCACCAGCCACAACAGCAGTTTGACCAAACTGTCTATCGCAGCGAAAACCAGCATGAAGATCACCCGTTTCCAGGTTTCGATTTTTTTCAAATTCTCGTTGATCTGTTCTTGCATGGTCGTGGTTTTAACCTCTGTTCATCACGTCGCGCAAGTCCAGTGCGGCCGCATTGGCGCGGGCAATGTAGTTGGCCATGGCCAGCGAATAGTTGGCAAACACGCCGAAACCGTCGCCGTTCAGAACCACCGGACTTAAAGTCGGCGTCAACGCATTTTCCAGCGCCTGAATCATGTTATCCAGCGTGTTCATCGCCCGTTTGTCCAACAGAATGTCGGAAAAGTCGTGTTTGATGGCTCTCAGGATGTGTAGCAAGGCCCAGCAGGAACCGCGCGCTTCGTAGAATACGTTGTCGATTTCCATCCAAGGCGTCTGGCCGATGGTCGGCATGTTGATGTCGACCGGATTCGATGGGTCGCCGTGCGCAGCGCCGGCAAATTTGTCGGTACTGGCGGCGAGACGGGTCGACAGACCGCCCAGGCGCTTGATCACGACTTCGGTATATTGCCACAAGTTGTCAGCGCGGGAATGGAACTGGGCTGCTCTCGAGGTCGAAGTCGGATTTTGCAGCCGCGACATATAGGCATGTAATGCCTCGATACCTTTAATATATTCGGACTCGGTGGACGGCAAGGCCCAGGAATTGCGTTCGTAGTAGAAGTAAGGCTCCGCTTTGGCTAAATCCGGGTCTTCCGCCGATTGCGATTGGTCTCTGGCAAAGTGGTTGCGTAAGGCGGTGGTACCGTCGCGCAGCATGACCAGTGCGCCGTATTCGAAACTTTGGATGTTGTCGCAAAACAGGCCGGGAGGCGCGACGTCGTTGGACAGGTAGCCGCCGGCTTTGAACAGAATGACGTCGGCGATGTGGGCCAGCGTATTGGCGTAAACGTAACCGATCGGCATCTGGTCGGTATGGGTCACATTCATGCGTTCGATCGCTTCATCCTGAACGTTAAATTGCTCGGGCTCACGGCTCCACCATTCGCCTAAAATCAACATGACCACAACGACGATGCCTATCAGCGTACCGAAACCCCAGAGTATGCCTTTAGACTTGGCGTCTTCTTCGAGTGCGAATGAATTGTCTGACATGTGTTACGTATCCGGATAAGTGCAAAAAGGCCCTGGCGGCCGAATGGCGGCATGTTAGCACGGATTAAGTTGGCTAGCTCGCTTTCAGTGTAGTTGCCGGGCCGCAGCAGGCTGGACCGGGGAGAACAGCGCCGGCGGCATCTGCACGAAGAAGCCTTTGGCCTGCAGACTGGCGATGACTTTGGCCGAGTCGGCGCGCGCCAGCTTGCGTTCCGGCGTCAATTCAAGCTCCATGACGAATTCGAGCCGGCCAAAGCTTTTGTAGAGTTGTTCCGGCACGGCCGAAAAATCGTCTTTTTTATCCAAGTAAAGGTAAAGTTCGTCCTTCTTCAGGCTTTTGTAAATAAAGCAGTTCATGTTTGCCGCTCCTGATGTAACCCTGCCAATTCTAACGGTTTTTGTTTAGAATTTTCAGCCCTTGTCGACCTAGACCGCTTTCGCAGATGAAAACCAGCCCGTTCTCCACCCAAAATTTTTTTAACGCGGCTTGTTATTTCGAGTCGGCATTGGCCGGCTTGGCCGTGCTGTTCGGCTGGCTGGCCGATGTCGATCCGTTTCAGGACTTGTATTTTTCGGAAAGTGCCCTGGCAATCGGGTTGCTGGCGACTTTGCCGTTATTGTTGTTGTTTTTTGCATTGCAACGTCTGGCGTATCCGCCGTTGCAAGCCATCCGCGAGTTGCTACTGGATACTCTGGGCGCCAGGTTGAGCGACCGGCATTGGGCTGACTTACTGGTTTTGGCTTGTATCGCCGGCTTCGCCGAAGAGGCGCTGTTTCGCGGCTTCTTGCAGCCCTGGCTGGAATTACGCTGGAATGCCGAACTCGGCCTGCTGTGCAGCAACGTGGTATTTGCCCTGGTACACGCCGTAACGCCTTTGTATGCGCTGTTGGCTTTCCTGATGGGGTTGTATTTGGGAGCCCTGCTCGATTATGGCGGCGGTCGCAATCTGCTGACCCCGATCGTGATCCACGCGGCTTACGATTTCGTGGCCTTTGTTGTTATTCTGCGCGATTACCGTAATCGCCTCGACAGGAGTGTTTAATGTCCGTCACCTCCCCGTTGCCGTCCACCGCTCTGCGCAGCCATTGGCTGGTCTGCGCCGCGATGCTGCTCATGCTGATTGTTTACAATGTTGTTTGCCATGTCTGGGGGGCTGAGCTGCAGATCGCGGTCAGCGAAGAGCGCCGCGTGTTGCTGCGCAGCGTGTTGTACGGCGTCGCGATCGTATTGTTTCCGTTGACCAATCTGACCAAGCATGTCTTGCTGCGGCTGAACCAGACCATGCCCGGCCCGAGAAGTGCGGGGCAACGCTATTTCACAACGGTAACCGTCAGCCAGGCCTTGATCGAATGGGTCGGCCTGTTCGGCCCGATCATGATTGTGTTGGGCGACGGCTTCAATACCTTATACATATTCAGCACGATGCATGCCTTGGGCATATTCCTGCATCGTCCCAAAATGGCGGAATATCATGCGATTGCTGCGGCGCTTTCGGCGCAAAACAGCCGGGGCGAGTAAGTCCTTGACTATTTCGGGTTTTTAGGAACCTCAGTAAAGTTGTACAATGGCTGGCTTATCCACGATTAGCCCCCAGGTGTGATTTATGCAAATCATTCAAGAAGCTCTCACCTTTGACGACGTCTTATTGATCCCCGCCCATTCCAGCGTGCTGCCGCGCGAAGTCGAGTTGAAAACTCAGCTCACCCGCAAAATCAAATTGAATATCCCGCTGGTGTCGGCGGCGATGGACACCGTCACTGAAGCCCGCTTGGCGATTGCGATCGCTCAGGAAGGCGGCATCGGCATCATTCATAAAAACATGACCGTCGAACAACAGGCGGCGGAAGTCAGACGGGTGAAAAAATACGAGAGCGGTGTCATCAAGGATCCGATTACGGTATCGCCCAATGTCACGGTGCGGGAAGTATTGGAATTGACCCGGGCGAAAAACATCTCCGGCGTGCCGGTCGTCGACGGCGAAGAGCTGGTCGGTATCGTCACCAGCCGCGATTTGCGGTTCGAAACCCGGCTGGAGGTGGCGATCAGCCAGATCATGACGCCGAAAGACAAACTGGTGACGGTAAACGAATCGTTCAGCCATAAAGAAGTGATCGAGAAATTGCATACCCACCGCATTGAAAAGGTGTTGGTCGTTAACGATGCCTTTCATTTGCGCGGCATGATCACGGTCAAGGACATCCAGAAAGCCAAAGATAACCCACAAGCCTGCAAGGACGAACAGGAGCGCTTGCTGGTCGGTGCTGCGGTTGGTACCGGAACCGATACCGGCGAGCGGGTCGCGGCTTTGGTGGAAGCCGGCGTCGACGTCATCATCGTCGATACCGCCCACGGCCATTCCCAGGGCGTGCTGGACAAGGTGCGCTGGGTCAAACAAAACTTTCCGCACGTGCAAGTCATCGGCGGCAACATCGCCACCGCCGCCGCGGCCAAAGCCCTGGTCGAAGCCGGCGCCGACGGCGTCAAAGTGGGTATTGGTCCCGGCTCGATTTGCACCACCCGCATCGTCGCCGGCGTCGGTGTGCCGCAAATCACCGCGGTCGCGAACGTAGCCGCCGCGTTGAAAGGCACCGGTGTGCCGCTGATCGCCGACGGCGGTATCCGCTATTCCGGCGATGTCGCCAAGGCTCTGGCGGCCGGCGCATATGCCGTGATGCTGGGCGGTCTGTTCGCCGGTACCGAGGAAGCGCCGGGCGAAGTCGAACTGTTCCAGGGCCGCTCCTATAAATCCTATCGCGGCATGGGCTCGTTGGGAGCCATGTCTCAGCAACAAGGTTCCAGCGACCGCTACTTTCAGGAAGACACCGAGCAGGTCGAAAAACTGGTGCCGGAAGGCATCGAAGGCCGGGTGCCGTATAAAGGCAGTGTGTTGGCCATCATCCACCAGTTACTCGGCGGCGTGCGTTCCAGTATGGGCTATACCGGCAACAGCACCATCGCCGATATGCGGGAAAACGCCCAGTTCGTGCGCGTGACCAACGCCGGCATGCGTGAAAGCCACGTCCATGACGTGACGATTACCAAAGAAGCGCCCAATTACCATATGAACTAAACCGGCCGCGCCGGTTTGCGCACCGGACCCAAGCCGGTCCGGTGCGAATCTCAACCCTCACAACCTCGTAAGCGCAATGTCAGAAACTTCTTCGACCCCCTGCAATTTATGCGGCAATCACCATGTCAGCGTACTGTCCATGCGTAGCCGAAGCGGCGCCCAATTGCGCACCGTGATCTGCGACCAGTGCGGCTTAGTCTGGAGCGATCCGTTTCCGCACGATCCGCGCCAGTTTTACGAAGAAGAGTACCGGCTGGACTACAAAAAGACCTACGCGCCGCAAGCCAAACACATATTGCGTGCCGGCCGAGTGGCGATTGAACGTCACGACAAGATCAAGCATTTGCTACAAAGCCGGAAGACCATGCTCGATGTCGGCACCGGCGGCGGTGAGTTCGCTTACCTGATGCAGGCCTTGGGCCACGACATTCAAGGTATCGAACCGAATAAAGGCTATGCCGAATACTCCAAAGCCCAGTACCAGTTGAACTTGCAGGTCGGCTTTGTCCAGGACGGCGACTTTACCGAAGCCAGCTTCGACTTGATCACGATCTGGCATGTACTGGAACACACCGCGGACCCTGGTTCGGTACTCGGCTTTTTGCGCAAGCTGCTGAAACCCGACGCGACCTTGGTCGTGGAAGTACCGAATGTCGAAGCGGTGTGCCAATCGCCGGCCAGCAGTTTCCACGAAGCGCATTTGTTCAACTTCAATGTGCAGACGCTGCAGAAAATGGGCGAAAAAGCCGGCCTGCACGCGGTCGGCCATTTGCTGTCGGCGGACGGCGGCAATCTGACCATGTTCTTCCAGCCTGCCGCCGCCGCTGCCGCAACGGATTGGCGATTGCCGGGCAATGCCGAGCGGATCAGTGCCGTCGTCAAAGGCCATACCAATTTGCGCCATTACATGCGGGCGGCGCCGTATTTGCGATTTGTGAAAAAGTTGCAACGTACCATTGCCGAGCGCAACTTGAGTCAGCAAGTCGCCGACAGTAAAGCCTTGCTCGATCAACTTTATCGCGAGCATCGGCTGCTGTGACAGCCGACCGCGCCAATAGCCACAAACAGGCCTTAACCGGTTAAGGCCTCTCCAGCATCATCGAAGGTTACACCGTGACGAATCCTGCCGCCGCCAACATCCATTCCGACAAAATCCTGATCCTCGACTTCGGTTCGCAATATACGCAACTGATCGCCCGCCGCATCCGCGAAATCGGCGTGTACTGCGAAATCTATTCCTGCGACAGCAGCGACGAAGAGGTCAAAAACTTCGGCGCCAAGGGCATCATCCTGTCCGGCGGCCCGGAGACCGTGACCAGCAGCGACACTCCGCGCGCACCGCAAGCCGTGTTCGAACTGGGCGTACCGGTGCTGGGTATTTGCTACGGCATGCAGACCATGGCCGAACAATTGGGCGGCAAGGTCGAATCGTCCGACCACCGCGAATTCGGTTACGCCCAAATCCGCGCCCGCGGCCACTCGAAACTGCTCAAGGAAATCGAAGACCAGGTCTCGGCGGAAGGCTTTGGCCTATTGGACGTGTGGATGAGCCACGGCGACCGCGTGGTTGAACTGCCGGCAGGTTTTAAACTAATCGCCAGCTCGGACGGCGCGCCGATTGCCGGCATCGCCGACGAAGAGCGCAATTTCTACGCGCTGCAATTCCACCCGGAAGTCACCCATACCAAGCAGGGCGGCCGCATCCTCAGTCGTTTTGTATTGGACATCTGCGGCTGCGCGGCGCTATGGAATTCCAGTAATATCATCGAAGACAGCATCAAAGCGGTGCGGGAAAAAGTCGGCAATGACCAAGTTATTCTCGGCTTATCCGGCGGTGTCGATTCCTCGGTAGTCGCCGCGTTGCTGCATCGCGCCATCGGCGAACAACTGACCTGCGTCTTCGTCGATACCGGCCTGCTGCGTCTGCACGAAGGCGACCAGGTGATGGCGATGTTCGCTCAGCATATGGGCATCAAAGTGATCCGGGTCGATGCCGAAGCCCGCTATATGAGCGCGCTATCCGGCGTCAACGATCCGGAACAAAAACGCAAAATCATCGGCGGCCTGTTCGTGGAAATCTTCGACCAGGAAGCCGGCAAACTGACCGACGCCAAATGGCTGGCGCAAGGCACCATCTATCCGGACGTGATCGAGTCGGCCGGCGCCAAGAGCGGCAAGGCGCATTTGATTAAATCGCATCACAACGTCGGCGGCCTGCCGGAAAACATGACCTTGAAACTGGTCGAACCGCTGCGCGAACTGTTCAAGGACGAAGTGCGCAAACTCGGCTTGGAACTGGGCCTACCCGCCGACATGATCCACCGCCACCCCTTCCCCGGTCCCGGCCTGGGCGTGCGCATCCTCGGCGAAGTCAAAAAATCCTACGCCGACCTGCTGCGCCGCGCCGACGACATCTTCATTGCCGAACTGCGCAATCACGGCCTGTACGACAAAGTCAGCCAAGCCTTCGCGGTCTTTCTGCCGGTCAAATCGGTCGGCGTGATGGGCGACGGCCGCAAATACGACTACGTCGTCGCCCTGCGTGCCGTGGAAACCATCGACTTCATGACCGCCCGCTGGGCGCATCTGCCGTACGACTTCCTGGACTTGGTTTCCCGTCGCATCATCAACGAAGTGCCGGGGATTTCGCGGGTGACTTACGATATTTCGGGTAAGCCGCCGGCGACGATTGAGTGGGAGTAGTGGCGTAATACGGATTCCTTAGCGGCAGCCCGTCCGAAATTGCCGTAACTGCAGCGGCCGTTGCCGTTTGTCCGAATCTCGGGTAAAACCCTCTGCGATTTCGACGGGAGCGGTTAGGCATGGCTAAAGCTAAAAAAATCTGGGTCAATTTGGCCAGTGCAGGGGCGGCATTGTTGTTGGGGATTAGCGGCCTGGGCTACGCCTGGTTGCATAGTTCGTTGCCGGCGCTGGATGGGGAGCGCCGCTTGCCGCAGTTGGCGGCGCCGGCGGCGGTCGCAACCGACCTGCACGGTATTCCTTCGATTCATGCCGCTAGTCGGACCGACGCGGTGCGGGTGCTGGGTTATGTCACCGCCCGCGACCGTTTGTTTCAAATGGATTTGATGCGGCGTAAGAATGCCGGTCGTTTGGCCGAAGTCTTCGGCGACAAGGCCTTCGACAGCGACAAGCAGGCCCGGATTTACGGTTTTAAGCTCCGCGCCGGCCGTGTTTTTGCGGCATTGCCGGTCACGCACCGCGAGTATTTGCAAGCTTACGCCGACGGGGTCAACAGCTATCTGATGCAAGCCAGGGTGTTACCGTTCGAGTTCGGCGCCCTCGGTTACAGTCCGGAACTCTGGCAGGCCGAGGATTGCTTGCTGATGATGTTCGGCATGTTCGAAACGCTGACCGCGCGCGCCGAGCAGAGCGAGCGGATGTTGAGCGTGATGCAACGCAGCTTGCCTGCGGCCGCCGTCGCTTTTTTCACGCCGGATACCGACCGCTATACCGATCAACTATTGCAAGCGGGAGCCTCTTTGCGGCCATCGCAGCCGGTGCCCGCCGCAATCTTGCAGCCGCTGTTGGCGCAGACTGGAAGCGTTGGGCCGCAATTGGCCGACGCCGCTGCCGGCGAAAGCCTGGCCGGCTCCAATGCCTGGGCGGTCAGCGGCCGCAAAACCGCGGATGGTCGGGCAATTTTGGCCAATGACATGCATTTGAGCATCAACGTCCCCAATATCTGGTACCGGATCGAGCTGGCGTATCCGGGCGTGGAAGCGGTCGGCGTCAACTTGCCCGGTACGCCGTTTCTGATCGCCGGCAGCAACCGCTATTTGGCCTGGGGGGTGACCAATCTCGGCGGCGATTTTCTGGATTTGGTCCAACTCGAAACCGATCCGGAGCATGCCGGACAGTACCGCGACGGCGACGGCTGGCGCGCTTTCGAGCAACGCCGGGAGACGATTCGAATCAAAGGCGGCGGCGAACGCGAATTGGTGGTCCGCGAAACCCGCTGGGGCCCGGTCGCGGACAAGCCTTTGCTGGGCCGGCCGGTCGCGATTCGCTGGGCGGCGCTGGACACGGAAGCGGTCAATACCGAATGGCTGGAATTGGAGCAGAGCCAAAACCTCGAGCAGGCCTTGGCCATCGCCAACCGCGCCGGTGTGCCGCAGCTGAACGTGCTGTTTGCCGATAACAGCGGCCGGATCGCCTGGACTTTGACCGGCAAAATTCCGTTGCGCTTCGGCGGCGACGGTTCGGTCAGTACCTCCTGGGCCGACGGCAATACCGGTTGGAGCGGCTATTTGCCGCCGGAACGGATGCCGCGCAACCTGGACCCGACGCAGGGCTTTCTGGCCTCGGCCAACGAGCGCCGGTTCGGTGCCGACTATCCTGTCGTGATCGGCCATCAGTTCGCCAACGGTTACCGGGCGTTCCGGATTTCGCAAAAACTGCGGCAGACGGCATTGCATGACGAATGGTCGCTGTTCAATCTGCAATTGGATACCGAATCCGAGTTTTTCGGTTACTACCGGCAACTGGCCTTGCACGCGCTTAATGGTATCGATCCGGCCGCGCAAGCCGAAACGGCGGCGATTCGCGCTTATTTGCTGGCCTGGAACGGCCGTGCCGATGCCGACAGTTTGGGGTTGCCGTTATTGGTCGAGTTTCGCAAACAACTGATCGAAGCGGTAATTCCGCCGTTTCTGGCCGCTTGCAAACAAGCCGATCCCGAGTTCAGCTACGCCTGGAATTACGTCGATACGCCGCTGCAGGCCTTGCTGAGCGCTGCCGATCCGGCCCTGTTGCCGGACGCCGCTCGGTATCGGGATTGGGATGACTTTGTCGCAGCCCAACTGCAAGCCGCTGCCGGCAAATTGTTGGCGCGCAATCCCGGCAAAAAATTGGCCGATCTGACCTGGGGTTCGCAGAACAGGGCCGCGTATGCGCATCCGTTCAGTAAGGCGATGCCGTTTCTGGCGGCGTTTTTGAACATGCCGGAGCAGACGCTGGCCGGTTGCACCGGATATTGCGTCCGGGTGGCCGGCGCCAATTTTGCCGCCAGCGAGCGCTTGGTGGTCTCGCCGGGGCATTGGCAAGACGGCATTCTGCATATGCCAGGCGGCCAGTCCGGTCATCCGCTGTCCGAGTTTTATATGGACCAGCAGCCGTATTGGTTACAGGGGGTGCCCTTGGCATTGCAAGCGGGCGATGCCGAATACCGGTGGACGCTGAAACCGTAAGCGTTGTATTCCTTCCGGCAGGCGGCTTCGATCGTCGGCCCATTGCTAATGCCGGCGAGCTAAACCCTGGGGCCAATCCCACAAACGCCGATGCCTCGCTATACTTCCGGTCGGCTGACCGTGTCCGTTTTGTGAGGGATACGGGTATTTTCGATTGTCGGTTTAGAGCCAGCGTTTTTTTACGGTACTCTGAAGCCGTTTGGCTGCCTTAACCGGCTTTCTTTTAACACTACTGTTACTTCCCGAGAAATATTCGTACCTATGTTCAACCGCAAACTCCAACGATCCGGCTTTACCTTGATAGAGGCACTGATTGCCACCGCGATCGTCGGCATCCTGACGGCGATTGCCGTTCCGGCTTATAACGGCTATATCGACCGGACCCGAAATTCGTTGGCGATCAGCGAGATCATGGCCATCCAGACCGAGATTGAGCGCTATTACACCCGCGAATTCCGCTATCCGGACTCGCTGGCAGCTTTAGGCGCCGCCTTGCCCAGCGGCGGCATCGATCCCTGGGGCAACGCCTATGTTTATCTGAATATCGCCAACGGCGATCCGGGCGTGAAAGGCGATGTCCGCAAAGACCACGCCTTGAATCCGATCAATACCAACTACGATTTGTACAGCATGGGCAAAGACGGTGTGACCAAAAAACAAATCAGCCAGAAAGACAGTCTGGACGACATCATTATTGCCCGCGACGGCGCATTTGTCGGTTTGGCGGCCGATTTTTGAGTTAGCGGCGATGAACTGGACGCTGCCGATTTTCAATAGCAAGGTGGCGCGGCGGATTTTACTGTCGTTCGTCCTGGCGGCGCTGATACCAATCCTGCTGTTGGGCGGACTATCCTACCGCCAGGTCGAAACCCAGCTGCGCGGCCAAACCGGCAAAGCCTTGCAGCGCAGTTGTAAGGATTACGCTTACGGCCTGATCGGCCGCTTGATCTTTTTGGACAAGTCGCTACGCATGGCCGCCATGCGGCTGGAGCAAGCCGGCGATAATGGCGGCGGCGCGGCAATCGGCGAGGAACATCGACAATGGTTACAAGGCCAGTTTGCCGAAGCGGTGTTGCTAGGCCCGAACGGGGCAACGCTTTCCCCCGCTGCCGACGCCGGCGAGGTTCCGGAACTCGGCGAGCAAGAGCTGAAGTCGGTCGGGGCCGGCAAGACTTTCATCAGAGCGGCCGCGAACCGGAGCGGCAGCTACAGCTTGTGGATGGCCGTCAATCTGGTCGAGAACCGCCCGGAAGCTGGGATCTTGATGGTGGAATTAAAGCCGGAACAATTGTGGGAAGCGGAAAACATCGATCCGAACAATCTGTTATGGATCATGGATGCCGCCAGCCGCCAGCTATTGTTCGCATCGGAGCCGGAGTACGGGCTGCCGGCCGACGCCAGAGACCGGCTGGCACAGCTCAACAGCGACCAATTCGATTGGCAAATCGGTAACGAAACCTATTTGACCGCCTCCTGGAAGTTGCCGGTCGGCAATTTGTTTGCCGGTTCCGATCTGGTCATCGTCCAAAGCCAGCCGGCTGCGGTGGCCTTCGCCGGCATGCGCCAATTCAGAGAGATTTACCCGCCGGTGACGGCGCTGGCGTTGCTGGTGGTCATTTATTTAAGTATGCGTATGATCGGCAAGTACCTGACGCCGCTGGCCAGCCTGAAAGCCGCCACACAGGACATTGCCGCGGGCAATTTCGACACCAGGGTCCTGATCGATAGCCGGGACGAGTTCGAAACCCTGGCCGATTCGTTCAATGCCATGACCCAACGCTTGCGCGGGCAATTCGATCTGCTCGAGGCCATGGCCGAAATCGACCGCACCATTCTGTCGGCCTTGAACGCCGGGGACATTATCGAAATCGTATTGAACCGCCTGCCCGGCATTCTCGGCTGCGAGATGATCGCGATAGCCGATATCGACCCGGTACACTTGGCGCTCGGCAATATCCGCGTCCGTAGCGGCGGTCAAGCGGTCGAGCTGCCGCAAGAGCCTTTGTTTCTGGAGCAGCAGGATTTTACCGGATTGCTCGAAGCCGGCATCCAGCTCCTGGCGCTCGAACCGAACCGGCCGGCGCCGTCGGCCTATCTGCAACGTTTGCGCGGCGAGGGGGCTTGGCAATATCTGATCGTGCCGGTGGCGATCAACGGCGCTCTGGCGGCCTTGCTTTGCTTGGGATACAAGGCGCCGAACACTATTTCGGCCGAGGCCAGACAAGCCGCGGCCGATTTTGCCGACCGCATCGCCGTGGCGTTGTCGAATGCGGCCTGGGAAGAAAAGCTTTACCGGCAGGCGCATTACGATCCTTTGACCGATTTGCCCAATCGACTGGTGTTGCACGACCGACTGCAACAGGAGTTAGATAGAGCCCGGCGCGACGATTCGCAGGTTGCGGTGTTTTTCCTTGATCTGGACCGGTTCAAGAATATCAACGATTCGCTCGGCCACACGGCCGGCGACGAGCTGTTGGCGCAGGCGGCGCGGATTTTTTTGCAATGCGTGCGCAAAACCGATTTGGTCGTCAGGATGGGCGGCGACGAATTTGTGATCGTGCTGTCCGATTTGCATCAGCACGGCAACCCGGCCGGCTTCGTCACGACCATCGCCGAGAAAATACTGGCTGCGATACAGCGTACCCTGGTCGTCGCCGGATTGCCGGTCAAGATCGGCACCAGTCTCGGCATCGCCATGTTCCCCGGCGACGCCGACAATGTCGAAGACTTGCTGAAAAATGCCGACGCCGCAATGTACCACGCCAAAAGCGAGGGCCGCGGCGTGTTCCGGTTTTACTCGCCGGAACTCAATGCCGCCGCGTTGGAAAATATCAAACTCGAACACGAGTTGCGCGAGGCCGTTTCCCGCCAGGAATTACTGGTTTACTACCAGCCCAAGGTCGACTGGAACGGCCGCATCGTCGGCGCCGAAGCCTTGATTCGTTGGCAGCATGCCGAATTGGGCATGGTCTCGCCGGCCAAATTCATTCCATTGGCGGAGCAGACCGGCTTGATTGTCGAAATCAGCGATTGGGTGCTGGAACAGGCCTGCCTGTGGGTCAAATTCTGCCATCAGCAAGGCTTCGAGCCATTGCGGGTTTCCGTCAACCTTTCCGCTATCGATTTCAAACGGTCCGACCTGGTGGAAAAGGTGGCGGCGGTTTTGCACTCGACCGGCATCGATCCGTGTTGGCTGGAGTTGGAATTGACCGAGTCGGTCGTGATCGGCGATGTGGCAAGCTGCGTCGCGAGAATGCAGCAATTGAAAGACCTGGGCTTGACTCTGTCGATGGACGATTTCGGTACTGGCTTTTCGTCTTTGTCTTATCTGAAGCAATTGCCGCTGGACGTGTTGAAAATCGACCAGTCCTTCGTCCGCCAGCTCGATACCGACGACAGCAGCGAGGCTATCGTCCGGGCGATTTTGGCCCTGGCCGATGGTTTGGGGATGGAGACCATTGCCGAGGGCGTCGAAAACCAGCAACAGGTGGATTTTCTGAAGCAACAGCACTGCGCCTTGTTTCAAGGCTATCTCTACAGTCGGCCGCTGCCTGCCAACGAGTTTCTGCGTAGTTTGCAAAGTGGCGTCGGGCGCACCGAGCCGGAACGCACGCTGACCGGCTAGGCGTTTACTGCCGCGCTGGCGGTGCACGCAATCTACCGAGTCTATGGCAGAATGCCGATATCGCGATTTTCCCTAGAGAGTATTTTTATGCCGCTATCCAGACTCCTACCGATTTTATGCAGCCTTATGCTGGCATCTTGCGCCGAGACGCCGGAGCTGCCGCCACCGGTCCCGCCGACACAGTTGACCTTGCAAATCAATGCCGGCAAGCAATTGAATCCCGATGCGGCCGGCAAAGCCTCGCCGGTATTGCTGCGGATTTACGAACTGCGCGAACAGAGCGGTTTCGCCGCGGCGGATTTCTTTACCTTGTTCGATAAGGAGCAGCTGGCTTTGGGCGGCGACTTGCTGCGCAAGCAGGAATTGCTGATCAAGCCCGGCGAACAGAAAACGCTGCCGATCGAGCCCGCCGCAGACACGCGCAAGCTCGGCTTCTTCGCGGCTTTCCGCAAACTGGATGACGCGCAATGGCGGGCGTTGGCGCCGTTGGTCTTGCACCAAAACAACACCGTTACCTTGGAGATAGACCGCAATGTGCTTGGCGCCAAGGCCAGCGCAGTCGAGCCGGCACCGGCGACGCCCGCAGAGCCTTGAGTTCCCGGCCCGCGCAGTGCGCGGGGAAATCGGCTGAAGCCGGGCGGGCTTGAAGCGAGCGCGCTCCGGCCGACTTTATTAAACTATGTTAAGCAATTCATTCCGCTGCGGCATATCGCTTATTTTTTCGGGCCGAATCGGCCGAGAAATTTTCCCAAGATTACTAAGGCCTTGTTCGGACAGGTGTTGATACCGATCTGGCACGAGTTTTGGTTGCTTCCGGCCATCGCTTCGCTTGGCCGGGACCATGAGCACTATTCTTGATATTTCCGATCTGATCAAAACCTACGACGACGAATTGCGCCGAGTCATGTTCAGGCGTTGCGGCTGTTTGGACACGGCGGGCGACATCGTCCAGGAAACCTATCAGCGCATGCTGGCCGGCGACTTGTGGCGCCAGGCGGAGAATCCGCGCGCCTTGCTGCACCGAATCGCCGCCAATCTGGCGACCGATTACGAACGCCGCCGCCAGGTGCGCGAGCAGTATGCGCATTACGAAGACGGCGCAGAGGCCGATTCCGGCGTCGACAGTACGGCCGATCCGGAACAAATCAACGCCGCCCGCGAACGTTTGCACCGGCTGATTTCTGCGGTAGAACGGCTGCCGCCGAAATGCCGCACGGTGTTCGTCATGCGTAAATACGACGGCCTGAGCCATGCCGAGATCGCCGAGCGTTTGGGGATCTCGCGCAATATGGTCGAAAAACATCTGCGCAACGCATTGGCGGCATTGCAGGACTGCGACGACTAGCGGCCTTCCTGTTTTTGCGCCATCGCGCGTCCTATAATGGCAACGCTTCCACCATGATGCCGCCGATGAACATATCCGCTCCCCAACCGCTAGTGCGCGACCGCCTCCTGCAATCCCGGCGCGAGACTGCGCGATGAAAATCCCGGCATCGGTCAAGGCCGAGGCTCGCGCCTGGTGGGTCAAATTGGACGGCGGTAGTGACGATCCCTCGCTGTTGGCCGAATTCGAGCGCTGGCTGGCCGCCGACGCCGCCCACGCGGAAGCCTATCGCCGGTTGCAGCAGTTGTGGAGCGATCTGGCGGAAGTCGAGCCGGGCTTGGTTCCGGTGGCGGCCGATTTGCCTCTCCAGCCGCCAAAACCGGTTTCGGCGAAAATCCGGCAGCGAGCCTGGTTACCGTTGGCGTTGGCGGCGAGTTTGGCACTGTGGTGGTTGAGCCCTTTGTCCCTGGGTTTGCGCGCCGACTTTCATACCGGTTTCGGCGAAGTGCGCGATATTGCCCTCAGCGACGGTTCCACCGTGCATTTGAACGGCAACAGCGCGCTGCTGGTTCAATTCGGCGCCGGCCAGCGCCGATTGACGCTGCTGCGCGGCGAAGCGCTGTTCGAAGTCAGTCCCGACCCGGCCAGAGCGTTTCAAGTGCAGGCCGGCGACGGCCTGATCACCGCGTTGGGCACCGCATTCAATGTGCGTGTCGACGGCGACAATGTCGAGGTTGGCGTCACCGAGCACAGTGTCGCCCTCGACGTGCAACGCGGCTCGGGCCGCCAGCACGGCGTGCTGGCGGAGGGCGAGCAGGCGATGTTTAGCCGGGAAGACGGGATAGGCCCGGCGATCGCCGTCGACCAGCTGGCCGCCACGGCCTGGCGCCGCGGCAAGCTGGTATTCGAAAACCGGCCGCTCGGCGATGTCGTCGCCGAGTTGAACCGCTACCACCGCGGTTTGTTGCTGATCGGCGATGCGGCGCTCGCCGAACGCCGGGTCAGCGGCGTATTTCGTACCGACCAGCCGCTGGCAGTACTGGCCGCACTGGAATCTTCTCTACACATTCGTTCCTCCCGCCTCGGCGACTATTTGATTTTGCTACACCGGTAACCGGCGGCGTTTTCTGCGGCGGATTGCGGTTTTTGCGTTTCCTCACCTCCTGTTTTCGGCTGCTAGTGCGTCAAAAGCAGTATCAGTCATCCGATAACAACCTTAGAGGGAAATGCATGATCGTTAGAACCACGAAGAGATGCGCCGGCCGCGGATTGAAAAACCAGGTTGCGGCTTGGGCGCTGGGGGTTGGCCTTGCGGCTTCGCTGGCCCACGCCGACAGTGCCGCCCGGCCGTTCGACATACCGGCAGGCGCCTTGGCAACGGCCTTGAACCGGCTGGCCGAAAGCGCCGGCCTGCAACTGGTTTATGATGCCTCGATCGCCGCAGGCCTGAGCAGCCGGCCGCTACGCGGCAGTTACACACCGGAAGCGGCGCTGCAGCTCTTGCTGCGAGATAGTGGGTTGAGTTACCGCATTGCCGAAAACGGCAACGTGGTGATCGAAAAACAGGCTTTGAATTACCGGCCGGACCCGGCCGCATTGCCGGCGGTCAACGTGGTCGGTAACAGAGCTTACGATCCGAACAATCCGTTCAACCAGCTATATGCGGTGCCGAACGCGTCCACCGCGACCAAGACCAATATTGCTGTCATGGATACGCCGGTGTCGATTCAAGTCGTGCCTCGTTCCATATTGAACGACCAGCAGGCGGTCCGGTTCGAGGATGCCGTGATCAATAACGTCAGCGGCGTGCAACGCGCCTACGGTACCGCCGATATGTACGAAAGCTTTATCGTCCGCGGTTTCGACTCCGGCGAACAAAACTACCGGAACGGCTTTCGGCGCTCGATGGGTAAATTCGACGTATCGAACATGGAGCAAATCGAAGTGCTGAAAGGTCCGGCGGCGGTGCTGTACGGCCGCTTGCAGCCCGGCGGCATGGTTAATTACGTGACCAAAAAGCCGTTAGCCACGCCGTATTACGCGCTGCAGCAGCAATTCGGCTCGTTCAGTGAATTCCGGACCACCGTCGATGCCACCGGGCCGCTGGATAGTGCAAAAACCCTGCTCTACCGCTTTAACGGCGCCTACGATAGTGGCGAGTCGTTTCGCGACATCGTCGATCACGAACGCATATTCATCGCCCCTTCGCTGACTTGGCGGCCGAACGACCGCTTCGAGGCCAACCTGGATATCGAAAAGCGTCACGACAACTATATGGACGATTACGGCGTGCCGGTGCTGGACAACAGGCCGGTGGTGGGCCGGCGCAATTTGTTCACCGGCGATCCGGCGTTTCGGCCGCGCCAGGACAATACCCTGGTTTACGCCGACTGGAGCTTCAAATTCAACGACGATTGGGCGATCAAGCATAAATTCCAGTGGGACGAAACCGATATCGTCTTCGGCGGGCCGGGACCGAATGGCAAGCTGAATGCGGACGGCCGCACCTTGGGGCGCTGGGTCATTACCGGGACCTCCGAGCGGCGCTCGTATTCGACCAGTCTGGATTTGACCGGCAAATTCGAGACCTACGGCCTGAAACACAATGTGTTGGTCGGCGGCGACTGGTTTTTCTTCAATCAGGACGCACCGGACAATATGTTCGCGTCCAGCGATTGGGGCGATCCGATCAATTCGACCTTCGATATCGACAACCCGCGCTATGACACGATCGATGTCGCCGCAGTCAACGCAATCCGGCCCAACTGGTTCTGGCGCGAGCGCGACGATTGGTACGGCGTCTATTTTCAGGATCAGATCACGCTCTGGGATAAATTGCACATCATGGGCGGCGGCCGCTACGACATGGCCGGTTACGGCGGCTTCGGCGGCACGTCCTGGGAAGCCACCAAGGACGGCTTCAGCATGCGCCACGAGGACAAATTCACGCCGCGGGTCGGCATCCTCTACCAGCCGTGGGACTGGTTGTCGGTCTACGGCAATTACGTCGAATCTTTCGGCAGCAACAACGGTCGCAATGGCTTGACCGGCGGTAGCTTTCAGCCGCAATCGGCCGAGCAGTACGAAATCGGCTTCAAGACCGAGCTGTTCGATAAACGCTTGTCGTCCACCGTGGCTTACTACCACCTGAAAAAAACCAATATGCTGACCGCCGACCTCAGCACGCCCGATCCATTGGACCAGGTGGCGATCGGCGAAGCGCGCAGCCAGGGCATCGAGGTCGATATCAAAGGCCAACTCAGCGATAACTTCAGTCTGGTCACGACCTATGCCTATACCGACGGCCGGGTTACCAAAGACAACAACGGCACGGAAGGCAATCGTCTGTTGAACGTGCCAGAGCATCAAGCCAGCCTGTGGGGAAGCTACCAATTTACCGAGCATTTCAAGGCCGGCCTGGGCGGGGTAGTGGTCGGCAAACGCGAGGGCGACACCGCCAATAGCTTTCAGTTGCCCGGTTACACCCGGCTGGACGCGATGGCGGCTTATGTGCAGCCGATCGGTAAAACCCGCCTGACCGCACAAGTCAATGTCTATAACTTGCTGGACAAGGAATATTTCACCGGCTCGACCTCATGGATACCGACGGCCAACGTCGGCGCGCCGATTTCGGCGATGGGCTCATTGAAGCTGGAATACTAAGTCGTTCCCAGCCTTCCTCATTGCCGTTTCCGTAGTGGCGGGGGCGGCACTTTTTTCCGCGCCACGGCTGTAAGCCTGCAACACGCCGGCGCAAGGCCTGACGCTGCTTAGCGGGCTGACAATGGGATTGGACCGCGGAGGTGTTTTTCGGTGCGGTTTGCACCAGAGTGAAAACCAAATTTGGCTCGGCTTGGGGCCGAATGAATCAGAAAAGAGACCATCCTTGCCTGGATAGAAGTGTTTCGTCCACGCTTCTATCCAGGTATTCCCTGGCGTCGTTGTTTTCCATGTTCACGGGGGAGAGAACTTAACATCCTTGATGCCGCAATTTATATAACACTATTCGTGCCAATTTTGTTTGTGCTTGATTTTCTGTGTGGCCGGCGGATCGGAAGCGCGTAAATCAATCTAATCTATGTTAAATGCCGTAAATAACGCCAAAATTCAGGCGATTTGCCACACTTCTCTGCGCTCGGTCTGCTTGGTCGCACCCTAGCGGCTGCGGATCGCCGCAACGGCGATCGAATTTGTTGCACTTTTTTGGTGCCGGTGCGCTGTTTCGGATTGTCGGAAGGGAAAGCGGCTGTGCGCTATGCCGACCGGGATTCGCTATGCCACTGAATCGTGGATAATAACCAGCCTGTTGATTATCTGGCATCGCTTGTGAACCACTTTCGTCATCCGGCACGCTATCGCTTTCCGTCTCCTCGCCGGTCCAAGCCGACTCTCAGTTGGCCCAGGCGCTTGAAACGTCTGGCAAGTGTCGCAGTGTGGTGCTTTTTGGCCAGTTCCCTGTTGCTGGTCGCGGCGCTAAGGGTTTTGCCGGCGCCGACTTCGGCCTTCATGCTGCACCAGCATATCGACGATCTGGCCGAAGGCAGGGCTTACCGGCCGATCAATCAGAATTGGGTCGGCCGCGAGCGGATTTCGGCGCATGCCTTTCATGCGGTGATCGCCTCTGAGGACCAGTTGTTCTACCAGCATAACGGCTTCGACGTCGATGCGATCGGCAAAGCCTTTCAGCAATATTTACGGGGCGGCAAATTGCGCGGCGCCAGCACGATTAGCCAGCAAGTGGCGAAAAACCTGTTTCTGAGCCCAGCGAAACACTTCGTGCGCAAGGGCTTGGAGATCTGGTTTACCGTACTGATAGAGGCGCTGTGGGACAAACAGCGGATTTTGGAGGTGTATCTGAACATCGCCGAATTCGGCGATCACCTGTTCGGTATCGAGGCCGCCAGCCGGCATTACTTCGGTATTCCGGCCCGGCAGTTGTCGGCGGCGCAAGCGGCATTGCTTGCTGCCACGCTGCCGAATCCGATCTTGCTCAAGGCCGACCAACCCAGCGCTTATGTGCTGAAACGGCAGAGCTGGATTCTCGGCCAGATGCGAAACTTGACCGACTGAGAGATCGCTGGATCAGTCCGAATCGTCTTCCGGCTCTGCCGCGTCGGCTGCGGTGGAATGGCCGGTGTCGCTGATTAATTGTTTCAGGTATTTGTAGAGCAGGCGCGCCGACTTCGGCGGTTTGGCGTCCTTGGCTTCTTTCAGCGCGTTGCGTTGCAGTTGGCGCAGATGCTGGGTATCGGCCTCCGGAAATTCGGACACTAACTGCGTCAACGCGGCGTTGCCGGCTTCGCTCAACAGTTGGTCGCGCCAGCGCTCGGCCTGATGGTGTTCGCGCACACCGTGGGCGCTGCGGTTTTTCAAGCGCGCCAGCTTTTCCCGGATCGCGTCGACATCCAATTCGCGCATCTGACCGGTGATGTACTTTAACAGGCGCTTTTTCGCCGCATTGCGGCCCATCTTGCCGGCGTCGCATAGCGCTTTCTCGATGTTCTCCGGCAATTCGAACTCGGCGATGTGGGCCGGTGCCAACGCGCTGATTTCTTCCGCCATGGCGAAAATCGCCGCAATCTCTTTTTTGATGCGGGTCTTGTTGGGGCGGACCGCGTAATATTCGACTTCGTCCTCTTCCTCGACTTCGTCGTCGTAGGCAAATTGGGTGCGGTCGTCGTAGCCGTCGTCCTCGAAATCGTCTTCGTCTTCGAATTCTGCGTCGTCGTAATCTTCGTGTTTCATGTCAAACCATCGATATTAAAAACAGGACGAACATTGCCACCGCAAGTAGCGGCACGATCACCCCCGGCCAATCGGACGGACTGTTTTCGCTGCGCTCTATCGCGGCTTTGACGCCGGGTCGCATCCAGAACAGGATCAGCAGGGCCAACAGACCCAGCAGCAGATTTTCCCAGGGTGATTCCATAACGTGTTCGCCAGTCGGGTCCTGCGGCTTAGCCGCCGAATAATTGGTGGTCGATCAAATCGCACAGGCAGTGCGAGATCAGTAAATGCACTTCCTGAATCCTGGCCGTCGAATCGGACGGCACCCGGATCTCGATATCGGTCTCGTTCAACACGCCGGCCAGAGCGCCGCCGTCCTTCCCGCTCAAGGCGATGACGGTCATGTCGCGATCATGGGCGACTTTGACGGCCTTGACGATATTGCCGGAATTGCCGCTGCTGGTGTAGACCAGCAGGATGTCGCCGGCCTGACCCAGCGCCCGCAATTGTTTGGCGAACACTTCGTCGTAGTGGTAATCGTTGGCGATGGAAGTGATGGTCGAAGTGTCGGTGGTCAAGGCGATCGCCGGTAGCGCCGGCCGTTCGCGTTCGAAGCGGTTCAGCATTTCCGAGGAAAAGTGCTGGGCGTCGCCGGCCGAGCCGCCGTTACCGCAGGTCAGCACTTTCCGGTCGTTGACCAAGGCTTCGACGATTTTCTGCGAGGCGAATTCGATCAGTTCGCACAAGCTGGCCATCGCATTTTGCTTGGTTTGAATACTGTCGGAAAAATGGGCGATGATGCGGTCTTGTAAGCTCATAGTTCAGGTTTGAAACGCGTTTTTGATCCAATTGAGGCGGTTATCGCCGGAGATTGCCACGACATCGAAACGGATCGCGCAATGGCTCAGGTTGTTGATTATGACATAGTGTTGCGTGGCCGCGACGATGCGCGCCTGCTTTTGCGCGGTAATACTGGCCAACGCGCCGCCAAATTGCTCCGATTTACGGTAGCGGACTTCGACGATGACCAGCACGGCGCCGTCGCGCATCACCAGATCCAGCTCGCCGTGCTTGCAGCGGAAATTGCTGCAGACCAGTTGCAGGCCTTGTTGTTGCAGGTGGGCGGCCGCCCTTTGTTCGGCGCCGGCGCCTTTTTGCAGATGGGCCGGTTTGGGTTTGCCGAACAGCATTATTCGAGGTAAGCGGCCGCAGCGGGTACTCCGGCCTTGAATTCGGCGCAGGCCAATTTGCGGGTGATGCGGTTTTCGCCGTTCGACGCTAAACGGCCGGTGGCGCCGGCATAAGATGCGGTGCCCAGCTGGCCTAATTGACCCAATACGTTGAAGGCATCGACGCCCAGCGCCACCAGTTTGATCTGGCTGTCGCTCAGGCCTTGCCAGGCGCTTTGCAACGCTTGTTGGCTGAGCGGTCCGCCGTAGACCTCGCCGAACAGCCAGGGTACATCGCAAAACGTGATTTTGCCCAAATCGGTATCTTTGGCCGGATTGGGGCGGCCGCTGTAGATGTTGGGCATCGCGTAAACCGCAAGCTCGCTGCTTTGGCTATAGCGCAATTGCGGCGCAATCTCCCGCGCCTGTTCCGGCCCGGCGCTGATGAATACGGCCAAAGTCTGTTTCGCGCCGGTGGTATTCACGCTCGGCGCCAGCAGGGCTTTGACCACGGCACTGAAGTCGCGCGATTTCGGGTCGTAACTCTGTACCCCAAGCACGGCGCCACCGGCCGCTTGCCAGGCCGACATCAGATAATGGCGGATACGTTGGCCTTGCGGCGTTTCCGGGGTCAACAGCACGGCGTTCTGCAAACCGTCGCGGCGAGCTTTCAATACCAACTGTTCGGCGTCGTCGATCGGGCTCAGGCCGAATTGGTAGAGGTTGGCTTTGCTCAGGTTCTCGACATGGTTCAAGGCCAGTACCGGCACGCTCAGGTCGCCGCTGTCGGCCAGGGTCTGAATCTGCTCCTTCACCAACGGGCCGATCACCTGTTTGGCGCCGTCGGCGACGGCTTGTTTGTAGAGCGCGACGATGTCGCCGCTGTCGCTGTCGTAATATTTCAAGGCCGGTTGCGGCGCGGCACTGGCCGCCAGGCGATAGGCGGTGGCCAGGCCGTTTCTGATCGCCTTGCCGGCCGCCGCATACTGGCCGGAATTGGGCAGCAGCACCGCGATCAGCGGGCCGCTGGCCGCAGTCGCCGCCGGTTGCGGCGTTTGCTGGTCCGGCTCGGGCGCGGCTTCTGCGGCGACGGCCGGCGCGCCGTTCAGATAGGCTTGCAGGTAGTCGGCATTGGCCGGATGGCCGGGAAAGGTTTGCTTCCATTGCTGGATTTGGCCGGCGCTATCGAAGCCCGGCATATTGCGCTGTTTCAGAATTTTGGCCAGCGCCATCCAGCCGCTCAATTCGTCGGCGACCGAGGCGGTCGTGCTCAGGGTTTCGCTCGGCAATACGCTGAGGGCGTCGAGAATGGCGATGATGTTCTGCTTTTGCCGGTCGCGGTCGGTCAACAGCCGGCCCAGCTTCAACCGCATCCGCACGCCGGCCAGCACATCGCCGAGCAAGGACTGGGCAAAAGCCATCGACTGGTAATAGGCGATCTGGTCCGCTTCCGCCAGCACCGCCGGCCTTACCCCTTCCAATTTGCGCACCGCGGTTTCGGCATCGCCCATGCTCAGCGCAATCTGGCCGTCGATCAGTTTGTATTTACTGGTTTGTTCCGGATTGAGTTCGGCCGGGTTGACTGCGTCCAGGGCCTGGCGGGCGCCGGCACTGTCGCCGGCTTGCAGGCGGGTATCGGCATCCAGCAATCGCACTCCGCTGCGGCTGTCTTGCAAGCGGTAGCTGCGCGCGGCCGCGGAGGCTTCCGCCGGTTTCGGCCGTTTGGCGCTGGCCGGCGGCTTGACTTCGAATTGCGGTTTGCGGGCCGGCGGTTCGCCGGCACAGGCGCTGAGCAGTAGCAGGCCGAAAAAACAGCAGCTCGGCAAGCGACGCGGCATAATGGCGCCCAGTTTAGATGCGGACATGAGAGGGCCTGGAAAAACAAATGTACGGAAAATTATACGTGGTTGCCACGCCGATAGGTAATCTGGCCGATTTCAGCTTCCGGGCCTTGGAAGTATTAAAACAAGTGGATCTGATCGCCGCCGAAGACACCCGGCACGTCAAGATGTTGCTTTCGCATTACGGTGTCAACAAGCCGCTGACCTCCTTGCACCAACACAACGAGGACAAAGCCTCGCAAGGGCTGGTGGAGCGCATGCAGCAGGGCCAATCTGTCGCGCTGGTTTCCGACGCCGGCACGCCGATCATCAGCGATCCGGGGCTGCCGCTGGTCAAACTGGCCCGCCAGCACGGCATCGAGGTTACGCCGATACCCGGCGCCTGCGCTTTGATCGCCGCATTGTCGGTGGCCGGGTTGCCGACCAGTCGCTTCAGTTTCGAGGGTTTTCTGCCGCGCACCGGCTCGGCCCGACGCGAATTTTTTCGAGACAAGCTGGCCGACGAATCGACCTGGGCCTTTTACGAGTCCAGCCACCGGATTCAGGCGGCGCTGGAGGACATGTTGAGCGTATTTCCGGCAGACCATCGCATTGTCGTGGCGCGCGAAATTACCAAACTGCACGAAACCATCGCCGACGGTAGCTTGAGCGAGGTGTTGGCGCGAGTGCAAGCCGACGAAAACATGCGCAAAGGCGAGTTTGTCGTTGTGGTTGCCGGCAGCCCGCCGGCGGAAAAATCCGATTTGATCAGCGACGAAGAGCGGCGAATATTGGCGTTGTTGCTGCAGGAATGTTCGATCAAAACTGCTGTGGCGCTGGCGGTGGAGATCACCGGCCAGCGCAAGAAGCCGCTATATCAGGCGGCATTGGCGATGCAGGGCGAAAGCAGCGACTGAGAGCGGCTCAGTTATAGCGACCGCTGGAGGCGGGCGATGATCGCTTCTCGGCTAGCGGGCTACCACATCAAATCGTCCGGAATCTGATACGCCGCGTAAGGGTCGTCTTCCACGGCAATGTCGTGGTTGGCGTCATTCAACACCACCACGCTGGCCGCATCGCGTTGCTGGATTTTTCGCGCCACTTCGGCCGGGACGATTTCGTAACGGTTTTCCGTTTTGGCAATGCCGGCCCGGCCGCTGCTCAAGGCGTCGCGGACTTTTTCGGAAACATACATGGTTTTGACTTTGTTGACGTCGGTAAAGTTATAGGCCACGCCGTTGGCATCCTGGGCAATGCGGTTCAAATCGACGATTTGCTTGATCTGCGCCACCAACGCTTTCTGTTCTTCCGCCAGCTTGCGTTGCCGGTTCAATTCCCGGTCGCGTTCGGCCTGTTGCTGGCGCAATTGTTCCGCGCTCAGTTTCACTTCGTCGACAATCTCGACGCCGTTATTGCGTTCCAGTTTGGTTTGCTTGCGCTTTTCGGCTTTGACCTGCTTTAGTTTGGCGTCGTTGGACAGGCCGGATTTCAACAGTTGTTCTTGCAGCGACAAGGTTTGCGGTTTTTTCATGGCTAACGGGCGGAAATGGACTGGAAAAACGCCGGCAGCATAGCACAAAGCGCTTATTGGCCCAGCATCTTGCCGGTGGCGTATTGCCACCAATTCAGCGGCTTGGTCAGCGGCCGATCGCAGCGGTCGTAGCCCTGGTATTCGATGCCGCGGAAAATATCGTCGCGCAGCCAGCGGTAAGCGGCCGGCGCGCTTTGTTGCAGGCGTTCCGGAATCAACACGTATTGCGCCACCAGTTCCGCCAGCTTTTCCTGGGTGTTGCCGTCGTAACGGCCCTGATTGACTTCACCCAGATATTCGAACGCTTCGAACCATTTCGACGGCCACAGCGCCAACTGGGCCTCGGCGATGATTTTCATGATCTCGGCGTCGTTGGAAATCTTGTGGTACTTGTAAAAGAAGTAGAGATCGTCCTCGCCGTTCCAGAAATGAAAATTGTCGATGGTATGGGCGATCTCGTGGACCACGATGGGCAGCCGGAAATCGACCAGGTACTCCACGCCGATGTCGCGGTAGCTGCCGCCTTCCTTGCCCTTGTCGAAGGCCTTGACGGTAAACACGATCAGATTCTGGCCGCTGAACACCTGGGCCACGGTCTGCGAGCGAAAACCGATGCCGGGCACCAGCGTCAACGGATGGGTGTGGTCCTGCCAGATACTGTTTTTGTAATCTTCCTGGAACGCGTCGCGGATCAGTTGCTGCATCGCCGTGGGCTTGTCGGCGATTTCCTGTTCCAGTTTGTCCACCGGCTTGGCCTTGCTGATGTTTTGCCGCAGAAAGGCCGGAATCTTGCGGATGGCTTTTTCGAAGATGCGTAAATGGTCGACGGAGAAGCGCTTCACTTCGTAGCGATAGTCGTCGCTGTGCTTGACCACGGTCTTGGTATCGTAAAACAAGGCCAGCGCCCGCCAGGCGGCTTCGCGGTCGCCCCAGTATTTTTCCAACACGCACAGATCGCCGGCGGCGTTACCGGTGCAGTCTTCGCGGTAATCGGTCAGGTCGTCCAGGTGGTCCTGGTTTTTATGGTCGGTCAATACTGCGATGGCCTGGCTGCGCAGGCCGGGGTGTTCGGCTTCGTAGAACCGGATGATGTCGGCCAGCGCCGCGGTTGGGGTGTATTGCTGTTGGCTGGTCGCGCACAACAGGTCGTTGGTTTGCGACAGCGTGAAGAAGCGGTTTTGAAACAACGGCGGCGGCGTTGCGCCGGCGCCGGCAGCGTAACCGAGAACCAAGCCCAGCCCGCCGCATCGGATTAAAACGGATAAAGCGCTCAACCGCTTATTGGTCCAGGCCCATCGCATCCCAAAGTTTTTGAATTGCACCTTCGTCCTTGTAGTTGCCTTGCGGCGCACCGTTCGGGTAGTTCAGTTTGAACACGCGTTCGGCGTCGGTGGCCAGTTCCTCCATGCCCAATTGGCGATAGCCGTCCTGCATGATTTGCAGCGCGAACGGTACTGCCGGGGTACGCTGATATTCCTTGACGATGTAATTGGCGCGGTTGACGGCGGCGATGTAGGCTTTGCGCCGCATGTAGTAATCGGCGACGTGGACTTCGTACATCGCCATGTTGTTGCGCAACGCGACCATGCGCAGCTTGGCGTCGGCGGCGTATTCGCTATTCGGATAGCGGCGGATCAGTTCCTGGAAGTTGTCGTAAGCGTCTTTGGCCGGGCCGGGATCGCGTTGCGAGGAGTCGGTCGGCAAAAAGCGGTCTATAAAGCCGATGCCGCGGTTATAGTTGATCAAGCCTTTCAGATAATAGGCGTAATCCACTTTCGGATTACGCGGATGGATCTTGATGAAGCGGTCGGCGGCGGCAATCGCGGCTTCCGGATCGTCGTTCTTGTAGTAAGCGTAAGCGACGTTGAGTTGGGCTTGGGCGGCGTAGTCGCCGAAGGGGTAGCGCGATTCCAGCGCTTCGTAAAGCGTCACCGCCTTCGAGTAGTTTTTGTTGTCCAGCGCTTCCTTGGCTTTTTCATGGAAGGTTTTGTCGTCCCAGCCGGCGTATTCCTCTTCCTTCTCGCTGGACGAGCCCTTGCCGGAAAATGCTTCCAAGGTTTCGCACGCCGGCAGCAGCACAATCAGGCTGGCGGCGAAAACGGTTTTTACTAAAACTAATCGCATACGTTTATCAACACGTTGTAATATTGTTGGTTTTTTGCGGCATTTGGCAGCATTTGGGCCGCGAGTATAACTTAAAAACGACTATGACGATATTGACGGCAAGGGTTCCCGAGGAACTGGCGGGTATGCGGCTGGACCAGTGTTTGGCCGAGGTGTTCCCCGATTATTCGCGCAGTAAATTGCAAACCTGGATCAAGGCCGGCCGGGTGCTGGTGGACGGCGAGGTCATGAAGGGCCGCGAAAAGCTGGACGGCGGCGAGGAGATCGAACTCGACGCGGAAGCCGAGCGGGTTATCGAATATGCCGCCCAGGAAATTCCGTTAGATATTAAATACGAAGACGCCTCGCTGCTGATCGTCAACAAGCCGGCCGGCCTGGTCGTGCACCCGGCGGTGGGCAATTGGGACGGCACGCTGGTCAATGCCTTGCTGAACCATGCGCCGCAACTGGAAACTCTACCCCGCGCCGGCATCGTGCATCGGATCGACAAGGACACCAGCGGCTTGCTGATGGTGGCCAAGACCTTGCAAGCGCACAACAGCCTGGTCGAACAACTGCAGGAACGCACCATTCATCGCGAATACCTGGCCTTGGTCAAAGGCTGGATGACCGCCGGCGGCACGGTCAACGCGCCGATCGGCCGCCATCCGGTAGACCGCAAACGCAACGCAGTGCGGCGCGACGGCAAGGAAGCGATTACCCATTATCGGTTGGAACAACGCTTTAAGCGCCATACCTTGATCCGCTGCAAACTGGAAACCGGCCGTACCCACCAGATCCGGGTGCATATGGCCCATATCAATTATCCGCTGGTTGGCGATCCGGTCTATGGCGGCCGCTTTCAAATGCCGGCCGATTGCGGCCCGGCCCTGGCCGAAGCGTTGCGCAATTTCAAGCGCCAGGCCCTGCATGCCGCCAAACTGGGTTTGGAACACCCGGAGACCGGCGACTATTGCGAATGGGAGCAAGAGCTGCCGGAGGACATGGCCAATCTGATCAAGTTACTGGGCGAAAATGAACTGGATCAAGCCTGATTGGCCGTTGCCGGCCAATGTGCGGGCGGCAGTCACGTTGCGTAGCGGCGGCGTCAGCATCGGCGGCTACGCCAGCCTGAATCCGGCCGGCCACGTCAACGACGATCCGCAACATGTGCAGCGTAACCGGCAGATCATCCGCGAGCTGCTGGATTTGCCGGCCGAACCGGTCTGGCTGCAACAGGTGCACGGCATCGATGTGGTCAAAGCCGACCAAGTGCAGGGCCTAGCGACCGCCGATGCCAGCTATACCGACCAAAGCGGAGTGGTCTGCGCGGTGTTGACCGCCGATTGCCTGCCGGTATTGTTTTGCGGCGACGGCGGCGAAAAAATCGCCGCGGCGCATGCCGGTTGGCGCGGCTTGCGGGCCGGCGTGATCGGCCGGACCCTGCACGGCATGGCTTGCCGCGAGGTCTCGGTCTGGCTGGGGCCGGCGATCGGCCCGCAGCATTTCGAAGTCGGCGCCGAGGTGCGCGAGGCGTTTTTGGCCGACGACGCCCGCCACGCGTCAGCGTTCACCGCCCATGGCCCCGGCAAATGGCTGGCCGATATTTACCAACTGGCGCGCCGGCAACTGGCCGGGCTGGGCGTGGAGCGGGTGTTCGGCGGCAATTATTGCACCGTGGCCGATCCGGCCCGATTTTACTCCTACCGCCGCGACGGTGCCGCCACCGGCCGCATGGCCAGTTTGATCTGGAGAGTTTCTTGAGCGTATTGCTGTTTATCGTTTTGTTTACCGCATTGGGCGGGGTTTTGAGCGTACTGGCGGCAGCCGTGTTTTTGCTGTTGCCGGAAGCTCAGCAAAAAAACGTGTTACCGCACGGCATCAGCTTCGCCATCGGCGCGTTGTTGACCGGGGCATTTTGCGGCTTGATCCCGCATGCCTTCGAGGAAGTACAGCCGCAACAATTATCGACGCTGTCGGCGACCATCCTGGCCGGCATTCTCGGTTTTTTCGTGTTGGAAAAACTGCTGGTCTGGCGCCACTGCCATTCCAACGCCTGCGAGGCGCACGGCGAAGATTCTCACGACGATCACCACCATGGCCACAGCCACGGCGCTCAAGCCGGTCACCGGCCGGCCGGCATGTTCATCATCCTCGGCGACGGCATTCATAATTTCGTCGACGGCGTGTTGATCGGCGCAGCGTTTCTGACCGACGTTCAGCTCGGCATTGTCACCAGCCTGGCCGTGGCCGCCCACGAAATTCCGCAGGAAGTCGGCGATTTCGCGATTCTGCTGCACAGCGGCTACCGTCGCGGCGAGGCCTTGTTTTACAACATCCTGGCCAGTCTGGCCACGGTGATCGGCGGTGTGCTGGCCTATTTCAGCCTCGGCGATTTGCACGATGTCCTGCCTTATTTCCTGACGCTGGCGGCGTCGAGCTTTATCTACATCGCCGTGGCCGATCTGATTCCGTCTTTACATCAAAAGACCGACATCAAAACCTCGCTGCAGCAGATCGGTTTTATTCTGGCCGGCGTCGTATTGATTCTGGTGATGCAGGGGATTGCTCACCGGTTCGAGGGCGTCGCTTAGCGCCTGTAAGATCGGTCCGGGTTTAAATCGAGGCGGCCGACGTTGCCGGTTCGCCAAATTCGACCCCCTCGTATATCTCGGCAACCGGCAATTCGAACCCGACCGATTCGAACCTGACCTGCTCGCCAGCTTGGTAAAGCTGCAAATCCCATTGTTCGCTACGGCGGTAACATTCGACGCGTTGCGTGTCTTGGGCGACCAGGACGTATTCTTCCAGGTTTTCCAGCTTGCGGTAATGGTGGAATTTTTCGGCCCGGTCGTAGCGTTCGGTCGCGTCGGACAAGACTTCGATGATCAGTTTCGGCCGGCCGTTGTAATGTTCTGCCGTATCCGCCGCCGAACAGGTCACGTGCAGATCCGGGTAGAAGAAACAGTCGTCGCTGGCGGTTTGGACGCGGACTTTCATTTCTCCGGAATGCACACGGCAAGGTGTACCGCGTAAATGGTGATGCAAAAAGGCAATCAGATTCGTCGCAACGGTATCGTGAGCGCGTTTAACGCCAACCATCGCATAAACTTCGCCGTTGATATATTCGTATTTGATTTCGCTGAGCAACTCGCCTTGCAGGTAGTCCGCAACGCTCAGGTGTAATTTTTCCGCTAAAGCCATAGCCGTTTCCGCTGGATTGGATTGAGCGATTGTAGCGGCTAATACCGGCCGGCGGTAGTCCGGACCGATCTGCAAAATGGCGGATCGGCCGATAGCCGCTAAACTCTGGATTTTGCGATTTCGGCGGTTTTGATGCAGATTGCAGCCCTGTTAAGTATCGGATTCTCGTTCGGCGCCGCCCTGCTGCTGGTTGCCGACAATTTATTGCAAAGCCGTGAGTCTCTATTTTGGCCTGCGCGATGTGCCGGGTTTGTGCTGATTGCCGGTTTGGTCGCGATCCAAACTGCGCACCTGGCTTGGCTGACTCAGGCTTTCGATGTTTTGCATGTGGCAGCTTATTGGGTAGCGCTTTATCTGGTCGCTCCCAGTTTTTATTTCTTCAGCCGGCATCTGCTGCAGGCCGACGTGCAATACCGTTGGCGAGACCTGTTGCACGCCGCGCCACTGCCGCTCTGCCCCTTATTGCCGCAACCGCTCGCAGTGCCCGGCGCATTTTTGCTCGGCAGCGCGTATTTGATCTGGCTGGCACATGCCGTGTACCGCTTGCGTGCGGAACGCCGGCGGTTTCGGCTGGAACTGGTCGCGCTCGCAACCTTGTTCGCGATCGCGGTTGCCGTATTGGTGTTGGGATTCATCTGGCCGCTGTTAGTGACGGCCGATTTCATCCAGGCCTACAGCATATTGGTCGGCCTGGCGTTTTTTGCCGTGACGCTGACCTTGTTGCGTTTCCCGGCGATTACCGCCGACGTGGCGGAGGCCGTGCAGGCGGCGTACGCCGAATCGACCTTGAAAAACGTGGATAAACCGAAGAAGCTGGCCGAGCTGGAGCGCTTGATGCGGCAAGACAAACTTTACCGGCTGGATACCTTGAATCTGGCCTTGCTGGCCGAGCAATTGACGTTGAGCCAGCACCAATTGTCGGAACTGATCAATACCGAATGTCGCCAGGGCTTTTCCCGCTATATCCGCGAACAACGCATCGAAGACGCCAAACAGCTGCTCGTTACCGAACCGGAGGCGTCGGTATTGTCGATCGGGCTGACGGTGGGGTTTAGCACCCAATCTAATTTTTATGCCGCATTTCGGGAAATTGTCGGCATGGCGCCGGGACAATACCGGAAAATCCACGCGCCACCGCCTTCCTGAATCCGGCAAGAACTCCGGTTTTATCATTTTGTAAAAATATAACCTGTTGTAATTGATAGGTTTAATTTTAGCGCGGAATTTTTTATTCCAGTCCTATCACTCCGGAAGTTACGGCCTTTGGTTCGGCTTAAGCTGAGCCCTCCCTCAACTTTTGGAGCAAAGCCATGAATTTTTCACTGATCAATTGGTGCTTACCTCGCCTGCGGCTGGCCTGTCCGCCAATTTCCGAACCGACGCGCGGGAGGCGGTTATGAACATCCTGTTAACCGGCGCCACCGGCTTTATCGGCCGTGCGATTGCGCTGGCGTTATTGGAGCAGGGGCACCGCGTGACGGCGTGCATCCGGCAGCCGCAGCGTTTGCGGATTGAAAGTCCGCTGCTGACGCCGCTGGCGCTGGATTTTGCCGAGGCTGACCAAATCGAAAACTGGTTACCGCATTTGCAAGGCATCGATGCGATCGTCAATTGTGTCGGCATCATCGCCCCCGGTCCGCGGCAAAGTTTTCAGCAATTGCATAGCCAAAGTCCGATTGCACTATTTCGGGCCGGCGCCATGGCCGGCGTTAGCAAGATCGTGCAACTCTCGGCCTTAGGTGCCGACGATCAGGCCGCCTCGGCGTACCACTTGAGCAAGAAAGTCGCCGACGATGCATTGCGCGAACTGCCCTTGGATTGGTTCGTTTTGCAACCGTCGCTGGTCTACGGCCCCGGCGGCCGCAGCCATGCCTTGTTTCAGGCCTTGGCGGCCCTGCCGGTGCATCTGTTACCGGATGGTGGCACGCAGATGCTGCAACCGATACACGTCGACGATGTCGCCGCCGCGGTATGTCGCTGCCTGCAACCGGGCTGCGGCGGGCGGCGAACGATCGCGTTGGTCGGTTCGGAGCCCATCAGTTATGCCGATTGGCTGCAAGCCCTCAGACTGCGTCTGGGGAAATCCCGAGCCGGCGCATGGCGTCTGCCGCAACGCTACGCGGCGATTGCTGCCGGCTTTGGCCGCGCATTGGCCGAACCGATACTGAGCCGGGACAACCTGGCGATGTTGCAACGCGGCAGCACAGCCGATCCGGCGCCGTTGATTGAGCTATTGGGCCGGCCGCCGCGGAGTGCAAAGCGGATGTTCGCCGAGGCTGCGTCTCAAGCTGAACGCTGGCATGCCAATTTGTACTTTTTGCGGCCATTGCTGGGCTGGAGCATTGCCTTGGTCTGGTTGTGGAGCGGCATCACCTCGCTATTTTTCTATCCGCATCAGGCCAGCTACGCCTTGTTGGCGGCTACCGGCATCAGCGGCATCGCCGCGCCGCTGACGCTATACGGTTTGGCGGCGCTGGACATCGCAATGGGTTTGATGACCCTGGCGCGGATACGCTTACCCGCACTAATGCTGTGCCAGTTTTATATCGTGCTGGGATATAGCCTGGTGGTGGCCTGGCGGCTACCGGAGTTCGTGTTTCACCCGTTCGGGCCGTTATTGAAAAATCTACCGTTTTTAATGTGTTTGTTGGTTTACCGGATCTTGGAAGGAGAGCGGCCATGACTTATTTGACCTTGAAATTGATTCATATCTTGAGCGCAATCGTGTTGTTTGGCCTGGGTTCCGGCACGGTGTTCTATAAAGTGATGGCCGACAAAACCGGCGATCATGCGGCGATTGCCGTTACCAGCAAGCACGTGGTGCTGGCGGACTGGTGGTTCACCACGCCGACCGTCATCATTCAGCCGCTGACCGGCGTGTTGCTGGCCGAGCAGTTATCGGCCTCGTTCGGCGAAGGTTGGTTGTGGTGGACGGTGTTGCTGTATCTGCTCACCGGCTTGTGCTGGCTGCCGGTCGTGGTGTTGCAAATCCGGATGCGCGATATCGCCGCCGATTCGCTGGCTCAAGGCCGGCCGTTGCCGTCGATTTACCACTATTACGCCAAAATCTGGTTATGGCTGGGAGTGCCGGCGTTTTTCGGCATGATCGGCATCACCACGTTGATGGTGTTTCACAATTCGCTGTGGAGTTGAGCCATGTCCAAACTATTGATGCAACAGGTGTTAGGTGACGATTGGCAACAATTGCCGGAACCGATTCAACGCCATTACCGGATCGGTGACGGCGAACGTAGCGGATTGGCCGGCACGATGCAGATCGGCTATCCGGCTTACCTGTTTCCGTTAATCTGGCTAATCCATCTGTTCGGCGGCTTATTGTTGTGGCGGGCGCCGGCGGCGCATGCCGAAGTGGATAAAACCGCCGATGCCGCTGGGCTAAGCTGGCGGCGCAGGCTGGATTACCCGGACGGCCGCAGCGATTGCTTCAATTCGCGGATGGTCTACGTCGCCGAAAACGAATTGGCCGAATACATCGGCTTCGGTTTCGGCCTGCGCTTAAGGGTCACGGTCGAAAACGGCGATTTGGTCTACCGTAGTCAAGGCCACTTCTGGCAATGCGGCAATTGGGTCGTGCCGATCCCTGACTGGTTATTATTGGGCTCGGCAACGATCAGGGAGCATGCGCCGCAACCGACCGATTTTATCTGGACTTCGAAATCCGCCATCCGTGGTGGGGTCTTAGTTATTGGTACCGGGGTACGTTTGTCTACCGTTGATTTGTCGCCGGTTTGAACTTCCGGCTCTTGCCGGGAATTAACGTTAGAGCGACGCCGGGTTTGGTTTCCATTGCCTTGCGAATTCAGAACGGCGCGCTCCCTCCCGGCAACTTCATGCCGAAACCGATAAACCAGTCAGACCTATGGGCGATTCGCGGGTTAGCGTCGGTCGCCGCATTCGATTGATATTCACCAAAGAGGACGGAGATATGAGATTGACAACTGTAAAACGACTAGTGGCCGCAGCGATGTTCAGCGCTTCGGTACAGGCACAAGCCAGTGTAGTGAACGATGCCACCGGCGACTATCTGGCCGGATATGCCGGCAGTAAGGCCGGCGATTTGGATGTGGTTAGCGCATCGGTCACTTACAACCCGCAAACCGATGTGTTTCATTTCGAAAGCACCTTTGCCGCCGCAATCGGCACCTCCCTCGGCGGCCTTTACGTACTGGGTTTCGACCGCGGCGCCGGCACCGGCCGCTTTGCGGCGAGCGGTCTGCCGAATGTATTGTTCGACTCGGTAGTCGTGATCAATACCAACGGCAGCGGCGCGGTGAATCTGTTAGTGCCGCAACCGGTCGTTTCGACGCCGTTCGCAGCAGGTACGGCCGTAATCGACGGCGCTAAATTGAGTCTGGACATCTTGGGCAGTTGGCTGCCGTCCGCCGGTTTCAGTAAGTCCGGATATACCTGGAACCTGTGGCCGCGGGACGGTTCGCAACCGGCCGGTTTCGGCCAGATTTCCGATTTCGCGCCGGATAGCGTGAATGCCGCGGTGCAGGTCGTGCCGCTGCCGGGAGCGGTCTGGCTATTCGGTTCGGCGCTTGCCGGTTTTGTCGCAGCCCGGCGACGCGCGTTCCGCTAACCGCCTTCTTTAACCGCTACCGCGCGGTTATGTTTCGGCTTCGCCCCGCTCAGCGCGAGCCGGGCGAGGCATCCAGAATTTCCACCGACACTTGCGCCAAGCCGTTAACGCCGATGCGTTTGGCGGCACCGTGCGATAAGTCGATCAAGCGATCGGCGACGAACGGGCCGCGGTCGTTGACCGTGACATCGATATGGCGGCCGTTTGCCAGATTGGTGACCCTGACTTTGGACGGTATCGGCAGCGTCTTGTGGGCGGCGGTCAGGCCGTTGGGTTTGAAACGGTTGCCGTTGGCGGTGCGATCGCCCGATTCGGCGCCGTACCAGGACGCCAGCCCGACTTCCCGGTAACCGTGCCGGCTCAGCAACGGAAAATAAGTTTTGCCTTTTACCGTGTAAGGCTGGTTATACAGCGCCTGATCGCGGTAAGACGGTAATTGTGCCTGCGAATCCGAAGGCGGCAGCGGCGGTTCGGAGGCGCATCCGGCCAGTAACATTATCGAAGCCAGTAGCCTCAGCGGCAGATATTTCGAAGCCATGTCGTAATTTAAGTGGTTGAACATAGTCGGTCCTTTTCCAAAGGACTCGGCGGCATGGTCGTTTGCCAAACTTAACGGTTTATTAAAAACTTGTGCCGTCCGCATCGACTGGAACGCTACTCCGGCGTCGGCGCGCGGCGCAGCCCGTCAAAATCGGCCAGCCGGGATGCGATTGGTTATAATGCCGCGAGCAAGGGAATTCAAAACAACGCAGGGACGGCGCATTCTGTGCCTGATTAGGCCGGGCATCACTCGTGGGGGGAACAGCATGGCGGAAAAACACAAGATATTGATCGTCGGCGGTGGCGCGGCCGGTCTGGAATTGGCCACGGAACTGGGGCAGAAGCTCGGTAAAGCCGGCAAGGCCGAAATTACCTTACTTGACGCCGCATCGACTCATATCTGGAAGCCTTTATTGCACGAAGTGGCCTCCGGTACGCTGGCCGAGGCCGAAGAAATCGAGTACATGGCTCAGGCGCACAGCAATCATTTCCGTTTTCTGTTCGGCAAAATGGAGGCGTTAAATCGGGCAAACAAGGAAATCATCGTCAGCTCGATTACCAATAAGCAAGGCGAAGAGATCATTCCGCAACGCCGGTTCAAGTACGACACGCTGGTAATGGCGGTCGGCAGCGTCAGCAATACATTCGGCATTAAGGGCGTCGATAAATATTGTCGATTCATCGATACCACCAAGGAAGCTTTCCGTTTCCAGAAACAGTTGGTGGAAACCTACTACGTTCAGTCCTACGCCAACCAGAGTCGTCAGCGTGACAAGCCGTTGTCTATCGTGATTATTGGCGCCGGGGCGACGGGGGTGGAATTGTCCGCCGAGCTGCACCACGTGACCAAATTACTGGCCACTTACGGCTTAGAGGGGTCGATAGACGTCAACATCACCATCATCGAAGCCGCCACCCAGTTGTTGCCGGCATTGCCGCCGCGCTTGTCGCAGGCTACCCAGGAGCAACTGATCAAACTCGGTATTCAGCTGAAACTGGGCCGTAAAGTTACCGAAGTGACCGAAACCGAAGTGCACACCTACGACGGCGAAGTATTCGAAGCGGATTTAAAAGTCTGGGCGGCCGGCATCAAGGCGCCGGACTGGATGAAAAACCTGGACGGCCTGGAAACCAACCACATCAATCAATTGGTGGTTGACCAAACCCTGCAGACCAGCGATCCGGATATCTTTGCGATCGGCGATTGCGCCGCCTGTGAATGGGTCGGCCATGGCGGCAACGTGCCGCCGCGCGCCCAATCCGCCCATCAAATGGCATCTGCCGTCGCCAAGTCCATTGTGAACCGTCTGAAAGGCAAACCGGGTGTCAAATTCGTCTACCGCGATTACGGCTCGCTGGTGTCGCTGGGCAAATTCAGCACCGTCGGCAGCCTGATGGGCAGTTTGATGGGCACCGTCAGCGTCGGCGGCTTCATCGCCTACATGGTGTATCTGTCCTTGTACAAAATGCACCAGGTAGCGATCCACGGCTATTTCCGCACCGCGATGCTGACCTTGTCGAACCTGTTCCGGCGCAGTACCCATGCCAAAATGAAAATGCATTAATCCCTTAACCGAGCTTATCCATGTTAGATATCGAATACGAATTCCGCGAAGAAGATCTGGTCCATTTCAACGAACTGCGCCTGAAAAGCGACCCGGAAATGCAGAAAAAAATCCGCCAGAACCGCATCTTCGCGCCGGGCGTGATGATGGCGATTGCGCTGTTTTACTACGTGTATTACGTGGACATGAAAACCACCGCCTACATCACGGTGTTGGCGCTGGCCTGGGCAATTGCCTCGCCGTTTATCATGAAGATCGACATGCGCCGGCAGTTTTTCAACAAATACACCGAAGCGGAAAAGAAAGCCCTGTTCGGCAAACACCATTTGACGATCGAACCGGAATTCCTGCAGGAACGCGCCCCCGGCGGCAAAAGCAAAACCCCGTGGAAAGACATGCTGCGGGTCGAAAAGCACAAGGATTACGTCTACATCTACGTCGATATCGACGCGGCCATCGTCATTCCGCGCGCCACGGTCAAGAAAGGCGATTTGAAAGCGTTCGCCAAGCAGGTTGAGGGGATGATTGAGAGGGCGGGGTGATGATACTTTTCCGTATATCTGGAGAATACTGAAACTACATAGCTAATTGTCAGACATAGTCTATGAACAGTCACACGGCACGAGCCGATTTCTTTGACGCATCGGCGCTCGTAAAGGTGTACTCCGATGAGCCGGGGTCGAGTGTTGTAAGAGCGTACTTCCATACTCGCCCTACAAAATACACCACACCATTTTGCTTCTATGAGGCGATGAACGTTCTTAAAGGAAAATGGAAGCACAAAGGCTTGCTCACCCTAGATCAATACCTTGAAGCTGCATTTCGACTTACAGCCTGGTACGGAGCATCGTCCTCAAGGATCAAAGATCTAGACTTCACTGATCCATTGACCTTTATGGATGCTAAAGCAGTCGCTGAGAGGAATAAGCTAGATCTTTCAGATGCATTTCAAATATTGAGCGTCAAGAAGGGATACTTCTCCGTACTCGTAAATGAATCGGCAACCGTTCTTGTTACCGGTGACAAAGAGCTTGCAGAGGCTGCAAAGTTAGAAGGCCTTCGTCCCTGGAACCTCATGCTTGAGCCCGCGCCAGAATGAGTTATGTCAGTCATGATGCAGGGTGGGCACGGTTTTTGTACCCAACACGGGGTCAATAAGCTTTCATTTGTGGTGTCGCTAACGCGACGGTTGGTTTTAAAGTCGGGTCTCGGCCCGACGGCCGAGATACTTTCTTTTGCGTCGCCAAAAGAAAGTATCCAAAGAAAAGGCGACCCGGATGCTGCTTGTTCCCTGCGCTCCTCGCTTTTGAATGGGGTTGCCGAAAGGGGCTTCCTGCCCCTTCGGCAACGCGCCGCATCCCTGCGGCGCCCCTGCGGGCTGAACCGTTCAAAAGCTCCGGTGCTCGGCGCAGCATACGGGAATAAAACCATCCCGATTTCGGTTGCCCGTAGAACTCGTAGGTACGATTAGAACTCGTAGGTACGATTAGTTTCGTAGGGTGGGCACGGTTTTTGTGCCCACGCGGCATTGGGACTATTCCTCTTATCCGTGGACAGAAAAGCTTTGTCCGCCACTTTCAAGGCTTTAACGCGTGGGCACTAGCGACCCACCCTACATTTTGTGAGTGTTGATCGATAAACCCAACTGTTGGTAATGCCGGTAACGCTGGCGGCCGGCTTGTTTGGACTCCTCGCTGTTGTCCAATATTTCCAGAATCCGTTCGGTTGGCGGTTCGGCGGGCGGGAACGCCGACGACAGGTTGACGATTACGCCGCGCCAGGCGTCCGGGATCTCGCTGCCGCCGATCAAAACCGTGCCGGGAAATTGCGGCGGCAAGCCGCGGTAGATTTGATGCGGTACGAAGCTGCCGGCGCGGAAGGTCCACAAGGCTTTGTCGATTTGCTCCGCCTGCTCGGCCGATTCGGCCAGCACGTAGCAGAAAAAGCCGCTACGGTAGATTTTCTCGATCAATTTGCAGGCGAATTCCTGGCGTTGCTGCTGGTCGTGCGTGCCGAGCACGTAGAAACTGACTTCAGGCAGTGCGCTGTCGGTGGCGGCGGTCATGGCGGTTTAGGCGGAGCGGCGCGGCCGCCGCTCCCGGTTGAGGTGAATCAGGCCTGAGCCCGGTTCAGCAGGTATTGCACCAACAACGGCACCGGCCGGCCGGTGGCGCCCTTGTTGGCGCCGGTGCGCCAGGCGGTGCCGGCGATGTCGATGTGGGCCCAACGGTATTCCTCGGCGAATTTGGACAGGAACACCGCTGCGGTGATGCTGCCGCCGTCCGGGCCGCCGATGTTGGCCAAGTCGGCGAAATTGGATTTCAGTTGTTCCTGGTATTCTTCCCAGATCGGCATCCGCCACAGCAAATCGCAGGCGGTTTCGCCGGCGCCGATCAGTTCGTTGCAGAGTTTGTCGTCGTTGCCGAACAAGCCGCTCGGCACCCGGCCTAAGGCGACGATGCAGGCGCCGGTCAAGGTCGCCATGTCTATGATCACGTCCGGGTTGTATTTTTTGGCATAGGTCAGCGTGTCGCACAGGATCAGGCGGCCTTCGGCATCGGTGTTCAAGATTTCGATGGTCTTGCCGGACATGCTGGTCCAGATGTCGCCCGGTTTGTTGGCGGCGCCGTCCGGCAGGTTTTCCGAGGACGGCACCAGGCCGACGATGTTCAGTTTCAAATTCAACAGGCTGGCGGCGCGGATGATACCCAGCACGCTGGCGCCGCCGCACATGTCGTATTTCATTTCGTCCATGCCCTGGCCGGGTTTCAAGGAAATGCCGCCGGCGTCGAAGGTCAGGCCTTTGCCGACCAGCACGATGGGTTTGGCGTTTTTGTCGCCGCCCCGGTACTCCAGGCAGATCAGTTTGGCCGGCTGGCGGCTGCCGCGGGTCACCGACAGGAACGAGCCCATGCCCAGCGCTTCCATGTCGCTTTCTTCCAGAATTTCGCAGCTCAACAGTTCGTGCTGGCCGGCCAGCGCCAAGGCTTGTTCGGCCAGATAGGTCGGGGTGCAGATGTTGCCTGGCAGGTCGGCCAATTGCTTGGTCAGCTCCACGCCCAGGGCGATCGCGACGCCTTGCTGCAATCCGGTTGTTGCGGCGGCTTTTTGGCTGTCGTTGGCGAGAATGCTTAGTTGTTGCAGCGGGATTTTATCGTCGATTTTTTTAGTGGCGCTGTACTGGTACAGGCCGTCGTTGAAGACTTCGACGATTTGCCGGGCTTGCCATTGGTTGTCGGCAGCGTCGACATCGATATCCAGCAACGCGCTACAGGCGTTTTGTACTTTGCTGTCTTTAACGGTTTTGGCCGCGGCGGCCAACGCCTTACGGTATTGTTTGCGGCTGACTTTGCCGCGCTCGCCGAAGCCGACCAGGACGATGCGGGCGATATTAGCGTCCGCCAGGTTGTTGACCAACAGGGTTTCGGCGTTTTTGCCCTTGATGTCGCCCCGCGCGATCAGTTTGCCGATCAGGCCGCCCTGCGCCGCATCCATGGCCGCGGCCGCCGGGCTGAGTTGCTGGTTTTCGTAGATACCCAGCAGCAGGCAATCGCTTTGCAGTTTGTCTAAGGGGGCGCTTTCTATAGAATAGTCCATTTGATACATCCACTATCAAGTGTCTTGGATTGAGGGTTTCTGCCGGTTGCAGCGGTATTGCGACCGATTATACATGAGAATATCGGGAGAGAGTCTTTGAGCGTCGAGCGCACAATGCCCAGTTCCGGCCGGCCGTTTCGGCTGTTGACCGTGCTGGATAAAATGATCATCAAGGAGTTGTTTTTCACGGTCACGGCGGTGCTGACCGTGCTGGTGGTGATTATCGTCAGCCGCAAATTCATTCGGGTGCTGGCACAGGCCATTGAGGGTAATATCGCCAATGAGACGGTGATGACCTTGCTGGGCATGAAAATCGTGATTGCCACCACGGCCTTTTTACCGGCCGCCTTGTTCATGGCGGTGTTGATGGTATTGGGACGAATGTACCGCGAACAGGAAATGTCGGCCATTTCCTCGGCCGGCGGCGGGGCGTTCACGATTTACCGGTCGGTATTCTTGCTGGTGGTTCCGCTCAGTCTGGTTGGCGTGGGGCTGTCGATGTTTGCGGCGCCGTGGGCCGAGGCGCGGACCGAACAATTGATGCACCAGGACAAGCAAAACGCCGATATCCGCGGTATTTCCGCTGGCCGTTTCAGCGAATACAGCGACGGCGAATTGATTTTCTATACCGAAACGGTGGACGACGAAGGCCGCATGCACCATGTGTTTGTGCAAAACAAGCAGGGCGGCAAGCTCGGCGTGGTCAATGCCGAATCGGGTTGGCTGAAAAATCTGCCGGGCGGTTTGTATTTAGTGTTGGAAAACGGCCAGCGGGTGATGGGCGTACCCGGCAATAAGGATTTCGTGATCGAAGCCTTCCAGGAATATTCGGTATTGATCGAAAAGAAAGTCACGGTGTTGAGTCTGGGCCGGGAGGCGATCCCGACCCGGGCCTTGTGGGTGTCGCCGGAATTGCGCGACATTGCGGAAGTTCAAGACCGCTTGAATACGCCGCTGGGGGTGGTGTTGCTGGCGATTCTGGCAGTGCCGCTGGCCAAACTGTCGCCGCGCGGCGGCATCTACGGCAGCATGCTGGTCGCCTTCGGCATTTACTTCGTCTACGGCAACCTGCAGCGGGTCAATCATAGTTGGGTCATCAGCGGCGCGTTGCCGGCTTGGGTCGGTTATTTTTGGGTGGATACGGCGTTATTGTTACTGGGGATAGCGATGCTGATCCGCCTGTACGGTTGGCGCTGGTGCTTGCAAAGTCTGACAGGAAAGGTTGCCGGATGAATGTGTTAACGCTTTATATCGTCAAGGAAGTCGTGAAAGGATCGCTGGTGGCGGTGATTTTGTTGCTGACCTTGTTCAATCTGTTCAGCTTCAGCGACGAATTAAAGGACTTGGGTCAGGGTGGCTACAATTTGCAGACCATTTTGTGGTTTCTGACCTTGACTTCGCCGCGGGTATTTTACGAATTGGTGCCGTCTTCGGCACTGTTGGGTAGCCTGTTTGTGGTCGGGGCGATGGCTAACAACCGGGAAATCGTCGCGATGCGCGGTGCCGGACTGTCGGTGGCCTGGATCATCCGCACCATTATGCTGGCCGGGCTGGTGTTGGTGGTGGTTGCGGTCCTGGTCGGCGAATTCGTCGCACCGCCTTGCGAACGCGCCGCGCAGTTGCTGAAAACGACGGCGTTGCACGACGGCGTGGTGATGCGGTCCCAATACGGTATGTGGCTGCGGGAAGGCGACAGTTTTATCAATGTCCGCAAAATTCTGGACGACGGGTCATTGGCTGACGTGCGGATTTACGATGTCGGCGAGGATAAACATCTGCAGCGCGTGACTCAGGCCGAGCACGCCCAGTTTCTCGGCGACAAGCAATGGCGGTTGGAGGGGGTCAAACATTCGGAAGTCACGCCGCAGCAAATACTCGCCGGCGCTCAGGAGCAGCAGGCTTGGCGTTCTGGGATAGACTCCGATCTGCTGAAAGTGGCCGTGGTCAATTCCGACAACCTGTCGCTGTACGATCTGTTCATGTATATCGATTTTCTGAAGCAGAACAATCAGAAGTCGCAAAGTTACGAGCTGGCGTTTTGGAGCCGGTTGATTAATCCGTTCGTCACCTTCGTGATGTTGATGGTCTCGGCGCCGTTCGTGATCGGCATCGGCCGCGGCGTCAGTACCGGAGCGCGGATCATGATGGGTATTGTGATCGGCATGACCTTCAATATTTTCGACCGGATTGCCGGCCATGTCGGTTTGGTTTACGACATGAATCCGATGTTGATGGCAATGTTGCCGAGTACCTTGGTGTTTTGTTGCGCGTTGTACGCGGTGAAACGGGCCAGCTAAGGCAGGTGCATAGTGAGTGGAATCTGGCCGAAGGCGCCGGTTGCTCTGCGGCAACCGGCTCGAGCGAAAGCGGGTTTTATTTGCGGGTCATGAACAGATAGAGAAATTTACATTTCAATACCATATCTTTTTCGTCCAGTTCCACGACGGCGCAGTCTTCGTATTTTTCCCGGCCCGGAGTGACTTGTTTTTTGATCAAGCCGTCGGCCACGCTGTATTTAATCGGAATGGTCATTTCGCCGATGCCGCTACGGGCATCTTCGCCGGTGGTGACCAATGTGCCGTCTTTTTGAAATTCCCAGGTTACTCGGAGCGGTTTTTTCTCTCTATCCAGGGCGAGGGATTCGGCAGTGACCTGCCATTTACCCAACAGCTTGGCGTTGTCCGCCAACTTCACGTCGGCAACGGCATTGGCGGCGGTCAATGCGGCAAACAGGGATAGGGCTATTGTTATTGTTTTCATTGTGTGCTCCCGGCTCATGAAGAAGATGGAGCCGGGAATATAGCACATCCGATTTTGGCTTCAGCGCTTTTCTTCGCAGTAAACCACGCGGGTTTTGGACAGGCGGTCGTGCCAGCCTTGGCGGTCCTTGTCGAACAAGCACCAGAGAAAACCCAGGCCCAAACAGGCCCAGGATAACAGCGCGCTGAAAAAACGCAGGATGGCTTGCGGCCAGCCGACAGGTTGAGCGTTGGCGGAGACGACTTTGATTTTCCAGGCCTTTAAGCCCAGGGTTTGGCCACCATGGGTCCAAAACCAGCCGTAAAACGCAAAGCTCACGGCCAGTAGATAGATAGGGTACAACACTTGGCTTGCCGCGAAAGCCTCGCCGCCGTTAAAGGGTAGCGCCAGTGCAGTAGCCAGGAACAGCACAGCCAACAAAAGCAGTGCGTCGTATATGACGGCTCCCATGCGGCGTAAAAAACCCGGCCTCGCTATGGCAGCGGCGCCGGGTTCAGGTTGGCTCGGTGGATTTGCTCTGCGCAATTATTGTTCGAACAGGGCCAGTTTTTGTCCCATGTACATGCTCATTCCGACCAATGCGCCGACCATGGCGATGGAAAACACGAAAGGCGGCCGATGGAACAGCAAGATCGCGAAATCGGCAACAAACAGGCTGGTGAACAATGGGCGGTCGACAAAGCCCAGCAACATCTTTTTAAACATACGCTCCACACTCCGAAGTAAAGTGCCCGCGGCCTGACGAATGGGTGCGGGCTTGACTGGTATTCAAGGTATTACGCCGGTACGCGGCGCATGGTCGAATTCTACATTCAACACAAGGGAATGTAAAAGAAAGTGCTCGATTGAGCTTAATTCTGGCGAGGTGTTATGATAAAGCCTGATAGCTGCGCGTGCTGCAGCCACACGGTTTGGCAGGTTTCAATCAATTAAAGGAATACAATTATTTTTAGCTTCATCAAAAAGATCTTTGCACCCGTGAGTTTGGCCGCACCATCGGTCAGTGAGCCGGTCGTTGCCGATAGAGCGAAGATTTATCCGCGTTCCGAGCACTGCATCTCCCGCACCCAAATCAGCGAGAACGCACTCAAGGTATTGACGCGCTTGAAAAAAGCCGATTTCGAAGCCTATCTGGTCGGCGGTTGCGTGCGGGACTTGCTGCTGGGACGGGAGCCCAAGGATTTCGATGTGGCGACCAACGCCAGCCCGGAGCAGGTGAAACAAATATTCCGCAATTGCCGCATTATTGGCCGCCGCTTCCGCTTGGCCCATGTCTTCTTCGGCCGGGAAATCATCGAAGTCGCCACCTTTCGCGGCGGCTCCGATAACGAGGAATCCGACCGCCAAGTGGTGCACGAAGACGGCCGCTTGCTGCGCGACAACGTGTTCGGAACGTTGGAAGAAGACGTCTGGCGTCGCGATTTCACGGTCAACGCCCTGTATTACAACATCCGGGATTTTTCGGTGGTCGATTACACCGGCGGTATGCAGGACCACGCGGCCGGGGTGTTGCGCCTGATCGGCGATCCGGAAGTCCGTTACCGGGAAGATCCGGTGCGGATGATCAGAGCCATTCGCTTTGCCGTCAAATTGGGCTTTACGCTGCATCCCGACACCGAGAAACCGATTCACGCCCAGGCCGACTTGCTGAAAAGCATTCCCTCCGCCCGGCTTTACGATGAGGTATTAAAGCTGTTTTTGGCCGGTTACGGTTTGCAAACCTTCGAAATGCTCCGGCATTACGGCTTGTTCGGAATTTTGTTCCCGGAGACCGAGCGCTGTCTGACTACCCAGGAACAGGACTTTCCGCGTCTGTTTTTGATTCGAGCGCTGGAAAACTCCGACCGGCGCTATAACGACGGCAAGACGCTGACGCCTTATTTTCTGCTGGCCGCACTGCTGTGGGAGCCGCTGCAAGTCGCCGCGCAAAAGCGCATCGGCAACGGCGAAAACGAGACGCTGGCTTACCAAAACGCCGCCAACGAAGTTTTGGCGCGCCAAATCAAAATCACCGCAATGCCCAGACACATCACGCAGTCGATGCGCGACGTCTGGTTCATGCAGCCCAAGTTTGCCCGCACCGTCGGCACCCGGCCGTATCGCTTGCTGGAGCAGCCTAAATTCAGGGCGGCTTACGATTTCTTTCAGTTGCGGGCGGAAACCGGCGGCGCCGATCCGCAACTGGTGGAATGGTGGGCGCAGTTCCAGGAGGCCGACGAGGAATTGCGCAAACAAATGACTGCGCCCGGCAAATCCGGCGGCGGTAAACCGCGCAACCGCAAATCCGGCCGCTACCGCTCTCGAACCAAGCCGGTCGCCAATCCGCAATGACGGCGCTGAATCCCGGCGTCGAAGCCTATATCGGCCTGGGAAGCAATCTGGACAATCCGGTCGAACAACTCAAGCAAGCGCGGACCGAGATCGCGACGCTAGCCGGCGTCGCCGAATTGGCCTTCTCGTCGCTGTACCTTAGCACGCCGGTTGGCCCGCAGGATCAGCCCGACTTTGTCAACGCGGTGATGAAAATATCCACGAGTCTGGCGGCAGCCGAGTTGCTGAGCCAATTACAGGCTATCGAAACCGCCCATGGCCGTTTGCGCTTGGTTCGCTGGGGGGCAAGGACGCTGGACCTGGATATTCTGCTTTACGGGGCAAGCATAATCACCGAAGCACAGTTGGTCGTACCGCACCCGGAAATGGCGAAACGGGGATTTGTGCTGTATCCGTTGGCCGACATCGCGCCGGCCGATTTGCCTATCCCAGGGTTCGGGCCGCTGGCGGACTTGCTGGCTGCTTGCCCTCAGGCTGGTTTACAGAGGCTGGAGCCGTGAAACTTTACGCCGATACCGCAAAAAGTCTGACCATCAGCGATTTGGCCGCGATGAAGCGCAACGGCGAGAAAATCAGTTGCCTGACCGCTTACGATGCCAGTTTCTCGGCGCTGTTGGATCAGGTCGGAATCGACGTGCTGTTGGTCGGCGATTCGTTGGGCATGGTGATCCAAGGTGCCAACAGCACCGTGCCGGTCACGGTCGACGACATGGCTTACCATTGCCGGTGCGTGGCAGGCGCGGCGCAACGGGCTTTCATCGTCGCCGATTTGCCGTTTGCCAGCTACGCCGAACCAGCCCAAGCCTTGGCCAATGCTGCGCGCTTGATGCAGCAAGGCATGGCGCAGATGGTCAAGCTGGAGGGCGCAAAAATCGACGTGGTGCGTTTTCTGGTGGACCAGGGTGTGCCGGTTTGCGGCCATCTGGGTTTACTGCCGCAATCGGTCAACCGCTTGGGCGGATATCGGGTGCAAGGCCGCGACGCCGCTCAGGCCGAAGCTATCTTGCGAGAGGCGCAGCAACTGGAACAAGCCGGGGCCGGGCTGTTGGTGCTGGAATGCGTGCCGGCTGCGCTGGCTAAAACAATCAGCCAAACCCTGGGCATTCCGGTGATCGGTATCGGCGCCGGCGTCGACTGCGACGGTCAGGTACTGGTGTTGTACGATATGCTCAACATCGGTGCCGGCAATCGGCCCCGCTTCTCCCGCAACTTCATGGCCGGTGCGGCCAGCATAGAAGACGCTGTCGGCCGTTACCATCAGGCGGTTAAAGCCGCGCAATTCCCCGATTTGGAACACAGCTACTAATTCATGCAAACGGTTGATAACGTCGCCGAGTTAAGGCAAATCATTCGGCAATGGCGGCAAGCCGGCCAGAGCATCGGCTTCGTGCCGACCATGGGCAATCTGCACGCCGGCCATATTCATTTGGTCGAAACCGCCAAGACGCAAGCGGACAGGGTTGTCGCCAGTATTTTCGTTAATCCGACCCAATTCGGCCCGAACGAAGACTTCGACAGCTACCCGCGCACCGAAACCCAGGATACGGAAAAATTGGCCGCCTGCGGCGCCGACTTATTGTTTTTGCCCGGTGTCGCCGAAATATATCCGCGGGCTTCGCAAACCCGGGTGTCGGTTGCGGGGCTATCTGCGTTGCATTGCGGTGCCAGCCGGCCCGGCCATTTCGACGGCGTCGCCCTGGTGGTTTGCAAGTTGTTGAACATGGTTCAACCGGATTGGCTGTTGATGGGGGAAAAGGATTTTCAGCAGTTGGCTCTGATTCGGCAGATGGTGGCCGATTTGAATATTCCGGTTACGGTGCAGGGTGTAGCGACAGTGCGGGAAGCCGACGGCTTGGCGATGAGTTCGCGCAATGGTTATTTGACCGAGCTGCAGCGGCAAACCGCGCCGGCTTTGTACCGGGCTCTAATTGAAGCCCGAGATGCCTTGCTGGCCGGAGCGGCCGATTATCGAGCGGTGGAGGACGGCGGTAAACAAGCGTTGCGAGCGGCCGGATTTAACGTGGATTATTTTTCGGTCTGCCGGATCGCCGACTTACAGCCGGCCGGACCCGGCGATACGGAGCTGGTGGTGTTGGCCGCCGCCAAATTGGGTTCTACCCGCCTGATAGACAACGTGTATTTTTGTATGCCAAGCGCTTGAAGATGCAGGGTTTTCGCGCAAAAATGCTAATGCTTAAATTTGATAGCCAATCCGATTTCAGGCATAATCGCCTGCCCTAGTATTGGAACTTGCTTACCATGAACATAAACATGCTTAAAGCCAAGCTGCATCGCGCCCGCGTGACCAATTCGGAATTGGACTACGAGGGTTCATGCGCGATCGACGGCAAGATTTTGGATTTTTCAGGGATCCGGGAATACGAGCAAATCCATATCTATAACATCAACAACGGCCATCGTTTTACTACTTACGCTATCCGTGCCGAAGAGGGCTCGGGCATTTTCTCGATTAACGGCGCGGCCGCCCGTTTGGCATGCCCCGGCGATTTAATTATCGTCTGCGCCTTCGCCAGTCTCGACGAGAAGGAACTGAAAAACTACAAGCCGACTTTGGTTTACTTCGACGGCAACAACAAAATCACTCATTCCAGTCATTCCATTCCTGTTCAGGCCGCCTGATTCGATCGGCCGCCGCGGTTGATGCGGCGGCCGATAGCCTTTTTAGGCTTCAGATACGTCTATTTCGCTGACTTTCTCGGTCAGTGTAATGCTCTGCTCTATCGCCACCAGTATCTTTTGCATGCCGATCCGTTTGTTGGCATTAATCAAGATCGGCGATTTAATCGAACCCTTGATAGTGTGTTTGCCGTTCTCCTGCTCGTTGTCCTTATGCAGCAGGATCAGAATTACCAATTCGTCACCGGGGGCAACTTGCAGCAAGTCTTCCTCGGGATCGGTCACGGTAAAGTTGTAGTTGATGTTGAAATGAGCAGGATGTGCGACCGAGAAGGTCAGGTCTTCATTGTCCACCGATTGCAGCCAATATACGATTTCGCTACCTTCCTGATGGAACAGTTTGAAACGGGTTTGATCTTCAAAACCGGGCAGGCCGCGCGGAAAATTGATGATGGTTTCCGGATTGATTTCCTGGTTGCCTAATAACTTCGATTGAATTTCCATGGTCCCGCCCGTGTTGAATGAAATCTGAATCGGCAATTTCTGCCTAACGCACCAATGTATAGCACGGAGCCGGTTATTTGCAATCTCGCGGGCTGAAACGGGAGTTTCCGGCAATGAAAAAATGCGCATTGATCTGGCTGTACCGCTAGCGGGAGTTGTGCGGTAGCTGTCGGCAGGAAATCAGGAAAAAGCCAAGCGCAAATTCAAACAGAAAGGTTTGCCGAAATTCGGGAAGGGGAATGAAAACGGCCCGCAGAAGCGGGCCGTTCAATGCCTGGAGTGCGGAAAATTAAGCGAGGGTTCTGCGGCGTTGCCAGCCCAAAAATCCCACCACGCCGCTCAAGAACATCCAGGCGCTTGCCGGCAACGGCACGCCGGTAACGGTGTCGGTAGGCGCCAAATTATTGATAAAAGAATCGCTGTTGCCCGCCGCGCCGATTGATCTGACGTGCAAACCGATCCGCAACGCACCGCTAGTCAGCGCGGTCGTGACGTCGTCGAAACTGTAGCCGCTATTTAGCGAGACCAGGATTCCTAGTAGATCGGAACTGGTATTCACGCCGAGATTCGGATTGCCCGGGTCGACATTGGCACCGAAATAAGGCGTAGGCGCGAAACCGGGAACTGCGTTATTGCCGCCCGGCAATACTACGTTTTTCAAGGTTCCGTTGGGTTTGGTCCAGCTTACCGGGCTGAAAGAGGTAAAACCGCTCAGGCTATTGAAGATCGAGGTTTGCGAAGCCAGCAAGCCACTATCGTCGAAATAAACTTCGGCGATGTTGGCAGCGATCTGGGCACTGTTGGCAAAAGTAAACAGGATTTTGTTGGTCAGGGATTGATTCAAAAATGCCGCGGCGTCGGTATTGTTGTAAACGTCCATTTGCAACTGGCTACCGACATCTTCGGTGCCGTTGCTGGTGATGCGGGTGAAATTAAAGCTGGTCGGCGCGGCCAGCGCGGATGCCGACGATAACATTAAGATGCCGGCCATCGCCGCGCTTTTGAAAATGGCTGTCACATTCATAGATTGTCTCCAAGGAGTAAAAAAGTGTTGCAGACAATCATACTGGGCTAAAACTTAACTGTGACTGAACCAAAGGACAATAGGCTTCATTCGAGGCTGCCTTGCAATCGGGTCACCCAGGAATCTTTTGCGTAAGGATCGATGTGAAATGCCGATGCGGCCGGTTTATGCAGCAAGCCCTCTTCGCCGGATGCGTTTGGATTGAGTTGGCGTTTCTCGACGAAATCGATTAGCCGGCGCAAATGGTAGATCGCCAATACCCGGTTGGTTTCGGCGCCCTTGTATACCAAATAGCCGACGTTGTCTTCGCCGATGTCGCTGTTGCGTGCCAGTAAACCGGCCAAGCGTTGCTCGTCAGTGCCGGCCAGGCTTTTCAAGGTGGAATCCGGATGCGCCCGGGTCAAGTCGAGTAAATGTGATGCCAGGTTGCCATTCAGCTGCTGTTGTTGCAGGTGATCCAATTCGCCGTCGTCCAACAGAAAGCTTTCCGCAACCAGATAGTGCCGGTCGCGCTCGCCGTCGTTGGCGAACAGCGATATTTTCGACACTGCCGTGTCTTCCAGTGCGTGCAAAAACTCTTGCGGCGAGCGTATGTGCTTGTCGATGGTCACAACCCAAGGCAAGGCGCGGCCGCTCGCGTGAAACCGGGTTTTGACGCTGCCTACCACACCGGAGCGCGATAGCTCCAACTCCCGGCCGGCCGGCTTCACCAAGAAAGCGTCTACTGCGGTAATCTGCGTGCGAAAACCGGCCGCCCGGAATTGGCCGATAATCGTCGAATAACGCGGATGGTAAGGAATACCGGTGCCGTCGTACAAAATGTTGATACGTTGTTCGCGAGCCCTTTGCGCGACCAGGTCGCGTAGCCGGTTGGCGAAGGGTTCGATGTAAATGTAATCGTCGCTGTGATGATTGGCGGCGGTCAGTAAACGATATAAATCGCTGAGTTTGCGGAATTCGTCCAGCGATGCGATGACGAAATTGTCGCCGCAAATTGCGCCGGCAATTTCCTCAACCGCGGTTTTGCCGGCCCCGGCTCCGCCCATACTCATTAAAAACTGCGGTTCCGCCGCCGGCGTTTTACCGGTAAAGATCGCATCGCAAGCCGCCAGCAGGATGCGGTTGATTTTGCCAAGCCGGTCGTAAGCGATTTCCACCGTGCGCCGCAGCCTTGTCTCCCGCTGGGCGGCGGTCAGCATCTTGTCTTTTAAAGACGGGTTGTCCGCCAATAAGAACAAGTTAGCCTGTTCTCCGCCGCACTGTCGCAACAGGTCGAGCAGTTCGGCCTGACTCGGCGAGCGCAAACCGGTCAACATGTTGACGTCCAGGCAAAACAAAGGCGCAATCCCATCGCTACGGACCGGAATCGCGTCGACCTCGGTCTTGCCCGGCGCGCGCAAGTCCTCGGTGCCGGGCAGATAGCCGATCACGTGTTCCGACACACTGAGCGGGTTGTCCGCGAAATGCTGGCCGGCGATCAGCTGCTCGGCTGAAATACTCGATAACGGCACCAGGCCGCCTGTGACGGTGAGCAGGCATTCGATGCCGTCCGGTGTGGTGTGGGACAGAAATGGAATGCCGAGCAAAAAGCGCTTGTTCTCCGGCCATCTGCCGTAGCGGTTGGCGTGATTGCGCAGGTGTTTGGTCCGGGTACAATCCAGCGCGTGTTGGAAGGCTCGGCTCAATGCCCGGTGCTGGCTGGCGTGGTTGTGTAACACCCGAGCGTCTTCCGCGGTCAGGCGGCGGAAATCGATGCCTTGGTCGTAAACCGCTTTGAAGGCCGGCAGATTGCCCAATGCGGTGATAAAGAAGTCCAGCGTGATCCGGTTGCCGTAAGCAAATGGCCTGATTACCCTTAACGAGTGGTAAAAGCTCGCCAGCCGCTCGGCGATGTCTTCGCTGTAAATAACAAAACCGTTGTTGTCGAAAATCGCACTGTCGCGATTGCTGTCGCCGTCGAGCACCAAGCGCTCGATGGCGATCCGGAATTGCTTGCGCTTATCGGCCTCCGGCATCGTGCCGGGGCGGTGCGGGACCGTGGGCTGTTCTTTCCAGTCGCTGAACATTTCGCGGTGAATCCGCGAATATAAACCGGTCATGTAGGTGACCCGTTTGGTCTGATCGTGAGAAACCGTAGTTTCCAATTCGTTCAATAGCGTGGACAGCAAGCTGGTGCCCTGGGCAATCGCCAGTGCAGTACGCAAGCGTTTTAATGGGCGGTAACCCGGCAGGGTCCGGCAGGGGTTTGACATGTTTTACCCTCTTATTATTTTTTTCGATTGGGATTCGGCCGTCGCCGGAGCTGAAAATTACGTGGTTTGCCGGCAGAAATCAATTGCCCGATGCGTATCTTGCCATACCCCATCGCTTCCTGCGGAAAGAAGCCGGATGGCTCGGTGCCGGGCCATGTCGGCTGGTCTTGAGTCGACTGACTTTGCGCGTTTCGGTCGATGGGCTGCCGAAGCGATAAAACCAGTCTAATTATGCGGGATTGGCGGCCGGCTGCTCAGCGTTGGGTTAGCATCTAAATTTGTCGGCTGCGAATACGTTCGGAACAATCCTTGCCTATACTTGGCAGCAATTAATTACATGGGCTTAATTTATGGATTTTTTGATTGCTCCGGCCGTGACGCTGATGAATAGACTGAGTTATCCGGCCAAATTCACGTTGTTGTTCTTGATAGTCTTGATCCCGATGCTGGCGATGGGCAGTATTTTGGTCAAGCAGTTTGTCGGCGAAGCCGAATATCTGCAAGGCGAACGACTGGGCTTGGACTATATCAAGCTGCTGAGATTGCCGATCGAGCATATTCAACAGCACCGGGGCATGACTAACGCTTACCGCAACGGCGCCGGACAGTTCAAGGAACGCATCGTCGGCAAGCGCCAGGAGATCAACGCCGATTTCACCGAGTTGGCGCGGCTGGATCAAACGGCAACTTCCCTCCTGAAAACCGCGGAGCGGTTGGACAAACTCAAGCAGCAATGGGAAACAGTCCAAACCAACGCGATGGATCAGGAACTGAGCGCAGTGATAGGAGCCCACAATAATTTGATTGCCGATGGTCTGGATTTGATCACCCATATCGCCAATACGTCCGGCATCATCCTCGATCCGAAGCTGGACAGCTTTCATCTGGGTTTCGCGCTGACGGCGGATTTACCGCAACTGATCGAATTCATGGGCCAAACCCGAGCGCTGGCTTCCGGTGTTGCGGCGAAAGGCCAACTCAGCCCCGAAGCGAAAAATAAGCTGCTGCTTTCGATGGCCAATATCGGCACCTATGCCCATAAGCTGGATAGCGGCCTACGGGTGGCGGCTGCCGAAAATCCCGCGGTCGGCGCCAAGCTGCAGAGCTTGATCCAAAACCATAACCAGGCCTTGACAGCGATGCAGGATTTAATCCGCCGCGAATTGCTGGAAAGCGAGACCGTCAACGTCGGTAGCGACAGCGTGTTTCAGACTGCTACCGAAGCCATCACCCAGTCTTACCGACTTTACGACGGTCTGATTCACGAACTGAGCGCGCTGTTCGCAGCCCGTGCTGACGCGGCTAACCAATCTTTGCAGTTTACCGTGGCTGGCGTGGCCGGCGTGCTGTTCGTCGTGGTGCTGCTGCTGGCCGGGTTGACCCGTTCGGTTAACCGGAATATCGCGCTGATTAATAGTGCAACCCAGCGCATCGCCAAAAACGATTTGACGGTACGTCTGGCTATCGATTCCGCAGACGAAATGCGCGAAATCGGCAAAAACTTCAATGCGATGGTCGAAACCAGCTCGGCCCTGCTGCGTGAGATCATGCTCACCAGTACCGACTTGCGTGTGTCTTCTGAGCAAGTCTATAGCGTTGCCAACCAAAGTGCTGCCCACATCGATCGCCAGCGCCAGGAAACCGCTTCGGTGGCGACGGCGGTCACCGAAATGAGCGCGACGATCCACGAAGTGGCGTCTACTACCAACAATGCGGCGCAAGCGGCGAGCAGCGCCAACGAACAAGCCAAAAACGGCAAAAATGTGGTGCAAGGCACTACCCAGGCCATCAGTCAACTGGCGCGAGATGTCGAAGCGGCCGCTAACGTGATTCGAAATCTGGAAAAGAGCAGCGAATCGATCGGCGCGTTGTTGGATGTGATCAAAAGCATCGCCGAACAGACCAATCTGCTGGCATTGAATGCGGCAATCGAAGCGGCCAGAGCCGGCGAGCACGGCCGCGGTTTCGCGGTCGTGGCCGACGAGGTGCGCAGCCTGGCCAGCCGGACCCAAGAATCCACTGCAACGATAGAAAACATGATCGCCCAATTGCAAAGCGGTACGCGCGAGGCGGTCAGGGTGATGCAACAGAGCTGTAATCAAGCCCAGATCGGCGTCGAGCGCTCGCAAGATGCCATGCAGATGTTGGAATCGATTAGCCGCTCGGTAGCGACGATCGACGCGATGAATTTGCAGATCGCCAGCGCTTCGGAGCAGCAAAGCGCGGTCACCGAGGAAATCAACCGCAATATCATCCACATCACCAGCCTGTCGGAACAAACCGCAACCGGCGCCGAACAAACCACGCAAGCCGCCAGCCATCTGAATCGGCTGGCGGAAAATCTGAACGGTTTGATTAACCAGTTCAAGATCGGCGCTTGACTTGCCGGGCAGCCCGGTAAACTGGGCTGCCTGGTTACAGCGGAGCACGACTATGAAAACCTTGATGTTATTGCTAAGTATTTGCGGCGTGGCGCTGCCGGCGTTCGGCGCCGAAACCTGCGCGGACTTGCTGAACTTTAAAATGGCCCGGTTGCGATCCACCGAACAAATCGACTTTTGCCAAGCCTTCCGGGGCAAACTGGTTCTGGCGGTCAACACCGCCAGTAATTGCGGCTACACCCCGCAATTCAAAGGTCTGGAAGCGCTATATCAAAAATACAAGGATCGCGGCTTGGCAGTGGTGGGCTTTCCGTCCAACGACTTCAATCAGGAATTCGACGAGGCCGAAAAAACCGCGAAAGTGTGTTACATCAATTACGGCGTGACCTTCCCGATGCTGGAGAAAAGCGCGGTGACCGGCGCCAATGCCAACCCCTTCTTCCGGAAACTGGCCGAGGCCAGCGGCCAGGCGCCGCAATGGAACTTTCATAAATATCTGATCGGCCGTAACGGCGAATTAATCGCGGCTTTCCCCAGCAACACCACGCCGGAGCAATTGGACGCCAAAATCGGCGAATTGCTGTCCGGGCATTGATTCCGGCGGGTCGGGAAAATTTCGTGCTGCGCTAGTCGCCGTGCTTGAAGTTTTTCCCGATTCGGCCGGTTCTTGGCTTCCGCGTAGAAATTTTCAGCAAGCGTAAAAACTTCGGGCACTCGAAATGGCTGGCCGCGTTGCAGTCGGCGGCATGAAGCAGGCCGTCGCGCATCGCCGCCAACTCCTGGATTCTGCGATCCAGCTCCCGAGCCTGCGCGCGCAACAAATCGCGGTCGATGTTCATCCCGTCGGCCGAGAACATCGTGGCAATCTGGTCCAGCGACAGCCCGGCGCGCCTGCCCAAAGCGATCAGCCCCAGCCTTTGCAACGTTGCGTTATCGAACTGCCGCCGCAGGCCGACCCGGCCGCTGGAGCGGATCAGGCCTTTTTCCTCGTAATACCGCAACGTGGACGCCGGCAATCCGGAAATCCGTGCAACTTCGGCAATATCCATCCGTTTTCTTCTCGAAATTAATACTTGACTTAAAGTCGGCTTGAGCTCGTATTCTGAGCCGGAACCCCATGCGCCGCAATGCCCGATGCAACGCGGCGGCATGGCAATGACCCCGAACCCGTGAGGAGAAAACATGGATGCGACTTTTTGGCACCAAAAATGGGAGCGCCGCGAAATCGGCTTTCATCAGCAACAGGCCAACCCGTTATTGGTGGCCCATTTCGGTAAATTGAATTTGGCGATCGGCAGCCGGGTAATGCTGCCTTTGTGCGGTAAAACCCGCGATATTGCCTGGTTGCTGGCATCCGGTTTCCGCGTCGCCGGCGCGGAATTGAGCAAGATCGCGGTTGAAGAATTGTTCGACGAACTGGAACTGGCGCCGCAAACTCAATTGGCCGGCCCGCTATGGCATTATCGGGCGGATAACATCGACCTGTTCGTAGGTGATATTTTCGAGCTGTCGGCCGACCTGCTCGGTCCGGTAGACGCGGTTTACGACCGTGCCGCTTTAGTCGCGCTGCCCGCCGAAATCCGGCAAAAATACGCAGCCCATCTGACTGGCTTGACTGGCGCCGCGCCGCAGTTGTTGGTGGCATACGAATACGACCAACTGCTGGCGGAAGGCCCGCCGTTTTCTGTGGCTGCCGACGAAGTGCGCGACCTTTATGCCGGCAATTACCGCTTGACGCCGTTGGCCTGCACTGTAGTTGAAGGCGGCTTGAAAGGTAAGGTGCCAGCGCGAGAAACGACTTGGTTAATCGAAAAACCGGATGCCCAATAGATAGGGCGCCTGTATTCGATCATGATGCTCAGCGAAGGCTGAAAGCCTTATCAATGTCTGGTGAGGCCGAAGGGCGGGGTCCGGTTTCATGGCAAACGAAACCGAGGCTGAAGCTGCGGAAAATTTGGTCGGAGTGAGAGGATTCGAACCTCCGGCCCCTGCCTCCCGAAGGCAGTGCTCTACCAAGCTGAGCTACACTCCGTAACGTCGAATATTTTAACAAAGACCGTTAAAACCGACATGTAATTTTTTACGAGACATGCGCGCTTAAGGGCGGGACCGTAGGCGGCGAAAGGATGGTTTGAAAATGGTCGCCCGTGGACGCTTTCGGCATTGGTATTTATTTGGAATCGATGCCAACTAATTTCGACAGCCTGCTAATATTTCACGAGAGCGTGCCTGACTGCGGCTGTTAGCCTGCGCTGGGGCGTGGATTAACGCTAACGAAAATACCGGGTTGTTTGCCCTGGGAGAAGTGAAGATGAAACTAGCCCGTCTATTCTATTTTAACGTTGTGTTCGCGCTGATTTTGCAACCGGCGCAAGCCAGTGTGACCAGTTCGTTCGACGTCGACAGCGAGAACTGGCAAATCGTCAGCTTTGCCGATTTTAGCCAGAACGACTACAGGATTGTCGGTCAATACCAGCCCAGTTTCATGACCGGCGGCGGCAACCCTGGCAACTATCTTGCCGCAAACGACCCGGATGCCGGCGACTTTACCTTTTCCGCGCCGGGCGCATTTCTGGGGGCTCAGTCGGCGGCCACCGGTCTGTCCTATGATTTGACCTACCGCAACGGCGACGTAAATTGGCAGACTACCGACGTCATGTTGGTCGGGAATGGCCTGCGCTTGCTTTGGAAGCGCAATCCAGACATCGTACCCAATAGTGGTTGGACGCACATTGGTTTGAGCTTTACGCCGTCGTCCGAATGGAGGTTGGGTACCTCGACCGGCGGCTTTGCCAGTGAAAACGACTTCCGCAATGTGCTATCCAATTTGAGCGGGCTATACATCCACGGTGAATTTACCAACGGTATTGTCGAAACCGCCGGATTGGATAATGTGGTGTTGCAAACTGTGCCGTTGCCGGGGGCTTTCTGGCTATTTGGATGGGGGCTCTGCGGTTTTTGGCGGTCCGCCCGCCTGAAACGCTAGCGCTAGGCGGAAAGAATTGATCTGCAACGCTGGGGTCGAAAAGCATGAGCCAATAGCGCCCTTTCCCCGCTTCGGCAAGCCGATTGATTGCGACTATTTCTGGAAAGGAGTCGCACGACATAAGGTAGATCTACGGTATTTCGTGCAGCATGGAATACGTCTGCTGCGGAAAATTTCGCGCTGAATCTAAAATAAGCGATATAAATCAATATCCTGGGTTGTGCTTGCTGTATTGGCACGCGGTTTGACTGTTATCGGTTAACCGAAGTTGAACTTCGGCACCCGATAACCAAAACCAGGAGATAGCCATGAAATTCACCGCCACGTTAACCGCATTCGCCATCGCCGGCCTGATCGCTGTCAACGCCGAAGCCGCCACCGTGATCGACCGCGAAGCCTATTCCCACGACGCCGACAACGGCGCCTACAACCCGGACTGGCTGGCCGAACTGCCGGATACGCTGAAACTAAGCCAGCTATCCCTACCCGGTACTCACGACACGATGTCTTTGTACGGCGGCGATATTCCGCAAACCCAATCCATGGATCTGCGAGAGCAACTCGAAGCCGGCATCCGGGTATTGGATATTCGTTGCCGCCACGTCAACAACAACTTTTTGATTTACCACGGAACGGTTTACCAGAAAGCCAGTTTTACCGACGTACTCGACGCGGTGCAGGCGTTTTTGACGCAACACCCCGGCGAAACTGTGGTGATGCGGGTCAAGGAAGAATCGACTCCGACCGGTAATACCCGCGAATTTCGTCAGACCTACGACGCGATTACCGCCAAATATCCCGGCCTGTTCTGGCAACCCGGCGGCAACTTCAATCCGGCGCTGGGCACGGTACGCGGCAAGGTCGTACTGCTGCAAAACTTCGCGGAATCGACCCGGCAGGGTATCAACTTTAGGGAGCTGGAGCGGCAGGGTACTGCGCCAGACGACTGCCCTTTAAATAGCAATTGGGACTTGTACGGGGTTTGGGAAAAGGCCAGGACCCAATTCATGGCGGCAGCCAGTGGCGACCAGGACAAAATCTATATTAACCGCTGTCTGACCGGTTCCACCGGCGGTTTTCCGTACTTCGCCGCCAGCGGCAAAAGTTCGCCGCAAACCGATGCGCCGCAGTTGATGACCGGCTTGACCACGTTGACCAATCCCAACACCTATCCGGATTTTCCGCGGGTGAATTGCCTGGGCAAGCTGTGTTCGATCGCCTTTCTCGGTACCAATCCGCTGAGCAGCCAATTTTTGCGCAATCTGCGTACCAATTACGCCGCATTGAATCAGGTTTACCAAACCCTGAGTCTCAATATCCGGGTCAGCAAGCGGGTCGGTATGGTGATGATGGATTTTCCGGGCAAGAGCTTGATTAATAACATCATCGCGATGAATAAATAGGGTCTTTGGCAGTACGCGCCGCAGGTCGACCGAGCTGCGGCTAGCGTCCCGAGTTCCCGTCCAATCGCCCCTGCCGAATCAGCGGATTCTTGGCCGGGGCCGATTAATTTTCTATCCTGCGCGGTAACCGGTAAAATCGTCGCATACGCTATGCACCAGCTTGCCGAAGGCGGCGGTAACCGATTTCACCATTCAGGGAGTTCCATTTCATGAGCAATACACAAACTCACGCCGAAGTTCTGGTTTTGGGCGGTGGCCCGGGCGGGTATACCGCGGCGTTTCGCGCCGCAGATTTGGGCAAGCAAGTGGTCTTGGTCGAACGCCATCCGGTATTGGGCGGCGTTTGTCTGAACGTCGGCTGCATTCCGTCCAAGGCATTGTTGCACGTCGCGCAAATCATCCACGAAGCCGAGGACATGGCCGCGCACGGCGTCAGTTTCGGCAAGCCGCAAATCGATCTGGACAAAGTCAGAAGCTGGAAGCAGAGCGTGACCGAAACCCTGAACGGCGGCCTGGCCAAATTGGCCAAACAACGCAAGGTGACAGTGATTCACGGCGAGGGTAAATTCGCCGGCGCCAATAGCCTGACGGTGACCAACGAGTCCGGTATCCAGACCATGACTTTCGACAACGCGATCATCGCCGCCGGCTCGCAGCCGACCAAAATTCCCGGCTTCCCGCACGACGATCCGCGGGTTTGGGACTCCACCGACGCCTTGAGTCTGAGCAGCGTGCCGGAGAAACTGCTGATCGTCGGCGGCGGCATCATCGGCCTGGAAATGGCGACGGTTTACCATGCATTGGGTTCGAAAATCAGCGTGGTGGAGTTGATGGACCAGATCATCCCCGGCTGCGACAAGGATTTGGTCACGCCGCTGCAACGCAAGATCAAAAAGCAGTACGACAACCTGTGGCTAAAAACCAGCGTCAAGGCGATGGAAGCCACCGATGCCGGCATTAAGGTGGCGATGGAAGGCAAAGACGCGCCGGAAAGCGAAACCTTCGACGCGGTATTGGTCGCGGTCGGTCGCCGCCCCAACGGTAAGCTGATCGATGCCGACAAGGCCGGCGTCAATGTCGACGAACGTGGTTTCATTCCGGTCGACAAACAAGGCCGCACCAACGTTAGTCATATTTTTGCGATCGGCGACATCGTCGGCAACCCGATGCTGGCGCACAAAGCCACTCACGAAGGCAAAATCGCCGCCGAAACCATCGCCGGCCACAAAGCCGGTTTCGATGCATTGACCATTCCGTCGGTGGCTTACACCGACCCGGAAGTGGCCTGGATGGGTTTAACCGAAACCCAGGCCCAACAACAAGGCGTCGAATATGACAAAGCCACCTTCCCCTGGGCCGCGTCCGGCCGTTCGCTGGCCTTGGGCCGCAGCGAAGGCTTGACCAAAATCCTGACCGATAAAGCCACAGGCCGCATTCTCGGTGCCGGTTTTACCGGTCCCGGCGCCGGCGAATTGGTGGCCGAAGCCGTATTGGCGTTGGAAATGGGCGCCGATGCCGCCGACATCAGCCTCAGCATCCATCCGCATCCGACCCTGTCGGAAACCTTTGCCTTCGCGGCGGAGATGATCGAAGGCACGATCACCGACTTGTACGTGAAGAAGTAAAGTTCGGGCCGGCCGGTTTTCGGAAAGGAATCAAGCGATGGCTTATAACCGTCCCTACGGCCTGGACGAAGTTCACCGGATATTGTGCGACAGCGAGGGCCGGCCGCGGCCCGACTTGGCCGCCGCTGTCGCCAAGCCAGGTCACGCCATCTCGCTACACACCGAGGCGCGCGAGGATTTTTTTCGCGCGGCGGCGCCAAGTTACCGGCGAAAGATTCGATTCTACTCGGTTCGCGCAAACACCTGATCCAGGCCGTACACGAGGTGTTGAATTCGGTGCCGGGCCAGATTGAGTTGGTCAAGCTCAACAATCCGCAATGCAAAAAGGTCGAAATTCGCGGCGTCGTATTACGCAAAGGGCGCGATTTCGACATCTTCACTGTGTATCGTCCGAAAACCAAGGGCGCCCAAACGTCGTTCGACTGGCTATCCACCCACAAGGGCGACGGCTTTATCGTGCAGTTGTTTATCCTGGTTTGCAAACTGCCGGGTAGCAGTCGCGAAGAAATTCATATCCAGACCGCTTTCCCGGAAGATTACGCCAGAACCTCAGGCGACGATATTTTGCGCTGAGGTTGCCGTACCGACGATTGGTGCGTCAGGCGGCTTTTTTGGCTTCGCTGCCGCGCGCCAGCAATCCGTTACGGCCTTTTTCGGCCAAAGCCAAAATTTGGTAAGCCAGATCGTCGGCGACGTTCAATTGCTGCAGGGTTGCGTTCAGATGTTCCATCACAATGTCGTAATGGAAGTCATCCGGTCCCAGCTTGATCAGGAAGCTGTGCGCGGGACATAGCAGTGTGATGGTTCTGATTTCCTGACCGCCGATAATGTCCAGCAAAAATGCGAAATCGTTGCCGGTGACCAGGCTCGGCTTGGCGTTGGTGCGGGCAAAAGCCACCGTGAAATACTGGTCCAGCGCTTCCAGAACCGCTTCGTCTTTGCTATTGAAGCTGCTGAAATAAGCCTTGAGGTAAGTCTTTAGCGCCGCGGTTTGTTCGGATGCCGGTTTGCTGAAAAAGAAGCGGTTGATGCGGTAGTCGTCGAGCATCTTGGCGTAAAACACGTCGACGATGCGGCCGACCCAATTGGCATCGCTGAGAGCGGTGCGCATCGATTGAATTTGCGGGGCTACGGTTGCGCTCATGGCTGTCTCCTGGCACGGTTGATAACGCTCGCCAGTCTGCCAGTGAAGCCCCGCTTGTCAAATTTACGCTCAGATATCGGACGGACAAAAGTTGTGCGGGGCGGTGGGCCTGAAACCGGCCGCGCCGCCCAGCGGTTCAATCCTTTTTCGGTACGTAACCTTCCGGCATTTCGAAGCCGCCGGCGAACAGGAATTTCTCGCGCTCCGCTTCCAATACCTTTTTTGCCGATGGGTCGAAACTGGCCAGGCGGCGCTCGTTGATGATCATCGTCTGCATTGCCAGCCAGTCTTTCCAGGCCTGTTTCGAGACGTGCTCGAAAATGCGTTGGCCGTTCGGGCCAGGAAACGGCGGTGCATCCAGCCCTTCCGCTTCGATGCCCAGTTTCACGCATTTAACCATTCTCGTCATAATAATCCTCGGGATAATGTTGTTGCAGCAGGCGCTTGACCGGTGTCGGCAAGCCAAGTAACGCAAAGTCGGCGGCTTTATACCAAACCGTCCGATCCGCTTCCATCACATTGTTTCTGGGGTTTTCCAGTCTGGCCAGCAGTGGCGTGTAATCCAAGTGGTAATGGGAAAAAGTGTGGCGCCTGGTCGGCAGCACTTGCGGAGTTTGTTCGGTCCGGCCCTGCTGCCGACACCAGTTGCCGGCGGCGGCCATGTCGTCGAATTCCGGCAGGCTCCACAAGCCGCCCCAAATACCGGTTGGCGGCCGCTTTTCCAGCAAGATGCGGTCGTCCGCGTCTTGCAGCAGTAGCCAGTAAGTCTGTTTGATCGGCAAAGCCTTGCGCGGTTTGGCTTGCGGCAATTGCCGGGTCAAACCTTGCTGCCGGGCCTGGCAGCTGGCTGCGACCGGACAGATTTCGCACAACGGTTTGTTGCGGGTACACAGCGTGGCGCCCAGGTCCATCATGGCTTGAGTGTAGGCGGCGGTGCGCTGCGGCGGTGTGTATTCGGCGGCGATTTGCCATAGCTGCTCGCTGACGCGGGCTTCCCCGGCCAGCCGGACACGGCGTGGTAGCGAGCCAGCACCCGTTTGACGTTGCCGTCCAGAATCGGCTGGCTCTGGCCGCAGGCGATGCTGAGAATGGCGCCGGCCGTCGAGCGGCCGATACCGGGTAGTTCGCACATGCCGGCCAATGTTTGCGGAAATTCGCCGCCACCGGCCGCGACGATTTGCGCAGCTTTATGCAGGTTGCGGGCGCGGGCGTAGTAGCCCAGCCCCGACCAGTATTGCAGAACTTCGTCCAGTTCGGCGGCGGCTAGGCTTTGCACCGACGGGAAGCGCGCCATGAAGCGTTCGTAATAGCCGATCACGCTGGCGACCTGAGTTTGTTGCAGCATGATCTCGGAAATCCAGACCCGGTAAGGGTTGATATCGCGTTGCCAGGGCAAATCCTTGCGGCCGTGGCTATCGAACCAGGCCAGTAGTTTGCGTTGAAATTGATCGGGGGGCATGGCTGTCGTTAATTCTGTTCCTGGTATCTGCGGCTACGTTAGCATGAACCGGGGTGGCTTGCTTATGCTCGAGCCGGTTGCGGCGTAAACAGTTGCCGATTGTCATATACATCGGTTTCGAGCGCACGCCCCCGATCTGGTGCCGATGCTGATATAGTTACCGGCCAATAGCGTTTACCAAACCAAGTTCGTCATCAGTTCTATCATGAAAATGCCTGCCGCCGACGCGCCGATCGGCGTATTTGATTCGGGCGTGGGCGGATTGTCCGTGTTGCGGGCGATCCGCGCCGAGTTGCCCAATGAAGATTTGCTGTACGTGGCCGATTCCGGTTACGCGCCTTACGGCGACCGCGATGCCGGTTTCATCGAAGACCGGTCGGCTGCCATTGCCGGATTTTTAATCGACGAGGGCGCTAAGGCCATTGTCGTCGCTTGCAATACCGCTACCGTCGTGGCGATCGAAAAACTGCGCGCCTGGTGCCCGTTGCCGGTGGTGGCGATCGAGCCGGCGATCAAGCCGGCCGCCGGCATCACCCAATCCGGCGTGATCGGCGTGTTGGCGACTCGCCAGACGCTGGCTAGCGCCAACGTGGCCCGGCTGTGCGCGGCATATGGCCAGGACGTCAATATCCTGTTGCAACCTTGCCCCGGCCTGGTGGAGCAGGTGGAAAAAGCCGAGTTGGATAGTCCTGCCAGCCGGGCCTTGCTGGAAACCTATCTGGCGCCGCTACTGGCGGCCGGAGCCGATACCATTGTGTTGGGCTGTACCCATTATCCGTTTTTACTGCCGCTGGTCAGAGAAATCATCGGCCCCGAGCGGGTCATCATCGATCCGGCCACCGCGGTGGCCAAGGAATTGGCTCGGCGTCTGGGCAATCAACGAGCCTCGGCATTGCGCCCGGAGCCGGCGCGCACCCGTTTCCTGTCCAGCGCGGCGGGCAGCAACGCCAGTTCGGTGGTTTCGGCCTTATGGGGCAGCCCGGTCCTAGTCGAGCCGATCCAGGCCAGGCCAATCGCAGCGATAGGCTAGTGCCGGCAACCGGGTGCATAGGCACCAGGCTAAATGCCCGGCAGTCGTTTTTGCCGCCCCCCTTTGAGATCAGCGGCCAAGCCCCGAAGATGCGAAATCCCAAGCGGCCCCGGTAGTGAGCGCTGGGGCCTTGGAGCTCGCTTGTTGGCGTTTGTGCTATTTTGAGAAACAATGTGTGTGTTATTTGTGGCATTGTTAATTAAATTGGGCGCCCCTATAGTCTAGCCATGGGTTTGACTATTGGAGTAGACCATGACTAACGCACAAAAAGATATTTTGAACGGTTTGGCCTTCATCACCGGAATCGTCGGCTTCTTATCCGGCGAGTTTATTATTTCGTCGCTATTGTTCGCCACGACCACCTTTGCCAGCAACATCAACATAAACCGGAAGAATCGGGAAAACTGATTGCTTGCCTCCGGCGCCGGCCGCGCACGGAAAGGATTGCGTTTAGCCGACGATTGACGGTTTGGCTGGTGCGGCCAATCATTTACAATGCCGGCATGATTGAGACTTCGACTTCGCCGCGCATCGTATGACCACGGCCGCAAAAACCTATTTGAATGTGCCTTACGCGCAAAAGGACGCCGCGAAAGCGCTTGGGGCGCGTTGGGACGCTGCTAACAAAAAATGGTACGTCCCGGCCGGTAAGGACCTGGAACCGTTTGGTCAGTGGTTGGCATCCGCGCAAGCTGGCGCTGCCGAGACCGGTTCCGTCGCGCCCGTTTCGGCACTGGCGCCAAATATCACCCAACCGGCCGATAGCAACTTCGTCGCTTACGACGGTGATGAACCGCCCTGGGACTGACCGGTGTGGATTCCAATACCGGCGGCTACAAGCTTATGCCGCCGTTGAAATACTTGGCCGGCTATCCGACCGACGTCCTGGATCAAGTCGGTCGCTTGCTCGATAGCGGTCGCATGACTGCAATTCTGTTGCAAAAATATCCGCTGGCCCACGACATCAAATCCGACAAAGCGCTGTATGCGTATGTGATGGATTTGAAAAACCGCTTCCTGCGCCAATCCGCGCCCCTCGGCAAGATCGTATACGACGACAAAATCGATATCGAACACCAAGCTTTGGGCTTGCACGCCACTGTTTCGCGGGTACAGGGCGGACGATTGAAATCCAAAACAGAGATCCGCATCGGGTCGGTATTTAAAACTGCGCCGCTGCCGGTGCTGGATACGGTCGTCGTCCACGAATTAGCCCATTTGCGCGAAAAACAACACAACAAAGCGTTTTACCAGCTGTGCGAACATATGCAGCCGGGTCACCGGCAGATGGAGTTCGATATGCGTTTGTATCTGACACATCTGGATGTAATCGGCCCGTTGTACTTGCCGGAATGCGGCGCTTGATTTTTGCCGCCGATGCTCGGACCATTAGCCAATAACCGGATCCTTTTTAAAGGATTGAACCTGTAGCGGAGAACGACATGCTAGTTTCGGAATTGATGACCACCAAGGTGTTTACCGTAGAACCCCACGACCTAATCGACCGGGTGTTTTTTCTGATCCACTACGAAAAAATCCGCCATCTGCCGGTGGTCGAGAAAGGCAAACTGGTCGGTATCGTCTCTGACCGCGATTTGTATAAGGCCTTGGGCCCGAAAAGCAATTCCAACGCCGTCGAAGCCAGCAAGGACAATACCCAGTTGCACGTGGTCTCGCAGAAAGTCGTGCACATCATGCACCGCGGTGTCTACACTGTGACGCCGGAAACGCCGGCTTCGGCCGCGGCGGCGATGATGGCCGACCACCGCATCGGCGCATTGCCCGTCGTCGAAAAAGACAAATTGGTCGGCATCCTCTCCGCCACCGACATTTTGCGGGTATTCGCCAAGCTGGAGCGGGCCCACGAACAATTGGAAAATGACTTGAAGCAAGGCAAAACCGGCGCTTAACCCTGACGGCGGCATGGTTGACAGCGGCCTGACCGAGGTCTAAAACGTCGGCTGCAGCATCCGCCCGGATGCCGTTACGCCAACTTCAGCCAAGAGGTCGCCGTTATGATGAGAATGTTGCTAGAGGTGGTAATGGTGCTGGCCTTGGTCGGCGGTTTGTTTTTTGCGACCAAGGTTTTGGCCAAGGAAAACCGCGACGGCGATAAGTCTGACGGCGATTCGTCGGCGGATTCCGACCGCGGCGACTGAACGCTTTCAGCCCAACAGCCGGCCAGGCGGGGCGGACGCAATCTATCGGCAATCGCTGCCTTTTTGCACCGAACAATCTTTTGGGATTTGAAAAATGGCTGCCATACGCAGTATCTGTGTTTACTGCGGTTCGAGTCCGGGCCGTAGCGAAATTTACGCCGCCGGCGCCCGGCGACTGGCCGAAGCCTTGGTCGAGCGCGATTTGCGTTTGGTTTACGGTGGCGCCGGTATCGGCGTGATGGGCGTGGTCGCGGATCGGGTACTAGAACTTGGCGGCCGTGTGGTTGGCGTAATTCCGCAGGCCCTGGCGACCAAGGAAGTGGCTCACCCCGATTTGACCGAGTTGCACGTCACCGCATCAATGCACGAACGCAAAATGCGGATGGCCGAGTTGGCCGACGGTTTTATCGCGTTGCCCGGCGGTATCGGTACCCTGGAAGAACTGTTCGAAATCTGGACCTGGGCTCAGCTCGGCTTCCACGACAAACCCTGCGGCGTGCTGAATATCGGCGGTTATTACGATACGTTGATTCGATTCCTGGATCATGTTACTGCCGAACAATTCGTCACGCCGCAGCAGCGGGCGATGTTAATGGTGGAATCCGAGCCGGCGGCTCTGCTGGATCGCTACGCCGGCTACCGGGCGCCGGCGGTCGAGCATTGGCTGGATCGCAGTCAGACTTGAGCTTTAGTACTCGGCGTCGTGGTAGACGTTTTGGACGTCGTCCAGATCGTTCAACATATCCAGAAATTTTTCGAACATCGCTACGTCATCTCCGCTGATCGGCGTCGATCCTTTCGGTAAAAACTGAATCTCGTCGGCTTCGAAGTCGATCTCTCCCAGCAGGTCCAACAGGGCTTGTTTAGCCTTGAAATAATCCGAATGCGGCGTGAAAACGGTGAGCTTGCCGTTGTCGTTTTCCATGTCAGTGATGTCGACGTCGGCATTCAGCAAAGCCTCCAACACCGCGTCTTCGTCGTCGTGTTTGAAAGCCAGAATCGCCGAGTGGTCGAACATGTGGCCGACCGTACCCGGCGTACCGATCTTGGCCTTGGTTTTGGTGAAACACAGGCGGACGTCGTTAAAAGTGCGGTTCGGATTATCGGTCAGGCAGTCGACGATGACCATGCAGCCGCCGGGGCCGAAGCCTTCGTAACGCGCCGGGGCGAAATCCTCGCCGCCGGCGCCCTTGGCCTTGTCCAGCGCCTTATCAATCACGTGGGACGGTACTTGGTCCTTCTTGGCTCGGTCGATCAAACCGCGCAAGGTCAGATTGCCGGCCGGGTCGACGCCGCCGGACTTGGCGACCACATAGATTTCGCGGCCGTATTTGCTGTAGACCTTGGTTTTGGCGTCGGCCGTTTTGGCCATCGATACTTTTCGGTTTTGATAGGCTCTGCCCATGACTGCGCTGCTCCCGGTAATCGCGGTAATGAAGTCGGCGGATTTTACAGGCAGTTTTTAATGAGGGGAACCGTCAGCGGGCATTTCCTCGGGTACCGGCGCCGCTTCGAGCGATTCAGGGCGCCGGATTTCGTAGCGAGCTAACTCGGTAGCGCGGTTCGCTGTGGCCTGCCAGCGCTAAGGATGCCGAAGCAGGCGGCGGCAAACAGCCATAGCATCGGCGGTAGCGGTACGGCGCTGACGTCGAATGCGATTTCGCCGATTTCCGAAACCAGGTAAGCGTCGTAATAGGTATGGATCTGCAATCTGACGTAGCGACCGACCGAGTCGTCCAGGTCGAATACCGTTGCCGGATAGGGCGCGCGCGGCCGGTTATCGTCCGGCATTTCCGGATTGGTAAATGAACCTACAGCAGTGGGGTTGGCGAAATCGGCGGTCGTCGAGCTATACAGGCTGATTTCCGCCACATTGGCGCCGCTGTTGGCAGCCATGTTCCACAACGCCATCTGTTTGACGCTGTAGTTGGCGCCTAAGTCGAAATCCAGAATGCCAGTGCACGGGCAATAAGCCGGGCTGATCCAGCCGTTGCCGATTTCCGGGGTGCCGCCGATATGGGTTGGATTCGAGGCGATGTATGCGGCGAAATCCGTGGCACCGCTGGTGAAGCTCAACGAAAGGCCTGATTGGTTGAACATCGGCGTCTCGTCGGTATTGGCCGGAAACCCCGCGATGCCTTTGTAATTGCCTATCGTATTGTTGATCACCGCCACCGGCGACAGGATGGTGCCGGCCAGCGTCGGTTGAGTCATTAAAATCAAGGCGAGTGTGGCGGCGATAGTGCGCAGTCGGGCAAAGCAATGCATAAAACCTCCTGTAGAGTTGAGAGCCTCTGAGCGACACAGCGTAAACTTTTGAGTTGAAGGCTTTTGCAATCTACTCTAGCGTTATAAGTCCGTCAAATTTTTGCTATCCAGCGGAAGTAAAACAAAAAATATTGCATGTCGCGTGACTGTGAAAGTGGCTTGACATCGGTGCCGGTAACGGACCTGGGTCACGTTGAAGCGTCGGTTCGTTAAGCAATTTGTAAGGCAGCGCGGCCAGAATGCCGCCCGAACCAATTGCAAACAACACGGAGTATCCGCTCATGACTAAACCGAAGATGAAGTTGATCAAACATATCTGGGTTTGTTCTTGCCCGCTGGCGATCGGCGCCGGCCATTCCGCCAAGGAGGCTTACAAACGCTGGAGCGATAATTGGAAAGCAAAATCGGTATTTTTGCCGGAGTTTCGTTGCTGATCTGTACGCAAGCCCATCGAGTTTGCCGGCAACGGTGGGGTTTGCTCCCCACCGTTGCTTGAGTAGCCTGTTGCTTCAATGTTCGTTGCCGGCGAACGGTTGCAGGCAGGAATAAGGTTCCAGGCCTTGGCATAGCCCCCAAAAGCTACCGAAAATCCCTTCGCTGCCCGGTTTCCAGTTTTCGGAGAAGGCTTCGAACACGACGCCGGACCACCCCCGTTCCGCCAGTTTTTCGAAGGTGGAACGCACCACCAAGGCCTGATTTTCCGAGTTGGCGATCCCGCAACGTTGGCCGGTGTGGCGATTGGTTTCCGAGCCGCCTTCCGGGCCGTTCGGCCAGCCGAATTCGGTAATCACCACGTCTTTGCCGGGATAGGTCCGGCGTAGATCTTCAACCCGGGCGATATGGAAATCGGCGGCTTGTTCCGCGGTCGTGCAGGAATGGATCGGCGAAAATTTATTCTCCCACCACGGAAAAATATTGGTGCCTATCCAGTCCACCTTGTCGGCAAACAAGGTTGGCCGGCAGGTCAGGCTGCGGTCGCACCATTCCCACCAGGTGTCGATGGTTGTGAGCGGCTGGCGGACCCCGGCCCGGCGCAAACTGTCTATGCAGCGCAAGATTTCGCCGTCGAAACGGTTGCCGTGGCGGGTGCGGACTTCCGAGCCGCAGCTCATAGCGATAATCGTCTCCGGGTAGGATTTGGCCGTTTCGATGCCGGCGGCGATGGAGCGGGTATTCATCGCTATATCCTTGTCCAGCCAGACGATGGCGATGACTTTAAGATGCCGGGTTTGGGCCGAGGCGAATACTTCGCCGAGGCCATTGATGACGCCGTAAGTCATGATGCAGCGAAATGGGGTTTGCTCGATAAGCTGGTCGAGCAGACCGTCTATCAATTGCCGGGACGGCGGTGGACCGTGCTCCGGCGTCAGGCTGCCGACGTAAGGGCTGAACGCAGCGCATTGCAGTGTCTCTCGGCCGAATTGCACTTGCTCCGGCGGCGGCTGGGAAGCCTGGGCTTGCGCGTAGTCGGCGAGAAACAGTTGCAAGAGCAACAAAACTAATGAGCGTTTCATGGTGCCTCCGATATGGGTTGTTATGTTACGGCCGCGGTTGCCGCGAGCGGCGGATGGTTCGTCGGTTTTCAACCTGGGTTTGCCGGTGTTGTCGAGTACCCGGTGTTTTGCTTCAGCCGCGCCGGCAGTATTTAGCATCGGCAGCCAAGCGCCAGCGCGGCTGAACGAAAAGGCGGCAATCGATGTTCAAACGCCGGGAAACGGTGGCGAAATCCGGCAATGGCCTTGCCGGCGGCGGAAGATAAATGTCAGTCCGGTTTTAATCTGGCGTTAAGCCGGGTTTGTTGAAGTCGTACCCGATTTTGGCCGACTGCCGCTACGTTAGCGGATGGCCGGAACGGAATAGTCGGAAATAAGCAAAACAAGGACACACCATGCACTACCCCATCGCTAACGAGATGCTGTTCCACTGGCTGGACAATACCGCGCAACTGTCGCAACGGGTGTGCGTGGTGTTGATTGCAGCCCACGTATCGATTCGGATCGATTGGCTCAGGCAGGCCTTGCGCGGCGACAGTTACCTGTGGCGCAACCGTTTGGTGTGTTCGGCGTTTTTCGGTATCTTCGCGATGATCGGCACCCATAGCGGGTTTTTGTTGGACATTCACCAATTGGGCAAGCGCATCGCCTGGCCGGCGGACTTGTCGGATGCATTGAAACATTCGCAGGCCGTGATCGGGTTTCGCGATTTGATGGTGCTGGCGGCCGGCATCACCGGCGGACCCTGGATCGGCTTCGGCGCCGGTCTCGCCGCGGGCGGCGAGCGTTACCTGTTAGGCGGTTTCGCCGGCGAGGCCAGCGCCGTGGCGACACTGCTGCAGGGCGTTTGGGCCGGGTTGGCGGTACGCTGGTGGCCGATCCTGGCCAAACGCTTGCGCGGTGCGGCGTTCATCGCCTTGATCGGTACTCTGATGCAAAAAGCGGTTTTGTTGGCGCTGGTGACGCCGATGGCCGACGCGCTGGCGCTGGTGGTGGAGACCGCGCTGCCGGTGGCGGTGGTCAATACCTTCGGCTTGTTGTCGTTCTTGTTTGTGATGCAGGATCTGGAGCGCGACCGCTTGGTCAATCAGGCCCGCCAAGCCGAACTGCGGGCCTTGAACGCGCAAATCGAACCGCATTTCATGAACAACACGTTGAATGCGATCAAGGCCTTGATTCGGCGCGATCCCGACGCCGCGGCGCAGTACGTCGTCAAGCTGGCACGGTTTCTGGACGACACCCGCACCAACACCGGCGCCAATTCGATCTCGCTGCAACAGGAAATTACCCAAGTCGAACGTTACCTGGATTTCCAGCGTCTGCGCTTTCCGGACGCGTTTCAATTCCAACGCAATATCTCGCCGCAACTGTTGCCGTGCCAATTGCCGCCGCGTTGCCTGCAAACCCTGGCCGAGAATGCACTGTTGCACGGGATGCAAGGCCAAAACCGGCCGTTGAAAATCGACATCATCGGCGTCGACCACGGCGCAACCCTGACCTTGCGGGTCAGCGATACCGGTTGCGGCATTGCTGACCCGCGCTTGAAAGAATTGGGCAACCGGCCGGTGGAATCCGCGGCCGGCAACGGTAGCGGCCTGTACCAACTGAAGCGCAGCCTGAAGCTGGCCTTTCCGCGCCAATCCTGTCTGGTCATCAATAGTTGGCCGGGTCACGGTACCGAAGTCGTTTTGACCATTCCGAAGAGGACCACAACATGGTAGCCAAACAACGCATATTGCTCGTCGACGACGAATATCTGGCCCGCGACGAACTGAAAGATATTTTGCGCCGCCGACATCCGGATTTCGAGCCGGTGGCCGAAGCGGCCGGCGCACGCGACGCCTGGGCGGCTTTGCAAGCCGACCGGAATATCAGTGGCGTGTTTTTGGATATCCACATTCAGACCGAAGGCGAGCGCGCCGGGCTGGATCTGGCTTACGCCATCAACAGTTTGCCGGACGCGCCGTGGATCGTCTTCATCACCGGTCATCCGCAGACCGCGGTGGAGGCGCACCGGCTGCATCCGGCCCATTATTTGTTGAAACCGCTGGACGATGCCAAGGTCGACGAAGCCTTGAACTGGATTCGGCGCCAGGCGGTGCAGACCGCAGTCGCTGGCGCAGCCTTGCCGCAGCGAATCAAAATCCGCCACCGCATCGTCAACCGCTTCGACGAGCGCGAAACCCATGTGGAATACGTCGATCCGCAGGAAATCGTATTTGTCGCCAAAAATAACGCCGCCAACAGTTTACGCATCCAGCTCAGTAACGGCACGGCTCTGGACGGCGTTTACGGCGCGCTAAAGGAGTGGGAGCACAAATACCCCGGACTGGGCTTGGTGCAGATTCACCGCAGCCACTTGGTGAATATCCGCCAGATCCGCAGCTTGCGGCCGCGGCCGGGCGAGAACGAAGTCTACAAGGTCGCGCTGAAGGATTCCGGGCACGAACTCGCGGTGGGTCCGGAATATCTGGACGCGTTACGCGAGAAAATGGATGCCGGGTCGGTTTATTGATCCGGTCCGGACGAAAGCTGACTTGACGCCCGTCGGATACAGTGCCCGGCTAGCGGCGATCGATACTGTTTTGGCCGGCCCGAATTCGGCGCCGGCTCAATCTGCTGCTATACGGGATAAGGTCGGGTTCTTGGCGCGTAGGCTATTTCGCCCATTCCAAACGCAATTCCTGTGGTTCCGGTCGGTGTCCGCCGATGATCCTAAGCAACGCATCGTTAAACCCTGGCCATATAGAATTCGTTAAACCTGTTGCCGCCGATGTTAAGCGAACCGATTCTTTCGCCCTCGATCGCGAACCCGAACTTTTGATACAGCGCCAGCGCCGCCTGGTTGTCGGTGCGCACGGTTAGTTCTATGCGTTCGATTCCGGCGGTATCGGCTTTGCCGATCACAGCTTCCAACAGCTTCGCGCCGGCGCCGTGCCGCCAATGCGACTTGACCACGCCGATCACCAGCGATGCCGTATGTGCGTTCCGCCGCTGTTGATTGCCCACCAGCACGCAAAAACCGATTATGTCGCCTACCGTTTCGGCGACGTACATGAAACGCCTCTCGCTTTGGGCAAACGCCGCGATGATCGCCTGTTGTTCGGACTCGGTGGTTTGGCGTTCGCCGGGTTCGAACAGCATGAAATCGGTTTCGGCATCAAGCTGGTTGAACAGGCGCAACAGGGTTGCGGCATCGGATATTAAGGCTTCTCGTATCTGCATCTGGGTTGGAGGCTGGGTTGCCTGGAGTGAGTGAAGGGAGCATTGGACGCTAGGTCAGCTTCCTGGTTCGAGAACCAGCTGGTAGTGCTCCACTGTTGGAAATGGGCTGTAAAAATGGTGTAGTAAGCTTGCCCATTCCCGATATTCGGGCGACGAACGAAAGCCGATGGTATGCGCTTCCAGGGTTTGCCAGTTCACCAACAGAAGATAGCGGCTCTCATTTTCCACGCAGCGTTGCAGTTGGTGCGAGATATAGCCCGGGCTATTGGCAATGATGGCCGATGCGAGCGCAAATGCCGCCTCGAAATCGGTCTCTTTGCCCGGAATAATATCGAGAATGGCCACTTCAAGCATACGAACTCCAAAAGCGAATCGCGGCGGTAAAGCGTTGGTACAGTGCTACAGCGTACAACGTTCTAGCTCGTGCAAATAAATAAAATTGGGCGCTTTCACTCCGGCGCGCTTGCGGATTTCCAGCAGTTCCGCCGATTCGAAAAAGCGGCGGGCCTTTTCCAAACAAGACCACTGCGAAAAATGGACGATGTTGTTCGCCGCCTCGTCATAGCGTAGCAATTGGTAACTGATTTCGCCGGCACTTTTTCTGATGCCCGCCGCTTGGTCGAAAATGGTCTTCCATGCCGGATAAGACTCGACCTCGTGAATAATCAAAACATACTGCATACTGGCGATTTGGTGGGTTGTGGTCCGGATGATGATACAGAAAAAGTCGCGTGTGCTGAGCGAGCTTTTCTTTTCAACGTAGTTCATTACCTCCGCTAGCGGTTGCATGCTTGCCATCGCAATTCACAATTGCGATTTTTAGTGGAATTTGACTGGAGAACGCTACGCAAAACAGCGCAGCTGGCTTGCGCCGCCGGATTCGAAGCGCTCGAAGCCGGCGGCTAAAGGCCGGTTACTGATTGCCGAAAAACGCCGCCAGCGCTGCAGCGCGGTCGGCGGCTACGATTTGCGCGTGAGGCCGGCTTTCGATCAGTTGCATATAGCTCTCGATGCCCGGAATGTGGCTGTTGACCAGGTTTTCGCCGTAAATCTTTTGGGTGGCGAAGCCGACCAGTTGCAGATGCGGCCAGGCGACGACGTCGGCGGCGGTGAACGAATCGCCCAGCGCGTAAGGTGCGAGTTTCAACATTTTGGCCAAGCCGGCCAAACCGGTGTCGAGTTTCAGCCGGACTTCATCCTTGGTCTCCTGCGAGACGCTGCCGCCGAATAGCGCTTCCGCATACAGACGGCGGGCAATCAGTTCCACGTTCAGCTCGATGTGCTGGATAAACTCGCGGCATTTAGCGCGTTCGAATCCGTTTGCCGGATACAGCGGATGTTGCGGAAACGCGTCTTCCAGGTATTCCAAAATCGCCTGCGATTCCGACAAATAGCCCTCTGCGGTTTTGATGAACGGAACCTTGCCCAGCGGCGAGCGTTTCAACACCGCTTCGGTTTGGCTCGGGCGTAAGGCTTCCTCGACGAAGGCGATTTCCTTTTCCATCAACGCCAGTTTGACTTTGTTGTAATAGTTGCTGATTGCTATGCCGTATAAAGTAATCATCGAATGATCTCCATCAAGTAAAAGTGTTTTCAGAACAGACCGGTCAGTCTGTTGCAATAATACAGACCGGTCGGTATAGTTGCAACTCCGTTTTTGCAAATATCTGCGTATGGCCCGTAATCTTCAGCAACATATCCTCGACGTCGCTTCGGAACTGTTTTACAGCCAAGGGATAAAAACCACCGGCGTCGATGCCATCGTCAAGGCCGCCGGCACCACCAAGATGAGCCTGTATAAATATTTTCCGTCCAAGGACGACTTGGTGGTCGCGCATTTGAGTAAAAGCCGGGCCAAATTACAGGACGTTATCGAAGCGGAACTGGCCCAAGCCGGCGACGATCCGCAGCGAAAGCTGCTGGCTGTATTCGACGTGTTTGAACGGCTGCAAGCCAGCCCGGCCTTTCGCGGCTGCCCGTTCATCAATGCCTCGGCCGAATTCGCCGAGATTGGCAGCCCGGTACAGCAGGCGGCGGCTGAGTTCTCCGAAGGTTTTCGCCGCTTGCTGGCGAGGCTGGCCGCCGAGGCCGGCGCTCGCGATCCGGATAATTTGTCCAAACATTTATCGATGCTGATTGCCGGTGCACTGGTGCGGGAACAGATGCAGCGCGGTTCGGCGCCGATGCGCGCCGCTCGCGAAGCCGCCGAGATCTTGATCGAACATGCCTGCGCGCAGTCCGGTCCCGCCGCACCGGCTTAACCGCATACAATAGCTCCACCGGCCGCACCCCGGCTTTCGTCGACACTATCGATCCATGTCATTACGCCAACTCGTATCCCAAACCGCCGTCTACGGCCTGAGCAGTATCCTCGGTCGCTTCCTGAATTACCTGCTGGTGCCGCTTTATACCTACACCTTCAGCACCGGCGAATACGGCGTCGTCTCGGAGTTCTACGCCTATGCCGGCTTTGTTGCAGTGCTGCTGGTATTGGGCCTGGAAACCGGCTATTTCCGCTTTCGGCAGCGGCCGGAATTCGCCGACGAACGGGTTTACCGCAACGCGCTGAGCCTGTTGCTGCTCGCCAATTTGGCTTTTGCCGGCGGCGTCTGGTTATGGCAGGAGGATTTGGCGGCCTGGTTGCAATACCCGCAGCACCCGGAATATCCACTCTGGTTTGCCTGGATACTGGCGCTGGATGCCTTGTCGGCTTTGCCGTTCGCCAAGCTGCGGGCCGAGAATCGGGCCTGGCGCTTTGCCGGCATCAAAATGGCCGAGATTCTGATCGCCATCGGTTTGAATTTATTGCTGTTACTGCTCTGGCCGAAACTGGCGGCAATTTGGCCGGATAGCATGATCGGCCGTTACTACGATCCGCAAGTCGGCGTCGGTTACATCTTTATCGCCAATCTGGTGGCCAGCGCCGCTAAATTGCTGCTGCTGCTGCCGCAGTTCCGCGCCGTGCCGTTTGTTTTGGAGCGGGCGGTATTGGCGCCGGTGCTGCGCTACTCGCTGCCGATGATCGTGATCGGTCTGGCCGGTATGGTCAACGAAATGCTGGACCGGGCGATTTTGAAGCTGCTGTTGCCCTACGATCTGCAAACCAATCTGCAACAGTTGGGCATTTACGGCGCCTGTTACAAATTATCGATTTTGATGACCTTGTTCGTGCAGGCCTTTCGTTATGCCGGCGAGCCGTTTTTCTTTTCTTATGCCGGCCGGGACGACGCTAAACGCGCCTATGCCTTGGTGATGAAATATTTCGTGATTGCCGGCGTGTCGATCTTTTTGTTGGTGGCCTTGTTCATCGACCTGTTCCAATATTTCATCGGCGCCGAATTTCGCCAGGGGCTGGCCGTGGTGCCGATCTTGTTGATCGCGAATTTGCTGCTCGGCATCTACGTCAACTTGTCGGTCTGGTACAAACTGAGCGACCGCACCGGCCTCGGCGCCTGGGTGGCGCTGGCCGGTGCCGGCGTCACAGTGGCGTTGAATATCCTGCTGATTCCGGAGTACGGCTACGTTGGTGCCGCCTGGGCCACGCTGGTTTGTTATGGATTTATGGTGTCGTTGTCCTGGGGCTTGGGCCGGATTTATTATCCGGTCGATTACCCGTTGCTCAAGATCGGGTTTTACTTTGCACTGGGTCTGGGCCTGTATGGCGCCGACCGTTACGCGGTGGCGCAATACCAATGGGATGTTTGGCTTTGCGGCAGTTTGGGTATGCTGATTTATCTGGCGCTGGCGTACTGGCTGGACCTGCGGCCGGTGCTGGGCAAGCGTCGGATTAACGGGTGAAGCCGCCCAGCACGTTGTCGGCAATGTCCTGGTGCAGATCGGCGAAGTCTTTCTCGCTTAAGCCGACAAAATTCAACACCAAGTCCTGGATTTCCAGCCATTCGTAATCCGGTTGATAGCCCCAAAACAATTTATCGATATGTTCGGCCATTTTCAGGATGGCCAGCAAACTGAGCTCGCTGGCGTCGCCGCGATCGCGCGCGGAGAAGCGCGACTTAACTTGGTGGTGGTCGCGAATCACATTGGCGATGCGCTTCTCCAAGCCCCAGGCACGCGCCAGAAAATAGCCCAGCACGGCATGTTCAACCTGGTATTGGCGGTCTTCCGCAGTGCAAATCGACTGTTCCGGCGTATTGATGTGCTGCGACATGAACTCGGCATACCCGGCGAAATGCTGGGTCAACAGCGGGTGGCCGGCGTTGTGGAACAAGCCCAGCATATAGGCTTCGTCCGGGCGCGGATAAAACACGGCGCGGGCGATGGCGGTCGCAGCCATTGCCACGTTTAGCGGCGAATCCCAAAAATTCGGCGGATTGGCGCCTTCGTTTTCTTCGAACACCCGTCGCAAAGCCAGACCGGCGACGATATTGACGATATTGCGCAGGCCGAGCAACGAGGTAGCATGCTGAATCGATACCGCTTTGGTGCGCAAACCGAAATACGGCGAATTCACACTACGCAGTACCAGCGCCGACAAACCGACATCCTGAGCCAGAATCTCGGCGATGGCGTCCAGTTCCGGATCGTCTTTCTGCAGTTCTTTATGCAGTTTGTCCAGCACGTGCGGGGCCGGAGGGATTTTGATGTTTTTTAAGGCCTTACGGACCAATTCGTCTTCGGTAGTATTTGTCATGGTTACCGGTCCTTAGGCCGAAAAAAAGATGCTTGCGGATACGATTGGCGCCGCTGTTCGGCGCTGCGCAAAATTTGTTCGCGGGTAGGGTTGTCGGAACTGCTCCACGAACGGATTTCATCCAGCGAGCGAAAGCAGCCCAGGCAAATATCGTTGTCGTCCAGGCAACAATTGCGGATACAGGGCGAGCGGACAAACGAATCGTCGGTCATCTATTATCGGTGTTTTCGAAAAACTGTTTGGCTGCTGTCACGTCGAGACCGATCTGCTGCTTTAGTTGATCGAGCGAAGCAAAGCGGGTTTCGTCGCGCAGTTTGTGCTTGAAATGCACTTCGACGTATTGGCCGTAAATATCCTGGTTGAAATCGAATAAATGTGTCTCCAGTACCACTTTGGAGCCGCCATCGACGGTCGGCCGCGAGCCGACGTTAGCGACTCCCCGATATTCGGCGTTGTCCAGCCCGGTCATCGTCACCGCGTAGACGCCGACAATCGGCGTGTTCTTGCGTTGCATCCGCACATTGGCGGTCGGGAACCCCAGCTCGCGGCCGCGTTTGTCGCCGTGAGCGACCCGGCCGCAGACCGAGTAATCCCGGCCCAGCATCGATTTGGCCTGAGCCAGATCGCCTTCCCCCAACGCGTCGCGGATTAAAGTGCTGCTGACCCGTGACCCCGCCAATTCGAAGGAGTGGCTATCCTCCACGCTGAATCCGTAAGTTTCGCCGCGGTGCTGTAATAGCGCGAAGTTGCCGCGCCGGGCCTTGCCGAAATGAAAATCGTCGCCGATTACCAAGTGTTTGACGTTCAGGCGCCGTACCAGGATGTCGGCGATGAATTGCTCGGCGTCGTAATCGGCCAGGCTGCGGTTGAACGGCATCACCAGCAATTCGTCGATCGGCAACTTGGCGAATTGAATGGCTTTTTCGCGCAAGCGAGTCAGACGCGACGGCGCGTGATCCGCCAAAAAATATTCCAGCGGTTGCGGTTCGAACACCATCGCCACGGACGGCAAATTCAGCCGGCGGCCGTGTTCGGCCAGTTTGGTGATGACCAGTTGGTGGCCCAGATGCAGGCCGTCGAAGTTGCCGATCGTCAATACGCAGCCGTTGCGTAACGGCTCCAGATGATTTAGACCTCGGATTAGACGCATGATCGCAAACGAGTTAAAAACGCCAATTCTACCAGTATGCGCAGACACAGGCCTACAGGCACCGGTTCCGGAGCGCGCGGCATCGCCGGTCTGACAATACGCGGCTGCGGAAACTGCACCCAGTATAGGCAGCCTGAGCCCATATTGGGTGCGCGCGGTCAAATATCGGACGTTCAAGCTATGGAGCGCTTCAAAGCTGGCTTGGTTTTATCTATTCGGCTACTTTCGGTATCCCCGCTGCAAGGCCCTGGTCAACCCTGTCTGGACTCGGTCGCGGATGGATTTTCGGATTTGTCCGACTACACTTGAAAAATCCAAATCGATCTTGCTACGGACTTCCGGATGGCGACTAAACCGACCAATACCTTGTACAACCACAACTCGACCGCAAAGCCGAGCGTGGTCAGTAAGAATCTGTTATCGGGCGAGGTCAAAGACGAAGATTGTCCCTGGGTCCAGGTCGGTCAGCTTTATCTGTCGGTGACGATAACCGGCGAAAACTCCTGGTTGCCGCTGGTCGCGTTGTTGCGCTCCCAAGGCCACAAGAATTTCAAGGTGTGTTCCGGACGCCACGGCGACATCCCGAATATCGTCGATAGAAAGGGTATGACGCTGAATGTGTTCGACAACAAGCACATTGCAGAAGACAAAGCCATCAAGGCCAGAGCCCTGAAAGAGTTCACCGACATTACCATCGAAATCATCGATACCCAGCAAAGCAAAACCGACCAGATTAAATGGTTGCAACAAGAAACCCAAAAACACCTGAAATCCAATATCCCGGTGATTTACGCCTGGTGTTATTCGCTGTTCACGATGTGCGAATTCAGCATGCCGGCGGTTGGCGATTCGTTGAAACTCTACGAGAAAGTGGAATACGTCAACGCCCAGAATGCCGAGTTGAACAAAACCATCGCCGAATTGGTGCTGACGTATTTTCCCTGGGTGTTGAAAGGTTAGTCCCGGCGGAAAAGGCTTAAGCCCAAACCCGTTTGCCGCATCGCCAAGTTTTGACGGCCGGTTTTGCGTTTCGATTGGCGCTCAAATTATTGTTTGATTAAGATTAAGTCTTGAAACCCGGGCTCGAGGAACACCTATGGCTACCTTATTCTGGCTACAAACCGGCGCCTGCGGCGGTGAATCTTTAACTATTCTGTCGGCAGAGGCGCCAAGTTTGGAGCACTTGCTGTCAGACTGCGGCATCGACATGCTTTGGCATCCCTCGCTGTCCCATCAGCCGATGCGCCAGCACGACGAGCTCTATCGGAGCATCGTCGTCGGTGAGCAAGCGCTGGATATTTTATGCGTGGAAGGCAGCATCGTCACAGCCCCGCGCGGCACCGGCTTGTACGACAGTTACCGCGGCACGGCGAAAATGGACATGGTGCGCGAGTTGGCGCAGCGGGCCGGGGTTGTGGTGGCGATGGGAACCTGCGCCGCGTTTGGCGGCGTCCATGCCGCCGCGCCCAATCCCGGCGACTGCGTCGGCCTGCAGTTCGACCGCGACCGGCCGGGCGGTTTGCTGCCGCCGGAATGGCGGTCGCGACGCGGCCTGCCGGTCGTCAATGTCGCCGGATGTCCGGCGCATCCGCACACGATGACGCAGACCCTGGCCGGCTTGGCGGCCGGCTGGTCGTTACCGTTGGACGAGTTGAATCGGCCGCAGGCCTTCTTCAATACCGTGGTGCATCAGGGCTGTACCCGTAACGAATACCACGAATACGACATTGAAGAACTGGAGCCGGGCGGTCGCGCCTGTCTGTTTTTCAATCTGGGTTGCCAGGGGCCGATGACGCAGGCGGTATGCAATAGCGATCTGTGGAATGGGGTGAGCAGTAAAACGCGGGCCGGTGTGCCTTGTTTCGGCTGTACCTCGCCGAATTTTCCGCGCGACGCCGATCTGTTCGCCACGCCGAAAGTCGGGGAGATCCCGGTCCAATTGCCGTTGGGGGTCGAGCGTTCCCGCTATATGGCCTATAAGAATCTGGCCCGAGCCGCGGCACCGGCGCGGGTGCGCAACAAAGAAATGGATGTCTGATGGCCAAGATTGAACTGAACCTGAGTTTGAATCGAGTCGAGGGCGATCTGGAAATCGCTGTCGAGTTGGAGGATGGCGTCGTCAGCCAGGCGCGCACGGTTGGCACTCTTTACCGCGGCTTCGAGCAGATCATGTTGGGTCGGGCGCCGCGCGACGGTTTGGTCATCACTCCCCGCGTGTGCGGTATTTGCGGCACGGCGCATCTGTATTCGGCGGTTTTGGCGCTGGAACAGGCCTGGCAGTTGCCGGTGCCGCCCAACGCGGTACGCATCCGCAATCTATGCCTGATCGCGGAAGGCATACAGAACGATCTGCGTCAGACCTTTCTATTCTTTACCCCGGACTTCTGCAACCCCCGCTACATTGACCGGCCTTGGTTTGCCGAGCTGATGGATGCCTTCGAGCCGTTTCGCGGCTCGGTTTACCGGCAGACGCTGGCGCTGAGCCGCAAGGCGGTCGAGATCGTCGCCCAATTCGGCGGGCAATGGCCGCATTCTTCTTACATGTTGCCGGGCGGCGTCACCACTCCGCCAGACCTGCGCCGAATTATTGCCTGCCGGGCGGTATTGGATGAGATTCAGCGTTGGTACGAGCAGACCGTTATCGGCGCTGGCCTCGACGATTGGTTGGCGCTGGACAGTGCCGATGCTTATTTCAGCTGGCTGGAAACCCCGGCCCATGCTGCCAGTGCGCTCGGCTTGCTGAGCCGCAGTGCGCGTGGGCTCGGCTTGCAACGCATGGCGGCCGGCACGCCGCATATGCTGAGTTACGGCGCCTGGTGCGATCCGGAGCAGCCGCAGGACCGGCTGGTGCCGGGAGGGTTTTTCGACGGCGATAGCGGCCAGATTGCGCCGTTGGATCAGCGGATGATTAACGAACATGTGCGACACTCCTGGTTCAAGCCTTACCCGGGCGGATTGCATCCGTCAAACGGCGAAACCATTCCCGATTTCCAACCCAATAGCGACCGCTACACCTGGGCGAAGGCACCGCGTTACGGCGATAGGGCGGTTCAGACCGGACCGTTGGCCGAATTATTGATTGGGGGCGATGCCTTGATCGAGTCTTTGCACGCGTTGGAAGGCGGCAATGCCTGGCTCAGGCAATTCGCCAGGGTACGGCGTATCGCCTACGAACTGGTTTGCGCTCGGCGGATGCTGGACGAATTGAGCGTCGATTTTTCCCAACCGCATATCTTCAACCCGGGCAAGTCGGCCGAGGTCGACGGCGAGGGTTTTGGTCTGATCATGGCCGCGCGTGGTGCCTTGGGGCACTGGGTAAAGATCAAGGATGGTGCGATTGCACGCTATCAAATCGTCACGCCCACCGCGTGGAACGCGTCGCCGCGCGACAGTAACGGCCTGCCGGGCCATTGGGAGCAAAGTTTGGTCGGCGTCGCAGTACAGGATCCGGAGGACCCGATAGAAATCGGCCACATCATTCGTTCTCACGATCCCTGCCTAGTCTGTACCGTGCATATGCTGGATACCGGCAAAAAGCGCCATTTTGCGCCTTGATCAAGCGGGGCTCCGGCGGCGTGCGGCATATTCTGTGTTTCGGAAATCCCCTGCATGGCGACGACGGCTTCGGGCCGGCCGTCTATCGCCGCTTGGCCGAGTTGCCGCAGCCCGGCGATCTGCGCTTGTTCGATGCCGGTACGCCGGGCCTTTCCGCGCTGGTCCTGTTTCAGGATTGCTGCGAAGCGGTGATTGTCGACGCTTCGGCTCCGGCCGGCCAACCCGGCAAGCTGCGTGAATTGCCGGCGTCAGCAATCGCTACGGAACCGACAGCGGTCGGCCACGGCCACGGTGTCGGCTTTCTGTTGCGAGCTCTCGCAGCATTGCCCGAGGCGCCTCCCGCCTTACGCGTCGTTACTGCCGAAGCCGCCAGCGTGGTCTCGTTCCGGCCTGGTTTGTCGGCGCCGGTCGCCCTGGCGGTCGAGCGGACGGTGGACTTGCTACGCGGGTATTTCGAGATCGAATCGACATGACTGAGGCGGAGCTGAAGCAGGAGTTGGAACGGTTACGGACCGAAGTAACCGCTTTAAGGCTGGCCAATGCGGCGTTGGAGCAGCAGATGAGCCAGGATGCCGAGCATACCGACGCGATGTTAAAAGCCTTGGAGTCGCAAAGTAATGCCTTGCGCGAAGCCAATCGGCTATACCGCCACCAAAGCGATTTTATCGAGCGGGTAATGGATAGTACCGGAGCGCTGATGATCGTTCTCGGCCCGGAGGGAAAGGTGCGTCAGATCAACCAGCTCTGCGCCCAGGAATTGGCGGAGTCGGAACAGGTTTTGCATCAAGGCGCGGCCGACGGTTGGCTGCATCCGGCCGAGGTGCAACATTTGCAGGCCGAGCTTGGGCAGGTGCCCTGGCCGATTTACTCGCCGTTGTACGAGATGGTGCGCAGCCGCGGCGTTTATGCCGCGGAACACCGCTTGCGCAGCGGCGACGGAAGTTTTCGCCACTACTGGTTGAAAGGGGTTTTGCTACACAACCCGCAAGGCAAGGAAGAGGGGGCGGTGATTTGCGCCACCGACGTTACCGAATTGAAGCAACAGGAAGAGCGTCTGCGCCGCAGCGAGAGCTTGTTGAAAGAAGCGCAGCACATTGCGCAGCTGGGCCATTGGGAACTCGATTTGGCCAGTGGCCGCTTAGCATGGTCGGAAGAGGTTTTTCCGATTTTCGAAGTGGAACCGGCGGAGCCTCCGCCGAGTTATGAGGCGTTTTTGGCCTTGGTGCATCCGGACGACCGCGAGCAAGTCGACCGGGTTTTTAAAGCATCCGTCGACAACCTGGTGCCCTACGATATCGAGTACCGCTTACGGTTTGGCGACGGCCGCGTCAAATGGGTGCACGTTCGCGCCCAGAATTATTACTCCGCCGAGGGCCGGCCGTTGCGTTCGGTCGGTACCGTGCAGGACATTACCGATCAACAATTGGTCGACGAGCAATTGCGTCTGGCGGCCAGCGTGTTCGATAACAGTCTGAATGCAATTCTGATTACCGATGCCAAGGCCCAGATTCTGAAGATCAACCAAGTCTTCAGTAGCGTTATGGGTTATGCGCCGGAGGAGGTGATCGGTCGCAAGCTGAATGTGCTGAAGTCCGGCCGCCATACCAAGCAGTTTTACCAAAATCTATGGACTTCGTTGCGGCGGGAAGGGAAATGGCAAGGCGAGATTTGGGACAGGCGCAAGGACGGCGCGTTGATCCCGCTGTGGCAGAACATTTCTTCGGTACGCGATAGCGACGGCCGGGTGATTCGTTACATCAGTGTGTTTTACGATCTCAGCGAACAAAAGCAGAACGCGGAACACATCCATTATCTGGCCTATTACGACGCGTTGACCGATTTACCCAACCGCCAGTTTTTTCGCGAGCGTTGCGAACATGGCTTGGCGGTCGCCCGCCGCAGCAAACAATCCCTGGCATTGTTGTTCCTGGATTTGGACCGATTCAAACACGTCAACGACAGCCTGGGGCATCCGGTCGGCGACGAGGTGCTGCGGATGGCCGGCCAGCGTTTGAAGGATAGTTTGCGTCAAGGCGACACCGTGGCGCGTTTGGGCGGCGACGAGTTCATCATTCTGTTGGATAACAATCCCGGCTTGGGCGATACCGAAATTGTCGCCGGCAAGGTGTTGCAGGCGTTGGCGCAACCGTTTTTGGTACAAGGCCATAAGTTGGAAATCGGCACCTCGATCGGCATCAGCCTGTTTCCGGGCCACGGCGATGACTACATCACCTTGGTCAAGCATGCCGATCTGGCCATGTACCAAGCGAAAGAACGCGGGCGCGGCAATTTTCAGTTTTTCGAATCGCATTTGACGGAGCGGGCCAAAGAGCGCTTGTTTCTGGAGGGCGAATTGCGCGATGCCTTGGAACGCGGCGAACTGGAGGTGCACTACCAGCCGCAGTATGCGCTGGCGAACGGCGCGCTGATCGGGGCGGAAGCTTTGGTGCGCTGGCGGCATCGGGAGCGCGGCATGATCCCGCCGGACAAGTTTATCGTCATTGCGGAAGATTCCGATTTAATCGTCCCGATCGGGGAGTTTGTGTTGCGCACAGCCTGCCGCCAAGCCCGGACCTGGATCGAGGGCGGCACTAGCTTCAAGCGGATGGCGGTCAATTTGTCGGGTGCGCAAATCGAACGCAGCGATGTGTTGGAAATGGTGGGCCGGGTGTTGGCGGAAACCGGCTTATCGCCCCACTATCTGGAGCTGGAGATTACCGAGACTTACATCATGCGTCAGGCGCAGCGCAACATCCGGGTCATGGAGGCGTTGCGCGGCTTGGGCGTGGCATTGGCGATCGACGATTTCGGTACCGGCCAGTCTTCGCTGAGTTATTTGAAGCGTTTACCGGTAGACAAATTGAAGATCGATCGCTCCTTCGTGATGGATATCCCCCAGGATGCCAACGACAGCGCGATTACCCGTTCCATATTGGCTTTGGGCCATAGTCTGCGGCTTACGGTGTTGGCGGAAGGGGTGGAAACCGACGAGCAATTGGCGTTTCTAAAGGATTTGGCCTGCGACGAAGTACAAGGCTATTTATTCAGTCCGCCGCTGGACGCCGAGCATTTCAATCGGTTGTTGTATCGGCAGAAGCCGTGACGCGGTGCAAGGCGAGGCCGTTTCGGCAAGGTTGGGGGGCGACAAAAAGAGCCCCCACCTTGAGCAAAAGTGGGGGCCGTCGAGGTTACTTCTTCACAACGAGGAGGCACAACAAAATCAGACGCGCACCGGTTTGGCTGTTTGCAAATTGGCTGTTAGAGACGCGGTACCGAACAGCATGGTGGATAGAATGAATTGTCCGGATACGAAACTTAGAATGCCGGCAACGAAAAACAGGCCGGTGGTGATGTCGCGGTAAAAAGTCGGGGTGTTCATTTTTTTGCTCCTTCGATCGGGGATCGGCGAGTGGCGGCGTTGGGTTAACTTTATGCTTTGTTTTACGGGTTTACAATGGCGCCATAAATTCATTTATTATTTCTTTTAAGTAAATAATTCTGGGATTGCGGATTGGCCGTTTTCGAGTAAGATTGAATAATTTGTAATCGGCATTTGGATGCGGGCCAATTTCAATCCGCACTGAAATGCAAGCAGTCCGTTGTTAGTTATTGGTTTGTCGCTCATGGATCACGAACGAATCGCCGCCCGCATTGAACATGTCTCTATGGCCACCGGCATTGTTGCCGGCTTGTCCGCCGCTGCCGCCGCGGCGGTGCAACCAACCGGACTGAGCGCATTCGGAGTTTGGCTGGGTTTGGTGGACGAGCCGTTGATCGTCACGCTGGCGCCGATCTTCGGTTGGTTGGCGACTGCCGCCGGTACGCTGTCGGGCAGCGCCTACTTCCTCGCGCAATGGCAAAAACGCCGGTTCCGCAAGCAAGCGGCTGCCAAGTCGGCTACAACCGATTTGTCGGCCGTGCCGGCGAAAGACGACACCTAAGCGGTCGACAGTCTCCCGCCCTTGGGGGCAGACGGCATGTTCCGCTCCCTAAGGCCCGCCATCCTTTATAATGCCGGGCCAATTCCGCCTCCGTGCCGCTGCCGATGATAGATACCTTGTACATCGAATCCGCTGTCGAATCTCACCCGCGTGCTCAGGCGATTCGGGAGCGTTTTCCGAAGGCGCGGACCGTGTTTTGCGAGCGCTTCGGCGAAGTGTTCAATCCCAAGGCGCAGAATTTTCGCCTGCAAAAGCAACGCCCGGCACTGATTTTGGCCGAGAAATTCCAGAAATTCGTATTACCGGCGCCTGCCGGCTACGGCATCGGCGGTCAGCGCAATTACTACTTCTCCCACATGCTGAACTGCCTGTACGACTGCCGCTATTGCTTCCTGCAAGGCATGTACCAGTCGGCCAATTACGTGTTATTCGTCAATTACGAGGATTTTCAGGCCCGGATTCGCGAGATTTGCGCCGAGACGCCGGCAGACGACGTGTATTTTTTCTCCGGCTACGATTGCGACAGCCTGGCTTTCGAGCCGGTCACCGGTTTTGCCGAACAGTTCTTGCCGCTGTTCGCCGATGTGCCGAACGCCTGGTTGGAACTGCGCACCAAGAGTACTCAAATCAGAACCTTGCTGAACCGGCAGCCGCTGGCGCGCTGCGTGGTGGCGTTCAGTCTGGCGCCGGACGCCGTGGCCGGCAAAGTCGAAGCCAAGGCGCCTCCCGTCGCCAAACGTATCGAAGCGGCAGCCAAACTGCAGCGGCAGGGCTGGCCGATCGGGTTACGTTTCGATCCGGTGATCTACCAGCACGACTACCGGCAGATTTACCGCGAGCTATTCGAGCAGGTGTTCGCTAAGATCGATCCGTTCAAACTGCATTCGGCCAGCCTGGGGGTGTTTCGCTTGCCTGAGCAGTATTTCAAGAAAATCCACAAGCTGTACCCGGACGAAAAATTGTTTGCCAGCCCGTTTCAAACCGCGGCGGGCATGGTGAGCTACCGGGCCGAGCTGGAGCAGGTCATGATGGCGGACTGCAGCCGGATGCTGCTGGAATACATCCCGCAAGATGCGTTTTTTCCATGCACGCTGTAAAACGCAACGTGCTGGTCACCGGCGCCAGCTCCGGTATCGGCCGGGCGATAGCCCGGCGTTTGTTGGCCCAGGGCCATCGCGTGGTCGGCGTGTCGCGCGATGGCCGGCGATTCCAGACCGAGCATCCCGGTTTTGCCGCGGTGGAGATGGATTTGGCCGAACTGGAACGCTTACCGGCCGCCGCTAGACAAATACAGCAACTGGCGCCGGAACTGGATACGGCGGTGTTTGCCGCCGGCTACGGCCAGTTCGGCGGCTTGGAGCAATTTTCCGCGGCGCAGATCGAACGGCTGATGACGGTCAACTTTACCGCCCAAGCCTGTCTGACCCGTTTGTTGCTACCCAAGCTGAAGCAGCGTCCCTTCGCCAATTTGGTTTACATCGGTTCCGAAGCCGCGTTGAAAGGCAGCCGTAACGGCAGCATTTATTGCGCGAGCAAATTCGCCGTACGCGGTTTCAGCCAGGCTTTGCGCGACGAATGCGGTAAAAGCCCGGTGCGGGTCTCGCTGGTCAACCCCGGCATGGTCGATACCGAATTTTTCGAGTCGTTGGGATTTATGCCCGGCAAGCAGGCCGGCCAAGCGTTGCACGTCGACGACGTGGTCGATGCGGTAATGTATATTTTGCAGGCCGGACCGCACTGCGTGATCGACGAAATCAATCTTAATCCTGCCAGTAAAGTCATCGAATTCAAGAAATAAGCATGTTCGCCAAACTCGTCGTTTATTGCGCGTACTACCTGAAAGCGGCGCACTGGTACAAGTGCAGCAAGGCGTTCTTTTTCGATTTGCTGGAAAATCGGCAAAGCCGGCGCAAAAAGTATTTCGATGCGACGATGATCCTGTTGCTGGTGTCGAGCGTGATCTTTTTGATCTACGACATCGAGCACACCGACAGCAAGATGGGCGGTTATTTCGAGCTGGCGATTCTGATGGTGTTCATCGTCGAATATCTGCTCAGGGGCTGGATTTATTCCGACACCTACAAAATCGTGATCGAAGAATACGAAAAAGCCCTGTACCTGAATCTGCCGTTCAAGCTGTCAGGGATCTACAAAAAACTGGTCGCCAAGGATCTGGAATACGTTACCTCGGTGTTTGCCGTGATCGACGTACTGGCAATTCTACCCAGTTACCGGCCGTTGGACATTTTGCGGATTTTCATTATTTTCCGCTTATTCAAGCTGTTCCGATACTCGGATAGCGCCAAGTTGTTTGCCGACGCGCTGGCCAGCAAGCGTTTCGAATTGACCACACTGTTGATCTTTACCTGCTTTCTGGTCTTCATCGCCAGCGTGTCGATTTACATGTTCGAATACCAGAATAATGCCGGCGTCAACACCTTGTTCGATGCGTTTTATTGGACCGTCGTCACGCTGGCGACCGTCGGTTTCGGCGATATTACCCCGCAGACTACCGGCGGGCGGTGGGTGACGATTTTTCTGATTCTGGCCAGTCTGGGCGTGTTGTCGTTCTTTACCTCGATTCTGATTGCCGCCTTCAGCGAAAAAATGCTGTCGGTTCGGGAAAGCCGCACCTACGCCGAGTTGGCGCATTACGATAACTTCATCATTATTTGCGGTTTCGGTCGGGTGGGGCAGGAAATCGCCCGCCATTTGCACGAAGAACAAAAGAAATTCGTCATCATCGACAAATCGCCGTTCAAGGTGCAGGCCGCAAAATCGCGCGGGTATTTAGCCATCGAAAACGATGCCAGCAATAACGAGGTATTACTGAATGCCGGCATTTGTCACGGGGCGACGGCGATTTTGTGCATTACCGGCGACGATGTGGTCAACGTCTACATCACGCTGACCAGCCGGCATTTGAATAAGGAGTTGCGCATCATTTCCCGCGCCAACCGCCACGATAACGTTAACAAGTTGTATCAGGCCGGCGCCAACCAGGTGATCCGGCCGTTCGAAATCGCCGGGATGTTGGCTGCGGAGTTCGTCGGCCAGCCGGTGGCCTTCGAAGCGATTTCCGGCATTCTGCAAAGCCAGAGCGACATTGTGATGGAGTCGGTGTTGGTTAGCGAGAAATCGCCGTTGGAGGACCAAAATATCGGCCAGCTCGATCTGGAGCAGCGTAAATTAACTTTGCTCGGCGTGATCAGCGCTAATCCGATTCATTTGAAACACAAGAACAAGTACCCGGTGAACCAGCAGCATTTTTATTTCAATCCGGCCCGTCAGTTCATTTTGCGTCGCGGCGACATCCTGGTGCTGTTGGGACGTAAGTACGGCATCGACCACTTTCGCGATCAGGTCGAGCAGCGCCGCCTGTTTGCCAGGAAGTCGATATGAAACAGATCGCCGTGTTCGGCTATAACCGGCTGTCGTTCGAGGCCATCAGCCGCTTGGATAAGGAGTTTTACCGGATCGTGGTGATCGACCACGACCCGGTCAAAGCCGCCTTGGCGCGGGAAAACGGCTTCGAGACCGCCAACATCGATTTCCGTAGCGACGACGATTTACGGCTGGCCGGCGTCGGCGGCCACATCGATACATTGTTCTGCTTTTTTGATACCGATTCGGAAAACGTGTTCCTGACCCTGTCGGCGCGGGCGCTGGACCCGAATCTGAACATCGTCGCCATCGTCGATAGCCCGGAATCGGCCGAGAAGCTGATTGCGGCCGGCGCCAATAAAATTATCGACCCTTATGAAATCTGCGGCCGCAAGATTCACGACATGTTGAAAAGGCCGGATATCACCGAAATTTTCGACCACACCGTGTTCGGCCGCCACGATTTGCATCTGGCCGAAGTGGCGATTCCGGAGCACAGCTTTCTGGAAAACATACATGCCAGTCAACTGGAACTGGGATCGCAATACAACTTACTGCTGATCGGCATCGTCAATAAAAAGGTCAGCGACCGCTTGCACTTCGTCGGTGAGGAAATCGACCGTCGGCTCAACGTCGGCGATATTTTGGTCATTTTGGGCCCGTCTCGGGAAATCAGGGCGTTCAAACAAGACGTCGAAAACGAGTATTGCCATGTTGGTCCCAAATAGGCGACGCGCCGCCGGCTAGCGTTTCTCGGCCAAGCCCAGCCAGCGCGCAAATACGGCCAGTGAAAAGCCCTGGAGCAACACCGACATCACCACGATAAAGCTGACCAGCATGAAAATTTCGCCCGCTTCATTCACACCGGCCGCCAACGGAAATGTCGCCAGCACGATCGGCACCGAGCCGCGCAGGCCGACCCAGGACACCAGCAGTTTTTCCTTGAAGCCGATGTCGGCCCAGCACAGGCTGACGAAGACGCTGACCGGGCGCGCCACGAACATCAGGAACAAGCTGATGGCCACGGCGACGCTGGCCAGGGCCGGCAGCTCGGCGCCGTAAGGCACCGACAGCATGCCCAGTGTCAAAAACATGATGATTTGCATCAGCCAGGCGAAGCTGTCGTGAAAGGCGTTGATGTACTGCTGGTGAATCACCTTGCGGTTACCGGCGACGATGCCGGCCACGTACACCGCCAAAAAACCGTTGCCGTGCGTGAAGGTGGCGACTGCGTACGTCAACAACACCAACGCAATCGAGGCGATGGCATACAGGCCGGCCGAACTCAGACCCAGGCGATTGAGCAGCCAGACCATGAAGCGGCCGGCGGCGTAGCCGATGCCGACGCCTATCGTCAATTGGATCGCCAGAAAGCTGCCGCCCTGCAGAAACGCAGCCTCGCCGCCGGCCGAGTAATTCAGCAGGCTGGCCGTCAGCAATACCGCCATCGGGTCGTTGCTGCTGGATTCCAGTTCCAGCAGCGGTTGCAATTTGCCTTTCAAGGCAATGTGGCTGGAGCGCAGCACCGAAAACACCGCCGCCGCGTCGGTGGACGAGACGATCGCCGCCAGTAACAAGCCCTGTTGCAGGCTGATGCCGTGCACGCCCAGCGAAAAGGTGCTGAACGAGCCCAAAATAAACCAGGCGAAACTGCCCAGCAACAGCATCGTGATCAAGACGCCGAACGTCGACAGACACAGTCCCTGCCACAACACCGGCCGGATGTTGGGCCAATGCGAATCCAGGCCGCCGGTGAATAGAATGAATATCAGCGCGAAATCGCCGATAAACTTGGCAATTTCCGGGCTGCGCAATTCCGGACCGCCGAATTCGCCGATCAGCCAGCCGGTCAACAGAAAGAATAGCAAGGACGGAATGCCGACCTTGGCCGCGAACTTACTGGAAAAAACGCTGATCAACAGCAGGCTGGCTCCAATCAGGCTGGCTAATTCAACTGACGGCATCGGTGGTATCCTGTATTTTGGCTGCGACGCTGGAAAAATGCGGCAATTAAACCGGTGGTTAAAGGTGGTAATGTTATCCGCAATTCCGCTGCGGGGGGGATTTCCCGGCTCGGGCGGAGATGGTTTAGTAAGCGAAGGCTTAACGGTTCGTCTTCAGCCTGGTCCGGCAGCGAACGCTTAAACCGCCCGCTTACCTCAAACTGCGCACCCATCCGGGCGGCGCGAGCGGCGCAACCAAACGGCATTGGGCCTCAGGGTGCCAGTCCGGCAGGCCGTACCTTAACCGATTCGTTCACTTTACTTGGCTAATTTTTGCGTATGAATTTTATAAAACTGAGCCCCCGCATTGCTTTCTTATTGGGTTTTGCGGCTTGCGCCGCGCTGTTGGGCGTCGGCGCGTATTTGCAATTCGTCGAAGAGCTGGAGCCTTGCCCGCTATGCATATCCCAGCGTTTGGCAATCTTGGCGACCGGCGTCGTGTTCTTGCTGGCCGGCCTGCATAATCGCGGCCGTAAGGTTTATGCGGTGGTGAGCGCCGTTGCTGCCTTGAGCGGCGCCAGTGTTTCGGCTCGCCACGTTTGGCTGCAGCATTTGCCGCCGGAAGAGGTGCCGGAATGCAGTCCGGGTCTGGAATACATGTTTCAGCATTTTCCGCTGGCCGATACCGTCAAATTGATGCTGAGCGGTACCGGCGAATGTGCGAAAGTGGATTGGACTCTGTTGGGTTTCAGTATTCCGGCCTGGACCTTGTTGGCGTTTCTGTTGCTGGCGGCCTGGGGTGGATTTCAATTCGTTAACGGCGGCGATCGCCCGGTCAGCGAATGAAGCCGGTGCCGGGTGGCAAGCTTTGCGCGATTGCGTCGTATCGACACAGTCGCTCAACAGGTTATGCACAAAAACGGGGCGCGCCCGCTGTCGACCTATTTCGGTGCCTGTCGACAAATAACACAGATTAGTTTTTCTGGTAACTTGTTGATTTTAATTGGATTAGTTGTCTGGCTGAAATTTGCCCAATTTAAAAAAATTGTAATAAAAACCGACACTAAGCGGCAGGGCTTAAAGCTAATCCACAGAGTTATCCACAGATTTTGTGGGTAACTCGAGTTTTTTCAATGCCGTTAAACACTTAGCGGCGCTATATCAAAAACGCCTCATCAAATATGTCCAACTGTGACGCCTCCAACAAACTAATTTTGAAAGTTGCGGCGCCCGTACCATTAGATCGCATCTTCGATTACTTGCCGCCGGCAGGATATGACGGGGCCGAGTTGCGTCCGGGCAGCAGAGTTCTGGTACCGTTCGGCAGGCGTTCGCAAGTTGGAGTTTTGCTGGCCGTGACGACCGAGTCGGCCGTAGCCGTCGAGCGTCTGAAGCCGGCAATCGCGGTTTTAGATTCGGTGCCGCTGTTGTCCGAGGCCGATATGAAACTGCTGCACTGGGCCGCCCGCTATTACCATCACCCGCTCGGCGAAGTAATGGCCGCCGCGTTTCCGGTCGCACTGCGCCAGGGGCGGCCGGCCGTGTTGGAATTACCATACGGATACGGCCTCAGCCGTTTGGGCCGGCAAACCGATTTGCAGCAACTGCGCCGAGCGCCGAAGCAACTGGCCCTGTTGCAACGCTTGCAGACCGGGCCGTTGCCGGATGCCGCGCTTACCGACGCGCGGGCGGCATTGAAGGCTTTGCTGGATAAAGGCTTGGTCGAGCGCCTGGATTTGACGCCGGCCGCGGCAGATCCGGTCGCCGAGTTGCCGTTGCTTGCCAATCCCGAGCAACAAGCGGCGATAGACAATGTGGTTGGTGGATTGGGGCGGTTTTCGGTTGCAGTACTGGAGGGCGTCACCGGCAGCGGCAAGACCGAAGTCTATATGCAGATCATTGCCAGCGTATTGGCGCAGGGCAAGCAGGTCTTGGTGCTGTTGCCGGAAATCAGCCTGACGCCGCAACTCGAACAACGCTTTCGTCGCCGTTTCGCCGTGGCTATGGTGGCGACCCACTCCAAACTCACCGACAGTCAGCGCTTGCAGGCCTGGTTGAGTATGCAGCAGGGGCGGGCGGCGATCATGCTCGGTACCCGTTCCGCATTGTTCACGCCGTTGCAACGGCCGGGCCTGATCATTCTCGACGAAGAACACGACAGCTCGTTCAAGCAGCAGGAGGGCTTCCGCTTCTCCGCCCGCGACGTGGCCGTGGCCCGCGCCAAAATGCTGAATATTCCGGTATTGCTGGGTTCGGCCACGCCGTCGCTGGAAAGTCTGGCCAACGTCGCCGACGGCCGCTACCGCTTGCTGCATTTGCCGAACCGGGCCGGCGCGGCGGTGGCGCCCAGCTTTCAGTTGCTGGATATCCGCAACAAGCGGCTGCAATCCGGCCTGTCCGAACCGTTGTTGGCGGAAATGCGTACGGCATTGGACGACGGGCAGCAGGTATTGCTGTTTCTGAATCGGCGCGGTTTCGCCCCGGTACAAATCTGCCACGGCTGCGGCTGGGTATCGCGCTGCCGCCGCTGCGACGCCAATCTGGTGATTCATGCCGGCGAGCGACTGTTGCGCTGTCACCATTGCGGCGCCGAGCATCCGCTGATTAAGCTTTGCCCGGCCTGTAACACCGGCGAATTGCAGGCGCTGGGGCTCGGCACCGAACGCATCGAGCAGACGCTGGCCGAAGTGTTTCCGGAACGCAGCGTGGTGCGGCTGGACAAGGACACGACGCAACGCAAAGGCGCACTGGAGGGCTATCTGGAGCAAATCCACGCCGGCCGGGCCGAAATCATCCTCGGCACCCAGATGTTAGCCAAGGGCCACCATTTTCCGGGCGTGACACTTGTGGCGATTCTGGACATCGATAGCGGCCTGTTCAGCATCGACTTTCACGGTGCGGAGCGCCTGGCGCAATTGATCGTGCAGGTGGCCGGCCGGGCCGGGCGGGCCGAGCGGCCGGGCCGGGTGATTTTGCAGACCCGCCAGCCGCAACATCCGCTGTTGAATACATTGTTGAAACAAGGCTATCGAGCCTTTGCCGAGGGTGCATTGCAGGAGCGGCGCCAAGCCGGCTTGCCACCGTTCAGCCACCAGGCCCTGTTGCGGGCGCAAGCGGCCGGCAGCGATGCGCCGCGCCGATTTTTGCAGGCCGTCTGCAGCGCAATCGCCGAGCTGGGTGCCGGCAGTACCCAAGTCTTGGGGCCGGTTGCGGCACCGATGGCAAGGCGCGCCGGCGCCTACCGTTACCAATTGTTGTTGCAAAGTCTGCAGCGCAAAGATTTGCACCGCTTGTTGGACGCTCTGCTACCCAGGCTTTACCAGCTCCCGGACGCAAAAAAAGTCCGTTGGTCTTTGGATGTCGACCCGCTGGACTTGTACTGAGCCGCCGGCAAAATCCGGCTTAAGGGCTACGGTTTTATGTAATAATTTCGCCCCTTTGTGACTGGTTCACAATAAGAACCATGGTTATCTTTGCCGTTCCGGCGTCGAGTCGGAAAAGGTATCCATACCTAATAACTAAAAATATAACAAAGGGGTATTTTCCGATGTGCTGGAGTGGAGAGGCGTCAGGCGTTTTGGCTGCCGCGGGTTTGGCAACCGCCGTTTACGTGGCGTACAAGGGCGAATCCAAGGAGCTGTGGATTCCGTTGACTTATTTTGCATTGATGGAGCTGTTGCAGGCGGCGACATACGTTTATATCGATTTATGCGATAACCCGAACAACCAGGTGTTGACGCTGCTCGGCTATCTGCATATCGCGTTTCAGCCGTTCTTCGTGAATATGGTGGCGATGTACTTTGTGCCGGAAAGCGTCAAGTTAAAGATCAGAACCACAGTATATACCCTGTGCGCGATCAGCTCGTTGGCGATGCTGATCAAAATGTACCCGTTCGCCTGGGCCGGCGATTGCGTACCGGGCACCGAAGGCTTTTGCGGCACCCAGACCTGCTCCGTATCCGGCGCCTGGCACATCGCCTGGCAAATGCCGTTGAACGGGTTGATGTCGCAGCCGGTGGAATGGTTGCTCGGCTTCAACTGGGGCTTGCATGCCTTTGCCTATATCCTGGCGGCGTTTTATTTGCCGATCATTTACGGTTCCTGGCGTTTCGTTGCCTTCCATTATTTGATCGGGCCGTGGATTTCCGACATTACCACCGACGATCCCAACGAGTATTGCGCGGTCTGGTGCCTGTTTTCGATTGCGTTGTGCGTGTCGGTAATCAAGACACCGATCCGCAAACATTTGCACGTCACCAAATGGCCGTTTTATCAACGCGAAGTGGGCGATAGCTTGTAACTCATGGCGATCAGCAAACAGGACATTCTCGACGCCTTTCAATTCCGTCACGCCTGCAAGGAGTTCGACGCCGAACGCAAAATCCCCGGCGCCGATTTCGACTTTATCCTGGAAACGGCCCGGCTGTCGCCGAGTTCGTTCGGGCTGGAGCCGTGGCGGTTTCTGGTGGTGCAAAAGCCGCAATTGCGCGAAACGCTACGCGAATTTACCTGGGGCGGGCAAAAGCAATTGCCCACGGCCAGCCACGTGGTACTGACCCTGGTGCGCAAGAGCCACTTCATGCGTTACGACAGCGCTTATCTGCAATACATGATGCGCGAAGTCCAGCGCTATCCGGAAGATATCATCCAATTGCGTAGCGGCCTGATCGAAAAATTCCAGCGCAGCGATTTCGATCTGCTGGGATCGGAGCGCACGTTGACCGATTGGGCCACCCGCCAAACCTATCTGCCGTTGGCTAACATGATGACGGCGGCGGCGCTAATCGGTATCGACTCCTGTCCGATCGAAGGCTTCGAGCGTGCCGAAGTCGAGCGGATTCTGGCCGAACAGGCCGGTGTCGATCTCGCGCAGTGGGCGGCGGCGTATATGGTGGCTTTCGGTTACCGGAAAAATCCGCCGCCGCGGCCGAAAACCCGGCAAAGCCTGGAGCAAGTGGTTGAATGGCTGGCGTAGTTTGAGCTAGCCGAACGCCTTGCTTTCCCGCTCGGCGGCCAATCCGCGCCGGGCGTTTAACTCCCCTCCAGTGCCACCGATGGCGGCGCACCCGGCAAATCCGCCGGTTCTCCAGTAGCGGCCGGCCGGTATCCGGCCAGCGATGCCGTTGGCATCGGGCTCGGTCGATTTAGTCTAAAATTGCCCCTAGTGACACTCGGCGGGATCTTTGTTGTATGCTCGCTGGCTGTGGTGATCGATAACAATTAATCCAAAAAAGATTTCACCCAGGAGTTAACCATGCCCCGCTTTCTGTTTCTCGCCGTCTGCGCCGCTTGCTTTGGCACGGCCGCTACGGCGCAACCGGTGTCGACCGAAGAGGAGGAGCGGGCGCTGTCGCAGATCTACGGCGGCGAGGAAATGGTCAGTATCGCCTCCGGCTACAAACAGCCGATTTCGCAAGCGCCGTCGATCGCCACGGTGATTACCGCCAACGATATCAAAGCCATCGGCGCCACCGATATCGACGAAGTCCTGGAAACCGTGCCCGGTTTGCATGTGCAGCGCAATACCATCGGTTACAACCCGATCTACACCTTCCGCGGGATTTTCTCGCAGTTCAATCAACAGGTGCTGATGATGGTCAACGGCATCCCGATCACCAATTCCTACACCGGCAGCCGCAGCGAAGTTTGGGGCGGCATGCCGATCCGCGATATCGCCCGGATCGAAGTGGTGCGTGGGCCGGGCTCCGCAGTGTACGGCGCCGACGCCTTCGCCGGGGTAATCAACGTCATCACCAAAACCCGCCAGGACATCGACGGTAGCGAAATCGGCGGCCGCGTCGGCAGTTTCGATAGCTACGACGGTTGGGCCTTGCACGGCGCCGAGTGGGCCGGCTTCGACGTGGCTTTGGCGGTGGAATACCATAATACCGCCGGACAAAATGCGGTGGTCGATGCCGATTTGCAAACCCAGTTCGACCGGCTGTTCGGTACTAGCGCCTCGCTGGCGCCGGGGCCGCTGAGCCTGTCGCGGGAGAACCTGGACGCCCGTATCGATTTGGCGCGCGGCCATTGGCGTTTTCGCGGCGGCCTGCAACACCGCGGCAATTTCGGGGTCGGTTCCGGCGTGGCCCAGGCGCTGGATTCGACGGCCCGCTACGGCAGCGACCGCTGGAACGCCGATATCACCTACCAAAATACTGATATCGAAAATTGGGAATGGACCAGCCAGGCCAGCTATTTCGAAACCAGCCAGGAAATAGAACGCAATCTGACCTTGTTTCCGCCCGGTACCCGGTTGCCGATCGGCCCTAACGGCCAAATCGGCGCCGGTGCCCCGGTCACGTTTCCGAACGGCTATATCGGCAATCCGGAAGTGTGGGAGCGCCACGTCCGAATCAGCCAGATGCTGGCCTACAGCGGTTTTCGCCGGCACCAGATCCGTAGCGGGATCGGCTTCAATTACGACAGCCTGTTCCAGGCCCGCGTCAGTCAGAATTTCGGCATCGATCCGGGTTCGGGGCTGCCGATACCGTCGTTACCGGGCATTCCGCTAATCGACGTGTCCGGGACTGCGTCGACCTTCATTCCGGAAGTGGACCGTAAAATCGCCTACCTGTTTTTTCAGGACCAGTGGAATTTCGCCAACGACTGGACTCTGACCGCCGGCGCCCGCTACGACCGCTATTCCGATTTCGGCAATACCTTCAACCCCAGGGCGGCCTTGATCTGGGAGGCCGATTACGACCTGACCGCAAAATTGATGTACGGTTCGGCCTTTCGGGCGCCGTCGTTCCAGGAAATGTACATCCTGAACAATCCGGCCCAGATCGGCAATCCGCAACTCAAGCCGGAGACCATGGAGAATCTGGAATTGGGCTTCGATTACCGCCCGGCCGACGGTTTACGTCTGGGCCTGAATTTTTTCGGCTACTGGTGGAAAGACATCATCCGCTTCGTGCCGGATAGCAATGCCACCACCGCCACCGCTCAAAACCGCGGTGCGCAACAGGGTTACGGCGGCGAATTCGAAGCGGAATGGCAGGCGGCCGATACCCTGAAATTGGTCGGCAACTACGCCTACCAGCGCAGCCGCGACGAAACCTTGCACCACGATGCCGGTTACGGGCCGCAGCATCAGCTTTATCTTAGGATGAATTGGCAGTTTTTACCCGACTGGAGCTTCAGCCCGCAGGCTAAATGGATCGTCGGCCGCAGCCGCAGTTTCGGCGACAGCCGTGAGCCGGTTGCCGACTACACCTGGGTCGATTTGACCCTGCGCCGGCAAAACTTAGCCAAGCATGTGGAAGTAGCCTTCTCGGTGCGCAATTTATTCGACGTCAGCGCCCGCGAACCGAGTTTGGCCGGCAGTCCGCAGCCCGGCATTCCCAACGACTTGCCGTTGGCGCCGCGCAGTTTCTACGGCGAAATCAGCGTGAAATTTTGAGGCGCCGGCCGCCCCGTCTTCACTGCGAAAGCATAACCCAGGAGTGAATTTGTTCGACCGAATAATGTTACCGATTTGGCTGATGCTGGTTTTGGCGTGCAGCTGTGCGAATGCGTTGGCGCAAGCGCCCGCGGTGGCGATCGTCTACCCGGACGTGCGCGAACCCTACCGTTCGGTGTTTTTGGAAATCGCTCGCGGCATGGAACAGGAGCTGGGCCGGCCGGTTGCCCATTACTTGCTGAGCGAGCGCGATACCTCGCCCGAAAGGCTGATTGCCGACTTGAAGAACGACCGCATTGACGTGGTGGTCACGCTGGGCCGGGCCGGGCTAACCATGGCCAAGGTCCTGGTCGGCGTACTGCCGGTGGTGATCGGCGCCACCGTTGTCCGGCCGGAAGAAGCGCCGCAGGGATTGACCGGTATCAGCCTGACGCCGGCACCGGAAGCGATGTTCGACCAGTTGAAAAAATTGGTACCGAATGTCAAGAAAATTACGGTGATTTACGATCCTCGCCAAACCGCCTGGGAGATTCGGCACGCCGAAAAAGCCGCCCAAGAACGCGGGCTGGTGTTGCAGGCCCAGCCGACTGCCAGTGTGCGCGATGCATCCGACTCTTTCCGCCAGATAGTGGTAGACGTCAAGGATAATTCGATTGCTTTGTGGTTGCCGCGGGAAAATGCGGTATTGGACGAGCAATCGCTGTTTCCGGAAGTGCTACGCGAGGCCTGGGAAAAGAATTTCGTAGTGTTTTCGAGCAACCTGGACCACGTCCGTAAAGGCGCACTGTTCTCCTTATATCCGGACAATTTCGGCATGGGCCGCAGTCTGGCTAGTATGGCGATCCAACAAGCCCAACCGGGCGGCAGACTCGAGCCGGTCAAGTTGCTGCAGGATTTGCTGGTGGCCGTCAACTTACGCACTGCCGAGCACCTGGGTTTACAGTTTTCCAATCAGACGCGGCGCGAGTTCGCGATGGTTTTTCCGACGCCTTAAGCCCGATGCCGCCAAGATTGGGGTTCAGTTTTCGCCGGTCGAGTTTTCTGCAGCAACTGGCAGTAGCCTTTACTTGCGGCCTTTTAGTGGTTTCGTTGTTGTCCTCGTTCGGTATCTCTGAGCTGTCGTACGGCGTGGTCCGCGACAAATGGCTGGCGCAAGGCCGGCAGTCTACGGAAGCCTTCGCCGCCCAAAGCACGGTGGCTCTGCTCTATGCCAGCCGCGAAAATGCCGAAGAACCGGCCAAACGGTTTTTGTCTTCGCCGGATGTCAGGGGTGTGGCGATTTACAACACGGATCGTCAGGCTTTGCTGGAAATGGGCGAGTCGACTTTACCGGCGGGTGACAACGAATCAGTATGGCCCGAGACCTTACAATTGGTGGCGGAAACAGAACGCGCTTGGTATTTTGCTGCGCCGGTCTTTGCCAGACGTGGCGGCGAAACGGCGTCGCCGTTCGAGGCGCAGAGCCCGGCGCAGGAACTGATCGGCTATGTGCGGTTGGCGGTCGGCAAACGCTCGTTGCTGGCCATGAAACGGCAGATTCAATTCGTCACCCTGGCGGTTTCCGCCGCCGCCGCCCTGGTGTCTTTCGTGTTTTTGCTGACCATGGCCCGCCGCCTGACCTTGCCGATCCAGCAATTGGCGAAGCGGATGGGCAAGGCATCTGCCGGCGAGAAGCATGTCAGAGCAAAATTGTCCGGGCCGCGCGATATTACCGACATGGGGGCGGCGTTCAATGCCATGATGCAGGTCTTGGAGACCCGCGAAGAGTTATTGGAGCGCGCACGCGACAAAGCCTTGGAATCGGCCCGCTTGAAAGGCGAATTCGCAGCCAATGTCAGCCACGAGTTGCGGACGCCGTTGAATGCGGTGTTGGGCATGCTGGAGTTGTTGCAAGACATGGGACTGACGCCCAAGCAATTGGAATACTCGACAGTCGCTCGTAACGCCGGCGAGGCGCTGCTGAAATTGATCGAGGACATTCTGGATTTTTCGCGGATCGAGTCCGGCATGTTAAAGCCGCAGTCCAGCGATTTCGTGTTGCAGGAAATCGTGCAGGAGGTGGTTGAACTGATGGCGGCCCAGGCCAGGCGCAAGAACCTGCAGCTGCGCTACGAAATTGCCGACGGTGTGCCGGAACAGCTAACTGGCGAAGCGAGCCGAGTTCGCCAAGTTTTGCTCAATTTGGTCGGTAATGCACTGAAATTCACCGATCAAGGCGAGATCGAAATCGGCGTGGAGGCAGCGTCGGCCGGTGACGCTCAACTGTTGCTGACCTTTAGCGTTACCGATACCGGCATGGGGATTCCGGCAGAGGCGCAAGACCGGATTTTCGACGCTTTCGTGCAAGCCGACGGCTCCACTACCCGCCATTACGAAGGTGCGGGCCTGGGGCTGGCAATTTGCCGACAGCTGGTACAGCTGATGGGCGGGAACATCGGAGTCGACAGCCGGCTTGGCCTTGGGAGTCGGTTTTGGTTTAGTTTACCGTTCCGGGCTCCGGGCGGAAGTGTAATCTTGTCCAATGCGCGGCGGGATTGTTTTGCTCACCTGAACATTCTGGTAGTGACCGATAACGAGCAAACCGGCCGTTTCCTGACGGGCAATCTCGCAGAATGGCAGGTTCGTTACCACCTTAGCGGTTTCGACTGTCATGCGGCCGAACTATTGCAGGTCGGCCGCGACCAGGGTCAAGCCTACCGTTTTGCAGTGGTCGATATGGCAAGCGCTTCGGCACACCAATGGCTGGAGCGGATTGGCGGCGGCTGGGAGGAGACCAGGTTCATCGTGTTGAATCATGCCGCCTCCGTAGAAGGGCTGCCCGATTTACCGTATTTAGCGGCCTGTTTTCCTGGGGAAGTAACGGCGGCCGATCTACATGACTTATTGACTGCCGATTGTTCGCAGGTCCTAACCGGCGGTGAAGAAGCGCAAGCAGCCTTCGACAGATCGGCATTGGCCTTGAACGTCTTAGTGGTGGAGGACAACCGGGCCGGGCAAATGGTGGCGGCCGGCATGCTGGAACGCTTGGGCTGCCGTTACCAAATCGCGGCCTCCGGGGCGGAAGCCTTGGAGAGGGTGGAATCCGCAACGTTCGACGTGGTACTGATGGACTGCCACATGCCCGGCATCGATGGCTTTGAAGCCACGCGCCGTATCCGGGCGTTACCGGGGGCGCCGGGTCGGGTGCCGATCATCGCGATGACAGCCAACGCCCTGCGCGGCGACGAAGAGCAGTGCCGTTCCGCCGGCATGGACGATTTCCTTGCTAAACCGATCAAGCTGAAGGCCTTGCGGCAAAAATTGCTTAACCACAGCGAAAATCGGCGGCTGCCGCTGGCCGAGGCAAGCGACGCCGCGGCGGCATCTGCCGGAGCCGAACCTGCGACCCTGGACCGCGAAACCTTGGCACAACTACGGGAGGAAGTCGGCGGCGCATACCCCAAAATGATCCGCTTTTTTGTGGAGGATGCACCGCTGCAGATCGCGCAAATCGGTCAGGCTGTGCGGGACGCGGACTTGGGCCGGTTGCGGGAACTGGCGCACGCCTTGAAAGGCGCTGCCGGTAGTTTGGGCGGGGAAAGACTGGCGGCAACGGCCCGCCAATTGGAATTGGCGGCCGAAAACGGTGCCTTGGCCGCGGGCGCCGAGCGCATGGCCGAGAGCTTGCTGACCGAGTTCCGCGCGCTGGAACGGCTGCTGCTGGCGGAAATCGACGCCGAGCCGACCGGCGAGCAAGCGCTGGCGCAGATCGGGCCGCGGGTGCTGGTGGCCGACGACGACCGGGTTTTGCGCGTGGCTTTGCAGGACATCTTGCAACAGGACGGCTATACCGTCGATGTGGCCGTCACCGGCCGGCAGGCCGTGGCTTTGTGCGCACGGCAAATGGCCGATCTGATTTTGATGGACGCGATGATGCCGGAAATGGACGGATTCGCCGCTTGCAAAGCCATCCGCGCATTACCGCACGGCGCGGAGGTGCCGATTCTGATGATCACTGCGCTGGAGAACGAACATTCGGTCGAATTGGCCTTCTCCACCGGCGCGAACGATTTCATTCCCAAGCCGATTCATTTCACGGTGTTGCGCAAGCGTATCGCCCATTTGCTGAAAGCCAGCCAAAGCCAGCGCAGTTTGAACCGGCTGGCCTACCACGATCCGTTGACCAATCTGCCCAACCGGGTGCAGTTTATGGAACGCTTGAACCGGGTGCTGGCCAAACCGGCGGCGGTGCCGGCCCAGCACGCGGTGCTGTTTCTGGATCTGGACCGGTTCAAACTCACCAACGACACGATGGGCCACGATGTCGGCGACCTGATGCTGAAGGCCGCCGCCGAACGGATACAGGCCTGCGTCCGCCGCGAGGATATGGTGTCGCGCTTCGGCGGCGACGAATTCATCCTGTTGCTGGAGCATATCGGCAATCCGCAGGATGCCGCGGCGGTGGCGCAAAAAATCTGTAACGCCATCGCCAAGCCGTTCGGGTTGATGGGGCAGGAGTTTTATATCAGCTCCAGTATCGGCATTTCCTTGTCCCCTTACGATGGCAAGGACAGCGGCCTGCTGGTTAAGCACGCCGACACCGCGATGTACCGGGCCAAGGAGCAGGGCAATACCTTTTGCTTCTACGAACAGAGCATGGAGTTTGCGGTTTCCAGCAAATTGCGCCTGGAAAGCGATTTGCGCCGGGCCTTGCAGCGCCGCGAATTCTTTCTGCATTACCAGCCGCAGATCGATTTGGACTCCGGCCGCGTCATAGGCGCCGAGGCCTTGATTCGTTGGCGGCATCCGGAGCTGGGTATGATATCCCCCGACCAGTTTATTCCGGTGGCGGAGGAGATTGGCTTGATCGAAGAGATCGGCGCCTGGGTGCTGCGCGAGGCTTGCCGGCAGAACCGGCAGTGGCAACAAAGCGGCCATCCGCCGTTCGTGGTCGCGGTCAACGTCTCGGCCAAGCAGTTGGACCGAGGCGACTTTGCCGAACAAGTGATCGCGATTTTGCGCGAATCCGGGCTGGCGGCCGAGTATCTGGAATTGGAATTGACCGAAAGCCTGTTCATCCGCCATCCGGAACAAAAGCGTGAAATTCTGGCGCGGTTGAAGGCCGCGGGGATGCAGATATCCATAGACGATTTCGGCACCGGCTATTCCAGTTTGAACCAACTGAAACAGTTTGTATTCGACAAACTGAAGATCGACAAATCCTTTGTCGCCAACATCATGCACGACGACGATGCCGCGGCGATCGTGCGAGTGATCATTTCGATCGCCGGGATTTTAAAATTCGAGGTTATCGCCGAGGGTGTGGAAACTGCCGAACAGGCAAAGTATTTGCAGCAAAACCATTGCAAGCAGGCGCAAGGCTATCTGTTCGGTAAACCAATGCCTGCCGACGAGTTTTCGGCGTTGATTGGCAGAACGAGCGACCGGGGTTAATTGAAGCCGCAGCCGGCGCCAAGGTCGTTGAAGGACAAGGCTTGGCGGTTGAGCGGCCGGCGCACGCCGATGAAGCGCTCGCGCCAATACGGCTGGCGCAGGTCGGAGACCATGACCCGGCCGCTGCGGGCGCTCGGCGCATGGACGAATTGTTCGCCGCCGATATAAATGCCGACGTGGGAGTAGGGCCGTTCGGTATTGAAAAACAACAGGTCGCCGGGCAGGCGCTGTTCCGGCGCCACGGCCGGCAGTTGCCGCGCCAACGATTGGGTATCGCGCGGCAGGCGCAAACCTTGGCGGTAGTACACGTAATACACCAGGCCGCTGCAATCGAAACCTTCGCTGGGCGACTCGCCGCCGTAAACATAGGGCGCGCCCTGCAATTGCAGCGCTTCGGCCACGGCCATCCGGTTGCCGCCTTCGGTTTGCGGCAGGTTAATCGGCGGCGGCGCCTTTTCGGTGCTGGCGCAACCGGCCAATTGACCAAGCGCTAGGGCCAGCAGCCACGGGCCGGCGGAACGGCAAATCCGAAAATCCGAACAAGATTTGAACATCGGCAGTATCAACAACGTAGGCGAATCGCGCTTAGTATAGTGGGTCCGGACGCGGTGCGCTCGCCGATTCTGGTTTGGCTTACCACGCTTCCAGCACCACGACTTTCCATTCCCGGTTGGCAACCGGTCTCAGGCTGACCCATGAGCCAATACGGCGGCCGCTGTATGCAGCCGGATTCTGGTAATAACCGACGCCGGCATCCTGGGCGGCGATATGTCTGGCCAGTTCGCGCAATTCCGGCAACGCGGCGTAGCGTTCCTCGCGGAACAGATTCAAACCGATTTCGTCGCGGTCGGTATCGAACAAAATCAAGCCGTCGTCCTGTATCACCCAGATGGTTCGGCCCGGCAGTTGCAGTTCCGGTGCCAATAACTCACCCAATAACTCGGCGGCTTTAAAGCGTCCGGAAACGAAGCCGGCTAGCGTGTTGCCGATTCTGACAGGGGCCACCAAGGTGATGGCCTGATAGCCTTCCGGTGCCGGATAGACTCGACTGAGGGCCGGTTCGCCGGTTTGCAATACCTGCCGGTTGTGCTCCAGTTGCGAAGTGTCGCTGCCGATCGCTTGCCGATATTTGGCCGGCGCTACCGCGACAATGGTACCCGGTGCGCGGGTTGCGGCTACGCTGGTCAGGCGCGGCAATTGCGCCAACAAGCTTTCGAGTAACGGCCCCGCGCCGGTCAGTTCGGCGGCGGATTTGAACTGCGCGGCGGTTTGCACCAAGCCGGCCTGAGTGTTTTCCAATTCGGCGCCGATTTTGGCGGCAATCGCGTCGGCGCTGCTCAGGTTGGCGTTGGAAATGCGGGTCACGTCGGCCAGCGCTTGCTCGGCGCGTTGCTGCTGTTGTTTGGCAAGCTCGCCCTCGGCTTCAGCTACTTGCCGGGCTTGATGCGCTTCGACACCGAACTTGAACGCCAATCCGGCGCCGGCCAGGATCGAAATCAACACCGCGGCGCTGGCCGACAGCGCGAGTTTGTTGCGGGCGATGAAGCGGCGCAGCAATTCGCCGCGGGTATAGGCATAGGTATTGACCAGACGGCCGTCGCGGAAGGCTCGCAACTCTTCGGCCAGCGCGCCGGCGTCTTTAAAGCGCAGGCTTTGGCGTTTGGACAGCGCCTTGTTGCAGATCGCGATCAATTCGGCCGGGGCGGCCAGCTTGGGATTGCGGGCGTCCGGCATCGACGCCGCCGAGACCAATTGCGACATGATCTGGTCGGCATTGCCTTGCAGCGGCGGCCGGCCGTTCAGCAGGTAGTAAAGGATGCAGCCGAGGGCGAAGACGTCGGAGCGGGCATCGATCTCGCCAAACTCCGGATCGGCCTGCTCCGGCGCCATATAGGCCGGCGTGCCGAGGATGTCGCCAAATTGGGTCAGATCGGCGTCGTGGTGTTGCGGGTGCGACGCCGGCAGCGGCGTTTCCGCTTCGTTTTCGACTTTAGCCAGGCCCCAGTCCAGCACGATGGTCTCGCCGAACGGCCCCAACACGATATTGCCGGGTTTGAGGTCGCGGTGCACGACGCCTTTGGAATGGGCGTAGGCCAGGGCCTCGCAGACGTCGATCACCCGGTCGAGCAGGGCCAGGCGTTTGGATAAGGCATGTTCGGCCAACGGCTCGTTGTTGCATTCTTTCAGGGCCTTGGCCAGCGTATCGCCACGCACCAGCCGCATCACGTAATACGGCGCGCCGCTTTGTTTGACGCCCAGGTCGTAGACCGGGACGATGCTCGGATGCTCCAGCCGGCCGGTAATACGGGCTTCGCGCAGAAAGCGCGCATTCAAGGCCATGTCTTCGTTGGCGGCCTGATCCAGCATTTCCTTGATCGCCACTTCCCGGCCGATGCGCTGATCGAAGCCCAGCAACACCCGGCCGACGCCGCCGGCACCGACCGCGCCGCGCAACGCATAATCGCCGCCGTAATGATCTTCAGCCTCCGGAACGTCGTCCGAGGTCCGGCGCTGCGGACGCGACTTGATGATCGTGACGTCGTCCAGCGGCAGCATACGGGTAATATCGTCTTCCGGAGCCATGGTTGCGCTTCGCAAAATTAGGACTTGCCAAGTATAGGCGGCCGGATTTGCCGCGTTTCGTAATGGTCGGCAAAATGCGGATTTTTGCTGGCTTATGCGGCGGATTTGGCTTTGTCGGCGGACTGGTTTAGATCGCGATTGTGTAGGGGGCGATAAAAAGCAGAACTTCACCTAAGCGGAGATTGAAATGTCAAAGGCCGTAAGGCGGATTCGGAGCGATAGCGACAATCCGCCAAAACCTCGAAACCACCCGGCGTATTGCAGAACGGGGTCAGGTCTAGCAATTAAGCATCCTTGAAAGGTTTTGCTATGTTTCTAGACCTAATGGAATGGTCCGCCCCACTTCACCAACCGGCTCAAGTGGGCCAAGATAGTCATTTTAAAATGACAGTTGAATTAGCGCCGATCATGAAAGAAACAAAAAATAAAGAGATCAAGGTATTAGGCATCGACTTGGCCAAGCAAAGCTTCCATGTATACGGTGTAGATGAAGCCGGCCGGAAGGTCATCAGCAAGAAGCTCAATCGCGCGCAACTGACCGCTTTTGTTGCTAACTTGGAGCCTTGTCTAATCGGGCTCGAAGCCTGCGGTGGTGCGCATCATTGGGTAAGAGTATTCACCCAATACGGTCATCAGGTGCGCATGATGGCACCTCAGTTCGTCAAACCGTATGTGAAATCGAACAAAAACGACGCGGTCGATGCGGAAGCCATCTGCGAGGCCGTGCAAAGACCGAACATGCGCTTCGTGCCGGTCAAACAGATCGAACAACAAGATATCCAAAGCCTCCATCGGGTTCGCAGCCAATTGGTCGACAGACGAACCGCGCAAGCCAATCAGATTCGGGGCCTGTTGCTGGAGTATGGTTTGGTGATAGCCAAAGGAATTGGCCAGGTTAGAAAAGCGATACCCGTGATTCTCGAAGATGCCGATCAGACGTTAACGCCGCTGTTTCGGGAGTTGCTCAACGAGCTATACCAAGAGCTAATCCATTTGGATGAAAAAATCGCTTCGATTGAACGCAAACTGGCTGCGATCTGTACACAAAATGAAGATTGTCAGCGGTTATTGAGCATTCCGGGTATAGGCGTGTTAACGGCAACGGCGTTGATTGCCGCCATTGGCGACATCAAGGTATTCAAAAGCGGGCGCGAGTTAGCGGCCTGGTTAGGCCTAGTGCCGAAGCAATATTCCACCGGCGGCAAATCGACCCTGTTAGGCATTAGTAAGCGCGGCGACAGCTATCTAGGTACGTTGCTGATTCACGGCGGACGTTCGGTCTCGCGAATAGCACACCGGCATCAGGATACGCGCAACCGTTGGATCGGTAGTATCAAGCAGCGACGCGGCGAGAACATTTCGAACGTGGCAGTCGCCAACAAGAATGCGCGAATTGCTTGGGCATTGTTGACCAACAAAGAAGGCTACCGGGCAGCCGCATGAGGGAACAAGCTATGAATTTATTTGAAGCACTCAAGCGGGGCGCCGCCCCGCGCCGTGCGGCTTACCCCGCCCTCGCCGGGAGGCAGGGTACGAAAGGCTTCGCACCCTGCACCAAGGGTAGAGCCGGTTTCGAGTGGATCAAGGACTACTCGGCGCGAGCGCCTGCGTTCCTCCTTGATCCATTCGAAACCGGCAAGAACAGCAAGTTATCAGTAACGACTATGTAAAGCAGGCAAAATAGGCAACCGTTTCAACGAATTGCGGAGATAAAGTTCAAGTGATGGCATAAAAGGTAACCCCTGCATTCCATAGAACCTGACGGGGTCTAGGGCTCTTTAGAAGCCGAAGACCTGATGAGGTCGGAATGCGCGAAGTCCATCAGGGCCCGAGGTCGTTTAATCCTCAATTACAGGCCGGATATATGGGCGCAATATTTTCTTTATGTTACTGGTGAATTTTTTTCTGGCAATACGGGGCGGACCATATATGACCCCTTTCTGTTGTTTCTGTAGAGGCAAATGTGCCAGAATTTATGGCAAATATCCGGTTATCAAGGCAGATGTGCCCAATTTGGCGGTTATCAGGGCAAAAGTGCCCGAAATGGCCGGCAATATCAACTTGTCGGGCAGATTTGCCTGATAATCAATAGTTAAATGCGGGCCAATCTCAAAAGGCTTAGAAAACAATAAAAGATGATTGCGAAGAAACGGCAAATAATAGCTGAAGAAATCATGAAAATATGCTATTACCTGGAGGGAAAAACCTTGCAGGTTAACATGCGTTCAACCAGACAAGGTTTTTCCCTCCAGGTTAAGCCATGATTTTCAGCGTCAGTCGAGTTTCTTTGCTTGAATCAGAATTGTTGTTTCGAAATGTCGCTACGGCATTTAACCAGTCGTTCAACCTGACCAAAACTCCGCTTCGCTCCATTTTGGCAGGTTAACTCTATTCGTTAAATGCGGGCCAATCTCAAAAGGCTTAGAAAACAATAAAAGATGATTGCGAAGAAACGGCAAATAATAGCTGAAGAAATCATGAAAATATGCTACTACCTGGAGGGAAAAACCTTGCAGGTTAACATGCGTTCAACCAGACAAGGTTTTTCCCTCCAGGTTAAGCCATGATTTTCAGCGTCAGTCGAGTTTCTTTGCTTGAATCAGAATTGTTGTTTCGAAATGTCGCTACGGCATTTAACCAGTCGTTCAACCTGACCAAAACTCCGCTTCGCTCCATTTTGGCAGGTTAACTCTATTCGTTAGCCATTATTTAACCGCAAAACCTGAGACAAGAAGAGGAGCAAAAATGGATACTGGCGTTTTCTCGATTAAATCAATTTCTGACGAAAAGATCGACAGCCTGATTAATGAAAGGAAGTCTTTTGTGCTTGAGGATATTCCCAGGATACATTTTGGCGAAGCAGTCAAGGCCATTGAAAAAGAAATAGAATCAAAAGGCCTAAAATGTAGGGTATATACAAAAGGCCGTTCTGCTACGGTTGCTGCAGCAGCGATTCCAATTTCACCAACCGTAATAGGAGGTTGGGCTTCCGCTATTGGAATTGGCATTCACAATCTGGCAACATGGGACCCTGATTACGAAATTGCCAAAAACCTGGCAACCGGAACGTTGACAGTAACATATAAAAAGTAATTTATCTGCACGGCTAACCAGACGCTCAACCGTGACGCTCGCTACCGCTCGCGCCGGTTAGCTCTGCGTTGGGCGTCACAAACCCTCACATGAATCTTGTCCCGCCGTTCCCACCCTCACCGAAGGCTCGGGCCGACCTGAAGTCCGGCGTGATGTACGCCATCGATGGTGACGACTCTTATCTCTACTACGGCCAAGTTGCACCAAACAAACAGATGGGGTTCTTCAAATTTCGTAGTCGGGAAGTCCATGTTCAGGAAGCTTTGGCAGCTCCGCTCATGTCCAGATTCTGCGTCATCCACCCCTCAATTGGTACCGCACTTCGCGCAGGAAAGTGGCTCAATCTCGGACGGCAAGAGCTGCGACCTGAATTGCTTGAAGAACCGGTGCTGGTTCAATGGCCTGTTGGAACGCTTACCGTTACCCTTTGGAAGGGTCGCAACGTCCTGGGAACAACCCTTGTGCATGATCCGGAGATTCAAGACTTGGAGATCATCGCTGCCTACGACGCTACGTTTCACGTGCCTTCGAGACTACGAGCCGACTTTTGCGAATCAGTAGAGGCATGGGCGGTGGGCGGCAGTATTCGGCGTGAGCGGCTAAAGAAGCAAGATTTGGCCGCGCGTTTTCCCCAGCAACCGCGGCATCAACTGCCCACTGAATGGGTGGCAGTGCAGTGACGCCCAACCAATCATTCCACCGGACCTGTCGCGGCAAGCCGCGCCAGTCCGGTGAATTCAAACGTTATGTGTAAATCATGATTAGGAAGTTGGGTTTCATATTTATAGGGCTCTTTATAGTGATACTGTTATCGCCAATGCTCGTATATTGGTGGGGACTGTCAAATTTAGAAACTGATCCAGTTCCCTCTCATATAAAGCTAACATTAGAACAAGAGCAACAAATATGGAGCAAAGAAAAAGAGGCAGGAACGCCACGAGGAAAACAGGGTCATATATGGTCCGCCCCGTATTGCCAGAAAAAATTCACCAGTAACATAAAGAAAATATTGCGCCCATATATCCGGCCTGTAATTGAGGATTAAACGACCTCGGGCCCTGATGGACTTCGCGCATTCCGACCTCATCAGATCTTCGGCTTCTAAAGAGCCCTAGCAGGTTGGTGAAAAACTATATTTGAGACGCTAATTTTGCTCAATCGAACCAACGTTTAGTAGGAAATCGGCTTCATCATCACTAAATATAGAGTCATTCAAAGCCAAAAAAGAGTTTTTCACCAACCTGCTAGACCCCGTCAGGTTCTATGGAATGCAGGGGTTACCTTTTATGCCATCACTTGAACTTTATCTCCGCAATTCGTTGAAACGGTTGCCTATTTTGCCTGCTTTACATAGTCGTTACTGATAACTTGCTGTTCTTGCCGGTTTCGAATGGATCAAGGAGGAACGCAGGCGCTCGCGCCGAGTAGTCCTTGATCCACTCGAAACCGGCTCTACCCTTGGTGCAGGGTGCGAAGCCTTTCGTACCCTGCCTCCCGGCGAGGGCGGGGTAAGCCGCACGGCGCGGGGCGGCGCCCCGCTTGAGTGCTTCAAATAAATTCATAGCTTGTTCCCTCATGCGGCTACCCGGTAGCCTTCTTTGTTGGTCAACAATGCCCAAGCAATTCGCGCATTCTTGTTGGCGACTGCCACGTTCGAAATGTTCTCGCCGCGTCGCTGCTTGATACTACCGATCCAACGGTTGCGCGTATCCTGATGCCGGTGTGCTATTCGCGAGACCGAACGTCCGCCGTGAATCAGCAACGTACCTAGATAGCTGTCGCCGCGCTTACTAATGCCTAACAGGGTCGATTTGCCGCCGGTGGAATATTGCTTCGGCACTAGCAGGTTGGTGAAAAACTCATTTTTGACCCTAACTCAGTCTGTATTTAGTTGAAGCATGATGCTTCAGACACTATATATTGATTAAGCTGGCCAAAATTAGCGTCTGAAATATGGTTTTTCACCAACCTGCTAGGCCTAACCAGGCCGCTAACTCGCGCCCGCTTTTGAATACCTTGATGTCGCCAATGGCGGCAATCAACGCCGTTGCCGTTAACACGCCTATACCCGGAATGCTCAATAACCGCTGACAATCTTCGTTTTGTGTACAGATCGCAGCCAGTTTGCGTTCAATCGAAGCGATTTTTTCATCCAAATGGATTAGCTCTTGGTATAGCTCGTTGAGCAACTCCCGAAACAGCGGCGTTAACGTCTGATCGGCATCTTCGAGAATCACGGGTATCGCTTTTCTAACCTGGCCAATTCCTTTGGCTATCACCAAACCATACTCCAGCAACAGGCCCCGAATCTGATTGGCTTGCGCGGTTCGTCTGTCGACCAATTGGCTGCGAACCCGATGGAGGCTTTGGATATCTTGTTGTTCGATCTGTTTGACCGGCACGAAGCGCATGTTCGGTCTTTGCACGGCCTCGCAGATGGCTTCCGCATCGACCGCGTCGTTTTTGTTCGATTTCACATACGGTTTGACGAACTGAGGTGCCATCATGCGCACCTGATGACCGTATTGGGTGAATACTCTTACCCAATGATGCGCACCACCGCAGGCTTCGAGCCCGATTAGACAAGGCTCCAAGTTAGCAACAAAAGCGGTCAGTTGCGCGCGATTGAGCTTCTTGCTGATGACCTTCCGGCCGGCTTCATCTACACCGTATACATGGAAGCTTTGCTTGGCCAAGTCGATGCCTAATACCTTGATCTCTTTATTTTTTGTTTCTTTCATGATCGGCGCTAATTCAACTGTCATTTTAAAATGACTATCTTGGCCCACTTGAGCCGGTTGGTGAAGTGGGGCGGACCATTCCATTAGGTCTAGTATTTCTAGATCTGACTCCCTTTTTATGCCCCCCTTTTTACAATCAAAGTTGTGGCTGATTTCGCTCTCCTGCTGTCGATCTTTTTTAGTTTAAAACTTATATGCCTATTGATCGAAGCAGTAGCTATTGCCTTCCGGCCAACCGCGATGAGTTCATCAAACGTGTTTGATGTTTTACCGACCGGATTTTTCAGTCACGAGTATCCGTGCTATGGCTGATGTATTTGTTATCACTGTTTGAATGCTTGACTTTGACGTTTAGCATGGAAACTTATTATTTCGTTTGTAAACCAAAAACATAATTTGAAGCAGCGGAGTGTTGTCATGAAATCAAGCAAAACTATTTTATTGGTGTTAGTTGCATTTTTAGTTAGCGGTTGCGGTGATCAATGGTGGTGCGGTGATGATGGTTGTAATGCGGCTTCGTCCAAGTCGATGGTTAGGCAATCTGAATAATGGTTTTCAATCCGGTTTTCGGTTTGACGGTATTAGTTTAAATCGCGAGTAAATTGAGTTATTTACTTGACTTACGGCCTACGGCGTACAACAGAGCGGGCTCAGGTCTAGAAATTAAGCGTCCTTGAAAGGTTTTGCTATATTTCCAGACCTGACACCTTTTCGTCGGGATCACTTCATAAAGCCCCCGGCCTTGCCGGAGAGATATTTACTACCGACAGTCGCCTCCAAATCCTTATCAATTGAAAATTTAGCTTTGATGTTTGGCTTCATAAATGGAATATTTTTTTATTTGGAGCAACTGCTAGTACTACTAATGCTTTCGGTGGTTTCGTAGGTATAGGGCGTACCCCAATAGCAGTCCGATTTATCGATGTGCTGGTCTACGGAGTTTTGCAGCATTATAAGGTTATCTCTGATATAAGCTTCATATTGTCGACCGGCCGAAGCGGTGAAGCTCAGCCTGCATACACGGTCTTGCGCCGTCACTCGATACGGTGTCGTGCTAGTATTCGTTTGTTCACAGACAGTCTTTTTCTTTTTATCTACCTCTTTCTCTGTACAGGAGCAGTAACCATATGAATAGCTGGTGTTGCCGTTTTGTTCTTTATGAAGAATAGCGGACTGCGTGGTTTTTAGACTCTGCTCTCCAGGCAATACCTTAATACTTGTAAAGCGATCCAATAATGCAGTTGTTGGCTTCCACCACGAATTATCCCTACTAATATTTTCAACAGAAATATTTGGACCCCATGAGGTAGCAAACCAGTCTTCGGAAAACCAAGTCAACATATTCAACGGAAATATCCAAAACAATGGCACTCGAGAGATAGCGGGTGCTTTAAGTGCGATAGTAGCGACTTGATTATCGGTTAACTCCGGGCCGCGATAACCTTTGATGGTGCAAGCGGGTAGAAACACTATGCATGGCAAAATCAAATACCTACGATTTATTCGAGACATGGTCACAATCTTGAATTGAATTTTTTAAGCCCGGAATCATTTCTGGCAATTTAATTAAGCCGCCTCGCTGACTGCACCCTGTTTGGCCCAACTTTAGCTTAACAGCCAATGCATTCGCCTTTACATGCACGCCCTATATCTTCAATGCAGTATTGTTTGTCTGCATATTCGCAATACAAGTTGTAGATAAAGCTGTTCTCACAATTGCAGCGAGCCTTCTTGTCCAAGGGGCTACTGAGGCGATAGACAAAGCCGTCCTGAATGCCGAGTTGTACGTCGAGCTGAAACAACGATGGCAATGCAACCGGATTTTGGGGATTGATTTGTTCTTGTATGCAAGCCAATCGCCAGGCATCTTTTATTCCAATATTCGCATGATTGGTCGCGATCATGATTTTGATAGGCGTATGGTGCAAAAAACGGCCGAATGCATTTCGGCAAAATTGCCAGTAAGAGCGAGTGAGCAAGGTAAACTCGCACCAAGCATCATCTGCAATCAGAGAAGGTATTACTACAATTTTGCGTCTGGTTTTATGATAGATTGCGAAATAGTTTTGTAATCCTTGTAAAACCTGACTTATCTGGTTATCAGTAAGGTCTGGATATTTTTTACTTAGCCGATTCTTAATATTCGGATTAAACTCGTAATTTTTGATGTATTCCAATTGTCTTGATTTTTTTAGACTGATTTTAATGATAATAGCAACAGTCAAACCGAGTAACGTCCAAAACAGTAATCTGCTGTCAATTTGATAACCCCAAAAATTCACCATTCTTCCTCCATTGTTACGCTTCAAATGCACTAATCATCCACTATCAAGGTGTTTGGATTGATCGCTAATAAATCATGTCGGGTTAATCATTGAACAAAATCCTGTATATGTCTGCGGCAAGTGCCGAATGACAGGCGAGCGGTGTCGAAATACCGGTTTTTTCCTGGTTAAAGCGTATCGATTGCTAAGCGGGTATCAGTTAATCCTGCAACTGTTGGTATTGGCACGAAGTCGCTAGGTGATGGAGTAGAACAGAAGCAGAACAGGGTCAGGTCTAGAGCATCCTGATGGCCGTAAGGCGGATGAATTGCAAGGTGCGTGTTCGTAAGGCGGATTCGGAGCGGTAGCAACAATCCGCCAAAACTTTAAAACCACCCGCGTTTTGCTATCGCGAAAACGCCCTACGGTCCGGGTTAGCGTTTCCGCGACAGTATTAGCAGCCAAACCAAAAACGGAGCCGAGTACACCGCAAAAGATGCAATCAGGCCCGGTACACCGTGCGGAGCTACTACCGTTTCGGTCAAAAACAGGGTGTCGCCGAAAATCGCCGCAACCGGTAGGTAGTAAAACGACAGCATCACCAGAACGACAAAACCGAATGGTAGCGGCGCGCCGAAAATCAGCAGCATTTCCAATAGGTTCGGCAGTACCGCTGCTAGCAGAAAAAGCCGCCATAAGATGCGGTATCGGTTCGGCTGGGGCGTATTCATCTTCAGCGCGATTTGGCAGGTTTGAATGGATAAGGGAGCCGCTAAAAATTGCACTGCGATAAGTTCGGTGCGGATGGAAGCCCTCTATAAATCAAGGCATTACCCGCTAACGCTTTGCCTGGCTCAGTACAAGCCGAGAATTTATAGAGGCTTCCGTGCGTCATGCGCGGCGGGGCCTACGCCGATGGAAACGCCTGGCTCAGCAGCGTGCTTTCCGTTGTGGTGTCCAGTTCGCCGGTTTTCGGCAGGCCGGCTTTTTCTTGATATGCGGTGATTGCCGAGCGGGTGCGTTTGCCGGTGACGCCGTCGATTGTGCCGGGGTCGAACCCGAGATACAGCAGTGCTGCTTGCGCCGTGCGCAATCCCAAATCCGGCAGCATCACCTTGTATTGGGCGTGGGCTGCGGCCAGCCGGGTGTCGTACTGGTTTTTTTCGAAGCTCGGGCCGTTGTAGCCGCGGGCAAACGCATCCCATTTGCCCTTTTGCATCGCACCGGCCAAGCCATTGGCTTTGATGAAATTGGCCATCGCCAGCAACTGGGCGTTCTCGTCTGCAACCAATGCGGCCACCATGGCGTCCACAGTGGCAAACCTGGCGTCTGCAAAGTTAAAACCCATCACCTGGCCAATGCCCCAGGAAGCGCTTTTCAGCGCTGCCGCCTGGTCCAGTCCGAGCGCTTTGTCCAGGCGGTCGTATTCCGCCGCACCGCCGATGTAGCCGCCGGCTTTGCTGTCGCTGATGTCAGGGGCGCTAGTGTCGAACCGGCCATCGGTTTGATTATGGAAAATATGCCGTTCAAACAGAATCTGCGGCCGCCGGTCTTTCAAAAAACCGAAGCCGCGCGTTTCCACGCTGAGCACCGCCCACACCTCGGGCTGGGTAACGCCCAAAGTGTTGCACACTTGTTCGATACCCTCGCCGCTTAACGGACGGCCTTGATCTTGAAAATTCATGATTACCCCCTTGGTTGATTGTGCCGGGCGGAAGACGGCCCTTCACTTGTTTAATTTATTCGACCCGTTGCTTCCTGTTGCTTTGCCAAGCATCGGTGTGTGGCGCCAGGCGCTATCGATCGAGGCTCCGGTAGGCTGCGTTTAAGAAGTGCCTGACTCATCATTCGCTCCGAGAACCCGGTTTACTGATCGAATTTCTGGCCGACCTTGCTTGGCGCGATCGGAGCGGCACGGCAGATTATCTTTTTGATTTGGACGACAAGCAATTGCCGCAGATGAGGCGCCTTTCAATACGCTTAAAAATGAGGTGAATGAGCGTCGATGCGGCATGGTGTCCGAAATTTGAAAATAATTCGGTAAAAGATATGTCTTCAGCAAAACGACTCCTCTATAAAGTCAGCGTTATTTTGAAACAGGTGGGCGATATTTTCTAATAACTCCTGTCAAGAATTTTTTCATGGTTCTGTGGTATATCGCTTAAACAGTATTAAATAACACAGTTTAAATGATATGCGCAAAAATTGATCTGCTAATGCGGCTGTCAGAGTATCCCCAGATCGGAAGTTAAGCTAGGGGCCGGCGGGGTTATTGATGTCGCCTGTGCTTAGTTAAGCGTCTGGTGTTATTGGTTGTTCTTAGTAAAACCTGCCGCCAAAGCCCGTTTTGACATGCGGGGGTTATAGTTTGAAATGATTATTCGGAATAAGGTTGGCGGTTTGGCATACTCCGTGCTGAATCGATTTTTTGAGATAGTTGATCATTTCTCGTCTCTTTCCCTCAATTACCCAGCCACAATGCTATGGATATTCACATGACTTTTCGATTTAAAGTGCTGTTATTCCCACTGATATTGTCTTGTTTCGCACCGCGAACATTTGCCCATATTAGCTACACGAATTTAATGGTGACGGATCCTGTGCACAACGCATTTGGTAATGCGGTTACCGAAACTGACGGCTCAATTACTTATAATTTTCGCGGCTCCGTTGCTGGAAACGCTGCTTGGGCGGATGCAGCTGACGAAAATTGGGGGGACAGCCACAGTGTTTTGCCATGGGAAAAATTCGAAGTCGATAGTGCCGGAGGAGCATATGTCAGCATCAGTATCTCGGGAGGAATATCCGGCTATGTTTTGGAATGGGATGAGGCGGTCCAAGATGTAAGGCCGAAAATTCAAGACGGCAAATTGGATTTAACGCCTGCCTTCACCCTTTACAGCGGCTTGCTACCCGAATTAGCACATGACTCATCGGAAGTCCTGCCGCCGCCTGAAGGCAAAGAAGGGCGTTGGAATGCATTGGGAGACGTCACCATGGCCAACGATGATGGTGATATCGGTACCGTTAAATACTTGATGCACGCAGGCGAGGTGGACAGCGGCAGCAGGACAGTCTCACTTGATAATATTTTCCTTCCGAAAGGCGTTTATTCAATGGCCATCGGAGGGGCTTGCTCCGCCTGTATCTTGCCCGAGCTTACAGATGAAATCGGCAACGATCCTCTTTTATGGGAAGCTTATCTCGCATTGGAAAACGATAGTTTTATTCAACGCGGTTATACGGTCTCTTTAAACATTCGGCCGGTTCCCGTACCGCCCGCATTGCCGCTGATGGCGACCGGGCTACTCGGTATTTTTGGAGTCAGAAGATTTTCACTGCGGAACTGAAAAATTTTTGCGTTGGGCGGGTGGTAGAGCTTTTGCCGATTCCAAGCGCCTTCGCTCGTTGGCTGTAAAACTCTAATGTTTAAGGTTTGGTATTGACGGACGTTGGCTCTGTCGGTATCTGCGCGGACTAGGAATTTGTCCCAGCGATTTTGTGCCGATCAACAAGATAGCCGAGCCCTCTCAAGACTGCGGCGCGGGCTTGCGGTCGATATGGCCCAAATCCCGCTCCGGCGCGATCACGTCTCTGACCAATTGTTTCAATTCGGTAATTTCGGGGAAGCGACCTTCAGCCTTGCGCGACCAGACCAACGCGCCGTCGGCATGCACTTCGAAAATGCCGCCGGTGCCCGGTTGCAGCGCCAGTTCGTTCAATTCGCTATCGAAGGTCGTCAACAGCTCTTGCGCCATCCAGGCCGCGCGCAGCAGCCAGCGGCATTGGGTGCAGTAACGGATTTCGACGCGGTGGCTCATAGACTGTCGCGGAGGCGTTGGTAGATGCCGCCGAAGCTGCCGTTGCTCATCAATAGGACGTGACAGACGCCGCCGGCCTCGGCTTGGATCGCGTTCACGATCGAATCCAGGCTGTTGCAAATCTCGATGTTATTGGCGTATTTCAGCAATTGGCTCAAATCCCAGCCCAATCCGTCCGGCTGAAAGATGATGGCGCGGTCGGCCTGGCCCAGCGATTCGGCCAGGGATTGGGTATGCACACCCAGGCGCATCGTATTCGAGCGCGGTTCGACGATAGCCAGGATTTTTTCGTTACCGACTTGTTTGCGCAAACCGTCCAGCGTGGTTTGGATCGCGGTCGGGTGGTGGGCGAAGTCGTCGTAAACGGTGACGCCGGCTTTCTTGACGATGACTTCCATCCGGCGTTTTACGTTCTGGAATTGTGCCAACGCGGCGATGGCGTCGGCCGGGGCCACGCCGACATGGCGGGCGGCGGCGATGGCGGACAAGGCGTTGTAGACGTTGTGACGGCCGGTCAGCGCCCATGCCACGGTGCCTTGGTTGTGGCCTTCGAAATGGATCGCAAAACGGCTGCCGTCGGCGGCCAGCAATTGCGCTTGCCACGGCGCCGGGGCATCGATCGCGGTCAGTTGCACCGGGCTCCAGCAGCCCATCGCCAATACTTCGGCGACGTGTTTTTCGCAGTCGGGGGCGATGATCAAGCCTTGACCGGGGATGGTTCTGACCAAATGGTGGAACTGCTTTTTGATGGCATCCAGGTTTTCGAAGATGTCGGCGTGGTCGTATTCCAGGTTGTTCAAAATCGCAGTGCGAGGCCGGTAATGCACGAATTTCGAGCGCTTGTCGAAAAAGGCGCAGTCGTATTCGTCGGCCTCGATGACGAAGAAATCCGATTCCCCCAGCCGGGCGGAAATGCCGAAGTTCAAAGGTATGCCGCCAATCAGAAAGCCGGGTTTGAAACCGTTGTGTTCCAGAATCCAGCTCAGCATGCTGGTCGTGGTGGTTTTGCCGTGGGTACCGGCGACCGCCAACACCCATTTGTGTTGCAGCACATGTTCGGCCAGCCATTGCGGACCGGAGATATAGGGCAGGCCCAGATTCAATACCGCTTCGACTTCCGAATTGCCGCGCGACATGGCGTTGCCGATCACGACCAAGTCGGGTTTGATGTCCAGATTCTCGGCCTTGTAGCCGTTCATCAACTTGATGCCTTGTTGTTCGAGCTGAGTGCTCATCGGCGGATAAACGTTCTGGTCGGAGCCGCTGACGGTGTAGCCGAGTTCGCGGGCGATCAGGGCCAGGCCGCCCATGAAGGTGCCGCAAATGCCGAGGATATGGATATGCACAGGTTTGGGTGGAGTCATTTTTTCGGTTCTTCGGGTTTTGCTTCGGAGTTGGCTTCGGCTTGAGGTTCGGACGGTGTGACTTCCTCGGCTTTCGCCTCTTGGGCTTTGGCGCCGGCTGCTTCCAATAATTTGACGATGTTGTCGCGGCCGAGCTTTTTGGCTTTGTCGAGGACTTTCACGCCTTGGGCGTCGGCGGCGTTGACGTTGGCGCCGGCGGCGATCAACACGCCGACCAGATCCGGGTTGCCGAACATTACCGCATCCGTTAGCGCCGTGGCGCCGAGTTTATCGGCCAGATTGACATCGGCGCCGTAAGCCAGCAAGGTTTTGACGATTCTGATATTGCCGTTGAAGCTGGCCGCCATCAATGCGGTACGGTCTTGGTCGATCTTGCCGTTGGCATCCAGACCTTGTGCCAGCAATGATTCGACCCGTTCGATTTTGCCGGCGGCCGCGGCGGCGAACAGGTCTTTGGCGTCTTCGGCAAACGCCGCCAAGGGCAGGGCCAGCAGGGCCGCGCCCCAAAATCTGCGGATGTTCATGGGATTGCTTGCGTTTGGTTACCAGTTGGGTTGAAATAACCGAAAGTCCGTTTTACATGATCCATCAATGAGCGAAAAAAACAAAGTTTTAGTTGAAGCGCAACCTTACTACGTCGAGGCGCAATCCTCGCCGGAACAGAACCGTTACGTGTTCGCTTACACCGTCACGATTACCAACGTCGGTTCCACGCCGGCCAAATTGCTGACCCGGCACTGGCTGATCACCGATGCCAACGGCAAGGTCCAGGAAGTCAACGGTGAAGGCGTGGTTGGCGAGCATCCGCATCTGAATCCGGGCGATTCGTTCCGTTATACCAGTGCGGCGATGATCGAAACGCCGGTCGGCGTGATGCAGGGCAAATACCAGATGCAGGCCGATACCGGCGAAAATTTCAACGCAGCCATTCCTAAATTTACCTTGTCGATTCCCAGAACCCTGCACTGATGGCAGATTATGCGATTGGTGATATTCAGGGCTGCTACGACGAATTCCGCCGGCTACTAGACCAGATAGCATTCGATCCGGGCCGAGACAGGTTGTGGCTGGCCGGCGATCTGGTCAACCGCGGGCCCAAGTCGCTGGAGACGCTGCGTTTCGTTAAAGGCCTCGGCGATGCGGCGATCACTGTGCTGGGCAACCACGATCTGCATTTGATTGCGACCGTGGTGTCGCTGAGCAAGGCCGGCAAAAAAGATACCTTGGGCGCTATTTTGCGGGCCGAGGATTGCGACGAGCTGATTCACTGGCTGCGCCACCAGCGTTTGTTTTACCGCGACGGCGATTTCTGCATGCTGCACGCCGGCCTGCCGCCGCAATGGGATTTGGCCACGACCGAGCAGATGGCGCGCGAAACCGAACAAGCCATGCAGGGCGCCGATTACGAACGGTTTTTCCGCTCGATGTACGGCAACAAGCCTGCGCTGTGGCGGGAAGATTTGCCCAAGATCGAAAAACTGCGTTTTGCGGTTAACTGTTTTACCCGCTTGCGTTATTGCACGCTCGCCGGCGAGTTGGATTTCGGCCAGAAGGGCGCGCCGGGTACACAGCCCGCACATTTGCTGCCGTGGTTCCAGGTGCCGGGCCGGAAAAGTCGGGACATGCGGATCATTTTCGGCCATTGGTCGACCTTGGGCTATTACGAAGGCCACAACTGTTATTCGATCGATACCGGTTGCCTGTGGGGCGGCCAATTGACGGCGTTGCAATTGGGCGAAGCGCCGCAACGTTTCAGCATCGACTGTTGCCCGGCGCAGGACCCGCTGGCGGACTGAGCGTCGTCCCAACTGCCGCGGTTTTCTTTGGCCGTCCCCGTCCTTTCAATCCAACTTACAGGAAATAACCCAATGCAAACAAAATGGCTGTACCCAATATTTTTGGCCATGCCGCTGACGGTGTTCGCTTACACCGGCGAACACGATTACGGCCAACCGGTCGACCACAAACTGGAAAGTTTGACACAATTACTGCAATTGACCCCGGAACAAAAAACCAAATTGGAAGCGATCTTCAAGGAGCAGCACGAGAAATTCCGGGCCATCCATGAAGAATCGCACAGCCGTATCAAAGACGTATTGAATCCGGAACAGATGCGCAAAATGGATGAATTGCGTCAGCAACACAAGGAACGGATGCAGGAAGACGCGCAAAAGTCGGTCCGCTAAATAAAAAAACGGCCGCTACGGTGAAGACCGTAGCGGCCGTTTTTAGTGCAAGCCAGATTAGGAGAAATTGCGGCCGTAGAAGATTTCTGCCATCTCGTCCTGCAACATTTCCTGGATTTCCTGCTTTTCGTCTTCGCTGAAGTTGCTTTCCTTTTCGAACAGGTAATTTTCCAGCTCGGTTTCCTTCAACATCATCTTGGTGTGGAAGATGTTCTCCTGATAGACGTTGACGTCGATCATTTGATACAGCTCTTTGGTGCTCTCGGCGATGTAGTTCTGGATCGAGTTGATCTTGTGGTCGATGTAATGCTTTTGGCCGGAAATATCGCGAGTAAAGCCGCGCACCCGATAGTCCATGATCACGATGTCGGACTCAAAGCTGTGGATCAGGTAATTCAGGGCTTTCAACGGCGAAATCTGACCGCAGGTCGAGACGTCGATGTCGGCACGGAAGGTGCAAATGTCGGTGTCCGGATGGCTTTCCGGATAGGTATGCACGGTGATGTGGCTTTTGTCCAGATGGGCCAAAATGGTATCGGGTAGCGGGCCGGGCGATTCGGAGTTCATGCCGGCCGGAATCACCGCGCCTTCCGAAATCAGCATCGTCACGCTGGCGCCCTGCGGATCGTAATCCTGGTGGGCGATGTTCAGGATCTGGGCGCCGATGATGTTGGCGACGTCCTTCAAAATCTGGGTCAGACGCTTGGCGTTGTAGGCTTCGTCGATGTACTCGATATAGGCTTTCTCCTGCTCTTTGGGGGCATAGCACACATCGTAAATATTGAAACTCAGTGATTTGGTCAGGTTGTTAAACCCGTGTAATTGTAACTTGCTCAACCGGTCAGCCCTCTATAACTTCAAAATCATGACTCATTTCCACGCCCGCTTTGCCGAGCATGATCGACGCGGAACAGTATTTCTCGGCCGACAATTTCACCGCCCGTTCCACTGCAGCAGCGGGCAGGTTCCTGCCGGTCACTTTGAAATGCAGATGGATTTTGGTGAAGACCGCGGGTACGCTGTCGGCCCGTTCCGCGGTCAGTTCTGTCGTGCAATCGACGATGTCGTGCCGGCCTTTTTGCAGAATATCGATCACATCGAACGAGGAGCAGCCGCCCACGCCCAGCAACAACATTTCCATCGGCCGCACGCCGAGATTGCGGCCGCCGTGATCCGGCGGTCCGTCCATCACGACGGTGTGACCGCTGCCGGATTCTCCGACAAACAGCCGGCCGTCGACCCATTTAATCGTTGCCTGCATAAATAATCCCAACCAAAAACGAAAATTGGCGCGGATTTTACAACGAACCTGTCAAATGTCTTGATTTTTTTCTAAAACTACTGCACCTTGGTAGAGTACACAAACTAGTTCACAAAATTATTACAACTTATGAGCTTTGTTAAACAAAACAAAATATCTCCAGCCGCCCTGGATGCCTTTCTGCGTTTCTGTCACGTTAGAAGTTATCCGGCCAAAATAACCATTGTTCGTCCGGGTGACGTCGGCGATAAGTTGTTGTTCGTTGTCGACGGTTCGGTGAGCGTAAGTGTCGAGGATGAAGAAGGCCGCGAACTGATTTTGGCGTATTTGAATAAGCACGATTTCGTCGGCGAGATCGGCGTGTTCAAAAACGCCGAAACCCGTAGCGTGTCGGTTAAGACTAGGACCAAATGCCAGATGGCTGAGATCGGTTACGAGCGCTTCAAACTTCTGCTCAACACCGATTTGCGCGACCATGCCGTGGAAATTTTGACGGTATTGGGCGAGCAGCTCTCCACCCGGCTGTTGATCACCAGCCGCAAATATCGCGATTTGGCGTTCATGGACGTCGAGGGCCGTATTGCCCGCACATTATTGGATCTGTGCAAGGAGCCGGATGCGATTACCCATCCCGACGGCATGCAATTGCATATTACCCGCCAGGAAATCGGCCGCATCGTCGGATGCTCGCGGGAGATGGCCGGACGGGTGTTGAAGGAGTTGGAGGACAAAGGCTTGATCACCGCTCACGGTAAAACCATCGTCGTGTTCGGTACCCGCTAGGACAAGATCATTGGGCGGGGCGTTTGCGCCCCGCACGGGATGCGCGCTTCCGTATCCCGGCGCCGCCAACTGCACGTTGACGGCGAGGCGGGCCGCGCCAGCGGTTCGCCGTTTCTTATTTCCCGAAAACCGTTTGAAATAGCTCCTGCATCGCCGCCCACGATTGCCGGTCGGCATCGGCGTCGTAAGCGATCGGCAGGTTATTGGCCTTGCCCAGCCGGTCGGCGTCCGGATTACTGAAGCCGTGACGGACACCGGGATAGTTGACGAAGCGGTAATCGGCACCGGCTCTAGCCATTTCCGCCTGAAACGCGGTAATGCTGTCTGCAGTAACGAACTCGTCGGCGGCGCCGTTCAGCACCAGGATTTTGGCTTTGACTTTGCCGGGCTGGGCCGGGGTTTTGGTCGCCAGATTGCCGTGGAAACTGACCACGGCGGCCAAGTCGCCGCCCTGTCTGGCCATGTTTAACACCGTGGCGCCGCCGAAGCAGTAGCCTATTGCGGCAATTTTGCCCGGATCGACGCTTGGTTGTTGTTTCAGAAATTCCTCGGCGGCGGCGAAACGTTGTTCGGAGACGCCGGCCCGCTCGACCACGCTGGTCATGAATGCCGACGCCTCTGCCGCATGTTCGCTGAATTTGCCGTCGCCGTACATATCCACCGCCAGCGCGGTATAGCCCAGTTCCGCCAACATTTTCGCCCGCTGCTTGGCGTAATCGTTCAGGCCCCACCATTCGTGTACGACCAATACCCCAGGCTGCTTCTCGCCTTTGGCGTCGTCCCACGCCAAATAAGCTTTGAACGTGGTGCCGCCGGCCTGGTAGCTGACACTTTGTTCGTGCAATGCAGCTTGCAGCCCGGAACTGAAGAATAATGCCAAAAACAATAAGCGGGATATCATGTAGCTCTCCTGTTAGCGTAAAAAGGCTTACGGTTACACCGCTAACGGATATTGTCAATCGGCTGGGGAATGGCGTTGCTGCCTTCGGCCTGTAACAAAACCGTATAAGGCGAGCGTATGAAACAGAGCGGTTCCCGCCCAGTGTGGCGGCAAATTCCGGCCAGCGTTTGGGCCTTGGGCTGCGTCAGCCTGCTGATGGATATCTCGTCGGAGATGATTCATAGCTTGTTGCCGCTGTTCATGGTTTCGGTTTTGCATGCCAGCAGCCTCAGTATCGGCTTGATCGAAGGCGCGGCCGAGGCGACCGCGCTGATCGTTAAGGTGTTTTCCGGCACGCTCAGCGACTATCTGGGCAAGCGCAAGAGCTTGGCGCTGCTGGGTTACGGCCTCGGCGCACTGACCAAGCCGTTATTTGCGCTGGCCGCCAGCGCCGATATGGTGTTGAGCGCGCGCTTGTTGGACCGGGTCGGCAAGGGGATGCGCGGCGCACCGCGGGATGCGCTGGTGGCCGACGTGACGCCGACCGAAATTCGCGGTGCGGCTTTCGGGCTCAGGCAGTCGCTGGATACCGTCGGCTCTTTCCTCGGGCCGCTGCTGGCGGTTGGTTTAATGTTGGCATGGGCCGACGATTTTCGGGCGGTGTTTTGGGTAGCTGTCGTGCCCGGTGCACTGTCGGTAGCCATGTTGGCGTTCGGCGTCAAAGAGCCGACCAACGTCAAGCGTGCCAAGCGCGGCAATCCGATTCATCGCAGTAATCTTAAGCGATTGGGGCCGGAATATTGGTGGGTTGTGGCGATTGGCGCGGTGTTTACCTTGGCCAGGTTCAGCGAAGCGTTTTTAGTTTTGCGTGCGCAACAGGGCGGCATGGCGATCGCGCTGGTACCGTTGGTTATGGTGGCAATGAACGTGGTTTATTCGGCGACCGCATATCCGTTCGGGCGATTGTCGGACCGAATGTCGCACCGGACCTTGCTGGTATGGGGCTTGCTCGTGCTGATCGGCGCCGATTTGACCTTGGCATTCAGCGCCCGATGGGAGGTGACTTTGGCCGGAGTGGGCTTGTGGGGTCTGCACATGGGGATGACTCAAGGCTTGTTGGCGAAAATGGTCGCCGACACCGCGCCCGAGGATTTGCGCGGGACCGGGTTCGGGTTCTTCAATTTGGTCAGCGGAGTGGCGATGTTGCTGGCTAGCGTGCTGGCCGGTTTATTGTGGGATCGGCTGGGCGCGGAGACGACATTTTATGCGGGGGCTGGCTTTAGCCTGTTGTCTCTGGCGATGTTGTTTATGCGGCGGATTGCCGACCGCTAGGGCTGTTAACCCGCTACGGCAGGTTGATCGCCGGCCGTTCAAAGGCCGGCGAAGTAACGCGCGATCTGCCAAGGCGTGACGCCTATGCTGGTGGCATCTACTTGCGGGTGGTGCTGAAGGTGTAGGAACGGACGATGCCTTGCGGGTCGAAACGGATCAGCAAGTCTTGCGAGTCGGTGCCGCCGAACAAAGCGTACTTGTAAATGCCGTAGGTCCAGGTCGGTTTACCGTCTTCCATACCGGTGCGCCAAGGTGTACCGAACATTTCGGTAATGTCCTGCTTGCGGGTTTGGCCGATTTTGATTTCCGGCACGTGATTTGCTGCAAACTCCTGGCCGACCGTGAAACAACCGGTCAATTGTGTTGTCGATAAGGCGCTAACCAGCAATAGTGACGTTAACGTTAAAGTGCGCGGATTGAGTTTGACGAAATGGTTTTTCATAAGCATTGCCTTCAGGAAAATTGATGGTCTTAAACTAGCGTTTAACGGTTTATCTTAGCTGTTTCCGGTTGCCACCCGTAAACTTTTTAGCCAAAACCCGGATGCCCAGATGCTCACCCACGCCGATAGTTACTCTCTCGATTGCCTCAGATTCGATAACCGTTTCGTCCGCGAACTGCCGGGCGACACCGAACCCGATAATTTTCGCCGCCAGGTTTACGGCGCCTGTTACTCATTGGTGCAGCCGACGCCAGTGAAAAGCCCGCGATTGGTGGCTTATTCGGCCGAAGTGGCTGCCGAATTGGGTCTTTCGGACCAGGATTGCCTGTCCGAAGACTTCTGCCAAGTGTTTGCCGGCAACCGCCTGGCGGCCGGAATGCAGCCTTTCGCGATGTGTTACGGCGGCCACCAATTCGGCCATTGGGCCGGCCAGCTCGGCGACGGCCGGGCGATCAATCTCGGCGAAGCCGTCTGTCCCGACGGACGCCGCCGAACCCTGCAATTGAAAGGGGCCGGCCGGACGCCGTATTCGCGCAGCGCCGACGGTTTGGCCGTGTTGCGTTCCTCTGTTCGCGAGTTTCTGTGCAGCGAGGCAATGCACCATTTGGGCGTGCCGACCACTCGTGCGTTGAGTGTGGCTCTGACCGGCGAGAACGTGGTGCGCGACATGTTCTATGACGGCAATCCGCAATTGGAGCCGGGTGCCGTGGTGTGTCGGGTGGCGCCGTCTTTTACCCGCTTCGGCAATTTCCAGATTTTTACCGCCCGCGACGATTTGGAGTCGTTGAAGAAATTGGCCGACTATACGATCCGCAGCGACTTTCCGGACTTGGGCGAGCCGAGTCCTAAGGTGTATCTGCGTTGGTTCGAGGAAGTCTGCCGGCTCACCGCCGAAATGGTGGTGCATTGGCAGCGGGTCGGTTTCGTGCACGGCGTGATGAACACCGACAACATGTCCATTCTGGGTTTGACCATCGACTACGGTCCTTACGGCTGGTTGGAAAACTACGATCCGGATTGGACCCCGAATACCACCGACGCCCAAGGGAGGCGCTACCGTTTCGGCAATCAGCCGAAGATTGCCTACTGGAATCTGGTGCAACTGGCAAACGCGATTTATCCGTTAGTGATGCGTGTGGAAGCGCTGGAGCAGGCGTTGTTGACGTTTAGCGAAACCTTCGAAGCGGAATGGCGCGCCACGATGGCCGCCAAATTGGGCTTGAGCCGTTTCGATACGGACAATGACCAGGAACTGGTTAGCGATTTGTTACAACTGCTACAAGCCGCCGAAGTTGATATGACCCTGTTTTATCGGCAATTGGCAGCGCTCGATCCGTGCGACCCGGCCATTGCCGTTGCCGGTTTTCTAACGATGTTGGAAAACAACAGCTATGCGGCCATCGCAGAAGAGCAGCGCAATCGGGCGGTGGCGTGGTTCCAGCGATACTGCGAACGTAGCCGGCAGGATGCTAGCGATCGCGATGTCCGGCGGGCGCGGATGAATGCGGTAAATCCGAAATACGTGTTGAGGAATTATCTGGCACAGCTGGCGATAGACCAGGCGGAGCAGGGAGATTTCGATTTGGTCGGTGAATTGTTAGAGGTTTTGCGAAACCCCTACGCCGAACAGCCGGGCCGCGAGCGATTCGCCGAAAAACGGCCGGATTGGGCGAAGCAACGGGCGGGCTGTTCAATGCTGTCTTGCAGCTCTTGACAGTGGAACGGGCGATTTTTTCGCCCTGCTACTGTACTGAGTTGCCCGGCTGGCCTACTATTACCCTTTTTGGCTGAACTAACTCGGAGCAGAGCATGGCTCAAGAACTCGGCATTGTAAAACTAGTGAGCGGATCGGTCAGCGCCACGGCGGCCGACGGCAGTACCCGTGTATTGCAAACCGGCGACAAGGTGTTCGATACCGACATACTTGCTACCGCTGCCGGCAGCGCCATCGTGATTCAGCTGGCCGATGGCTCCACCGTGGATATGGGGGGCAATGACCGGATGCAACTCGGCGCGGTGTTGCAGGAGCAAGAACGGGAGGAGGCGGTTGTTGCGCAGAATCCGCCGCCGGCTGGTCCCTCTGTTGAAGATATTCAAGCAGCCTTGCTAGCGGGTGCCGATCCGACCCAAATTGCCGATCCGACTGCGGCAGGGGCTCCGGCTGCTGGCGCCGCAGGCGGCGGCGTTGCCGGTAACGAAGGCCATGTGCCGGTCAGCGTCGACTATCTGAATCCGGTGGCGCCGGTGACCAACGGTTTCGATACCACCGGCCCAAGTGTGGCATTCAACAATATCGTCCCGGAAGTGCTGTTACTAAACCCTGACACATTGTCGGGGGCGCAGATTACCGGCGGAAATCTGCCGCCGGTCGCGGCTAACGACAGCGTCAGCGGCATTCCTGTCGGTACCCCGGTCACACTTGACGTGCTGGGCAACGACAACGACCCGGACGGCAGCCTGAATCCGGCCAGCGTGACGATCGTCGGCAGCGGCGGCCCCGGCCAACCGCTGGTCGTAGCGGGCCAAGGCACCTGGAGCGTCAACCCGGCGACCGGCGCCATCACCTTTACCCCCGCCGCCGGCTTCACTGGCGACCCGACCCCGATCAGCTACACCGTAGCCGACAACCTGGGCCTGGTCTCGAACCCGGCCACGGTGACGGTCGACTACAACCGGCCGCCGGTAGCCGCGAATGACAGTGCCAGCGGCATCGCCGCCGGCACCCCGGTCACGCTCGACGTGCTGGGCAACGACAACGACCCGGACGGCAGCCTGAATCCGGCCAGCGTGACGATCGTCGGCAGCGGCGGCCCCGGCCAACCGCTGGTCGTAGCGGGCCAAGGCACCTGGAGCGTCAACCCGGCGACCGGCGCCATCACCTTTACCCCCGCCGCCGGCTTCACTGGCGACCCGACCCCGATCAGCTACACCGTAGCCGACAACCTGGGCCTGGTCTCGAACCCGGCCACGGTGACGGTCGACTACAACCGGCCGCCGGTAGCCGGGAATGACAGCGCCAGCGGCATCGCCGCCGGCACCCCGGTCACGCTCGACGTGCTGGGCAACGACAACGACCCGGACGGCAGCCTGAACCCCGCTAGCGTGACGATCGTCGGCAGCGGCGGCCCCGGCCAACCGCTGGTCGTAGCGGGCCAAGGCACCTGGAGCGTCAACCCGGCGACCGGCGCCATCACCTTTACCCCCGCCGCCGGCTTCACTGGCGACCCGACCCCGATCAGCTACACCGTAGCCGACAACCTGGGCCTGGTCTCGAACCCGGCCACGGTGACGGTCGACTACAACCGGCCGCCGGTAGCCGGGAATGACAGCGCCAGCGGCATCGCCGCCGGCACCCCGGTCACGCTCGACGTGCTGGGCAACGACAACGACCCGGACGGCAGCCTGAATCCGGCCAGCGTGACGATCGTCGGCAGCGGCGGCCCCGGCCAACCGTTGGTCGTAGCGGGCCAAGGCACCTGGACGGTCAACCCGGCGACCGGCGCCATCACCTTCACCCCGGACGCCGGCTTCACCGGCGACCCGACCCCGATCAGCTACACCGTAGCCGACAACCTGGGCCTGGTCTCGAACCCGGCCACGGTGACGGTCGACTACAACCGGCCGCCGGTGGCCGGGAATGACAGCGCCAGCGGCATCGCCGCTGGCACCCCGGTCACACTTGACGTGCTGGGCAACGACAACGACCCGGACGGCAGCCTGAATCCGGCCAGCGTGACGATCGTCGGCAGCGGCGGCCCCGGCCAACCGCTGGTCGTAGCGGGCCAAGGCACCTGGAGCGTCAACCCGGCGACCGGCGCCATCACCTTTACCCCCGCCGCCGGCTTCACTGGCGACCCGACCCCGATCAGCTACACCGTAGCCGACAACCTGGGCCTGGTCTCGAACCCGGCCACGGTGACGGTCGACTACAACCGGCCGCCGGTAGCCGGGAATGACAGCGCCAGCGGCATCGCCGCCGGCACCCCGGTCACGCTCGACGTGCTGGGCAACGACAACGACCCGGACGGCAGCCTGAACCCCGCTAGCGTGACGATCGTCGGCAGCGGCGGCCCCGGCCAACCGCTGGTCGTAGCGGGCCAAGGCACCTGGAGCGTCAACCCGGCGACCGGCGCCATCACCTTTACCCCCGCCGCCGGCTTCACTGGCGACCCGACCCCGATCAGCTACACCGTGGCCGACAACCTGGGCCTGGTCTCGAACCCGGCCACCGTCACCGTCGACTATATTCCAACCGTGGTAGCGACTAACGCGGTAGTCGACGAGACTAACGGCAATTTGGATCAGACAGGTGGCGCTGTATTAGTCGAGCCGACCGGCTCCGGATCTTTGTTGATCGACGGTCAGCCCCCTGTTTCGGTAACTTTGGCGGCGGCGGGAGCAACCTGGGACGCTGCCAGCAAAACGTTGGATACCAGTACCTATCGGATCACGGTGAATGCCGACGGTAGCTACGAGTTTGCGTTGAAGGGCGCATTGTCCCATCCCGGGGCGGCAGACGCCGCTTCGGCGCCAATCCAATACGATATTTCCGCGGTATTGACCGGAACGAACGGGGAAGTCGCGAATGCCGTTTTCCGGGTTGATGTTTACGACGACGGGCCAAGGGTAGCCAACAGCAATGGCCAGGTACAGAATGTTGCTCAGCCCGACCAAGTCTTGTCCGGCTTGATTGATTATGATTTGGGATTCGACGGTTTCGGAGCTTCCGGCGGCGTAACTTTAGTGAATAACAACGGTGCATTAACCTCGCGCGGAGACAGTATTTCTTATTTGGTTTTCGATAGCAACGGCGATAATTTGCAGGAGATTTACGCTTTTGTTGATAAAGGTGGTCTTACCACCGAGGCCAATTATCTTGATCAAAAGTCAATCGATCGTGCTGTGTTTTCTCTTGAGCCTACGGAGCCCGGGTCAGTTGACGGGGCTTACAAGTTGGTTCTGTACGATGTATTGGATATACCGGCTCCAACGTCGACAACGCTGACTTTTGAGAACGCCACGAGCGTTTCCGCATCGCAGATCGCCTTCGGAAGCTCGCTAGTGGTGCAGGGGAGCAACCTGGTGTTGAGTCCTGCCAATCATATCGGCGTCAACGACAATGCTTTGGATCGTGGTGAAACCTTGACCTTTAAGTTCGGTGGGGTGGTCAATGCAGTGCAAATGAACGATATCAATGCCGATCTCGCCGGTCCGGATCGATTTAGTTGGACTGCTTACAAAGACGGAGCCATCGTTGGTAGCCGAAATAATGTGACAATGCCTTCCGGCGGCTTTACCCCGGCCATTAACGTCAATGGTGGTTTCGATGCCCTGAAGATCGATATCACTGCGGGCAAGTTTGAACTGGGTGGGTTGAAATATCAGGCGGCAAGTTCGCAAACGCTGCAATTGAATTTCGGTTTCACTGCCACAGATGGTGATGGGGATAGTGTTAGCGGCAGCTTCAGCGTAAATGCCGGTAAACTACTCACGACGGGTGTTACGACGACATTACCTGAGCTACAACACGCCGATAGCCACGTTCATTAATCTGGCTAACCACCCCACATAAAAAAAACCGGCTTAAGCCGGTTTTTTTTGAGGTCGGGTTAGCTAAGTCAGCAGGATTTACGATATTTGCCGGTACCGAATACGCCCAACAAGCCGCCGGCAAACAGCCAAGCGGCGGCCGGCAGAGGTACGGCTGGCGTGTTATAGGTCAGTGTCGCTTTAACGAACGGCGGGAACTGGGCGGTGAAACCGTCAGCATGCAAGTTAAATTCAACGTCGCTCGATAAATTCAACCAAATGACAATTTTGTTGTCGCTGGTCCAGTTCACCAGATCGGCGCCATCCAGTACAAATTCTTGGCTCCATTCGACGACGTCTTGGTGGTGCGAATTGGAGACGATGCCGCCGAAATAAGGGGACGCATTATCCGGAAACGCGACGCCGTCAATGCTGAACGCGATGTTTTCCAGATCGGAGTTCTCGCTGTAGTCGCCGCGGGCGTGAATCCAAAGCGAGCCCTCGGTCAACGCTGCGAGTGGGGCGTTATCGATTATAAATTCGAAGCGTTGTCCGTCGGCGGTTTGCTGAAACGTTTGCGAAGTAAATGTAACCGTATTTGCTTGCGCGCTGGTCGCGGTCAGAAACAGTGCGGCTAAAGTGAGTAAAACTCGGCTACGCATCGGATTCTCCTTGTAAAATTTAGAACTAACGCAAATTCTAAGCGATGTCGTACTGCAAAGCCACTTGTACTTTTGGGCTGGTGAACAGTACGGCAGCGCTCAAGATGCTACCGACTCCGTTTCGGCCTCGTTGCCAACAAAGCCGAAACCGGCGCAAGTCACCGAATATAAGGCCGCGTCGGCGGATAAGCTGCCAAAAAAACATGCTGACACCGGCCTTTTCGGGTATCCTTTTCCGGCTATTTCCATGTTTCCTAGGTTCCGTAATGACCAACAATACCGACATTGCCGCCAAATACGATATTGATCCCGCAGAGACTCAAGAATGGATGGAAGCCCTGCAAGCGGTGATCGAAAAGGAAGGCAGCGAACGCGCCAGTTACCTGATCGAAACCCTGCTCAGCACCGCCAGACAAGCCGGTCTGGACATCCCTTTCTCCGCCAACACGCCCTATATCAATTCGATTCCGGTCGATAAGCAGCCCAAATTTCCGGGTAATACCGATATCGAACGGACCATCCGGTCATACGTTCGTTGGAATGCGATGATGATGGTGTTGCGGGCAAACAAGCATACCAATGTCGGTGGTCATATCGCCAGTTTCGCGTCGGCAATCACTTTGTACGATGTAGGGCAAAACCATTTCTGGAATGCCGCATCCGACAAACACGGCGGCGATTTGATTTTCTCGCAAGGCCACTCGGCTCCCGGAACCTATGCTCAGGCCTTCTTACTCGGTCGTTTGAGCGAAGAACAAATGGATAATTTCCGTCAGGAAGTCGGTGGTAACGGTTTGTCGTCTTACCCGCATCCGTGGTTGATGCCGGATTTCTGGCAATTCCCGACCGTATCGATGGGCTTGGGGCCGATCATGGCGATTTACCAAGCCCGTTTCATGCGCTATATGCAGGACCGCGGCATGGCCAATACCGAGGGCCGCAAAGTTTGGGCCTTCCTCGGCGACGGCGAATGCGACGAGCCGGAAACTCTGGGTGCCATCGGTATGGCCGGCCGTGAGAAGCTGGACAACCTGATCTTTGTCATCAATTGCAACCTGCAGCGCCTGGACGGCCCGGTGCGCGGCAACGGCAAAATCATTCAAGAACTGGAAAGCAATTTCCGCGGCGCCAACTGGAACGTAATCAAGGTGATCTGGGGTCGGCGTTGGGATGCGATTCTGGCGCGCGACAAACACGGGTTGATCGTCAAACGCATGATGGAATGCGTCGACGGCGACTACCAAACCTTCAAATCCAAGGACGGCGCTTATGTGCGTGAGCACTTCTTCAACAAGCCGGAACTGAAAGAACTGGTCAAGGATTACACCGACCGCGATATCTGGGAATTGAACCGCGGCGGCCACGATCCGATCAAGGTGTTTGCCGCTTACAATGCGGCAGCCAACCACCAAGGCCAGCCGACGGTCATTCTGGCCAAGACCATCAAAGGCTACGGCATGGGCGATTCCGGCCAGGCCCAAAACACCAGTCATCAGCAAAAGAAGATGAGCCTGGAGTCGATCAAGGGTATCCGCGACCGCTACCAACTGCCGATCAGCGACGAAGACCTGCCGAATCTGCCTTACATCCGTTTGGCGGAAGATTCCGAAGAACTCAAATACCTACGCCAGCGCCGCGCCGATCTGGGCGGTTATCTGCCGGCGCGGCGGGCAAAATCCTATTCGTTGGAAATCCCCGCGCTGTCCGCGTTCAAGGCTTTGCTGGATGGCACCGGCGAAGGCCATGAAATCTCGACGACGATGGCTTTCGTCCGCATCCTGAATATCCTGGTCAAGGACAAACAGATCGGCAAACGCGTGGTACCTATCGTGCCGGACGAATCGCGCACCTTCGGTATGGAAGGCATGTTCCGCCAATTGGGAATCTGGTCGCAGGTTGGCCAGTTGTACACGCCGCAAGATGCTGAACAGTTAATGTTTTACAAGGAAGACAAGCACGGCCAGGTGTTGCAGGAAGGCATCAACGAAGCCGGCGGCCTGTGCGACTGGATCGCGGCGGGTACGGCCTATTCGACTCACGGCACGCCGATGATTCCGTTCTTCATCTACTACTCGATGTTCGGCTTCCAGCGCGTCGCCGACTTGATTTGGGCCGCGGCCGACCAACGTACCCGCGGCTTCCTGTTAGGCGGCACCGCCGGCAGAACCACGCTGAACGGCGAAGGCTTGCAGCACGAAGACGGCCATAGCCATTTGATGTCGGCGACGGTCCCGAACTGCTATTCCTACGATCCGACCTTTGCCTGTGAGCTGGCGGTAATCATCCACGACGGCTTGCGCCGGATGTACGTCGAGCAGGAGGATATCTTCTATTACATCACCTTGATGAATGAAAATTACGACCAGCCGCCATTGGTCGAAGGCGCCGAAGCCGACATTTTGAAAGGCATGTATCTGTTCAAAAAGGGCCACAAGGGCAACAAGCCCAGAGTCCAGTTGTTGGGGTCAGGCACCATTTTCATCGAAGTGATTTTCGCCGCCCAATTGCTGCACGACGACTGGGGTGTCGACGCCGATCTGTGGAGTTGCCCCAGCTTTACCGAGTTGGCGCGCGACGGCCAAAGCTGCGAGCGTTGGAATCGTTTGCATCCGACCGAGAAATCGCGCGTGACCCACGTCGAACGCTGCCTGGACGATGCCAAAGGTCCGGTGATCGCTGCAACCGACTATATGCGCGCCTTTGCCGAACAGATTCGGCCCTGGGTAAAAAATCCCTACACTGTTCTGGGTACCGACGGTTTCGGCCGCTCCGATACCCGCGCCAATCTGCGTAAATTCTTCGAGGTGGATCGTTACCACGTTACCGTTGCTGCGCTGCAAGCTCTGGCGCGAGCTGGTGAGTTCGATGCTGCCAAAGTTGACGTGGCGATTGCGAAATATGGCATAAACCCTGATGCCAGCGCCCCCTGGTTGGTTTAACGGCTGAATTAACGGAATGCGTAGATGAGCTCTTTAGTTGAAGTAAAAGTCCCCGACGTCGGCAACGTGCCGGAAATCGATATTGTCGAAGTCTTGGTGCAACCCGGCGACGTGGTTGCGATCGAACAAACTCTGGCGGTGATGGAAACCGACAAGGCCACAATGGACCTGCCGTCCAGCGCGGCCGGTATCGTTAAGTCGGTCCATATCAAACCGGGCGATAAAGTCGCGGAAGGTACCTTGATCGTCACGGTCGAAGTCGGCGCCGCCGTTGCAGAGCCAGCTGCCGAAGTCGCGCCGGTGCCTGCCGCCGCCGAGCCGCCTCCGGCGCCGGTTGCGGAAGCGCCGAAAGCCGAACCGGCTAAAGCCGTGGCTGCCCCGGTAGCGCCGGTTGTTGCCAGCACCGAAGGTTATAAGCCGCATGCGACGCCGAGCGTACGCTTGTTCGCCCGCGAATTGGGCGTCGAGCTGAGCAAGATCCCGGCCGGCAGCGGCCGCAAAGGGCGGATCTTGCAGGAAGACGTGAAAAAATTCGTCAAGCAAATTATGACGTCCGGCGCCGCGGTAAGCGGTGGCGGCGCCGGCATTCCGGCCATCCCGGCGGTCGATTTCACTCAATTCGGCGAAATCGAAGAAAAGCCGTTAAGCAAAATCAAACGCCTGACTGGGCAAAATTTGACCCGGGTTTGGTTGAACCTGCCGTTGGTAACCTACCACGACGAAGTCGCGATCGACGAGATGGAAGAATTCCGCAAGGCAGTCAACGCCGGTCAAGGCAAAGACGGCATCAAAGTTACCGGCCTGGTGTTCATCATGAAAGCGCTGGTCGCGGCACTGCAGAAATTCCCATCTTTTAACAGCTCGCTATCTCCGGAAGGCGACAAGCTGTTCCTGAAAAAGTATTACCATCTCGGTATTGCGGTCGATACGCCAAATGGCCTGGTCGTGCCGGTCATCCGCGATGTCGATAAAAAAGGCATTTTTCAGTTGTCGCAAGAATTGGCCGAGCTCAGCGAATTGGCTCGCCAAGGCAAACTGAAACCGTCCGACATGCAAGGCGGTTGCATGACCATCTCCAGCCTCGGTGGCATCGGCGGCACGGCGTTCACGCCTATCGTCAACGCGCCGGAAGTCGCGATCTTGGGTGTGACCCGCTCCAAAGTGCAGCCGGTGTGGAACGGTAAGGAATTCGAGCCGAAACTGATGTTGCCACTGGACATCACCTACGACCATCGCGTCATCGACGGTGCCGAAGGCGCCCGATTCATGGAAGCCTTGAAAGCCAATCTGGCCGATATTCGCCGGCTGTTGCTGTAAAACCGGCCAAGTTGCCGCCCCGTTTATTTCCGCTCTGGAGTAAACGGGGCGGCGCTTTGTGGTAGAAGTTTATTCCACTCGTTCGGCATCGTCACGATCGACGGCACCGAACCTGCTCCGCTAAATTCTGAATTCCGCCGACCGGGCGTGCGCAGTCAAACTCTCGCCCCGCGCCAACACCGAAGCGATTTTTCCTAAATTCTGTGCTCCCGTTGCGGAGCAGTTGATCAGACTGCTGCGTTTTTGAAAGTCGTAGACGCCCAGCGGCGATGAATAACGAGCAGTACTCGAGGTGGGTAGCACGTGGTTGGGGCCGGCGCAGTAGTCGCCCAGGGCTTCGGCGGTGTAACGGCCCATGAAGATGGCACCGGCGTTGCGGATTTGCTCGGCTAAGGCTTCCGGATCGGCGACCGACAGCTCCAGATGTTCCGGCGCGATACGGTTCGCTACTTGTGCGGCTTGGTCCAGGTCGGCGACTTTGATAAAGGCGCCGCGGCCGGTCAATGAGGCTTTGATGATGGCGGCGCGCTCCATTTCCGGCAGCAGTTTATTGATGCTGGCTTCGACTTTTTTCAGGAAGTCGGCGTCCGGGCTGATCAGGATTGCCTGGGCGTTTTCGTCGTGTTCGGCTTGCGAGAACAAATCCATTGCGATCCAGTCCGGATCGGTTTGGCCGTCGCAGATGATCAGGATTTCGGACGGACCGGCGATCATATCGATGCCGACCTGACCGAACACCAGTTTTTTCGCCGTGGCGACATAGATGTTGCCGGGGCCGACGATTTTATCGACGGCCGGCACGGTTTCGGTGCCGTAGGCGAGTGCCGCAACGGCTTGAGCGCCGCCGATCGTGAATACCCGGTCCACGCCGGCGACGTAGGCCGCCGCTAGCACCAGCGGATTGGTTTCGCCGCCAGGTGTTGGCACTACCATGACCAATTCGCCGACGCCGGCGACTTTGGCCGGAATCGCGTTCATCAGCACCGACGAAGGGTAAGCGGCCTTGCCGCCCGGCACGTAGAGGCCGGCTTTGTCCAGCGGCGTCACTTTCTGTCCGAGCAGGGTGCCGTCCAGTTCGGTGTATTGCCACGACTGCAATTTTTGATGTTCCGCGTAGGCCCGTACCCGGTCCGCGGCGGTTTGCAAGGCAATCGCTTGTGTGCTGGGTAGCGTGTCCCAGGCTTGCTTCAGTGCCTCCTGGCTCAGTTCCAGTTCTTTGCCGGCCTTGAATGCGGTGCGGTCGAAACGGTTGGTGTATTCCAGCAAGGCCTGGTCGCCGCGTTTTTTGACATCGGCGATGATGTCCAACACCCGTTTATGGATTTCCAAATCGTCGCTGGCGTCCCACTCCAGGCGCGCCTGCAATTGTTTGGCGAAATCGGCGGACGAACTGTCCAGGCGTAACATTTTGATCGCAGCCATGGGGCTTACCTCTGCGCCAGCGTGGTTTCGAATTGGTCTATCAAGGCTTGAATGGCTTGGTGTTTCATTTTCATCGCCGCTTTATTGACCACCAGCCTGGAGGTGATGTTGGCGATCAGTTCGCGCGGCTCCAGGCCGTTGGCTTTTAACGTATTGCCGGTGTCCACCAAGTCGACGATGCAATCGGCCAGGCCAACCAGCGGCGCCAGTTCCATCGAGCCGTACAGCTTGATGATCTCGGCCTGCACGCCCAGGTCGGCAAAATAGCGTTGCGCGGTTTTGACGTATTTGGTCGCGACGCGTAAGCGGCCTTTGACCGGCGGCGCGCCGACCGGGCCGGCCGTCATCAAGCGACAGCCGGCGATGCCCAAGTCCAACGGTTCGTACAAGCTTTCCGCGCCGTGCTCCAGCAAGACGTCTTTGCCGGCGATGCCGAGGTCGGCGGCGCCGTACTCGACGAAGGTCGGTACGTCGGTGGCACGGATAATCACCAATTGCACGTCGTCGCGGGTGGTTTGCAGGATCAATTTCCGGCTTTTATCCGGATCGTCGATCGGCGTGATGCCGGCCTGTTGCAAAAACGGCAGGGCTTCTTCGTAAATTCGGCCTTTGGATACGGCGATGGTTAACATGGCTCGGGATGGGTTTTAGTTGGGAACGCGGCGGATCGTGGCGCCCAGTTGCGACAATTTTTCCTCGATATGGTCGTAACCGCGGTCGATATGGTAGATCCGGTCCACCAAGGTTTCGCCTTCTGCAATCAGGCCGGCCAGCACCAAACTGGCGGATGCGCGCAAGTCGGTAGCCATCACCGGCGCCGCTTTCAGACCTTCGTTGCCGGTGCAGATCGCGGTGTTGGATTCGAGTTTGATCTGGGCGCCCATGCGTTGCAATTCCTGCACGTGCATGAAGCGGTTTTCGAATACGGTTTCGGTAATCAGGCCGACGCCTTCGGCGACCGAGTTCAACGCCGTAAATTGGGCCTGCATGTCGGTCGGGAAAGCCGGATAGGGCGCGGTGCGCACTGTGACCGCTTTCGGCCGTTTGCCGTGCATGTTCAATTCGATCCAGTTTTCGCCGCAGGTGATGTCGGCGCCGGCTTCCTTCAGCTTAGCCAGCACGGCGTCCAACGTGTTCGGGTCGGTATTTTTCAAACGGACATGGCCGCGGGTGATCGCGCCGGCGACCAGATAGGTACCGGTTTCGATCCTGTCCGGCAGAATATCGTAATGCAGGCCGGGAACGCCGAGCTTTTCGACGCCTTCGACGGTCAGGATATCGGTGCCGACGCCGCTGATCTTGGCGCCCATTTTGTTCAGAAAATGCGCCAGATCGGTGACTTCCGGCTCTTTCGCGGCATTTTCGATGATGGTGATGCCGTCCGCCAGCGTGGCGGCCATCAGGATGTTTTCGGTGCCGGTCACGGTGATTTTATCCAACACCAAGCGGCAGCCTTTCAGACGCGTGGCCTTGGCGTGGATGTAACCGGCTTCCACGGTGATGTCCGCTCCCATCTTGATCAGCGAGTCGATGTGGATATCCACCGGCCGGGTGCCGATCGCGCAGCCGCCGGGCAGCGACACGTAAGCTTCCCCGAAACGGGCCAGCAACGGCCCCAGCACCAGGATCGAAGCGCGCATGGTTTTCACCAGTTCGTAAGGCGCTTCGTATTTGTGGATGGTGCTGGTGTCGACTTCGATGTTCATTTTCTCGTCGACGGTCAGGCCCACGCCCATTTGGCCCAGCAATTCCATCGTGGTGGTGATGTCGTGCAGGTGTGGAATGTTGCCGACGCTGACCGGTACTTCGGACAGTAGCGTCGCGGCCAGAATCGGCAGGGCGGCGTTTTTGGCGCCGGAAATCCGCAGTTCGCCGTGTAAGGGTTTGCCGCCGGTAATCAGTAATTTATCCATGAATGGTCTCGGGTAAGTGGGGCAGAACGCGGCTCAAGGCGCGCGGTTTGCAAAATATTCGGTTTCGTCGAAGCCGCTGAGTTTGGCCAATGCCAGTAATTGGGCTGGAACGTTCTTGAAAGACAATTTGACGCGGTTGCTACGGGCCTGCTTGATCCATTCGATCATCAACGCCAGACCGGCGCTGTCGGTCATGCCGACTAGCGACAGGTCGATGCAGATGCTGTCCATGCCTTTCAGAAAGTTGAAGGACTTCAGCGATTGCTTGTCGATGCTGGCAAAAGTCAGGTTGCCTTCCACGGTGTAATGCCCTGGGGCCTGTTCGGTGACGCTCAGTTTCGGCATCTATTTGCCTTCCGCCTTGTTCAGCATGAATTTGCCGATCATTTCTTCCAGAACGATGGCCGAGCTGGTGATGTCGAGCTGGCTCTTATCGTGCAGGTATTCTTCCGACGAGCCGGGGTCGATACTGATGTACTGCTCGCCCAACAGGCCGGCAGTATAAATGCTGGCGCCCGAATCCATCGGGATGTTGTCGTACTTGGATTCGATGCGCATTTCGACGATGGATTCGTGGCTGTTGCGATCCAGCCGGATCGACGATACCCGGCCAATGCGGACGCCGGCGATCGATACCGGCGATTTGACTTTCAGGCCGCCGGAGTTTTGAAAATGGGCAATCACCGTGTAACTGTCGTCACCGGTGTAGGTTCCCAGATTACTGACTTGTAAAGCCATGTAGAACAACGCGGCAATGCCGGAGGCGACAAAAAATCCGACCAGAGTATCCTGGGTCTTGGAATGCGGCATGTTAAATGTCTCCAAACATGAGTGCGGTTAAGATGAAATCCAGTGCCAATACCGAAAACGCCGAGTTGACCACGGTGCGAGTGGTGGCTCGGCTGACCCCTTCCGAGGTTGGGATGGCGTCGTAGCCTTCGAACAGGGCGATCCAGGATACGACGAAGCCGAACACGACGCTTTTGATTACGCCATTAACGATGTCTTCGCGAAAATCGATGCTGGCCTGCATTTGCGCCCAAAATGCGCCGTCGTCGACGCCGAGCATGCCGACGCCGACCAGATGGCCGCCCATGATGCCGATCGCGCTGAACAGTGCGGCCAGTAACGGCATGGCCAAAAAGCCGGCCAGAAAGCGCGGGGAGATGATGCGGTTGATCGGGTCGACCGCCATCATCTCCATACCGGACAGTTGTTCGGTGGCTTTCATCAGGCCAATCTCGGCGGTCAGCGCAGATCCCGCCCGGCCGGCGAACAATAAGGCGGAAACCACCGGCCCCAGTTCCCGGACCAGCGAAGCGGCGACCATTACGCCCAACGATTCTTCGGCGCCGAAGTCCGACAGGATGTTGAAGCCTTGCAAACCGAGCACCATGCCGACGAACAGGCCGGAAATGGTGATGATCAGAAACGACAGCACGCCGACCGAATACATCTGCTTCAGCAGCAAATTCGGGCGCGGCATTACTTCCCCGATGCCGGTCAGCGTATGCAGCAGAAAGAAAGTGCCGCGCCCCAATTTGGCAAAAGCGCTGCGCGTGGTTTTTCCCAGGGTTTGCAGTAATTCGAGCATCGCGTTCTCAAATAGGGCTTATTTGCCGGACAACAAGTCGTCCAGATAATCTGGAGCGGGGTAGTGGAAATGTACCGGGCCGTCGGCGTAACCGTTCATGAACTGTTCCACCCACTCCGAATCGGAGGCTGCCAATTGTTGTGGAGTCCCTTGGCCAATCACTTTTCCGCCAGACAGAACGTAGATGTAATCGGCAATCGCCGCGGTTTCCTGGACGTCGTGGGAGACGATGATGCTGGTCAGGCCGAGCGTGGTGTTCAAGGCTTTGATCAAATGCACCAACGCGCCCATCGAGATCGGGTCCTGGCCGGTAAACGGTTCGTCGTACATGATCATCATCGGGTCCAACGCGATGGCCCGGGCCAGAGCGACCCGGCGCGCCATGCCGCCGGACAGTTCGTTCGGCATCAGGCGGTGAGCACCGCGCAAACCGACGGCATGGAGTTTCATCAACACCAGGGTGCGGATCATCGATTCCGGCAGGTGGGTGTGCTCCCGCAGCGGAAACGCCACATTGTCGTAAACGTTCATGTCGGTGAGCAGGGCGCCGCTTTGGAACAGCATGCCCATCCGTTTGCGTAAATTGTACAAGTCGCGGGTCGGCAAACGATGAACATTCAAACCGTCGACATTGATTTGGCCGCGTTCGGGAGTCAGTTGGCCGCCGATCAGTTTCAGCAGTGTGGTTTTGCCGGTGCCGCTGGGGCCCATGATGGCGGTGATTTTGCCGCGTTGGATTTCGAGATCGATGCCGTCGAATATCTTTCTGGCGCCCCTGGAAAAGCTCAAGTTGCTGATTGAAACGATGTTGCTTTCCGGGCTTGCGCTAGTGGCCATCTGCTGTGATTACAGGAGTATCTGGTTTGGTAACAGGTTATTTTCTATGACTGGTCGCGAATAAGTCAATGACTTGGGGTGAAAAGTCGATCAAGAACATGCAATAATGATTCCTTTTTACTCAAGTGTGCGGAGTCGGTTTTCGGTGGGCGGCGATCAGAACATTCAGGCGTTGGCGTTGGCGGTGATTCAAACCGAAATGCAAGCCGTGGCAGCGTTGGCCGCGCGTATCGACCACCAGTTCGTTGCTGCTTGCCGTCTGTTACTGGCTTGCAAAGGCCGAGTAGTGGTTACTGGCATGGGCAAATCCGGACATATCGCCGGTAAAATCGCCGCAACTTTGGCCAGCACCGGCACGCCGGCGTTTTTCGTGCATCCGGGTGAAGCCAGTCACGGCGACTTGGGCATGATCACCCGTCAGGACGTGGTCTTGGCCCTGTCTAATTCCGGCGAAACCGGAGAAATTCTGACGATTTTGCCTATCATTAAGCGCCTGGGCGTGCCCTTGATTGCGTTGACCGGCAATCCCGGCTCGACGTTGGCAAAGTTTGCAACGGCGCACATCGATGTTGCAGTTGAACAAGAGGCTTGCCCGTTGGGTTTGGCGCCCACCGCCAGCACTACCGCGGCATTGGTGATGGGGGATGCCTTGGCCGTCTCTTTACTGGAAACTCGCGGATTTACTCGGGACGATTTCGCGCTATCGCATCCGGGCGGCAGTTTGGGTAAGCGATTGCTGTTGCAGGTCGGCGACATCATGCATCGTGGCGGCGAAGTGCCGGTGGTATCCGATATGGTGTTGGTCGGCGAGGCTTTGCTGGAAATGACCGGCAAAAAACTGGGAATGACTGCGGTGGTGGATGGCGACGGTCGCGTGGCTGGAGTGTTTACCGACGGCGATTTGCGGCGGATGCTGGAGAAAAACCTGGATGTGCACCTGACCCGGATTGCGGAAGTCATGACCCGGAATTGCAAGTCCGTCGACGAACGCATGTTGGCGGCCGAGGCGATGCAGATCATGGAGGCCAAAAAAATTAATGCCTTGTTGGTGGTCGACGAAAATAATAAGTTGCTCGGCGCATTGAATATGCATGATTTGTTGCGGGCCGGGATTGTTTGAAGCGTGAGCGGAAATGTTTGAATTAAGTCCTGAACAACTCGCCATCGTCCGCGAGCTCAAATTGTTGGTGTTGGATGTCGACGGCGTGCTGACCGACGGCCGTCTGTTTTTCGACGATGGCGGCAGAGAGTACAAATGCTTTCACGCCCGCGACGGCCACGGTATCAAGTTGCTGCGTCAAACCGGTGTCGAAGTCGCGGTCATTTCCGGCCGAAAATCCAATTCGGTGACGTTGCGGATGCAGGGGCTTGGCGTCGAGCATGTCTATCAGGGGCATGAAAACAAGCGAGCGGCTTTCGCCGACGTGTTGCAGCGATTGAATTTGCAGTCGCGGCAAGTGGCTTATGTCGGCGATGACGTTTTGGATTTGCCGGTCATGCGCCAGGTCGGGTTTGCCGTGGCGGTGCAGGATGCCAATTTTGCGGTGTTGGCACATGCGCATTGGCAAACCAAAGTCCCCGGCGGCTTGGGTGCCGTGCGCGAGGTGTGCGATTTGATCATGCATGCTCAAGGGACGCTGGATGGGGTGTTGCACAACTATTTATGACATCGCAGCGGAATTTTCAGATTTTTGTCTACGTCGGCTTGGCCGCTTTGTTGTCGTGGTGGCTGGTGCAGCTTAACGAACAGCGTGACGCCGAAATAAAAATTGCCGAAAATAGCCCGGATTTTTTCAGCGTCGGTTATTACAAAAAAGAGATGGATTTGGACGGCTTGCCGAAAAGCGAATTGTCGGCTGACAGAATGGAGCATTACAAGGCCGACGGCAGCACGCATCTGCAGCAGCCGGTCATGACGCTGTTCAATCCCAATCAAAAGCCATGGTCGATCAAATCCGAAACCGGAATCATGGCGGCGGACGGTGATAGTTTGCAGTTGAACGGCAAAGCTTATATCAATCGTGATGCATCGAAAACCAATTCGGCTTTAACCATTAACACATCGGATTTGCGAGTTAAACTCGCCAGTCATTTTGCAGAGACCCAAGCTTGGGCGGAAATCATCAGTCCCCCCAATAGAACGGAAGGGATAGGAATGGAGGCGACTTTCGTCAGTCCGATTCACCTGAAATTGTTGTCCAAAGTGAAAGGTCGCTATGAAATTAAGTAGAATAGTGGGGGTAGGCCTGTTTTTGTCGGCGGGGCTTGCGTTCGGTTTGGAGTCGGATTCCGAGCAGCCTGTTTATATCGATTCCAATAACGCCGTTTACGATGAAAAAAGCCAGATCAGTACCTACACCGGTAATGTGGTGGCGACCCAGGGCAGTATCAGAATCGACGCCGACCAGTTGGTGGTGCATCTGAAAGACGGCGCTATCACCAAACTGGTGGCGACGGGTAAGCCGTCCCGTTTCAAACAATTGCCGGCCGTGGGTAAGGAAGAAATGCACGGCGAGGGTTTGATCAACGAGTTTTATCCGGACAAGAATTTGTTGATCTTTATGAAAAATGCTTCGGTTTGGCAGGGTGATGCCAAACAATCCAGCGAGTACATAGAGTACGATACCAAAAACTCGTTGTTGAAAGCCGGTGAGTCCAATTCCGATGGCAAGCGGGTGCACTCGGTGATTCAGCCCAAAACCAAGAAGGCCCAATAGTGGCGCGCTTGGTGGCAACCGAGTTGTACAAGCGGTACAGCTCACGCAACGTCGTCGATGGCGTCAGTTTGCAGGTCGATACCGGCGAGGTGGTGGGCTTGCTCGGCCCTAACGGCGCCGGTAAAACCACTAGCTTCTACATGATGGTGGGGCTGGTGAAGGCGGACAGAGGCGATATTTTTCTCGACGACCAACGGATTACGCTGCATCCGATGCATCGGCGGGCAAGATTGGGGATAGGCTATCTAGCCCAGGAAGCATCGGTATTTCGTAAGCTCAGTGTCGCCGACAACTTGCGCGCGGTACTGCAGATTCGTGACGATTTGACCGATGGCCAGATCGAACTGGTCATCGACGAATTGTTGGGGGAGTTCGGTATCGGCCACTTGCGCAACCAGTTGGCATTGGGGCTGTCGGGCGGCGAGCGGCGGCGGGTCGAGATTGCCCGGGCTTTGGCCAGCGAACCGCAGTTTATTTTGTTGGACGAACCGTTTGCCGGCGTCGATCCGATCTCGGTTTTGGAATTGCAAAAAATTATCGCGCATCTGAAGCAGCGCGGTATCGGTATCCTGATCACCGAGCATAAAGTTAGGGAAACATTGGAAATATGCGATCGCGCCTACATCTTGAACGAAGGCAAGGTTATCGCCGAAGGGCAATCCCGCCAACTTGTCGAGAACGACGAGGTGCGCAGAGTGTATCTGGGCGAAAAATTCAGTTTATAAAATCCGAGTAGTCATGAAGCAATCCTTACAGCTCCGCATCGGTCAAAGTTTGACCATGACGCCGCAGTTGCAGCAGGCAATAAAACTGCTGCAAATGTCGACTTTGGATTTGCAGCAGGAAATTCAGCAGGCGCTGGAATCCAATATGATGCTGGAATTGGACGAAGAAGAGCTGCCGGCTTTGGAGTTTCGCGATAAAAAGCTCGACAACACCGACCAAGTCACCAGCGAAGGCTCCCAAACCGATATGCCGGACGAGTTGCCGGTCGATGTCAGTTGGGACGATGTTTACGAAAGTTCGTTGCCGAGCAGCGGCGATGACGGCGACACGCCCGAATTCGAAACCTTTCGCGGTAAATCCGAAACCTTGCACGACCACTTACTGTGGCAATTGGATCTGATTCCAATCTCGGATCGCGATTATGCAATTGCGGTAGCGATTATCGACGCAATCAACGACGACGGTTATGTCGCCAGCGATCTGCAGGACATTTTTCAAGGTTTGCTGGAGCAGTTGGAGGGCTTGGAATTCGACGAGGTTCAGGCCGTGCTGCATCGGATTCAGAATTTCGATCCGGTCGGTGTTGCGGCGCTGGATTTGGCCGACTGCCTGCGGTTGCAATTGCAGCAATTGCCGGATAACACCCGCTACAAGGCTGAAGCCTTGGATTTTGTGCACCGGCATCTGGATTTGCTGACCAGTTGCGATCAGGTCCGCTTGATGAAACGGGTCGGGCTCAGCGAAGACGAATTGAAAGGTATATTGGCCTTGATTCGGACCTTGGACCCCAAGCCGGGAGCCAGCTTGCAGGAAGTCGATGTCGAATATGTCGTGCCCGACGTGTTCGTGGTCAAAGTTAACGGCCAATGGCTGGTCAGCTTGAACCCGGACATCGCGCCGAAATTGCGCATCAACCCCTTCTATTCCGGCATGATCAAGCGCGCGGACAACAGTTCAGACAATGTCAGCATGAAAAACCATTTGCAGGAAGCGCGCTGGTTTATCAAAAGTCTGCATAGCCGTAACGACACTTTGTTGCGGGTCGCAAAAAGTATCGTCGAAAAACAAGGCGATTTTTTCGAGCATGGGGCGATCGCAATGAAGCCGATGGTGTTGCGGGATATCGCCGAGGAACTGGAGTTGCACGAATCGACGATCTCGCGGGTGACCACGCAGAAATACATGCACACTCCCCATGGGGTGATCGAATTCAAATACTTTTTCTCCAGCCACGTCAGTACCGATGGCGGAGGCGAGTGCTCGGCAACGGCAATCCGGGCGCTGATAAAAGAGTTGGTCGGCAACGAAAATCCGGCCAAGCCGTTAAGCGATAGTAAAATATCGGATTTATTGAACGAGAAGGGCATTAACGTCGCGCGCCGTACCATCGCCAAATACCGGGAAGCGATGTCCATCCCTTCAACCAGCCAGCGGAAAAGGCACATTTAATCGATCGGGAAGCACAATTTTTAAAAACAGGAGTATTCCATGCAAGTTAGTATCACAGGCCATCACGTAGAAGTTACCGAGGCGTTGAAAGCTTATGTCGAAGAAAAAATCGGCAAAATCAAACGCCATTTCGACAACGTCGTTGATGTCCATGTCATTTTGACCGTTGAAAAACTGGAGCAAAAAGCCGAAGCGGCAGTACAGGTCAGCGGTGCCAAGCTTTATGCGGAAGACGTGCAAGAAGACATGTATGCAGCGATCGACAATATGGTCGACAAGCTCGACCGCCAAATCGTCAAGCACAAAGAAAAATCTCAAAACCATCGTTAATCGGATATTCGGCGACACGGGATGAAAACGGCTTTCGTCTCGTGTCCAGTCAACCATGAAGCTTGTTATCGTCAGCGGTTTATCGGGGTCGGGCAAGAGTATCGCGTTGGATACTCTGGAAGATTGCGGCTATTACTGCATCGATAACCTGCCGGTCGCATTGCTGGCCGACTTTGTCGATCACGTGATGCTGAAAAACCAAGCCACTTACAGCAAAACCGCGATCGGCATCGATGCTCGCAATCGGTCCGACAATTTGGCCGAGTTTCCGGACAGTCTGACTTCAATTCGTAACAAGGGTATCGACTGCGAACTGGTGTACATGGAAGCGGATGAGAACATCATCCTGAAGCGCTACAGCGAAACCCGTCGCCGCCACCCGCTCAGCACCGAGAGCCGGCCTTTGCGCGAAGCCTTGGAAATCGAGCGGGAGATGTTGCGTCCGCTGGCCTTGAGAGCCGATATCGTCATCGACACCAGCTATACGCATTACCATCAATTACGGGATTTATTGAAAAACCGGCTGGGTGAGAAAGGCAAAAACTCGCTGTCGATTCTGTTCCAGTCGTTCGGTTTCAAATACGGAATTCCGCTGGACGCCGACTTTGTGTTCGATGCCCGTAGTCTGCCCAACCCTTATTGGGCGCCTGAGCTAAGGGGCTTAACCGGCAGAAATCCCGCGGTTGCCGATTTTTTGCAGAACGATCCGGCCGTAAAGGAGTTTCTACACGATATCGGTTACTTCATCGGCCGTTGGGCGCCGCGGTTCGAATCGGATAACCGCAGTTATTTGACTATTGCGATCGGTTGTACCGGCGGCCAGCACCGTTCGGTTTATCTGGTCGAAGCTTTAAGCAAACATTTTCAAACGATTACCGCCAACGTCATCGTCAGGCATCGGGAGTTGCGGTAACCCCGGGCCGCCGGCCCTCTTTTTGGTTTTGTACCTATGACATCAGCAGTGAAGCTCGAAAACGCGGAATCTCTATTGGATCGGACGCTGGAAGTTTTGGCCAACGGCTCGCAAATCGAAATCAGAAACTTGGTGCGGTCCCTTTATCCGGCGGAAGCGGCGCATATTCTCGAAGCCTTGGATCCCGAACAGCGCGCAAAACTCTGGGCGTTGATTCCACCCGGAGTGATTGGCGAAATCCTGGTGGAGGTTAACGTCGAAGTCGGTGCCGGTCTGCTGAAAATCACCGACCGCAAAGACCTGATTGCCGCGACCGAGTCGATGGGTGCCGACGGCATGGTTGATCTATTGCATGTGCTGCCTGAGCCGTTGTTGTCGCAAATCATGGAATCGATTGGGGTGCATAACCGTAACCGGATCGAAAAGGCTTTGAGTTACGGGGAGCATACTGCTGGCGGCATTATGTCCGACGACGTGCTGACGATACGCGGCGACGTCACATTGGATGTTGTTTCGCGATACTTGCGCTTGCGCGGCAACATTCCAGCCAATACTGATAGTCTGATCGTTGTCGATCGTAAGGAACACTTTCAGGGGGTATTGCCGCTCAGCCAGTTACTGAGCCATGACCCGCATACCAAGGTTGCCGCTGTGATGGATACCCGAATTGCCGGCATTTCTTACCGGATGCCAAGTCGTGACGTTGCCGGAGTATTTGAGCGGCGCAAATTGCTGTCTGTTCCGGTGTTGGCGGATGACGGCAGAGTGGTCGGGCGGATAGCAGTCGACGACGTTATCGGTTTAATCAGGGACGAAGCGGACCATTCGCTGATGAGCATGGCCGGTTTGAGCGAAGAGCAGGACATGTTTGCACCGGTGGTCAGCAGCGCCAAGCGTCGGGCTCTCTGGCTAGGCGTAAATCTGCTGACGGCTTTTCTGGCGGCCTCGGTGATCGATTTGTTCGAAGACGCTATCCAACAGATTGTGGCGCTGGCCGTGCTGATGCCGATTGTGGCCAGCATGGGCGGTATTGCCGGCAGTCAGACTTTAACCTTGGTGGTCAGAGGTCTGGCCTTACGCCAAGTCACTGGTAGCAATGCCGGGCGCTTATTGTTTAAGGAGATTTCGGTCGGCTTGTTGAACGGTTTGGTGTGGGCCTGTGTGGTAGCCCTGGTGGCTGGTATGTGGTTTCACCGCCCGGATGTCGGAATATTGCTGGGTGTGGCGATGTTGATCAATCTGGTCTGTGCCGCTTTGTCCGGTGTGGCGATACCGGTTTTGCTGAACAAGATGGGGATTGATCCGGCCCTGGCCGGCGGGGTGTTATTGACTACAGTCACCGATGTGGTTGGTTTTACAGCCTTTTTGGGTTTGGCGACCTTGTTTCTCCTTTAAGGGTTTGTGCTTTTTGTTACGGAAAATGGTAGTATTCCGGACGTACAGCAGCTTATTTTCCAAAATAAATGTCTACCGGCGCACCAATTACGCAAAAAACAGCTTTGGAGTTCAAAAGCACGTCGCTGACAGTGCCGGTATTGCTGCTAGCCGGTAACGACGTGGTCCTGATCGATCAACAATTGCAGGAAAAAGTCGCGCAAGCGCCCGAGTTTTTTAAAAATTCGCCGCTCTTGATCGATTTGCAAAAGCTTAACGCTCAAAATCTCGAACTGGATTTTACCGAAATCGTCGCTTTGGTCCGCAAACACGGGTTCATGCCGATCGGTATTCGCGGTGGCAACCAAAAACAAACCGACGATGCTCTGGCAATTAATTTGCCGCATTATTCCCTGCATGGCGCCAATGCGCCGCTCGCTGCCAACAAACCTGCCGCAAAAACATTGCCGCCGCCAGTTGCTGAAGAGCCGAAGCAGCAAACTCAGCTTGTGGAAAACAAACTGGTCGTGCAACCGGTCCGTTCCGGGCAACGGGTCTATGCGAAAGGGGATTTGATCGTTACCGCAACGGTGAGCGCCGGCGCCGAAATCATGGCCGAGGGCAATATTCACATCTACGGTTCGCTCCGTGGCAGAGCTTTGGCTGGCGTGTTGGGCGATACTGCCGCCCGTATTTTCTGCTCGGACCTGCAAGCCGAATTGATTTCAATCGCCGGGATTTACCAGCTGAGCGAAGATTTGAGCAAATATCCGGCGCATAAGCCGTTACAGATCAGTCTGGATAATCAAGCCCTGATTATTAAAGAGTTTTAAGCTTTTCTTGGAGGAATAATTTTGGCCAGAATAATCGTAGTAACATCGGGAAAAGGTGGTGTGGGCAAAACCACGACCAGTGCCGCGATCGCGATGGGTTTGGCGAAGCGGGGGCACAAGACTGCCGTGATCGATTTCGATGTGGGGCTGCGCAACCTCGATTTGATCATGGGGTGTGAACGCCGCGTGGTTTACGATTTGGTTAACGTGATCAACAATGAAGCGACTCTGAATCAAGCCTTGATCAAGGACAAACGCTGCGAGCAACTGTACATACTGCCCGCCTCGCAAACCCGCGACAAAGATGCGTTGACGACCGAAGGCGTCGGCAAGATTTTGGAAGAGTTGTCCAAGGACTTTAAATACATCGTTTGCGACTCGCCGGCGGGAATCGAGCGCGGTGCTACACTTGCCATGTACTTTGCCGATGACGCTTTCGTCGTGACCAATCCGGAAGTATCGTCGGTTAGGGATTCGGATCGTATGTTGGGCATTCTTGCCAGCAAGTCGCGGCGGGCGGAAAAAGGCGAAGAGCCGATCAAGGAATACCTGCTGTTGACCCGTTACGCACCGGATAGGGTTAAGTTGGGCGAAATGTTGAGTGTCGAAGACGTCCAGGAAATTTTATCCCTCCACCTGTTGGGCGTGATTCCGGAATCGAAGTCGGTATTGAACGCTTCGAACTCCGGCACCCCGGTTATCTTGGACGAGCAAAGCGATGCCGGTCAGGCGTATGCTGATATCGTTGCCCGTTATTTAGGCGAAAACAGACCACACCGTTTTATCGAGGAAGAGAAGAAGGGCTTGTTTAGCAAGCTGTTCGGGAGCAAGTGATGAGTCTCTTAGATTACTTCAGATCGTCGAAGACCAATACGGCGTCTTTAGCCAAGGAGCGGCTGCAAATTCTGGTGGCGCACGAACGGGCCTCGCGCAACCAGCCTTCTTATTTGCCAGAACTACAAAAAGAACTATTGGCAGTAATTCGTAAATATGTAAATGTCGGGCAGGATGCTATCACCGTTAATTTCGAACAGGATGGCAATCAGGAAACACTCGAACTGAATATCGTGTTACCTGACGAGCGTTAGTTGCGTTTGCTTGTTTGACAAGGCTTTTTCCGGTGTTGTGCCGGAGCAAGCAGCCGATTTTTTTGTTGTGCAAATGATGAGGAGTTGAAATGGTAGATACAATTGGCGAAGCAGCTGGTGCAGTCTGGCAATTTCTGAACGCGAATGGCGAAGCCAGCGTGAATAAGATCACCACCGAAACCGGCTTGGGCAAAAACGAAGTGCAACGGGCCATCGGCTGGTTGGCTAAAGAAGACAAGCTGAATATCGAGATGAAAGGACGCGTCGAGACCCTTTCGTTGAAGTAACAGTTTTCCGCATACCCGCTTAAGACAGGGCTAAGCGAGGCAGCTTTCAATACTGGCAATGTGTCCGGTGATCAGTTTGTCGAGCTTTTCGGTCTGAGGCGGGTATTCTCAATGCCGCGAGGTTTTTAGGTAGCCTGTTGCCTGACTGGAATTGCGGCCCGCATATGGCTGGCGTTCGGCGTTACGTCGAAAAGATCTTGCCTAAGTCTGATTGATCCGCCGACGGATTGGCGCGGGTAGCGCCGTAAGAATTACAAAAGTACCGTTTAATAAATTTTCCAATAATGCGGAGTCTTTCTGTCGAATGAAAGCCAAAATAGCCACATTTCTCACCCTAGTCCTGTTGGTTTTGATCAACATCGGTATCTGGTCCTACATCAATAACCCGTTACAGCTTCCGTCTTGGAGCGACACGATGATGGGGGTAACTTTTAACCCCAAGCAGCGCGATTTCAATCCGCAGGATGGTGTCTTTCCGACCCGCGAACAAATCCAGGCCGATGTCGAGCTATTGTCGGGCAAGGCGCATTCGATCAGGACCTATACCGCATTGGAGGGTATGGAGGTCGTGCCGGAATTGACCGCGAAAAGCGCGTTGAATCTGGCGATGGGCTGCTGGGTGGATTTGGTCGAGGACGAAGAAAGCGAGGAGAACCGGCAAAAACGGTTGGACAAGAACCAGCGCGAAGTCGAGAGTTTAATCAACCTAGCCAATCAATATCCGAAAACGATCATTCGGACGCTGGTTGGAAACGAATCGCTGTTGCGGGTCAGAAACAAGATCAGCGAACCGGTCGCAAAGCGCGTGCGCGACGAGTTTGGCGGTCAGATGGCGGAGCAGGAACTGCAGGATAAAATCAAAGCCGAGATCAATCTTGAAGTTACCAACAAAGCCAATGAACTGATCGAATATATCCGCGAAGTCAAAAAACGCACCTGGAAGCCGGTCAGTACCGCCGAGACCTGGGATATATGGGTCGACCATCCGGAATTGGCGGCAGAAGTCGATTACATCGCGGTGCATATCCTGCCGTATTGGGAGGGCATTCCGGTCGAATTGCCCCAAGGCGCGGAAGGCGATAATGCCGTCGAATACGTGTTCAAGCGCTACTATGAACTGCAAAAGCTTTACCCTGATAAAACCATCGTCATTACCGAGGTAGGTTGGCCTTCCGATGGTCCGCCGCAAAAAGCCGCTACGGCTTCGTTGGCGAATCAGGCCAAGTTTTTACGCGAATTCCTGAACCGCGCCACCGCCGAGAACGTGATTTACTACGTGGTCGAGGCCTTCGACCAGCCGTGGAAAATCAAGCTGGAAGGTACCGCCGGCGCTTACTGGGGCCTGTTCAATGCCGATCGCCAGCCCAAATTCCCGATGGAGGGCGACGTATTGGCCAATCCGACTTGGCGTAATTGGGCCAGCGGTGCGGCAATACTCAGTATCATCCTGATGGCGGCCTTCTTGTTTACCCGGAAAAGCTTGAAACTGCCCGGTAAATTCTTCTTCGGCATCGTCGCCAACTTGGCGGCATCGGTGTTGTTCTGGTCGGCTTCGATAGCGGCAGCCCAATACCAAACCGGTTTCTCGGTCGTGTTTTGGGCGATTCTATTGATGATGCAGGCCATGGCAATCCTGGTGCTGTTGACCGAAAGCTTGGAAATAGCGGAAGTGATTTGGCATCGAAAAGGCCGTCGTACCTTCCAGCCGCTGACGCCGCCGGCCGGTTTCCGTTACCCGAAAGTCTCGATCCATCTGCCGATTCATAACGAGCCGCCGGAAATGGTACGCAAGACTTTGAATGCTCTGGCCAAGGTCGATTATCCGAATTACGAAGTGTTGGTGATGGATAACAACACCAAGGATCCGACAGTATGGCAACCGGTGCGCGACGATTGCGACCGTTTGGGCGAGAAATTCCGCTTCTTCCATTTGGACAACTGGCCCGGTTATAAAGCCGGCGCGATCAACTATGCGCTGGAAAATACCGCAGACGATGCCGAAATTATCGCGGTGATCGATAGCGATTACATTTTGTCGCCTGATTGGTTGAACGCCATGGTGCCGTACTTCGACCAGGAAAATGTCGGTTTCGTCCAGTCGCCCCAAGACTACCGCGACGCCCACCAAGGTTCATTCAAAAACATGTGTTACTGGGAATATGCCGGTTTCTTCAACATCGGCATGGTACAGCGTAACGAATACAACGCCATCATCCAGCACGGCACGATGACGATGGTGCGCAAATCGGCGTTCGAAAAAGTTGGCTCCTGGGGCGAATGGTGTATTTGCGAAGACAGCGAACTGGGTCTGCGTTTGTACGAGGCCGGTTACGATTCGGTGTATTGCAAAGAATCGTTCGGCCGCGGCTTGATGCCGGATACCTTCTCCGGCTATATGACGCAACGCTTCCGTTGGGTGTACGGTGCGATGCAAATCATCAAAAAGCATTGGCGGCATTTCCTGCCCAACAAGAAGTCTTCGCTGACCTCGGCGCAACGCTATTACTTTGTCGCCGGCTGGTTGCCGTGGTTTTCCGATGCGTTGGCCTTGCTGTTTACCGGCACCAGTTTGATTTTGACGGCGCTGATCGTCGCCGATCCCAAGCACAGCGAATTGCCGGTAAATGCCTTCCTGTTGCCGACGATAGGCTTGTTTGCCTTCAAGATCGTGCGCGGTTTATGGTTGTACAAGGCGCGGGTGGCGTGTTCGATGTTGCAGGCCTTGGGTGCGGCGCTGGCCGGCCTGTCGTTGACGCACACTGTGGCGCGCGGCACCTTGCAGGGTTTGTTCACGTCCGGCAAGCCCTTCATGCGTACGCCTAAATACGAACAGCAGGGGCCTCTGGTCGCCGGTCTGTTGATCATCTGGCAAGAGCTGTTACTGCTACTGCTGTTGGTCGCCGGCATTGTGGCGATGCGCTCCGTCGAGCATTTCGACAACTTGAGCGGCCGGTTATGGGTCGCGGTACTGGCGGTGCAATCGGTACCGTATATCGCCACTTTTATTACGATTCTGATCAGTGTCGCGCCGAATTATTTTCCGGGTAAAAAACTGTCGGCCGACGAATTGGATACCGAATAGCGGGGTTTAGCTTACGGGACACCCAGCCTCGGCCGGTAACGGCCGGGGCTTTTTTTTGCGAAGCTGCGCAAGGTTAAAACCGGGGTCGGTGAGCCGGATTTTTCGGCATCATGCAAGCGGAGTGGCGCGCGGCTGCCCGGACGGCGATAATCTGCGAAAAATATAATCAATTTGTTGCGGCAACCCGGCTGCAACGTTTCAACACGCCGAATGACACATGAAAATATCCAAACTATTCCTAGCCTTAATCACACCGTTTGTGGTTTCGGCTTGTGCGACCGATGCCGTACCCGTCGATCAAAATCCGGCTGCCGCGCAGCAAGGTGCGGTAAACCAAGCCGACTGCACCAAAGCGCAAGCATTGCCGCAGCGTGGGTGTTCCGATACCGTGACGGCCAGCTTCGACTCAAACGGCACACTCTGGATCGCATGGGTGCAGCAACAGCATATTTATCTGCAAACCTCGGATGACGGCGGTCGTAGTTTTTCCAAACCGGTTCGGGTCAATGCCGACGCGGAGGCGATTGCCGCGCACGGCGAATATCGGCCGAAAATCAAAATCGGCCCCGAAGGCAACGTTTATTTGACGTGGACGCAGAGTCTGGAAAAACGCCACACCGGCCATATCCGTTTCAGCCGTTCTACCGACGGCGGTAGAACCTTTTCCAAGCCGGTAACGGTCAACGACAATCTTGACGTTATCAGTCATCGTTTCGATGCGTTGGCGCTGGGCAAAAACGGCGAAGTGTTTATCGCTTGGCTAGACGCTCGGGACAAGGAAAAGGCTAAGGCTGCCAAGCAGGAATTCAACGGTACCGCGGTCTATTACGCTTGGTCCGACAATGGCGGAGCAAGCTTTTACCCGAATAAAATCGTCGCGCCGCATAGCTGCGAATGTTGCCGTTTGGGCGTGGAAATCGCTCCCGACAACCGCCCGCTAGTACTGTGGCGGCATGTCTATGACGGCAATATCCGCGACCATGTCTTGTCCAGGTTCAGCGATTGGCATACGCCGGGGCCGGTGCAGCGAGTCAGCCACGAGAACTGGAAAATCGATGCCTGTCCGCACCATGGTCCAGGGTTGTCGATTACCGACGATGGCACGATACACGCCGTTTGGTTTAGCGGGGCCCCCGACAATCAGGGCTTGTTTTACGCACATTCGCTACAGGGTGCGGCCGAGTTCTCCCAGCCCTACCGGCTCGGCAATCCGGGCGCCAAACACCCTCAAGTATTGGCGTTGGGCCAGCGGCTGGCGGTAGTCTGGTCGGAGTTTGACGGCAGTAAAAATTTGGTCAAATTGATCAAGTCCGACGACGGCGGCAACCGCTGGACTCAGCCCGAGATCGCGGAAGCAACGCCGGATGCGGCAGACGATGCTTTTTTACTGAGCGATGGCGACCGTATTTATTTGTCTTGGCAAACCGCTGGCGGTTATCGGTTCCGGGAGATATAAATCTTTTCCGCCGGGCTCGCCAGCATTTGTACCCGGCAAAGCTAACGGCGGCGGGAATCTTGTTGGGACAGGTCGGCACATTTTCTGACACGGGGAGTTCGGATTGAATCAGGAAGCATCGCCATGGTCGGGCAGCGACCGCCGCAAAAGCCGTTACCGCAGCCAGGGATTTGCGCGGGCTTCACTGATTATCTCGGCGTCGAGTTGCGCGGCCTGGCTAACGGTTTTAATGCCCGCCACCTTAGCAACTGCGGCGCCCGGGCCCAATGTGTTCGACGGCGTGATGATTTTCGTCACTGTGTTTTTGGCCTTGGATATCGGCGGCTTGGGCGTGGCAGCATTTGCGCTGGTCAATACCAAGTTCAATAGTGCTCTGGCAATCTACGGTGTGTTATCGAATGCGGTTTGCATCGTCTTAAACCTGTCGCTGATTTCCTTTTGAGCCTGTTTCGGCTGTAAAACAGATAGATATTAACGCCGCAATACTCGTAACGGCGCTTGTCTGACCACGTGGCGTACTCCCCAATACCCGGCCAGGGTGACTCCGGTAACGCCGACGGCCGGTAACGCCAGCCATAGATAAACATGGGCCTGGAACTGGATTTGCATGACGCGGGTATACAGCATATACAGTATCGACTCGGTGGCCAGCGTTGCCAGCAATCCTGCGGACAGCCCCAAAACGCAAAATTCGATCAAATGACTGCTCCTTAAAAAGCTGCGCCGCGCCCCCAAGGTACGTAGCAACGCCCCTTCGTAAATCCGTTGGTCCAAGGTGGAATAGACTGCGGCGAACAACACGCTAAATCCTGCTGCCAGCGCAAAATATAAAATCAGATTAATCGCTTGGGTTAATTGGGCCAGTATGGTTCTGAATTGCTGCAGAATTTGCTCCACCTCCAGAACCGTCACCGCCGGATATTTTTTTAACAGTGGCGGCAGCAGATTTTTTTGCGCTTCGGTCAGATGAAAACTGGTCATGTATGTCGCCGGAAAACCGGTCAGAGTGCCCGGCGAAAAAATCATGTAAAAATTGGGGCGCATGGTGTCCCATTGCACGCTGCGCAGATTTGCCACCGTGGCGGTGAGTTGGGCGTCTCCCACCGTAAAACCGAGCTGGTCGCCGGGGCGGATACCCAAATTGTCCGCCAGTTTTTTCTCCACCGATACCTGGCCGGGGCGGTCCGCCTGCCAAGCTGCGCCGTCGGTGATTTGATTATCCTCCGGAAACCGGTCGGCCCAGGTCAGGCTCAATTCGCGCTGCGTGGCAGCTTCGCCTTGGCTGTCTTTGCTGACTCGACCTTGCACGGCTTCGCCGTTAATGGTCACCAAACGACCGCGGACCACCGGATAAAAATGGCTGTCCGGAACCTGATTGCGACTCAGGTCGTCCTGAAAATCGGCCAGAGACGACGGCAGGATGTTGATCGCAAAATGGTTGGGAGCCTGATCGGGAAGTTGCCGGCGCCAATCGTCCAAAAGGTGGCTGCGCACGTTGAAACTTAAGGCCATTGCGGTCAGCGTGATGCCGAATGCCAAAATCTGGCCGATGCTGGCCCGGCCGTCGCGCAACAATCCGCGTAAGCCGAAGCGCCAAACCAAGCCCAGCCGCGGCAGCAGCCGTCGCGATAAATGCAAGATGCCCTGAATCGCCAACCCCAAGATCAGCAAAACGGCAAAACCGGTGCCGATAATCGCGAAAGTGAGTTTCGGATCGCCCGTATAACGCCAGATCAAACCGGCCACGACGCTGGCAGCCAAGCCGTAGACCAGCCAGCCGCTGCCGGGTAAAGGTTCCAGCTCCCGCCTTAGCACGCGTAGCGGCGGGACTGCTTGTAAGCGCAACAACGGCGGCAAGGCAAAACCCCATAAGATGATCAAGCCGGTGGCAATGCCGTAGACGATCGCCAATTCCCCGGGATCGGCCAGTGTTTCCGGCAACAGATTTTTCAGTAATTGAAACAAGCCGTACTGGGCCAGCCAACCCAAAGCGCAACCGGCTAAACTGGTGGCCAAGCCTAATACCAAAAATTGGACGGCGTAGAGTCTTACGATTTCCGCTTGCGTGCAGCCTAGGCAGCGCAGTAAGGCCGTGGTGTTGAAATGGCGTTCGCTGTAGCGACGGGTGGTCATCGCGATCGCAACGCCGGAGATCAAGGTCACGACAACGCTGGACAAGCCCAGATAGCGCTCGGCGCGCTGCAACGCAGAGCCCAGCTCGGGCCGGTCCCGCCGAATATCCAAGATTTTTTGCGAAGGATTCAAGTTCGGTTGCAACCAGGCCTTGAATTCGGCCAAAGCCTGTTCGCTGCCGATGAACTGGTGAGCGTAATGGACTCTACTGCCGGGCTGGACCGCGCCGGTGGCGGCCAAATCGTCCAGATGCACCATCACGCGCGGCGAGAAGCTGTAAAAATCGCCGCGTTTGTCCGGCTCGTAACTGATCAGTCTGGTCACTTTCAGCGCTTTTTCGCCGACGGTCAGCGTATCGTTCAGCTGCAATTTCAGGGCGGGCAGCAAGCGTTTGTCGATCCAGGCCTCGCCGGCTGCCGGGCCGTGATCGGCGACGGATTCGTCTTGTAGATCGGCGTCGCGAGTCTTCAGGCGGCCGCGCAACGGATAGCTGGCGCTGACCGCTTTGACCGATGCCAGCTGCATTTCGCCGTTCTCCAGCAACATGCTGGGAAACTCGACCGTTTGCGATCCGCTCAGCGCCAGTTCGTCAGCCTTTGCCAGCCATTGCGGACTGGCCGGGGCCGGTCCGGCCAACACCAAATCGCCGGCCAGGAATTCGGCGGCTTGCAAATTCATTGTGCGTTGCAGCCGGTCGGCGAACAAAGAAATCGACGTGGTGCCGCCTACTGCAATTAACAATGCCAGGGCCAGTAGCGTCAGTTCGCCGGAGCGGGCGTCGCGCCACAGCAGCTTTAAGGCCAGGCGAAAGCGCGTCATACGATGCTCCCGGCTTCCAGATGGATGGTGCGTTGGCAGCGGGCCGCCAAAGACATGTCGTGGGTCACCAGAATCAGAGTGGTGTGTTGTTCCTGGTTCAATTCGAACAACAGCTCGACGATCTTGGCACCGGTAATTCGGTCCAGGTTGCCGGTCGGTTCGTCGGCGAACAATATTGCCGGCCGGGTAACGAAGGCGCGGGCCAGGGCCACGCGCTGTTGTTCGCCGCCGGAAAGTTGCCGCGGCGTGTGCTTTAGGCGTTGAGCCAGGCCGACGCGTTGTAACAGGGCCCGCGCCGATTGCTCGGCGTCGGCCGCGCCGCTCAGTTCCAGTGGCAGCATCACGTTCTCCAGCGCTGTTAAACCGGGCAGCAATTGAAATGACTGGAAGACGAAGCCGACCAATTCGTTGCGCAGCAATGCCCGCCCGTCTTCGTTCAAACTGGCCAAGTCGCGGCCGTCGATTTCGACCGAGCCGCTGCTCGGAGTGTCAAGGCCGGCCAGCAGGCTGAGCAGGGTCGATTTGCCTGAACCGGACTCGCCGACGATGGCGACAGTTTCGCCGCGCTTGATGATTAGATCGACCGATGCCAAGATATGCAAGGTGCCTTCGGATGTTGGAACCGCTTTGCCAAGTTTATGGGCGCTGATGATGGTGGAAGCGGAGTGATCGGAACGAGTGTTTGTCATGTATAGCGTGGTCCTTGCCTTAGTATTGAGTATTTTGCCTGTTTGCGCGTCCGCCAAATCGATTGTCGTGCTTGGAGACAGTATTAGTGCCGGTTACGGTATCGAAGTTCAGCAGGGCTGGGTGGCTTTGTTGCAAAAAAAAATTACCGCGCGCGGTTTCGACTATACGGTCTATAACGAAAGTATCAGCGGCGATACTACTGCCGGCGGTTTGGCCCGGTTGCCGACGATTTTGGTCAAACACAAACCGGATATTCTGTTTTTGGAATTGGGCGCCAACGATGGTTTGCGCGGGTTGTCGCCGGAGGAAATGGAAGCCAATTTGGCCGCGATCATAGGCCGGTCGTTACAAGCCGGGGCAAAAGTGACCTTGCTGGCGATGAAAATTCCGCCCAACTACGGTAAGCGCTATGTGGAGATGTTTTACGATATTTACCCGGAACTGGCGCAGGAGTTCAAGATATCTTACGTACCGTTTATTCTGGAAGACATCGTGTTGCGGCCGGAGTTGATGCAACAAGACGGCATCCATCCCAATGCCTTGGCGCAACAGATCCTGGCCGACAAAATCTGGAAGCACTTGCAGTTTCAGTTGAAGTGATCGGACTTCTGCTGTGTCATGCTTGGATTGCCGGGGATTTCCAGGAGCCGGACCGGTAGCGGGCCAGATTTTCCCGAAACGGGCTGCCTTCCCGACACTCCCAGTAGCCGTAGAGTTGGCCTAGATTGTTGTAAAAGCTGCGGACCAGAATAATCGTCGGCACATAAAGCCAATATCCCGGCCTCAAATTGTGGTTGGCTGCCAGGTTGGCGATTACCGGATTTACCAAGGTGAAGTACAGGAAGCCGAGCACGGTCAAGGTAATCAGCCAAAACCCGTTGAGCCAAAACCCGAACAATAGTGAGGCCATCCACACCGCATGGTTTCGCAGATGGTAAAGCACCGCTTTTAAATCGGCTTGACCAATCCGGCCGGTACCCTTGCCGTACAGATAATATTGCTTCGCGAGTTTTTTCAGATTAGGCCGTGGCCGCCAGGATACGATTGCGTTCGGCGCCACCGCAACCCGGCAGCCGAGCGCTTTGGCCCGTTGCGCAAACAAGGTATCTTCGGCGGTATACAGCCATTCCGGATAACCGCCCACATTCAGCCAGACGCTTTTGCGGAATGCCGAATTACGGCCGTGAAATACGCGGTCGGCTTCGTTGGCGGCATTGCCGGAGGTTGACAATTTGCCGGCGAAAAATTCGAAATCGTTTTTGTGCTCGACATTGCGTACGCCGGTAACTGCGCCGTAGCTAGGATCAGCCAACAAGGGGGCGACCAGTTCCGCCAGCCAGTTGTCTTCCGGGCGGCAGCCGCCGTCGGTGACGGCTATGATGCTGGAGTTCGCGTGGGCGATGGCAATGTTGCGGCCGGCGGCAATATTCACGCCGTTCTCGACCAAAAATTTCAATTTGGGGTTCTGGGCGGCGTAATCCTGCAACACTTCCAGTGTCCCGTCCGTGGAACCGCCATCGACGATAACGATTTCGTCCGCTTGGCGGGTTTGGCGGAAAAACGCGTCCAGCAACTGTCTGATGCTTTCGCGCTCGTTAAGTACGGTGGAAATGATAGCTACGGTTTGATTGGGCATGGTCACAGGCGCGAGCAAGTCTAGTTATTGCAAAAGCTTAATATACATTGGCTGATATTGGCTATTTGTCAGAGCGGATGGTCGAAATAATCGCCGTCGATGCCGCTCCGGTACCAATCGGTTAAAACATTCTCTGCTAGCGCCGGGTTGCTGTAGATCTGGTAGCGGTTGCCGTGCGAGCTCAAGGCCTCGTACCCCAGTTCCCGGAATAAGGCAGTCAATCGTGGTGAAGCCACTTCCAGGTTGCCCCAACTGATACCGAGTTTCCGCCAGTAAGCGAATAAGTGGTAAAGCAAACCGCGTATAGCCGGTTCGTCCTGCGGCGGGTAGAACACATCGCGCAGTACGGCCATGTCGATCGACTCGGCAAGTTGCTGCCGGTGCCAGATGGCGTACGCGCGCAATGTCCCCGAGCGGTCGCGCAGCGCCAGCATTTGCAACGGGCAGGTCGGGAATTCGAACAAGCGCCAATTCAAATAGCGGCTGCTACGCTCCGCGCACGACGGGTAGGCCGTTTTGGCGCGCTCCCACAGTGAATCGAACTCGGAGCCGCAATGGCTGATTTCCGCCATAGTGAAGTCGGGTTGGGACAATTTTCTGTCGCGCCAACGTAAACTGAGGTCGCAAAAGCTGCCCAGAATTTGCCCTAATCGGTTGCCGACCCGCTTCTCCCAAGAACCGCGGTAACCGATCCTTAGCCGAAAAAAATCGTTGGATTCGCCGCCGATTTTGAGGAAGCCGCAAGCTCCGAAGGATTTCTGCGTGATGACGCCGGCCGTGACGCTGCCGTTGATGTCGGACAAACCACAGCTGAATCGAATCAGCCGGGTCGCCAGGCCCTGGCCTCTGAATTCCGAGTCGATGCATGTATTTGCGCCGAAGGCGATTATCCTAGACTGCCCGTTCAACCACCAAGGTTGAGCAAACATGGCCCTGAAGCCTACCAGACGCGAGTCTAGCCAAACGCCAACGCCGGGGCCCGGCAGTGCGTTTTGCCAGGGGTTATGCGTGATCCGTTGCTCGAACCATCGGTGTATGTATTCCGGATGGTCGCGGAATTCGTCGAAATTAGCTATCGCAATCCGAATGCATGCGCCGATATCTTCCGGCTGAAGTGTACGGAACTGAAATTGGTCTGCCGTATCGGGTACGGAGTGAGGCATCGGCGATTCCTAAAGTTCATGGCTAACAAGCTGTTCAAAGTACCAACCGGCTGCAATAGCCTGTGGCAATTATTAGCCAAATCTCGGCCGCTGCCAAATAGGCTGCCGCTAATGACAGAGCGGCGAAGTTGTCGCGCGGCTGGTCGCCGCACTTGTGATGTTAGATTTGCTTTGGAAGCAATCAAAACAGGCGTTACCGGAGCGGCAACGCCGGTCCGGTAACGCAAGCCGGCAGGCGTCAGGATACGATACTGCGTTTTTTACGGCTTAAAATAGCCAAAAGGCTGCCGAGCAGAAACCAAACCGTACCAGGGAGGGCGGCTTTCAGATTTTGCAGCGGTAACGCTTCAAGCAACGAGGGCGTACCGAGCCAGCCGAAAAATGCGGCTTGCATGCCGAAATCCAGCCAGTGTTGCAGATCGGTTACAGTTTCGCGGACTGCTGAGCTAGCGTCGCGCTCCGCTTGTTCGGCAAAGCTGAGTGCGGTGTCGCTCCAAGATAAAGCTGTGGCGAATTGTTGGGGCGGATTGAGGAACACTGCCTGTGACCAGTCTGGAACAGCCCTTGCCGTTATTGGTACCAGGGCAGCCGCGAGTGGTAGGCAGAACAACAGTAAAACCAGAAGTAGAGCTTTGTTTTTTTCCATAATGAACCTCGAAAATCATTGATTACTTTGGAGGTGACAACCCTGAACCTTGGCTCAGGCTTCCTGTGCATTATCAGGATAGCATCATATGTGCCAATTTCAATAGGGCTGGTTAGCAGGGATTGTGCGGACTTACCCGGAGACTGTGTGCGGATTGCGACATGGGAAACCCACAAATTGTGGCTAACGCAGCAAGTTGTCTGATCGGTGATGCCGGTTTCAGAGGCATTACAGAGCGACAGTTTCCGGCAGCTTTCGACTTGCCTGCCGGAGCGCCGTCAAGTTGGATACCCACCGGTCTTAAGGTTGAAAGATATCGATAACTTGTTAGAGTAGTAAGCGTCCCCGAACCGCAATGGAAAAATCATGCTACGCAAAATCCTGATCGCCAATCGCGGCGAGATCGCCGTCCGCATTATTCGCGCCTGCGCCGAGATGGGCATCCGTTCGGCGGCGATTTACTCCGAGGCAGACCGGTTTGCCCTACACGTCAAAAAGGCGGACGAGTCGCACTATATCGGTAGCGACCCGCTGGCCGGTTACCTGAATATTTACGGTCTGGTCGATTTGGCCTTGCGCACCGGCTGTGACGCAGTCCATCCCGGTTACGGCTTTTTGTCCGAAAACGCCCAGTTTGCCAAAGCCTGCCAGGAGCGCGGCCTGGTGTTCATTGGCCCGTCGGCCGACGTGATTCACCGGATGGGCGACAAGACTGAGGCTAGGGCGGCCATGAAGGCCGCCGGCCTGCCGGTTACGCCGGGTTCGGACGGCAATCTGGACAATGTCGATCATGCCTTGCAAGTCGCCGAACAGATCGGTTACCCGATCATGCTGAAAGCCACCTCGGGCGGAGGCGGCCGCGGCATCAGGCGTTGCGACAATCCCGACGAACTCCGCCAAAACTTCCAGCGGGTGATTTCCGAAGCGACCAAAGCCTTTGGCAGCGCCGACGTGTTTCTGGAAAAGTGCGTGGTCAACCCGATTCACATCGAAGTGCAAGTGTTGGCCGACCACTTCGGCAACACCATCCATCTTTACGAGCGCGATTGCTCGGTGCAGCGCCGCAACCAAAAATTGATCGAAATTGCGCCGTCGCCACAATTGGATGAAGCGCAACGCCAGTACCTGGGCGGCTTGGCGGTGATGGCAGCCAAAGCAGTCGGCTATACCAACGCCGGCACCGTGGAGTTTCTGCTCGATGCCAACGGTCGCTTCTATTTCATGGAAATGAACACCAGGGTACAAGTCGAGCACACCATCACCGAGACCATCACCGGCGTCGATATCGTTGAAGAGCAAATTCGGGTTGCTGCCGGTTTACCGCTGCGCTTCAAGCAGGAAGAAATCGTGCGCCGCGGCTATGCCATTCAATTTCGGGTCAACGCCGAAGACCCGAAAAATAATTTCCTGCCCAGCTTCGGCCACATTACCCGCTACTATGCCCCCGGCGGGCCCGGTGTGCGCACCGACACCGCCATCTATACCGGCTATGAAGTGCCGCCGTTTTACGATTCGATGCTGGCCAAGGTCATCGTCAGCTCGATGACTTGGGAAGATGCGATCAATCGTGGTGAGCGCGCCTTGAAAGACATGGGCTTGTTCGGCATCAAAACCACCATTCCCTATTATCTAAAAATTCTCGGTCACCCGGATTTTCGTCGCGGTCGATTCAACACCGGCTTTGTCGAAGCCAATCCTGACCTAATCAACTATTCCAACAAGCCGCGACCGGAAATTCTGGCGAGCGTGCTGGCGGCGGTTGTCGCTTCCCATACCGGCCTGTAAGCCAAGGACACCAAGATGAGCAAAGTTTATGTAACCGACGTTATCCTCCGCGACGCCCACCAATCCCTGATCGCCACGCGGATGCGCACCGAAGATATGCTACCGGCCTGCGCCATGCTGGACGATATCGGCTATTGGTCTTTGGAATGCTGGGGGGGCGCGACTTTCGACGCCTGTCTGCGTTTCTTAAAGGAAGACCCATGGGAAAGACTGAGCAAACTGAAAGCCGCTTTACCCAATACCCGCCTGCAAATGCTGTTGCGCGGCCAAAACCTGCTGGGCTATCGGCATTATTCCGACGACGTGGTGCGTAAATTCGTCGAGACTGCCGCCCGCAATGGCATGGACGTGTTTCGAATCTTCGACGCGCTGAATGACATCCGCAACCTGGAAACGGCGATCGAAGCCACCAAAGCCGCCGGCAAGCACGCCCAGGGCACCATCTGCTATACCACCAGCCCGGTGCACGACATCGCCAGCTTTATCAAACTGGGTAAAGGCTTGGTCAATTTGGGCTGCGATTCGATTGCCATCAAAGACATGGCCGGTTTACTGACCCCCTATATTGCCGGCGAATTGATCAAAGCCTTGAAAGATGCCGTCGATTTGCCGCTGCACCTGCATTGCCATGCTACCGCCGGCTTGGCGGAAATGTGTCAGCTCAAGGCCATCGAAGCCGGCTGCGAACATGTCGATACGGCCTTATCCTCCTGGGCCGGCGGCACCAGCCATCCGCCCACAGAGTCGTTGGTCACCGCGCTACGCGGCACCGATTTCGACACTGGGCTGGATTTGGATAAGCTGCAAGCGGTGAACGACTATTTCGCCGAAGTCCGCAAAAAATACCGCCGCTTCGAAAGCGAATTTACCGGCATCGACACCCGCGTCCACATCTTCCAAGTCCCGGGCGGCATGATCTCCAACCTGGCCAACCAATTGAAAGAACGCAACGCACTGGACCGGATCGACGAGGTGTATAAAGAAATCCCGGAAGTGCGCAAAGACTTGGGCTATCCGCCGCTGGTGACGCCGACCTCGCAAATCGTCGGCACCCAGGCGGTGCTGAACGTGTTGATCGGCAAGCGCTACGAGACCATCAGCAACGAGGTCAAACGTTATCTGCACGGCGGCTACGGCAAGGCACCGGCGCCGGTCAATCCGCAATTGCTGGCGAAGGCGGTGGGTAAAGAGGAAATCATCGAATGCCGGCCGGCGGATTTATTGAAACCGGAATTCGAGCATCTGCGCAACGAAATTGCTCATCTGGCTTTGAACGATGAAGACGTGCTGAGTTACGCGATGTTTCCGGAAATCGGCAAACAGTTTCTGGAATTGCGTTCCACCGACAATCTGGTGCCGGAACCGCTGGAACTGGAAGAAGCGGCTAAGCCGGGCGAAGTTAAAAAAGCCCCGACCGAATTTAATGTCGCGTTGCACGGCGAGCAATATCACGTCAAAGTCACCGGCGCCGGCCCGAAGAACCAGAGCTTGCGGCATTTTTATTTCACCGTGGACGGCATGCCGGAAGAGATCGTCATCGAAACCCTGGACGAAATCGTGCTGGACGGCGGCGCTCAAGGCGCGGTGCAAAGCGCGATCGCCAGCAAGCGCCGTCGGCCCAGCGAGCCGGGCGATGTCGTGACCAGCATGCCTTGCAACATCATCGACGTATTGGTCAAGGAAGGCCAGAAAGTCAACGCCGGCCAGGCCTTATTGGTCACCGAAGCCATGAAGATGGAAACCGAGATCACCGCGCCGATTGCCGGCAGCGTCAAAGCCATTTATGTGGCTAAAGGTGACGCGGTTAACCCCAACGAGGTATTGGTGGAAATAAATTGAGAGAAAAGCGGCAAGACGAAAGGTAAAATAACGCGCTTTGCTTAATCGCCTAAACTTTACCGCCAAGGTGTGCAGCGCGCCGGCCAAGAAGCGATTGGCCAGTCCGCTGTTTTTGTATTCGACCTTTCGTCCGGCTCTACCGTGAAACCAACCCCCGTCACCGAAGCATCCATCCAGCACGCCGCCGACTTACTGCGCCATGGTCAGCTAGTCGCGTTTCCGACTGAAACTGTTTACGGCCTGGGCGCTGACGCGTCCAATCCGGAGGCGGTGGCGAAAATTTTTGCGGCCAAGGGCCGGCCGGCGGACCATCCTTTGATCGTGCATATTGCCGGTGCCGAGCGAATGGCTGATTGGGCCGACCAGGTACCGGAGGCTGCCTGGCGGCTGGCGGAACAATTCTGGCCGGGTCCGCTGACGATGATTTTAAAAAAACGCGAGTCGGTGCCGCTGGCGGTGACCGGCGGCCAGGATACGGTGGGGTTGCGGGTGCCGGCCAATCCGGTGGCGTTGCGCTTGCTGCAGGCGTTTGGCGGCGGCGTCGCCGCGCCATCGGCCAACCGTTTCGGCCGCATCAGTCCGACCGAAGCCCAGCACGTGGCCGAAGAGTTGGACGCCAGTGTGGCTTGTATTCTGGACGGCGGCCCCTGCGCGGTGGGGGTGGAATCGACGATCATCGACCTCAGCGACCAGGTCCCGACCATCCTCCGCCCCGGCCGCATTACCCGCAGCCAACTCAAAGCCGTATTGCATGCCGATATTCGGCTCTCTTCGCAAACCAAGATTCGGGCGCCGGGCATGATGGCCGTGCACTATGCGCCAAACACAATGGCCTTGCTCTGTCCGGCCGATACCTTGATTGCGATGGCCGACGACCTCTGCGCCAAAGGCCAACACATCGGCATTCTGGCATTCAGCGCCGAGATTGCTGAAATTCCCTGTCTGCATATTCTCCGGCTGCCGGCCGATGCCGAACTATACGAACCGGCCCTCTACAGCTCGCTTCGGGCTCTGGACAATCTGCAACTTGATACGATTCTGATCGAGCAACCGCCCGATCACGAAGCCTGGGCCGCCGTTAACGACCGCCTGAACAAAGCCACGGTCTGAAATGAACGATGACGAATGGATGCGCCATGCCATCCGGCTGGCGCAGCGCGCCGAAGACCAAGGCGAGGTCCCGGTAGGCGCGGTGCTGGTGCTCGGTAACCGTTGTATCGCCGAAGGCTGGAACCAACCGATCCAAACCAACGACCCGACCGCTCACGCGGAGATCGTCGCGTTGCGCAAAGCCGGCCAAGTCCTCGATAACTACCGTCTGATCGATACCACGCTGTATGTAACGTTGGAACCCTGCGTGATGTGCATGGGCGCCATCGCCCACGCTCGCGTCAAACGCCTGGTGTTCGGCGCTTATGATCCGAAGCGCGGGGCGGTCTGCCATGCGCTGCAACTCAGTGATACGGAATTTTTAAATCACAAGGTGGAATGGACCGGCGGGGTATTGCAAACCGTTTGCGCCGACTTGCTCGGCGACTTCTTCAAGGCCCGCCGCGAACGATTGAGAAATCCGGGCCGGAGTGCATAACGTCATTACCGGTATTTGACGGCGCGGATTGCTTCAATAAATCAAGCGATAGCTGGTTTCGTGAGTCGGTTCACAGATTTGTGTCTGAGTCGTAGCTCGGGGCTGAGACGGTGCGCTTGATCTGCGAATTTACATTAACATTGAGATGTAAGCGATTGACATGTTTAAGTCCTGAATAATCAATGCTTTAACTGAACTTTAATCTAGTTGCTTTTTGCCGGTTTTGTGTGAATACTCGCCCTCCCTAGTTTATTTTTGCGGTTAGTTTCGGGGGTGGATATGAAGATGGTCGTCGTCATGTTGTCCGGTTTGGTAATCGGTGGTTTGGTCGTTATTGCGGCGTTGCAATTGATACGCGTGGTCGGCAAAGAATTTATAGATTTGATGGCTGAAGCCTGGCATAGCGCAGAAACGCATTGACCGATTATTTGGCTGGCATCGAATCGTGCCGTTTCCGGTTGACGAATTTGCCGAAATTCGTCACTCTGTTTGAACATGCGCAACGTTTCAATTTTCGGGGATGCTAAAAATGAGTTCGGTCAACAAAATTTGTGGAGTCCTGCTGCTCGGTCTGATTAGCAGCGTGGTTCAAGCCAGGGAAGTCAGCTATTGCAAGGTTTTGCGAACTTTCGACGATAAGGATGCCAGCGCGGCTCCCGCAATAAAATACGAAGATTGTTCCGGCGTCGCCTTTATCGATTATGCCAAGTACTACGTCGCCGCCCGCTGCTGGGCTGGATCTTACGATCTGCTCGAGGGCAAATGCGATTCGGTAAAGCCTGAAGCCGCCGAGGATGTTAGTGCTGAAGACATTATGCCTGCGGAGCCGGCCGAAACGGAGCAATAACTCATAGCGAATAGGTTCAACCGGGGTATCGAAAGCCGCTTTAAACAGCGGCTTTTTTATGCCTGTTGTCAAATCGTTCGTGGGTTGCGGAAGACTGGGCTCAAGGAGCTAATGCCGAAGTATTGCCGGTAAAAATTTGCTAATTGGTGGAAGCAGGGAATTTTGCGCGTGGTAGCCTGTCGTAACGGCGTTCGAAAACGTTCGGTTTAGGTCGATATCACTGGAGGTTGGAGATGATTGCTATGCGCTATAACATCAAAAAATTCGGTAAAGTCATTTCGCATATAAGCCCGGAAAAGATGAGCCCGGGGTTGGCGAAAGAATTAAAATCGCGCGGCTACAGAATCAGTAGCGCTTACTACGATCAACATCTTGCCGCTGTCGCGGCCGGTTAAGTTAACCACGCACCCATCAAATACAGCGAGAAGCCGGCTTAGCGCCGGCTTTTTTTTGGGCGTAACTGTTGGCGAGAAAGTTTGCGTGTTATTTCAACCGGTCTGATTCGGTTGATTTGAACCGGACTCCAGCAAAATGTCCTGCTAGCCATTCAGGGACGGGCGCAGCGTCAGGCGTATATTGAGTGTGCATCGGTATTAGTTTGTTGCAATCGTTCGGATTTGCGCGCATTCCGAGACCAGTAGTGGCAGATCAAATTTTTTGGCCCGAACGTTGCTCTTTCAGGGTTAACGCCACTTAATCGAAGCTGCTCATTACGAATGAAAAACGTCTACCTCCGTTTGTTTGCGTTCGCCTGCTCGATCTGGCTTGGGTACGGTTCGGCGAATGCTCAAGAAGCGCAACTGTCGGTCGATGAAGTCGTCGCCCTGTTTTACCAGCGCAATTTGGACCTGATTGCCGCGCAATACAACATCGATCAGGCGCGCGCCGAACAAGTGGTGGCCGGGGCGATTCCGAATCCGGTATTCGGCGTCCAAGTCTCCGAAATCAGCAACAATCCCAACATGGGGGTCACTGCCACCGGCTGCAACCATAGCCCCAGCGTATCGTGCGGACCGGCCGAATATTTCTCCTTCAGCCAATTAATCGAAGTTGCCGGTAAACGCGGGCTGCGGATGCAAAGTAGCGGTTTTGCGGCACAGGCGGCCGAGAGCGATTTGCGCGATGCCGTGCGCATCTTCAGCAATATGGTGCGCGATGCGTATTTCGATTTATTGCAAGCGCAAAAGAACCGGTGGCTGGCGCAGGAAATTGCCGACCATTACCAACAGATAGGTCAGGCCAACGATTTGCGCCTGAAAAGCGGCGATATAGCCGAGGCCGATTATTTGCGGGTGAAAATGGAAAGTTTGCGCGCCCAGTCCGATCTGGATAGTGCCCAAGCCGTTGTGGAGCAGGCGCAAGCGGCGCTGGCAGTGCTGCTGCGCTGGCCCGAACAGAGTTTGCGTATCGAAGCGAAGGACGCCTGGCCGGCATTGGCCGATATCGGCCAAACCCGCGACCAGAACGAATTGATCGACCGGGCCTTGCAACAGCGTCCCGACCTGCAAGCCGACAAACAGCGCGCCGAACAGGCCAAAAAGGAACTGGAGCTGGCGCGGCGCTTGAAATACCCGGATGTCACGGTCAACGCCGGCTACGCCCGCGACCCGAGTAACAACGCATTAAATTCGGCTTTCGTCGGTTTCAGCGTGCCACTGCCCTTGTTTTACCAGTATCAGGGCGAAGCGGACAAGGCGACAGTCAGTCTGAACCAGTCGCAATTGGCGGTCGAACAAACCGAGCTCGGTATCCGCAACGACGTGGTCAGCGCGTTGGCAGTCTGGAACAGCGCCGACAAGATCGTGCAACGCTTCGATGGCGGTCTGTTAGACGATGCTCGTAGCGTACGCGACAGTGCGGAACTGGCTTTCAGAAAAGGCGCGACCGGCGTGCTGGATTTTATCGAAGCACAACGCAGCTATAAAAGCGTGATGCGCGACTACTACGCGGCCATGATCAATCGCACGAATGCCTACTTCGATTTAAGCAAAGCGTTGGGCGTAGAACCCAGTGTTGAGAATGCTGCCGCAAGCGTTGGCTCGCGGTAAATGCCGGTAACTTCATATGCACATACCCTACTTCATGAATAAGCAAGTGATTTTCGGTTTACGCCGTTGCCCCACTCTGTTTGGGTTGCTGGTATTGTTAGTGCTGAATGCCTGTTCCGACTCCGCCGATAAAAATCAGCCCCAGCCGGTTGTGCATGCGCTACCCGGCGAAGTTTACCTGACCCCCGATTCGCCGAAAAAAGCCTACGTCAAAACCAGAGCATTGACCTTGACCCGGCCGCCGTTGCTCGAACCGCTGGCCGGCAAAATCGCCTATAACGACAGTGCGACCTCCCGAATCAGTTCTCCGGTAACCGGCCGAGTGCTGACCAATCCGTTGCCGCTGGGCAGTCAAGTGCAAGCCGGAACCACGTTACTTGAGTTGCATAGCCCGGAGGTTGCCGACGCCCAGGCCGACTACACCAAGGCGCAAGCGCAGCTGACCTTGGCCGATCGAGCATTCCGGCGCCAACAAGAGCTATATCAAGGCAAGGTTGTCTCGCGCAAAGAGCTGGAACAGGCCGAGGACGATCTGAGCCAGGCCCGCAGCGAAGTGCAGCGCGCGCAAAACCGCTTGAAAAATCTGCAACTGGCGTCGGGCCAAAACAATGCCCGCTTTGCGTTGCGCTCCCCAATTAACGGCGTGGTGGTGGAACGAAACGTCAATCCAGGGCAGGAGGTCGGTCCGGGTTTGGACAAGCCGCTGTTCGTCATTTCCGATATTCAACGGCTGACCGTGGTCATGGACGTGTTCGAAGTCAATCTGGCCAAGATCAAACCCGATCAGCAACTGAAAATCTCGGTACCGGCTTATCCGGGCGAATCCTTTCCGGCAACGGTGGAGTACGTTGGCCAAGTTCTGAACGAGACCACCCGTAGCGTACAAGTGCGCTGCGCGTTACCGAATCCGGACGGCCGCTTGCTGCCCGGCATGTACGCGACCATCGATGTCGAGAGCCCGCCAGATGCCCAAGCCATCGTCGTGCCTTTAACCGCGGTATTCACCGAAGACGACTCCGACTACGTGTTTGTCGCCGTCGACGAAAACCATTATCGGCAGCGGCCGGTAAAAATGGGTTTGCGGTTGAAGGACCGCGCGGTAGTTACCGAGGGCTTGCAAGCCGGAGAGCAGTTGGTGACCGAGGGGGCCTTGGTGTTGCGCGCCGAGGAAGACGTCAACGATGCCAACCCTTAGCCCAGGATCGCCGAGATGATTGCCCGCGTTATCGCTTTTTGTTTACAACAGCGCCTGATGGTGATCGGCGCCACCTTAGCTATCGCCGTTTCCGGCATCGTTGCCTTCGAGAATCTGCCGGTGCAGGCGTTTCCGGATGTGCAAAACGTGTTCGTGCAGGTGGTGACGCAATTTCCCGGCCAAGCGCCGGAGGAAGTGGAAAAGGTTATTTCGTTGCCGATCGAACGGGAGATGAACGGCTTGCCGCATCTGATCAATATGCGCTCGGTATCGATTTTCGGTTTGTCGGTGGTGACGCTGACCTTCGATGATAGCGCCGAAGATTATTTCTCCCGTCAGCAAGTCCTGGAACGTTTGCGCGGCGCCGACCTACCCGACGACGTCAAACCCCAAATCGGGCCGCTGTCGACCGGCGTCGGCGAGATTTACCGTTACGTAATCGACGCCAAACACCTGCCGTTGACCGAGCAACGGGCCTTGCAGGATTGGGTAATCGAGCCGCGCCTGCGTACGGTGCAAGGGGTGGCGGACGTGGTGTCTTACGGTGGCGGCGTCAAGGAGTACAAAGTTGTAGTCCGGCCGGATAGTCTGAAAAACTACCGGCTGGATCTGAATCAGGTTTATAGCGCCATTGCGGCGAACAATACCAACACCGGCGGCGGCTATATCGAGGACGGCGATGAGGCCTTGGTAGTCAGAGGCATCGGTTTACTGAAATCGGCCGATGAGATCGGCGAAATCGTCGTCGCCAGTAACGACGGCGTGCCAATCCGGGTCAAAGACGTCGCCGACATTCGCGTCGGCCCGCAACCACGGACCGGAATCGTCTCGCTAAACCAGCGCGACGATATCGTCGAAGGCATCGTGCTGCTGATCAAAGGCCGCGACGCGGTCGGCGTACTCGACGGCGTCAAGCAGAAAATCGAAGAATTGAATGCGTTCGGATTGCCGCCGGGCGTAAAAATCACGCCGATTTACGACCGTACCGAATTGGTCGGACACACCGTGCATACCGTAGAACACAATATGGTGGAAGGCGCGGTATTGATTCTGATCATTCTGCTGGTGTTTTTGCAACGCTTCATGGCCGCGTTTTTGGTCACGCTGATCATCCCGTTGTCGTTGCTGTTTGCCTTCATTTTGGTCGATTTGGGCGGCATTTCCGCCAATCTGATTTCACTCGGCGCGATCGATTTCGGCATCATCGTCGACAGCACCGTAGTGCTGGTGGAGGCGGTCATGGTGCAGGTAACGTTGGATATGCAGCGTAACGCCGACGTCCGCGTTTTGCGGCAATCCTTGTTGAATACCGCGACCGAAATGGGGCGGCCGATTTTGTTCTCCAAAATCATCATCATCATCGCCTTTCTGCCGATTTTTACCTTTCAGCGGGTCGAGGCCAAGATTTTCTCGCCGATGGCTTACACGCTGAGCTTTGCTTTGGTGGCTTCGATGCTGTTCAGCCTGACCTTTATCCCGTCGATGCTGACCTATTTACTCGGGCCCAAGCTGGCAGAACGCCATAATCCGCTGGTACATGCGATGGAGCACCATTACCGCCACATTTTGGAATGGGTGTTGAAACATGCTCGATTGGTGTTTTTCGCGGCAGTCGGCGCCTTGGCATTGAGCGTCCTGTCGGTACGCTTTATCGGCACCGAATTCATGCCCAAACTGGACGAGGGCAATATCTGGCTGACCATCACGCTGCCGACGCCGGTATCGTTGACCACCGCCAAAGATATCGAGCGCAAGGTCCGCGACCGGTTGGAAACCTTCGCCGAGGCCAAAACCATCCTGACCCAATTGGGCCGCCCCGAAGACGGCACCGACCCCAAAGGCTTCAACAACCTGGAGGTGTTGATAGACTTGAAGCCGAAGGAAACCTGGCGTTACGCCAAAAAAGACGAGCTGGTGCAGGCCATGGACAAGGCGCTATCGATTTTTCCGGGGATTCAGACTAACTTTTCCCAAGTGATTCAGGATAACGTTGAAGAAGCCATATCCGGGGTTAAAGGCGAGATCGCAATCAAAATATTCGGTAGCGATCTGCAAACCTTGCAGGATAAAGCAGACCAGATTACCCATATTCTGGCCGGTATTCGCGGCGCCAGCGACGTCGCCGCCGAACAGCAAGCCGGTCTGGCCCAAGTCATCGTCGACATCGATCGGGCTAAGATATCCCGCTACGGCATCAATGTGGCCGATGTGGAACAGGTATTGGAAATCGGCATGGGCGGCAAAGCGGCATCCCAGTTTCTGGAAGGCGAACGCCGCTTCGATATCGCGCTGCGTTATGCCGAAAACGCCCGCGATTCGATATCCGGCCTGGAAAGTCTGACCGTGCAAACCCCGGCAGGGCAATTGATACCATTGTCAGAATTGGCGACGATCAAGGTCAACCAAGGCGCATCCCGCATCAGCCGCGAAGAAAACATGCGCCGGATCGCGATCAAATGCAATTTGATCGACCGCGACCAGGGCAGTTTCGTCGCCGAAGCCCAAGCCAAGGTGGCGGCGCAAGTGGCGTTGCCGCCCGGTTACCGCATCGTCTGGAGCGGCCAGTTCGAAAACCAACAGCGAGCGATGAAGCGTTTAGCGGTTATCGTGCCGATCAGTCTGGGTTTGATCTTCGTATTGTTGTTCTGGACCTTCATGTCGGTTAAAAATGCGCTTTTAATCGTGATGAACGTGCCGTTTGCGTTGATCGGCGGTTTATTGATCCTGCTGGCAACCGGCATCAATCTCAGCGTTTCCGCCGCGGTAGGATTCATCGCCTTGTTCGGGATTGCGGTGCAGAACGGCGTGATTCTGGTGTCGCAGTTGAACAAACTGCGCCGCGAGGGCCAATCCTTGCACGACGCGATCGTCAATGGCTCGGTCAGCCGGCTCAGGCCGGTGGTGATGACGGCGTTGATGGCGATGCTGGGTTTGTTCCCGGCGGCATTGTCCACCAGCGTCGGCTCCGAGACCGCCAAACCGTTTGCCGTGGTCATTATCGGCGGCCTGATTAGCGCGACCTTGCTAACCTTGACCCTGCTGCCGGCGCTATATCGTTACTTTGCCGAAGCCGACGAGCTTTAAAGGATGGTCATGAAAGAAATCCGCGCTTATATTCAGCCGTATAAACTCAACCAACTGACGATGGCCTTGATGGAAATTCCGGATTTTCCGGGGATGACGGTGATGGATTGCGAAGGTTTCGGCCGCGAACGCACCGAGCACGTGCAGGACTACAAACCGTTTCTCGCCAAAAAGCGGATCGAGATCTTCGCCCCGGAGCATCTGGTGGAGACCATTTTTCAGACCATCATGCAGGTGGCTCGTAGCGGCCACCACGGCGACGGCAAGGTCTACATCGTCGCGGCGGCGGCGGGCGGCCGGATCAGTACTGGCGAACGGGATGCGGATCTGGGCTGAACGGTGTCGGCGTCAACCCGATAAAGGCGAATGCGGCTGAATTCGGCAGCGCTCAGCCCAAAAGTTTCAATTCCGCCTCGCGGTATTTCTCGGCGCACTTTCGGCTGACTTCTTCCGGCAATTTCGGGCCGGGAGCGGTTTTGTTCCAATCCAAGGTTTCCAGGTAGTCGCGCAAATACTGCTTGTCGAAGCTGGGCGGGCTGATGCCGACTTGGTATTGTTCGACCGGCCAGAAGCGCGACGAGTCCGGCGTCAGCGCTTCGTCGATCAGGAACAGGGTGCCGGCGGCGTCCAGGCCGAATTCGAACTTGGTATCGGCGATAATGATGCCGCGCTGGCGGGCGTATTCGGCAGCGGTGGTATACAGTTGCAAGCTGGCGTCGCGAACTTTGCCGGCGATTTCCTCGCCCATCAACGCCACGGTGTCGGCAAAGCTGATGTTCTCGTCGTGCACGCCGACTTCGGCTTTGCTGGACGGCGTATAGATCGGTTGCGGCAGTTGCTGCGCCTGTTGCAGGCCTGCCGGCAGTTCGATGCCGCAGATCGCGCCGCAACGCTGGTAGTCCTTCCAGCCGGAACCGATCAGGTAACCGCGGACGATGGCTTCCACCGGCAACGGTTTCAGGCGTTTTACGATGATGGCACGGCCTTCCACCTGGGCTCTGAGCTCCGGATCGGGAATCACGTCGGCCAGCGTTAAATCGTCGCTTAAGTGGTTCGGAATGATGTCGCGCATTTTTTCGAACCAGAAGTTGGAGACGCTGGTCAATACCCGGCCTTTGCCCGGAATCGGATCGGGCATGATCACGTCGAACGCCGACATCCGGTCGGTGGTGACGATCAGCAGATGGCTGTCGTCGATCTCGTACATGTCGCGGACTTTGCCGCGGCCGAGCAGTTTCAGATGCGGCAGAGAGGATTCGTATAGTGCGGCGGGGACGTTCATATCGGGGGCGGATAGTCAGTGGATATTGGTCGAAATTTTATCATTAATCGAAAGAGGGATAGTTAACGCATGAGTTGGTTGGGTAAATTGGTTGGCGGCGCTTTCGGCTTCTTGATGGGCGGGCCGCTGGGCGCCATTTTCGGTGCCGCGGTCGGACACCAGTTCGATGCCGGGATGCAAGGCATGGCGGATCAGATCTTGCATCCGGGTGAGCAGCATCGGGTACAGACCGCGTTTTTTACCGCGACCTTTGCCGTGATGGGGCATGTGGCGAAGGTCGACGGCCGAGTGTCGAGCGAGGAAATCGGCTTGGCCAACCGGGTCATGGACAATATGGAGCTGACGCCGGAATTGCGCGACGCGGCGATCCACTTATTTCGCCAGGGTAAGCAAGCCGGCTTTCCGTTGGCGGAGGTGCTGCAGCAATTTCGCAACGAGTGCCACCGACGTACCCATTTGTTGCGGATGTTCGTCGAAATCCAATTGCAGGCGGCGTTTGCCGACGGCGTGTTCGATGCCAGCGAGGAAGCCTTGCTGGCGGATATTTGCCGGCAGCTCGGCTTGTCGGAATTCGAATATCGGCTGATCAAAGGCCAGGTTGCCGCGCAACAGCGTTTTCGCCAGCAGAGCGGCAGGTCTTCCGCCGCGGAGCCGGCCGCGCCGCAATTGACGGATGCTTATGCCGCGCTGGGGGTATCGTCGGCGGCCAGCGAGGCAGAAATCAAAAAAGCGTACCGCCGGCTGATGAGTCAGCATCATCCGGATAAATTGGTGGCGAAAGGTTTGCCGGAAGAGATGATGGCGTTGGCCAAACAGAAAACCCAGCAGATCAGGAAAGCTTACGAAACGATCAAAGAAAGCCGGGGCTTTTAAAAAAAATGCCCGCGTCACCTGGGGACAGGTGAGCGGGCTAAGCTAAACAGAGCTACTGCTTGATCGCGTGAGGAGGTACAACAAACAGGTTAAGCGCGGAACGAGCCGTTAAAGTCCAGATTGCTGGAAATAGTGGCGGCTCCGAACAGCATGGTGGAGATAATGAACTCACCCGACATGAAGCCAAACACGCCGGAGGTAAAAAACAGACCAGTGAGTATGTCTCGGTAAAGATTGTTAGATTTGCTCATGTTTTCTCCCTGACTGATGACAGTCAATTCAATGAAGACGGTTCTACTATATGAGCTAGTCCTTTTATTTACAATACCGGCTATTGTGTACATCTTGTTTCTGATTGGGAAACAATTCTGCAATAAAGCTGTCACATTGGGCTGCTATAAGCCGGCTTTATGCCAGAAAGGCGTTGAGAGAAGCCAGATGGTGCTTGGGCAGTTTTACCGTCAGGCGCACGTTGTCGCTGAAATCCTGCGCCAGAATGCAGCCGTCCAATTTTTTTAACTGGTATTCCAGCGGCTGCAATTGGTTGTAGTCCAAGGTCAGGCTGACTTCGGCAAATTCGACGTAATCGATAATGTCCGCCGCTTCGATCACCGCTTTGGCGACATTGCCGTAAGCCCGGGTCAAGCCGCCGGCACCGAGTTTGACGCCGCCGAAATAACGCACGACGGCGACCAGCAGATTGATCAGTTGCTTCCCTTCCAAATGTTGAAATATCGGTTTGCCGGCGGTGCCGCTGGGTTCGCCGGCATCGTGAAAGCGGCAGACCAGACCGTCGGCCGACTGAATCCGGTAGGCGTAAACGATATGGCTGGCATCCGGATACCGTCGGTGCAGGTCGTTTAAAAACCCCAGCGCCTCGGCTTCGGAACGGCAGGGGCTGATGATGCCGATGAAACGGGATTTCTTGATGATTTCTTCGACCTGGCAGGCCGCGACGACGATTTTCACGTTACAACAGTCCGTTGATAGCCGGATGCTGACTCAACAAATATTCGCGGAAGGCTTCGATTTGGGCTTCGTCGTGGCGGCCGTCGCGCGGTATATCGACGGTAATATCGCTGACGATACGCATCGGCGGCGGCGACAAGAAGATCAGGCGGTCGGCCAGCGCGATTGCCTCGCGCAAATCGTGGCTGACGAACAAGACCGTATGCGGCCGTTGTTGCCACAGCGCATACAGCAGCGTCCGCACCTGCCGGGCACTGGGCGCGTCCAGCGACACGAAGGGCTCGTCCATCAGCAGGATATCGGGATTCACGGCAAAGGCGCGGATAATTGCCACCCGGCGCTGCATGCCCAGCGACAAGCGCTCGGGATAACTGTGTTGCACCGCATCAAGCTGCATGCCGGCCAGTAGTTCGTCGATCAGTGCGGCCGGCGGCGGGCCGGCGAAGACTAATTCGATGTTCTGGCGAACGGTCCGCCACGGCAGCAGCCGCGGACTCTGGAATACGTAACCGATTTTAGCGACGGCGGCTTGGCCGCCAATCCGAATTTGGCCTTGGTAGTGACTGTCCAGGCCGGCCACCATGTTCAGCAGTGTGGTCTTGCCGCAGCCCGACGGGCCCAGCAAACAGACGAATTCGTTGGGGTCGACCTCGAACTGCAAGTCGGCGATCGTCCTGTGCTGACTTCCGCCATGGCCGTCGCGGTAGGTTTTGTCTTGAATGCTGATACTGATTGCGTTCATCGCCGCCACCTTAACGCCGCCCGGTCCATGGGGCGCAACACCAGCCATTCGATGGCCTGGATCACCGCGACGAAAGCAAAGGTATAAGCCAATAGGCTGGCAACGTCGAACAATTGGAAAAACAAATGCAATTGGTAACCCATGCCGTCGCTACGGCCCAGCAATTCCACCAGCAAAATGATCTTCCAAATCAGGGCCAGTCCGGAGCGGGTGGCGGCCATCACGAACGGGTGCAGTTGCGGCCAAATCACGTGCAGTAGCGTTTTTTTGCGGTCGAAACGATAACTCTGCGCCATTTCCAGCAAATCCTTGTCCAGCGCCCGCGCGCCCTCGCGGATCGTGACCACCACGTTGGGCAATTTGTTGACCACGACCGCCAGAATTGCCGCCGATTCGTCCAGGCCGAACCAGATGTAACACAGGATGATCGTGACCAGGGCCGGGATGTTCAGAAAAATCACCAGCCAATTGTCGAAGAACGCGTCCAGGCTTTTGTTTTTGCCTAACAACAGGCCGATCGCGCAACCGAGCAGCATCGCAATCGAAAAACTGACGGCCAACCGATACAGCGTGGCACCCAGGTGGTGCGGTAGTTCGCCGGAAGCGGTTGCGCGCCAGAACACTCCGGCCACCTTTGCCGGCAGCGGCAGACTGGGATCGTTGAGCGACATCGCCGCCGCTTGCCAGATGCCTAACAACAGTAATAGCGATAACAGCGTAACGACGCCGTTACGCTGTCCGGTGATACCGAAGACCATCAATCGCCAGACCAGAACGTGCCGGGCTGTATCCGGTCGGAAGCGCCGGTCAGTTTGCTATCGACCTGATGCAGCATCCGGTAAATCTTTTCGGCGGCGGTTTGTTGGGCTGGCGCCCATTGCTCGATACGGCCTTTGCAGTAACCGGCGCGGAGTTTTTCTTGCTCGGTGGGGTTGCCGGCTTCGGTCAGCGGCAGGATTTTCGTCCATTCCGCATCGTTGCTGCACAAGCTGTCGCGGGCTTGTCTGCTCAATTCGAAGAATTGCTTCAGTGCGGCTTTATGCTGATCGGCCCACTCCTGTTTGAAAACATAGCCGATGCTGGGCACGGTCTCCACGATGCCTAATTGGCGGACGATGTCTTCGCCGCTGAGCAAGGTGCGGTAACCCCTGGCTTCCAGGCGAACGGCGAATTGCCAGTAGGTCAATAGCGCATCGACGCGCTTATCCAGCAATTGCTGGCTGAGCAAGGGCGGTGCGCCGTAGATTTTTTCGACGCCGGCATTCAGGTCCAATTGCTGCTGCCGGCCCAAGGTTTGCAGCAACAGCCAGTTTTTATCCAGCTCGCCGCCGGCGATCCCCAGTTTTTTGCCTTTCAGATCGGCCAGCGTTTTGATCGGGCTATCGTTTGCGACCAGCAACGCACCGGAGGTATCGGAAAACGGGTAAAAACTCAACTTGATGCCTTCGCCGCGCATGCTCGAGGTCCAGATCCAGTCGGAGACGATCAGATCGACCGCGCCGGCTTGCAGCGCAACTTTACCGGCCTGCTGGTTGGCGACGGCGACGTTTTCCACGGCGAAGCCGGCCTGATCCAACAAGCCCTGGTTACGCATCGCCGCCAATTCCCAGCTCAATGTGCCGGAGGCCATGGCGCCGACTCTGATCGCGGTTTTCTCGGCGGCGTCGCCGATGGCAGCGAACAGTGCCGCCGCAGTAAACAGGCCGATTTTCAAGTTCATCTTTATTATCCCTGGCTGAATGTCGAGCTGGCGATTTTAACGCAGCCGCGGCGATTGTAAGAACGTTTCTCCCGGCCGTTTCCAAACCCGCGGTCAACTGTGGAACTGAGCGGCCGGAACCGGCCGGCCAATGTGGTAGCCCTGGTAGGACAAACAGCCTTTTTCCCGCAAAAACAGGATTTGTTCCTCGGTTTCCACGCCTTCCGCAATTACGTGCAGGCGCAGGCTTTTCGCCATGTTGATAATCGTCTCGACGATAACGGCGTCGTTTTGGTCTTCAGGTAGGTCTCTGACAAAGCTTTGGTCGATTTTGAGCTGGCTGATCGGTAAGGTTTTCAGGTAGGACAGGGACGAGTAACCGATGCCGAAATCGTCGATCGAGGTTTTGACGCCCAAACGCTGTAAATCGCGCATTTTTCTGACGGTATCGTCGATGTTGCTGATCACGGAACCTTCAGTCAATTCGATCACCAGACGATCGGCAGACAGGCCGGCGTCGGCCAGAATGCGTTCGATTTGTTCGACGAAGTCCGGCTGGCGGAATTGGCGCGAGCTGACGTTGACGGCAACGTGGCCGATTGGCCGGTTCTCGCGGTCCCAGGCACGGATCTGGCGGCAGGTCTCGCGGATCACCCATTCCCCGAGCGGCAAAATCAGGCGGGTGTCTTCGGCGATCGGGATGAACTCGGCCGGAGAAATCATGCCGCGCTGCGGGTGCTGCCAGCGAATCAAAGCCTCGGCGCTCACCACGCGGCCGCTTTCGTCGACCTGAGGTTGGTAATGCAACACGAATTGGCATTGCTTTAATGCCTCGCGAATTTCCTTTTCCAGCGTCAGCCTGCGGTCGGCGGTTTCCTGCATCGACGGCCGGTAGAAGCTGATGCCGTTGCGGCCGCCTTCCTTGGCACGGTACATCGCCGTGTCGGCTTGCTGGATCACCGCTTCCGGCTGTTCGGCGGCCTCCGGGAACAGTGTGACGCCGATGCTGGTGGAAAAATGGTGTTCGCTGCCTTGTACAGTGAATGGCTGGTTGATGGTGTGCAGAATCTTCTCGGCCAGCATCACCGCGTGGTGCGTGGCTCGGGCCAATTCGTTGTAACGACCCGGTATCATGACGATGAATTCGTCGCCGCCGAGGCGGCAGGCGGTATCCTCCTCCCGGATGATGGCGCGCAAACGCTGAGCCACCTGGGTCAGCAGCTCGTCGCCGACCTGGTGGCCGCGGGAATCGTTTAGGGTTTTGAAATGGTCTAGATCCAGGAAAAACAGCGCACCGTAGCAATGTTGGCGCTTGGCGGCGGCAATTTCCTGTTTCAAGCGGTCCAACAGCAGGCGCCGGTTCGGCAAGCCGGTCAGCGGATCGTAAAACGCCAGCTCGTGGATCTCGCGCTCGGCGGCCTTTTGGTCGCTGATGTCGGAAAAAATCGCGACATAGTTCAGTTGCTTGCCGCTCTCGTCGCGGACGCCGGTCACAGTCAGCCGCTCCGGGAACACGTCGCCGTTTTTGCGCCGGTTCCAGATCTCGCCGCGCCATTGGTTGTCGCGCAGCAAAGCGCGGAACAGCCCGTGTAGCAAGCCCGGCGTTTGGCGGACTTTGGTCAACAGATCCGGCCGCCGGCCGATCACGTCTTCCGGGCTATAGCCGGTAATGCGGCTAAAGGCTTCGTTGACGCGCAGAACCGTACCTTTGGCGTCGGTCACCATGATGGCTTCGTGCGACTGAAACGTCGCGGCGGCAATCCGCAATTCGTTTTCTTGCCGCTTGCGGCGTTCGATTTCGCTGTTCAGGGCTTGGTTGCTGCGCAGCAAGTCGCGGGTGCGCAGCGCCACCAAGTCTTCGATGCGGGCAGTACGGCCGGTCATCAGCATCAGGCCGAAACTGGTCAGGCCGCACAATAGAAAACTGCCCGCCAATAACCGCCATGCCGTCCAGGAATGTTGGTCGCTGTAGAACTTGGCCGACGGCCGGTAACGAATATTCCAGATACGGTCCGCTATTTTTAATTCCAATTGCCGCTGCAATTGCATCAGGCTGACAGCAGACTCCGCTGCGGTTTCGCCAAACAGCATCCGGTCGCCGTCATATATGCTCAACGACAACTCGTAGGCTTCGAGGCGGGTGACGATTTCACCGACTTCGCCGCCCAGGCGGAAGACGTTGGCCACCAGGCCAAGCAAATGTGCTTCGCTCTGCGCAACCGACCCCAGCGGTTTGCCTTTGACGTAGACCGGGGAAAATACGGCAAAGCCGAATTCACCATCACTAAACGTCAACGGGCCGGAGGCACTGGTTTTGCCGGAGGCGATGGCTTGTTCCATGGCGTCGCGCAGTTCGGGTTGAGTCAGTGCATCGAGGCCCAGGTTTTGTTCATTACCGAACCAGTAAGTTATCGGCAGATAAAAGTCGCGCTCCGCCGCCGCGGTATTGGCGCCTTGAGCATTGCGTTCCAGAATTGGCATCCCTTCCCGGTTTTCGAATTCGCGGCGCTGGGCGCGTCCGACTTTCGGTAACCATTCCAGAACTTCCAGTTCCGGATGGCGGCTGAATATGGTGTGGGCGAATAAGCGAAATTCGTTGCGGTCGACGCTGTCGGAGCTGTCGAACAAGGCCTTCAACAACTGGTTGTTCAATACGTCGTTGTCGAAATGCTGCTGAATGCTCTGGTGCAGCAAATTGGTCTGGCTCTCGAATAATTCGCGGATACGGCGGTTCTCCAGATTGCTGCTGTAGGCTACGGCGACCACAACCAGTAACAGGGTTGCCGTCAGCGGATATACCACGAACTGTTGGCGTTGGCGCCAAGTGTGGCGCGGGGCGCCGATGAAAGCCAGCAGGATGGGCGTGAAGATCACCGTGCCGATCGAGTCGCCTACCCACCAAGTACTCCAGTTAAGGCCGATCCCGGAGAATTCGATGCATCCGAGCAAGTAAAGCAAGCTGGTGCCCAGCGTCGGTGTCAGCAGGCAACTGACGATGGCCAAGACATAGAAGTGGAGGATGTGGCGGTCTTCCAGCAACGGGTTGTGCGGCCCGATCCAGCGGTTGATTAAAAATGCGCCGAGCCAGGCTTGGCCGCAGGCGGCAACGGCGACAGCGGAACCCACCCAATAGGCTAACGCCGGCGACTGGCCGTCGGTAAGCCCGTAGAACGCATAGGTTTGGGCGGCGATAGCGCCGATTGCCAGACCCGGCAGGATTTTTCGACCGGAATGCAACATGCCGGCCAGGGCGATACCGGCCGGCGGCCAAATCGCACTGGCTTCGCTGGGCGGAATAGCCAGCAAATGCCCCAGAAAGCCGCCGATGAAATACGCCAACGCGAAAAAACTGTTGCTCAGTAGCGGTTTAAGAAAAACAGGCATGACGGTTAAGCGGGCTCCATGGTCGGTCGAGCGTGCTGATCCGGAATAGTTTACCCTGACTGGGCCGGGTCGCGTGGGTTGGCGCTAAAGTTATAGGCTTTGCCGAAGCCGGCAACATAGTGGTAGCGAGTCGGCGTCAAGGCCAGCAAGCGGAAATCGGGCAAGGTGCGCAGCAGACCGACGACGTTGCCGAAACGGGCTTCTAGGCTATCAAGTAATTCGACGTAATGCGGATGGTCCGGCTCGATTTCGGCGACCGTGCAGTTTACGCTGGCTCTGGGTCTGGCAAACGGATTGCCGGCCGCCTCGCCTAAAAACAGTAACGAACCTTGCCGGCGCAGCAACATGTTGCCGGTATGCCGGGCCAGGCCGCTGACATAAACGTAAAACACGCCGTCATGCTGTAACACCGGCGCATAGCTGGCCTCGGCATCCCCGTCGGCCGCGCAACTGGCGATCGTCGCGGCGTCGCTCGCGGCGATCAGGTGCAGACAATCGGCTTCCGGAGCGGCGGCTTGCATCGCTTTACGGCCGGGCCAATTCCGCGTGGCGGAAGCAATCGACGGTGTGGTCGTTGACCATCCCCACCGCCTGCATATAGGCGTAGCAGATGGTGCGGCCGACGAACTTGAAACCGCGTTTTTGCAGATCCTTGCTCATGCGTTCGGATTCAAGCGAATAGGCGGGTATTTCGGCATGGGTTTGCCAGCGGTTCTGCAGCGTGCGGCCGTCGACAAAGCCCCAAATGTAACTGTCGAAGCTGCCGAACTGCTGTTGTACCGCCAGAAATGCTCTGGCGTTGGCGACGGCGGACTGGATTTTCAAGCGGTTTCTGACGATGCCGGGGTTTGCTAATAACTGTTCGAGTTTGGCCGGACCGTACTCGGCGACGGCCCGCGGGTCGAAACCATCGAAAGCGCTACGGTAGGCCGGGCGTTTGTCCAGGATCGTGCGCCAACTCAGGCCGGCCTGGGCGCCTTCCAGCACCAGAAATTCGAACAGGCCGCGGTCGTCGTGGAGCGGTTCGCCCCACTCGCTGTCGTGGTAGCGCTCCTCGTTGGCGCTGGCCAGCGCCCAGACGCATTTGGCCGTCATCAGTCTTTGTTCATCATTTTTTTCAGATCGGCGAACGGGTTGAAAGTCGCCGTTGGCGATTTGCCGTCCGTGCTGCTTTTGCCGCCGTAGCGCACCTGTTCTTCGTAGCGCTGGTGCTCGTTATCGTGGCAGTACAAACACAGCAGCTCCCAATTGCTGCCGTCGGGCGGATTGTGGTCGTGGTCGTGGTTGATATGGTGTACTGTCAGTTCGCGTAGATTCTTATGGTCGAACTCTCTGGCGCAGCGTCCGCAGATCCACGGATACAGTTTCAAGGCCTGTTCCCGGTAGCCTTTTTCCCGCTCTTCTTTGTAGCGCCGGGCTTCGGCAACGATATGGTAGGCTTTGTTATCCGACATGGTGTCCTCCGTTTCTCAACCGCCGGTCGCGTTCATGTGCCGCAAAATCACCGGCTGTTCGTGAATATTGAATTCGTGCTTCTCGGGTTTGATCTGCATCGCCGCGACGATGGCTTGTTTCAGCGCGGCCATATCGCCCGGCTGCTCCCTGACCACGCGTTTCAAGTCCACCGAGTGCTCGTTACCCAGACACAGCAGCAAGCGGCCTTCCGCTGTCAGCCTGACCCGGTTGCAGCTGCCGCAGAAATTGGCGCTGTGCGGCGAGATAAAACCGACCCGACTGGCGCTGCCGTCGACGCGGTAGTAAGCCGACGGACCGCCGGTGTTGTCGGCGATCGCTTGTAAGTTGAAACGACTGCTCAAGTCGCGGCGGATTTCGTCGCTGGGATAAAAACTCTCGCCGCGGTGGTGGCGGTCTACCACGCCGAGCGGCATTTCTTCGATGAAACTGATGTCCAGGCCGTTATCCAATGCAAACTGCACCAGATCGACGACCTCGTCGTGGTTGCGGTGTTTCATGATCACCGCATTCAGTTTGATGCGCTCGAAACCGGCGGCGCGGGCGGCGGCGAGCCCGTCCAACACCCGTTGTAAATTGCCGGTGCGGGTCAGTTCCCGGAATTTGTCCGGATGCAGGGTATCCAGGCTGATATTCAGGCGTTTGACGCCGGCGGCGCGCAACTCGCCGGCCATTTCGACCAACTGCGAGCCGTTGCTGGTCAGTACCAGTTCGTTCAAGCCGGGCATACTGCCGATTTCGCGCAGCAGACCGAGCGCGCCCTTGCGTACCAGGGGTTCGCCGCCGGTGACCCGAATTTTTGTCACGCCGAGTTCGACAAAGGCCTGACAGATCGTGCGAATTTCCTCCAGGCTGAGAATTTGGCTGCGCGGCAGGAATTCCATGTCTTCGGCCATGCAGTAAACGCAACGGAAATCGCAGCGGTCGGTGATCGAGACCCGCAGATAATTGACCACTCGGCCGAAGCGGTCTATCAGTTGCAACGGTTTATTCGGCGCCATTACAGAACAATGAAAACGAAAGGAAACAAATAGTAACACGCTGCCGCCCAGTGTAAGAACGGCTCAAGCTCAGATTGCGCGTTTCCTGAGCAGTTCCGGATTCGGTGGTTAGCGGCCGGCGTCGGCCAAACGTTGCAACAACCCGAGTACCGCGGCTTCGATTTGCGGCAGGGCTTGATCCGGATGACTATCGCCGATGTCGTCGACTTGCCAATACTCGACACGCTCGACCCACTCCGGAAATCGTTGCAGCAACATCGGCTGATGCTCGCTGCGTTTCAAGGCCACGATCAGGCGGGCGCGCTGCAAATCGGGTTCGCCGACCGCAAGCGGCGGTCTTACCGGTTCGGCCGGGATTCGGCGCAAAGCCAGGCCGCGCAGGGTATGCGGCGAAATCGGCCCGGCATCGCGTTCCAGCAATTCGATCGCCAAACCGCGCGAATCGGCGCGCCAGGGCAAGCGGTAAGCCGGCGCGTGGTGGTTAAAAAGGTACTCGGCGAAACGGCTGCGGTAGTAATTGCCGGTGCAAAGAAACAGGACGTTGTGGGGCGAAATCGACATAAATCAGCATTTGTGAGTGTTTCAGTTCTTGAATGTCGTTAAAGGTAAATTTAGATTTGTCAATTTAAGAATTGTTGCAGCATTTCGATCCGCTTTTGCGTCCAGTATGTTTTCCAACTGTCGGCGGTCACATCGGGATATTTGATACTGCCAAACTTCACCCAAGCATCACGGTATTTCAGCCATTCTCGCTGAGTTTCCTTAATACTGTTTTGATAAACGGTACCCCAGGAGAAGTTTTTACGAGCAAGAATCTTTTTATAAACAGTATTTAACTTTGCATCAGCTTTCGCGCATTGTTGGGTGTTAAAACTCGGGGTGCGGCCCGCATCGAAGGACTGTAGTGCGGCGAGAAAATCGTCCTTTAGCGAAGCCTCCTCCTCGACCATCATTGCACCGTAAGCCGTTCCACTACCGTCAACCTCCTTATCCCGGCGAGCGTTGAAAAAGCCATTTGCCGATTGGGTGAGCAGGCTGAAGGCCTTGTTTTCGCTTTCTGTCCACGACTTAGTTAGTTTAGTCAGTTGAGCGGCTCGTTCTTGCTGACGAATAATCTCCCGATGAATTGAACAAAAATTCATCATCATGCCACTGGTGACGTGATCACAAATGTCCAAATCTTTCACGTCCGCGTTCAGTTGTTTCATTTGCAGGAGGTGTCGGAGTCGGCCTTGGAGTTCAGCAGTGGCGCCACCGATTTCACAAGCCAGTTTAATGGCTAGATCGTAGTTTCGATTCACACCATTACCGTTGGCGTAAATCATCATCAGTATTGCCGGACCTTCGAATGGGCCGTCCGGGCCCCGGCTAATTTCCGCATAAGCGCAAGCCCGGGCATGTTTCCAATCTGCGACTTGATTTATTCCGTAATAGAGATCCTCGGAATTACAGCCGGAGAGGGCCTGAATGGTGCTTATATCCGGTTTGTCCTGAACCGGAAATTCGATGGCTTTCACCTGTTCGCAAACTTGCTCGGGAGAAATGTTCGGTTGGGCGAAGACAATATCGGGGGTGTGTGTCACTAGCAGGAATAACGCTAGCCTTATCAGTTTCATTTTTCGGATTTAGGAGCGGAGAGGTTCCCCTAGATATTAAATCCAGGAGGAATGTTTTGTAAAAATTTGCCAACCCGTTCTTCTACCCAATAGCTGGACCGGAACCCCGAGCCGCCGACGAAGCCGACATGGCCGCCGCCGTTGCTGATTTCCAAATGCACTGCGGCCGACAGTTCCGCCGGACTCGGTAACACGCGTTCCGTCATGAACGGATCGTCCTTGGCTTGCAACAACAAGGTCGGCACCCGGATCAGCGGCAAAAACTGGCGCGAGCTGCTGCGGCGGTAATAGTCGGCGGCGTCGGCGAAACCGTGCAGCCGCGCTACCACCCGATCATCGTATTGCCAGAAGGAGCGAATCGGCCGCAAATCGCCGAGTTGGCGGATTCGTTCGGCCTGGTCGTCGCGGCCGATAGCCAGCAGATGGCGTTGCTTGATCTGCATGTATTGCTTCAATTCCCGCAACAGGTAGTCGCGGTAGATTCTGGAAAAACCCCGGTCCAGTTTGTCGGCGCATTCGCTCAGCACCAGCGGTACCGATACTGCGGCGGCGGCGAATAGGTCGGCATCGGTGCCTTGCTCGCCCAGCCACTTCAGCAATACGTTGCCGCCCAGAGAAAAGCCGATCGCCGCCAGCGGCCGGCGCGGAAAACGCCGGCGCAGTTCCCGGTGCAAAAAGCCGATGTCCTCGGTTTCGCCGGAGTGGTAGCAGCGGGCCAAGCGGTTCATTTCGCCGCTGCAGCCGCGAAAATTCAGGGCCACGCTGGCAAAGCCCTGGCTTGGCAAGCTGTGTTGTAGACCGGCGATATAACCCGAGCGGCTGCTGCCGGCCAGGCCGTGCAGCAAAATCACCAGCGGTTTGGTCTCGTCTTCGCACCAGTCGATATCCAGAAAATCGCCGTCCGGCGTTTCCAGCCGTTCGCGGCGAATCGCGGCCGGTGGCGCGGTCCGCCGCAGCAAGGCCGGATAAATGGTTTGCAGATGGGGGCCGTTCAGCCACCAGGCCGGGCGGAAAGCGTTGTGCATGGTTGGCGCCTGCTTTATAGTTGAGCCGAGTATGAATACCAGCCGCAGAATATACCGCCGCTCGCGGCAAATGCCAGCCGGTGCGGTTTCGGCAGCTAAATCCGATCCCCCTATTTCCTTCGCTGAATTTCCGATGGTTCGATGTCCCGGCCTGTACCGATAAAAAAAGCTCAGGCAAAGCCGCGGCCACCGGCTCGCGCCGGCCGCGGCAAACCGCCGCGTAAAGCCAAACGCAAACCGCCGTTTCGGGCGGAATGGAACGGTTGGCTGCTCGGTCTGGAAATTGCGGCACTGGCGGTCGCCGCGGTGTTGGCGACCATGTTCCTACTGGGTTTTTCGGCCAACTGGCTATCCGGCTCCGGTTTTTTTTCCAATCTATTACCCTTCGCCGGCGGCGTCGTGCTGCTGGTGTTGGCTGCGGCATTATTGTTGATTGTCTGGTGGCAGGCGCGGCGCTGGTTCAGCGAGCGTTTGCGCTATTTGCCGGCCGCGACGGCAGTCGCGTTGGCGCTTAGCTGGGTTTGGTTCGTGCTGCACGACGGTTACACGCCGGTATTCACCCATTTCCGGACTCTGGTCGGCGGCAAGCAGGAAGCCGAACGGGTGACGCTGGCGCACCAAGTCTATGCCGCGTATCGCCGGCACGACACCGGCGGCCTGCAAAAAATGCTGGCGCGGGCGGCGGCGTTCGATCCGGCGATTACCGATGCGGCAAAGGCGTTCGATGTCGATGCCGATTTGCTGCACGGTATCGCCGCGACCGAATCGTCGTTCATGCCGCGCGACAGCCGCGACGGCGGCAAGGGCTTGTTTCAAATTACCGCGGTACCCAAATCCATCACCCGCGAAGCCGCCCGCGAACTCGGCGTGGCCGAGCCCTCGGTCGCCGACCCTCGCCACAACGCCTATCTCGCCGCGGCGACTTTCAAGCACTACCTGGCAGAAATGAACGATGATCTGTTCCTGGGCTTGCTGGCTTATAACATCGGCCCGCGCAACGGCGGGTTGCGTTTCATCATGCAGCAATACGGCGCCAGCGATTTCGCGACGATGCAGCCTTATCTGCAAACCCTGCCGCGGGATTACCCGATCCGGGTGTTGTCCTATGCCTTGGCGTTCAAGTTGTGGCGGCACGACGGCAAGTTATTGGCCTACGAGGAGGGCGATAACGCCGTGCATATCCAACAGGTGGGGATTCCGGGGCTTTGAACGGCGGGTTGGCGGACAGTCCGGCGGAGATTTCGGACCAATGCCGTTCAGTTTGGAAAAACTTTCATCCCGGCAGTGAATGCCGGCTGCCACATCCCTGTGGACTGGATACCGGCAATCCCTGCCGGTATGACGGCTTAACTTACTGGCATTCGGTTTACCTGTTCATCGCAATCACGTTGTTGATCAGGCTGATGCCGGGAAAGTCGGCCATGATGATGCCCATCCGTTTGGTCAGGCGGATGTTCAGATTCAAGCGTTTGTACATCTCGTTCAAAGTGGCGTAATTCAAGCGCAGATCGGCGATGAATTTACTGCTGAGCTGGTTGGTTCCCAGGAAGGCGATCGAACATAGGCTGCCCAAGCAACTGACCCTTGGGAAATCCGGATAGGTATTCGGGTTGGTCAGCGTGGTCAGGCCGGTCATCAATTGCGGCGCGCCGGTCTCGTGGGAACTGTGGCCGCTGGCGACGAAATACGGGAAGGCGCCGGTCGCACCGCTCAGGTAATTCAGATAGATTTTATTGCTGTCGCCGGTCGATGCCGACATGATTTGGCTTTTGACCTGCTGCCATTTGCCGTACAAGTCCCAGTTGGTTTTCAGTTCGTAGTTGTCCTGCACCGTGCCCTGGTTTTCCAGCGACGAATACGAGATGCCCTGTAGCACGCCGGCGAAGTTTTGCAGCATCACCACTTTGCCGCGGACTGAACCCAGTGTTGGATTACTAGTGCCGTTCGGTGTCCAGAACAGGCCGGGATATTTACTGGCGATGGCGTTGAAGGTGTCCTCAAAGCTGCGGGTATTGTTCTTGCCGGTATTTTCCTCCTTGACCCGCATCACCACGGTTTCGCCCGGATTCGCCGCCAGAAAGGCGTCGACGGTATCTAACACGTCGCTGAAGGTCGCGTTTTGCAACACGATGCCGTGGGCGATTTGGAAATTGTTGGCGATATGCCAGCAACGGATGTCCAGCACCCGGATGCCGGCATTCAATTGGGTTTCCAGGTCCATGGACTGGGTTTGGGGAATGTCGCCGCCGTACAAAGCCATCGAATCGTGAGTTCCTGGTAGCGACAATTGGCTCAATCTCAGCGTATCCGGCAGCGCAGTCAGCCATTTGGGATTGACGGCGCCGTTGTAACTGTCATGGGAATAGGCGGCGTGGTCGATGGCGGTGGCGGCACCGGCGTCGAAGGCGATCGCGGCGGCGAATGAGCAGGCGGTCAAAATGGATTTGATGTTCATAATAGCGTCCTCTTTTTGGCGGAAATTTGTTGGGTTAATGCCGATTGCTTCGGTCGCTAACTACATCGCAAAGCCCGTGCCGGATTGGGCGCGATTTTTTATATATTTGATAAAAAAGGATTATTTTGAATTTTGCCGACTGCTGGCGTTGAGATGATCGCCGATTTCGATACGATATTTCGTAAGCAGTACAATATGCCGTAACTCGCTAGCCGCTAGCGGCTGCCGGAAAAATCGTGCGGTCGGCAGCGGTCTGCCTGCTTTCGCCGCGCCGAATTTGTGTTAATTTTGCCGGCTCGTTTCGTTACCACAGGAGCCTGCCGCATGAGCCACGACACCGAAATAGCTGCGGTAAAGCAGTATTTACTCGATTTGCAAGACCGGATTTGCGCCGCGCTGGAGGCGGAAGAGGCGGATGCGCACTTCACCGAAGACGCCTGGCAGCGGGCCGAGGGCGGTGGCGGCCGCAGCCGGGTGTTAGCCGGCGGCCAGGTATTCGAACAGGGCGGCGTCAATTTCTCCCACGTGTTCGGCGACAGCCTGCCGCCGTCGGCGACCGCGAAACGGCCGGAGCTGGCCAACCGGCAGTTCGAAGCAATGGGCGTATCGCTGGTGATCCACCCGCGCAACCCGTACGTGCCGACCTCGCATGCCAACGTCCGCTTTTTCATCGCCAAAAAAGACGGCGAGCCGTCGATCTGGTGGTTTGGCGGCGGCTTTGACCTGACGCCGTTTTACCCGTTTCGCGAAGATGTCGAGCATTGGCACCGCACCGCCCGCGCCGCCTGCCAACCGTTCGGCGATGAGGTTTACCCCAAATATAAAAAGTGGTGCGACGAATATTTCTATTTGAAACACCGCAACGAAACCCGCGGCGTCGGCGGCCTGTTCTTCGACGATTTGAACGAACCGGATTTCGCCCAGGCCTTCGCCTTTATGCAAAGCGTCGGCGATCATTACATCCCGGCCTATTTGCCTATCGTGCAAAAACGGCGGAATACCCCTTACGGCGAGCGGGAGCGCGATTTTCAGTTATATCGCCGCGGTCGCTACGTGGAATTCAATCTGGTATACGACCGCGGCACCTTGTTCGGATTGCAGACCGGCGGCCGTACCGAATCGATTTTGATGTCGATGCCGCCGCTGGCCCGCTGGCAATATAATTGGCAGCCCGCGCCGGGCAGTGCCGAAGCCGAGTTATACGAAAAGTATCTAAAACCGCAGAATTGGTTGGGAAATTAACGCCGAATCGAGCGATAGCCGTCAAATTGATCTCGGCCGATAAACTGGTATTCTTGGTTGCGGCACTATTCGAATTCGTCTTTAACCACGCTTGAAAACGGAAAAATCTGGTATGCAAACATTAACTAAAACAATAACAAAGACTGCGACGATGATTGTTTTCGGCGCATTACTGCCGCTTGGTCACGCTGCCTGGGCGGAGTCGGACATGAAATTGCAGGAAAAAGCGCTGAAGGCGCGGGAAATGCAGAACATGGACCACTCCAAGCATGCCGAGATGGAGGAAGCCGATCCGACCGGCGGCTTTCGCGGCGTGTTTTACGGCTACCTGCCTTGCGAAAAGGAAGGTTGCGACGGTTTTAAAATGACCTTGTCCTTAAAGCAAAAGAATAATTACTTGCTGGTTACTCAATATGCGCAGGCGTCCTCCCGCGAGTATTACGACAAGGGTAAATACACTTGGGACGATAGCAGCCGGATTCTGACTTTGGTATCCAATAAATCCGCGGAAAAACGCCTGTTTGCGATCAAGGACCAAGGCACCTTGGTGCATTTGAATAAAGACGGCCAGCCGTTGGCGGGCGACCAGGACGATTACACCCTGAGCCGTAGCGACAAGGCCAAATCCCGCGAAGTGCACATCCACTAGCGGCTGGCGGTTGTTGTTAACATCGCTCGCATCCGGGCCGCGTCCGGCGGCCCGATAAATCGGCGAGAGCATCTATAATTCCAGGCTGGTAAATTTTATTTTGGCGCCCTCTGTCAGTCTTAACCGGGGGCGAATCCGAATTTGGCAGCACCAAGGATTGTATGCTCGACCTGATCAACGAATTATCCCGGCAACAGCACGCGCTGGCTCGGCGGCGCTTTGGCGTCGGAGTCGCAGCGCTGGGCTTAAGCTGGTCTCTGACTGGCGTGGCAGCATTGCCGGACTCGGCTCCGGTATCCAGCGAATTTTATTCCCTGCAACTCTACGGGCTTGGTTTCGAAGCCGGCGGCCAGCGGGCCGGGGTGCATATTTACGACCACACCTTCGACGCCGCCGCTTTCGGTTTTCTCAGCATCGTCAACGTCAATACCTCGCAAACCATTTTTTCCCGGACCTACGGCGATTACGGTAACTTTACGACTGCAGGCACTTTTTCCGAGAATTTCCTATTGCCGTACGCTACGCCGTTGAATATCAGCATCAATGGCCGCGAATTCAGCAATATGTCGATCCTGATCGGCGGCCAGGTCGTCGCTTCCGGCGGCAGTTTTAACGGCCAGTTTCCCAGCTATTCCACATCGTTGACGATAACGGAACCGGACCCGCAGGCCAACAACGACAGCTACGCCACGACCAAGGATCTGCCGGTGGCCATCAATCCGCTGGCGAACGACCTCAATGCGGCGCAACTCGTTAGCATCGGCAGTCCGGCCCACGGCAGCATCGGCAACGGCCGGAACGGCATGGTCTATACCCCGGCGCCGGGCTTCGTCGGTACCGACAGTTTCAGTTATACCGTCAGCAATACCAATAACGTCCAGGCCAGCGCGACCGTGACCGTGACCGTGGCCGACGGCGTTTTGAGCGACGCCGGCCCCGATCCGGAAGACAAAACCCTGATCGAAGTGGTCGAGAATATCGTTTCCAGCGGCGGCGCGTCGCCGGCCCTGCTGGAGCGGGCCGAGGGCATCGCCTTGCTGCTGAATCAACCGGGCGGCCTGGAGAAAGTCACTGAGGCCCTGCAAAATCTGGCGCCCGAGGAAACCGTATCCCAGGCCCTGAGCGGCAGCCGCCTGTCGCGGATTCAAGTCAATAACATCAACCAACGCCTGATCGAGCTGCGCGGCGGCGCGACCGGCATCAGCCTGAAGGGGCTGTCGTTGAACGTGGACGGGCAAAGTTTGCCGGGTTCGACCTTGGCCGGTTTGGCGCCGTATCGGGCCAAAGGCGGCGCGGCCGGCGACGGCGAGTTGTTCGAGCGCCTGGGTCTGTTTGCCAACGGCCAGTTCGAAACCGGCGATCGCAGCGAGACCCGGCTCGACCCCGGCTACCGTTCCAGAACCTACGGCGTCAGTATCGGCGCCGACTATTGGCTGACCCGCAAGCTCTTGCTCGGCGTTTCCGCCGGCTACGGTTACACCGATTCCAAACTCAGCGCCAACGCCAGCCAATTGGATATCGACGCCTACACCGTGTCCGGTTTCGGTTCGTACTCGATTAGCGACAACATGTTCGTCGATTTCATCGCCAACGGCACTTTTAATGCCTACAAAAACGTCCGCAATATCGCTTACGTCGACGCTTTCGGCCCGGTCAACGAACAAGCCAAGGCCGACGTCGACGGCGCGCAGCAGCGTTACAGTTCGACGCTGGGCTACGACTATCCCTGGGGCGCCTGGACCTTCGGTTTGCGCGGGCGCGGCGAATACAGCAAGCTGGTGATCGGCGCCTACCGCGAACACGGCGCCGCCGGGTTGAATCTGGCCATTGCCGAGCAAGAGATCGTGTCGGCGACCAGCGGCTTGGGCTTTATCGTCAACTACGCCGCCAGCACGCCGTTCGGCGTATTCACGCCGCAAGTCAATCTGGAATGGGAGCACGAATATCAAAAGGATGCGCGGCGGATTCTGGCCAGTTTCGTCGACGACCGTTCCGGTAATACCTTTTCGGTACGGACCGGTGGGCCGGACCGCGACTATCTGAATCTACGCAGTTCGGTGTCGGCCACGTTACCTAACGGCGGCTCGGCATTTATCCAATACGAAACCGTGCTCAGCTTACAGCACGAAAGCCGGCATACCTTTAATGCCGGCGTACGGTTTTCTTTTTGAGCAGGCGTTTTTTTGCAGGCTGCAGGTGTTAGGCCGCGCCGGTACCGCAGCATTTCTTGGCTTTTTTACCGGAACCGCACGGGCACGGCTCGTTGCGCCCCACTTTAGCGGAGACGCGTTGCGCATCGCGTAATTCGGCATGGCCGCCGACGTATAGCCAGCGCCCGTTTTCGCGGCGAAATTCGGATCGCTCGGCGTGCAGCATCTCCCTATTGTGCTGGCGGAAGCGGGCGACGAATTCCACCTCCGCAGAGTCGCCGCGTTCGGCCCGGTCGACGATCTGCAAACCGGTCCATTCGCATTCGTCGGCCATCCGTTCGATATCGGCGCGGCCGAATTTGGCGCTAATTTCCGGGCTTTGGGTCTGGGCGATGTAATCCAGTTGCCGCGTCGCAAAGGCGCTGTAGCGCGAGCGCATCAGTGCCTCGGCCGTCGCGGCCGGCGCGCCGGCGATGATCGGGCCGCAGCAGGCCTGAAAATCCAGGCCGGAACAGCAGGGGCATAAATTCACTGGGGTTCTCCGTTGGTTAAACCTTTCCGCTTCAGGCGGCTTTGGCGGTGAGTAGTTCCAATGCCAAATCTCGTTTGGGGCATGGAACAATTTGAAAGCTTCGGTCACACGACAGGCGCGAAGACACTCCAAAAAACGCTTACGCTCCCGAGTATGCCCGAGCCGAACGATTTTAATCTATTATTAATAGATAATTTTTTGATTAGAGGTAGAAATGTCATTTGGATATATATATGTCTTAGTCAATAACTCATTGCCTTATTTGAAAATAGGCTATACAACCCGTAGCCCTGAGGTTAGAGCTGCTGAATTAACCTCAACAGGAGTTCCATCGGCTTTTAGAGTAGCATACAAAGCTTATGTTGCTAATTGCGAGGAGATTGAAAGAAAAATCCACACAAGCCTAAGGGAGCATAGGGTTTCCAGTAATCGTGAGTTTTTTGAAATAGACATTACGACAGCTGTTTCAAAGATTGACGAAATCATTAATAATGTCAATTCACCTCCTGATACGTTATATTTTTCTGATTTTGATCCTAAGCAATATATTCTAAAACTCAAAGAGCAAAATGATGTATTGCGATCCGAGCAGGAGCTCTTAATTGAGTCAAACATGAACGAGGCAAAGAATTATTTAAGTCGCGTCTATGAATTATTGCAGGAGGTCAATGGCTTTATAGATGATAATGGAAATAAAGTCATCTATTCACTAGATATTGACAACAACAGTATCTCTATAATCAAAGAAATTCACATATGCGAGCTTCCTGAAGAATTTGGGCGCTTCGATGATTTATATGAGTATTTTAACCCAAAATATGACAAGGCTGAAACCAGATTTACAGACCCAAAATTGTGCGCAAAAAGAATTCTGACTGAAACAAATTGGTGCAATGAAGCTGAGATTAGCCTACGATTGAATCCAGGAGTTGATTTTTTAGATGCTATTAGAGAAGGCTGGGAGCGTTACTGTTCAGATACAAGTGTGGGGTATGCATCTGAAGATTTTGAGTCAGAATTTTTTGTCTTCTTAGATGAGTGCTGGCTTGATTTTATAATTGAATTCTGCGCAAGACATGATCTAGCCGACATTGTATTAAAGTCTTGGAAGATGCTACCCGACTTTATGACAGAGACCGAAGAATACCATGCCAAACTATTGAGTTTTATTAAATTTCATTTAACAACAAAATGACTGTTAATTTGCAAGACACCTTAGCCGTTACTGGAAATATTCACCATCTCTCTGGTTATATCTCGTACTTTGAACATCAAGTTGAAGCAAGAAGAGAGTGCGACAATATTTTAACCGAATGCCCAAACTACTTTGCATGGCTATATATTTCATCGGAGAGCATATATTATAAAATCAAAGAGCTGATTTACTTTAATGAAAAAGATCACACGGTCTTTGACAAGCCATATAGCGAGCTTTTAAATTTATTATTCTCAAGCTTTGCTCTGAGCAATGAGGGAAAGAAGCGAGTATTGATTTTTTCAAAAATACGCCACCTACTTGTTCATAAAGGTTTTCCAAATCCCCATTTTACTCCATCTAATACCCCCAGGCGTTTGGCAAGCGACATACCCTTTGATCTAGATGATGTTTGGAATGTATGCGAAAAACTCAGAGACCCAAAAGTCTATTTTGATCTTAAGACAGATTATTATCTTATATTAAATGAGTTGGATTCTATGGAAATTAATATTAATATTAATTTTGGCAATATTGAATTTTATAAAGGAACTTCTTAATTTCTCTTTACCTTCCCCTCAAAAGGGCCGTAGGCTGGGTTGAACAACGTGAAACCCAGCGATCATTCCCTGTTTTGTTCGATTAAGTCCGGCAGAGCAGCCCAAATTTCGGTGTAAACCCCTAATTTAATCCAGCGTTGGATGGAAGAATCACGCCAATCCACTGCTTTATCGACATAACCATGTTTCACCGGATTGTAATGAATATAATCCAAATGTCGCTGATAATCCGTTTCATCCCGGATTTGGTGCTCCCAATATCGCCGTTGCCATACCCCACGTTCGTTTTTCCGTAATCGACTGTCGGAAACGAATTCGTTCTTTTGAATCTGTCTGGAAAAATGTGATTTAAGCAAGCGCCAACGCATCGGATAATCGTCGTCACCTTCGGGTAAGCGCCAAATGCAATGCAAATGTTCCGGCAGTACCACCATAGCTTCAATAAACGTGGGATGACGCTGCTTGGTATAGCGACACGCATTGCGTAATTCGTTGATATACCTAATCAGTAAATCATTTTGGTGTCTTTGCGCAAGATTGACGGTAAAGAAATATGCGCTGCCTTTTAAATGACTACGAATGTATCTACGCATCAGCATTTCCGTTATAAGCTGGGTTTCATTATCATTCAACCCAGCCTACGCCCACTGCCGTGCGGAGATTTGAGATGCAGACAGACAATTCATCATGCCAAAGCCGTTTTGTGGCTAGGCTCAATTCAAGAGTGGGTATCATGGGAGAAAAAAATGTGCGCTTGCCCCCTAACACCAATTGACCGAGCCAGACAGGTCAAGTTGGTCGGCGATGATCTCGTAAAAAATTATGGAAAGAAAAAGTACTATTCGGTACGAGAAGTAAAGGAAGCAAACCAGCGACAAGGGATTGGGCTGGATTTTTGTTGTTGGTCTCATGCTGTTTTCAATAGCCACTCCGACTTTGATTCCTACCATCAATCTCTCGGAGAAAGCTGTAACTATGCCGCGATGAAGGCTGAAATGCTGTCTTCGGTGAGCACCTCTACCGATTCATCGTGGTTTGACATTGACCTGTCGTGGCTTGAATTTCCAGATATCGATTTCTCAATTTTTGATTTCCTTGATTTCTGAAATGCAACCCGTAAGGTGGATTCGCCTTAGGCAATCCATCACCTTGAATGTTGACAATTAGCTGAAACTCAGGGATGTGCGCTCTATGCCGGAGTTCGACGGCAATATCCGAGGCTGTAAGTTCAGCAATCGGTCGGCTTATTGTTGGTCTCCCACCGGTGCGGCAAAGGCGTCGGACACCAGGGTTTCGACGTTGCTGCCGGTCAACGCCTGTAAAAACGCAACCAAGTCGGCGATTTCCTTCTCCGTCAGGCCTAGCGGCTTGATCAGCGGCGATAGATTCTCGTTCGGCGTGCCGCCGTTGTTGTAGAAACGGACCACGTCCGCCAAGCTCGCCAGCGAGCCGTTATGCATATACGGCGCGCTCAACGCGATGTTGCGCAGGGTCGGCGTTTTGTAAGACCAACGGTCTGCCGGATTCTGGCTGATTTCGTAATAGCCCAGGTCGCTGGCTTTCTCGCCGGCCACACCTTGCAGGTTGGCGCTGGCGACCTCGACGAAGGTGCCGGGAGCGACTTGGATGCGTTGTTTCTCCGGGGTTTTTTGCATCGCTTCGGCGTAGCCGATCCCGGTGTTATGGCGGCGTTGGTCGGTAAACAGCGCGTATTCGGGGGCGATGCGATGGCAGGCGCTGCAACCGGCTTTGCCGGTGAACAGCTCGAAACCGCGTTTGGCCTCGTCAGGCATGGCCTTGGCCTGTTTGCCGAAATACCAGCGGTCGAATGGCGAGTCGGCGGCGTTTAAGGTGCGTTGATAGCTGGCCAGCGCCTGGCCTACGGTTTCCATGGTCGGGCCCTTGCCGAAGGCTTTGGCGAACAGGGTGCGGTAGGCGGCGTCTGTTTTGATTTTATCGATGACGTAGCCGATGGACGGATTCGCCATTTCATTATGCGCCAGCAGCGGGCCCCAGGCCTGCTGTTCCAGGCTGTTTTCGCGGCCGTCGTGGAACAACAAGCCGGCATAGGCCACGTTGTACAGAGTCGGGCTGTTACGACGCACGCTGCGACCTTCTATCCCGACGGCGGTCGCCATTTCGTTGTTGCTGAACCCTTGTTCCGGGATGTGGCACATGGCGCAGGAAAAGGTATCGTTCAGCGACAGCCTGCGGTCGTAGAACAGTTTGCGGCCCAAGGCGATTTTGGCCGGCGTCAGCGGGTTGTCCGCCGGCTGCGGCAGTTTGGGCAGACCCAGCGGCGGCTTGCGCGCAAATTCGATCAACCGGGCCGCTTGGCCTTTACGTTGCGTCAAGGCCAGGGAGCGGGTTCGGTAATCGGTTTGTTGGTAGCCTTGTTTGTCGTCGCCGGGGCGGAGCAACTGCGCATCGCTGGCCGATGGCGGCTCGGCCGCTTCGCTGTCTCCGGCCAGCAGGGTTTTGATGTCGTTGATCAGGGTGTCGGCATGCAGAAAATCGACGCTGTAGATGTTACGGATGTTTTTATTGCGGTCGATCAGGTAAACCCGCAGCAAATGGGAAAAAGTGCCGGTGAAGCGGCCCTGGTCGTCGTAAATTTTTTGTACGCTCTGCTGGTAACCGTCCAGGATCGGCTGCAACGCCGCGTCATCGCGAGTGGTCAGAAACTGCCAATCGAACTCGCCGGGATGGAATGCCGCGCCGTAATGGCGCATCGTCTCCGGCGTGTCCAGCGGATTGAAGCTGAGCGTCAGCAGCCGCAGGTTTTTGGCCAGCTCCGGTTGCTTTTGCAGTTGTCGGCCGATCTTGTGCAGAACCTGGGTCGCCAGCGGACAGCCGTTGACGTCGCTGCAGGCGGCATAGACGAAGCTGAGCACGACCAGTTTGTCGCCCATCAAATCGTGCAGGCGCAGCGCTTTATCGGCAGTGGACAAGACTTCGCCGTCCGCGGCCGGGCCGATCGGCGGTAAGCGGTAACTGCCCGCTGCGGCCGGGCGGTAAGGCAAGGCGGAGTGTCCCGGCGCTAACGGCGCGGTGTCGTTGGCGGCGATAGCCGGGCTGGCCAGAATCGACCACAACAGAAAAAAGCAGAAAAGTCTCATGGCACGGGCTCGCGGAAGTAGGTGGCGCATCGGCGCCGAAACCGAAAATAACGGGGCCGGCGGCAGGTTCGCCCGGACCGATTCGGGCGAACATCTTACCGCGCGGCGGGGAAGATTAGGAATTTCTAATTAACATTTTCGAACCGGAAACGACTGTTCGCCAGTCTGCTCGACTCGGTTTGGCGGAACCGGCTACTTCGGCCACTTGCCGTACAAGGCGTATGCACCGAAGCGCATTTGGTGGGCGCGCCCCAGTTTTTCCTGATAGAAATCGATCGCAAAGCGCTCGGTCAATTGTTTGCCGTCCCAGGCGTAAGCTTTGAAGTATTGCTCGTTGTCCGGCCCTTTCTTGTCCCAGTTTGCCAGTAGCGACGAGGTGAAATACAAGCGCTTGCCGTCCCAGCTGGACGACACCATGTTCACCTGAGAGCCTATGGTTTGTTCGAAGACCTGTTGCGGGTTGTGGGCGTCGCCGATGTCGAACAGGCGGACCTTCCCGTCCATGAATGTGGTGGCCCACAGGTATTTGTCGTCGCTGGAAATGGAAATGTCGACCGGCAACGGGACCTCGGCCGGCTGGCCGATATCGGCGACGTCTTTGGCTTGCCATTCGTCGTTGGCGTCGGCATGGATCAGCCACAGCTTGGATGTCAGCGCCGAGGCGGTGAAGCAGTAGTCGTGGTCCGGGCGCCAGGCGCAACGGATTTCCAACGGGGCGCCGGGGACGTCGAATATTTTCTTCGGTTTGCGGCTATGCAAATCCCATTGCACGACGGTATTGCCGAAGCGCTTCATCGCTTCCGGGTCGGCCAGCATCTTGCCGAAATCCATCATGTAATTCGACCAGCCGGTGAACGAGGATGTCAGCATCAGATTTTTGCGGGGCAGGGCGCGCAAGTCGTAGTTGTAGCCGTCCGCGTACTGGCCGGTTTTGACGGCGCCGCGCAGGTTGCCGTCGGTCGGCATCCAGTGGGTGGTGATATAGCGTCCGGCATTGCTGTATTCCACCACCGCGGTGCGGCCGCCGTGGTCCTTGTTGTTGGACAGGCCGGTTACCAGCATGCGGCCGGGTACGGCGTAAAAGCTGTGCGGTCCGACCACGCCGCCGCTTTTGGCGACAAAGTTTCTGATGACTTTGACCAGTTTGGGTTTGGCGGGATTGTTGGCGACGTCGAAGATGAAAATCTTGTTGGTATCCAAGCCTCCGGCCCACAGGTAGCGGCGGTCGTCGGTAAAGTCGGAATGATGGGCTTCGTTGCGGCCGCCGACCGAGACGCTGGCTACCACTTTGCCGTAGCGCTTGGATTTTGGATTGACGTCGACGGTGACCAGCTTGTCCTGTTCGTCGCCGATGCCTTCGGCGCCCAATGTCCAAACATAAACGAAATCCTCCTGGCCGGTGATTTTCGCCATATACGGCGAGGCGCAGGTTTCGTCGGATTGCGCCGGCAGGGAGGCGAATGCCAGCATCGAGGCTGCGGCGGCGAAGCCCAGCCATTGGGTTAGCGAGATGTTTTTCATAGTATGTGCTCGTTTTGATTGTGGAGTAATACGCATTGTTGGCGCCGCAAGCCCGTTACCGGGGCAATGTCGGCACGCCGAAAAACATACCGGATCCCCGGTGCGGTTTCGCCCTCCGCACGGAGGGGAGGCGGGGGCTGGCGAGACAGGCGCGGCACCGGAAAGCGGTCGGCGGATGCCGTTTGGGTGGAATCGGTCGGCGCGATTACGCCGGGTGGAGCGTTACGATGGCCTTGTTTTTGAGGGTGCTAAAGACCGGGAGTGAATGGTGTGCGGGTGGTCTGAACCAGGTCTGAGGGCAGGCTGGATGCCGGCAGTGAGGGGCTTGTAAGGGGTCGGTACGCCGCCGCAGTGGGTTTTTGCGGCGGCGGGGAGAATCCGCAACCCCGTCTACTGGTTTGCGGAACCGTGGGTTGGCGGCTTTCGCTTATTTCAGGATTTCGGCGGCGGCCGCTTTTAATTTGGCCGTGTCGGCCTGCATCGGTTTCATCATGTCGTTTTTGGAGGCTTTGGCGCCGGCCACCAACTCGTCGACGGTTTTGAATTTGCCTTTCAGGGTGTCGACGCTGGGGGCTACCGAGCCGTTATGGCAGCCTTTGCAGGTGTCGGCGTCGCCTGCGGACGACAGGGATGGCAGCAGAGCCACGGTAATGGCAGCGGTGAAGGTTACTAGGGATTTTTTCATTCTCGGTCTCCTCGGTGTTGTAGTAGTTATTGACGCTGAGATGGGTTCGCGCGGTTATCGGAATTTCGACCGCTCGAACCTTAAACGCAAGCCGGCACTTAACCGTTTGCGAAAAATTTTCTACCACAGCGGAAATGCCAATGCAAATTCCGTCGCGGCGGGGAAGGCTTAGCGGGCGCAGTTGCGGCCGGCGTCTTTGGCTTGGTATAGGCGCTGGTCGGCGGCGTCGACCAGCAACGTCGGCACTTGGCCCGGTTGCGGGATAACGGCTGCAGCCCCGAGGCTGACCGTGATCGAGTCCGAGACCGGGGAGTTTCGGTGCGGGATGCGTTGGTCCGCGAGATGGATGCGCAGCTCTTCGGCGATTTGCAGGGCGCCTGCGGTGTCGGTTTCGGGCAGCAGGATGACGAACTCCTCGCCGCCGTAACGGGCAACCAAATCGCCGGGCCGGCTTACCGCCGCCGCCAAATGGCCGGCAACTTGTTTCAGACAGTCGTCGCCGGCGCCGTGGCCGTGGTGGTCGTTGTAAGCTTTGAAATAATCGATGTCGATCAATATCGCCGCCAGCGGGGTTTGGTTGCGCTGCGCGCGCTTCCACTCGTTGTCCAGGGTTTGGTCGAAGCGGCGCCGGTTGGGAATGCCGGTTAAGGCGTCGATCCAGGCCATCGCTTCCAGCATGTCCGTGGCCTGTTTCAAACGGATGTGGTTGCGGATGCGAGCCTTGACCACCGGCAGGTAGAACGGTTTGGTGATGTAATCCAATGCGCCTAGATTCAGGCCGCGTTCTTCGTCGCTGACGTCGTTCAGCGCGGTAACGAAGATGACCGGAATCGAGCTGGTTTGCGGATTGGCTTTCAAGTGGCGGCAGACTTCGTAGCCGTCCATTTCCGGCATCATCACGTCCAGCAGGATCAAATCCGGCGCGCCTTGCGCGGCGATCGCCGCCAGTGCCGCGGCACCGCTGGCGGCGACTTTTATCCGGTAGTCCTTGATCAGGTTTTCCGCCAGCACTTGAATGTTGGTGGGGGTGTCGTCGACGATCAATATCAGCGGTTTCAGGCGGTCGTTATTCATGGGCGGCTTCCGGCAGGTAACGTTTGATGGTGGTCTCCAGCTCGCGCAGGATCTCCCGCGCCTGGCTGTAGTTGATGTCGCCGATGTTTTTTTCGATCAATTGCACCAGCCTCAAGGCCTCTGCTCCGGCCACGGTTTCGCGCAACTGTTCGGTTGTCTCTCGCGGAATATAGTCGTTACCGTCCAACAGTGTCGCCAACTGCGCGGCCAACCGGCCGGCAGCCGGCCAATCGGCCCGGCCCTCTTCGCCGCTTTCGGTTGCCGGATTCGTGTAGGCGGCGATGGTATGCAGGGTCTTCGCCAGCTTTTGGCTCAATGCTTCCAAATCCGCCGGCGACCAAATGCCTTGTTGCAAGTCCGATTCCAGCCGGCCGGCGATGCTGCTCAATTCCGTGGCGCCGACCGCTCCGGCGGCTCCTTTCAGGTAATGCAGCCATTGGGCGCCGGGCAACAATTCGCCGGCCAACAAATGGCGGCGTAATTTGACGTCGGCATCGGTGAATTTTTCGGCAAAACGCTGCAGCAGCGATTTCAGTTTTTGGCTGTCGGCGATGGCGGCAGCGATGTAATCCCAATCGAAACCCGGCAAATCAGTGCGCCGGGTGGTCAAGGCGAAGCCTGCGGTCGAACCGCCTTGCGGCAGCAAGGCCTGTGGCCGGATGCAGCGCAGCAAGGCCGCGATCAGCGTTTGCGGCAGTACCGGTTTGCCGACATGGTCGTTCATGCCGGCGGCGTAACAATCGCTGCGCTCGGGCTCCTGCACCGCGGCGGTCATGGCGATTATGGGCAATTCGTCGCGGGTCTTTTCGGCGCGGATCAGCCGCGTCGCTTCGATGCCGCTCATTTCCGGCATTTGCAGGTCCATCAATACGGCGTCGAAGCGTTCGCGACGCATCGCGTCGAGGCCTTCGCGGCCGTTGTTCGCGACGGTGACGTTGAGGCCGGCGTTGGTCAGGTATTCGCAGGTTACCATCTGGTTGATCTCGTTATCTTCCACCAACAGGATGCGCGCGCCGCGAATCGATGCCGCCATTTCCGCCAGTTGCGGCCGGTTCGGTTCGGCGGCGGTTTTGCCGCCCTGCAAGCGGGTGACCGAATCCAGCAACATCGACGGCAATACCGGTTTCAGCAGCACATCGTCGGGTGGGGTATCGCCGGCTGCGTGCAGCAGGCCTTCGCGGCTGAAGGCGGTGACCATGATCACCACCGGCGCGTGGCGGATTTTCGATTGCCGCACCATGTCTCTGATCGCCCGGGTGACTTGTATGCCGTCCAGTCCCGGCATTTTCCAGTCCAGCAATACCAGTTCGAAGTCCTTGCCGGATTGGTTGGCCTGACCGAGCTGCGCCAGGGCCTCGCTGCCGTTGGCGGCTTCGGTGACTTCGAAGCCCCAGTTTTGCAGAATGTCGCGCAGCATTTGGCGAGAGATATCCAGATCGTCGACCACCAGTACCCGCATGCCTGCCAATTGTTCCTGTTGTTGCCGGCTTTGCTTCTCGGCCGAGAACGGCAAGCGCAAGCCGAATTCGAACAGGCTGCCCTTGCCGATTTCGCTTTCGACGCGCAAGTCGCCGCCCATCATTTCCAGCAGGCGTTTGCTGATGGTCAGGCCCAGGCCGGTGCCGCCGAAGCGGCGGGTGATCGAGCCGTCGGCTTGGGTGAAGGCCTGGAACAGATTGGCGACTTGTGCCGCGGTCATGCCGATACCGGTGTCCCGCACCGAAAACAGCAGATGGGCAATACCGTTTTGTTTGGCGAGCAGGACGACTTTGATGTGGATTTCGCCGCGTTGGGTGAACTTGACGGCGTTGCCCACCAGATTGTTCAGGATTTGGCTCAGGCGCAAGGAGTCGCCGTCCAGCATCAGTGGGATTGTCGGGTCGATTTCCAGCACCACTTCCAGTTGTTTTTCTTCGGCGCGGACGATGAACAAATTCAGCACGTTTTCCAGCGCTTCTTCCAAGTTGAAGGTTTCGACCACCAATTCCATGCGGCCGGCTTCGATTTTCGAGTAGTCCAGGATGTCGTTGGTCAGTGCCAGCAGTGCCAGGGAAGAGGTATGGATTTTGCGCAAATAATCGCGCAGCTTGCTCGGCGGGTTGCTGTTCAAGGCCAAATCCGACAAGCCGATGATTGCGTTCATCGGCGTGCGGATTTCATGGCTCATGTTGGCCAGGAACAGGCCTTTGGAGCGGGAAGCCGCCTCCGCTTGTTCCTTGGCTTGCAGCAGCTCGGCGGTGCGTTGCGCCACTTCGTGTTCCAGGCGGTCGCGGTGTCCGGTCAGGGTTTGGTCGCGGCGTTGAATTTCTTCCAGCATGGTGTTGAAGGCCTTGACCAATTCGCCGATTTCGTCGCGGTGGCGTTGCGGTACGCGCAGCGTGTAGTTCTGTTCGTGGGCAATCAGACGCGCGGTGGCCGCCAACTCTTCGACCGGGCCGGAGATGATGCGCTGCAAGCGCAGGGCCAGCAGGGATACCACCACCAAGGCCAGGGCTGCGGCACCCAGGCCGGTGCCGAGATCGGCGAGCTGGCTGTTCCAGTGGCCGGTAAAATCGGCTTGCATCAGGACATAGCCGATGTATTCGGTGTTGCGGATCACCGGCGTGTACAGCTCGGCGCTACGGCGCCAGAAATCGGTGCGCAGTTCCCGCGCCGGAGAGCGGGAATCGCGCGGCGGCGCGGTCGGCGAACCGCTGCGATTCCAGGCGGCCAGTACCGAACCGTCGGCGGCGACCATCCAGGCGGCGGCGATTTCCGAGTGCTCTTGCAGCGAATTGAGCAAGCGGGCGGCTTCGTTGCGTTCCGAGAATACCAGTGCGGCCTGGCCGTTTTCCGCTAACACGTCGGCCAGACCGGAAATATCCTGTAATGCGCTGCGGTAACGGTTGATAGCGGAACTGATCGCCACCGCCGATAAGCTCACCAGCAGACACACCGTACAGCTCAGCATGATGATGGTCAGCAGTTTGCGGCGTAAAGACCAATTCGGGAAGTCGGGTAAAACGCGCATCGTTCTATCTCCCGTAGACATGGGTGGCGATGTTCAACAGTTGGCCGGGAAGCCGCAGGCCGGCGTTGCGGATCGATTCCAGATTCACTTCGAACACGACCTTGTTGTCGCGGAACAGCAGGGCGATGGCGCCGCCTTTTTCGGCAAAATCGCCGATGTCGGATAGTGTCAGCACCGGCGCGTTACCCAAGTTTTTTAGAATCGGTACCACCCGCGGTTGCTCGGAACTGCCGATATACAGCAACTGGCAGTCGGCGAAGGAGGCGTCGGTGTGGTTGCGCTGGCTGACTTTCAAACCGCGTTCGCCGGCTTTGCGCCCGTCCAGAGCTTGTACGGCCCCTTCCAGCACATTGTTGCCGATCACGCACAGGTTGATCTCGGCGCCAGCCGGCGCCCCGGTTGCCGGCCATTCCACGAATTTGGCGAAGTTGTACAGGTACGCCGCTTTGATTTGGGCTTCGGACAGCGCTTCGGCGGCCAGCGCTTGCCCAGCGCTGGTCGCCAGCAGTACCAGCAAACACAGGATGGATAGTAAACTGGGCCGATGCGAGCGGCTGCAGCCGGTAAGGTTTAGCAATCGTGCCACCCAGGCTGAGGCCGCAACGCTGGAGCCGAACGACGGACGCGACAATGCCCGGCCGCGCAATTGGGCTGCAGCCGTGGTTAATGTTACGTCTGGGGCGGTTGTCGTCATAGGTCGTGTGGTGAGACGCGGATCGTTTGGCGGCGGGCTTGACTCGGTCAAAGCGCATCCGGGCTTGGGCTGCGGTTGTCGGCGTTGCCGGTTAAATTATGCCCCAGGCCCCCAAACGCGGTTCGACTTTTACGCTCGGTGGCTACTGAGCGCATCGGCGGGCGCGCCACTCCGCGGCGCACTAGGCGCCGCTGTGCGCCGCAGTCTATAACAGACCTTTGCTCGGGCAGCGGCAAAAGCCGTTCAATTCCACGTAGGCCTGGCCGGCGCTGGCTCCGGCCACGCTGCAGCTGCCTTCCCAGTAGATCGGTCCGATCCACAGTTTGTGTTGCGCCCGCAATTCCTGATCTTTGACTTGGGGTTCCACCGTGAATTTCTCGCCGCGTACTTCCACAGACCAGCCGGACGGATACGTACAGCCGGTATGAGGGCTGGTCCATTCGCCCAGCACCGTCACTTCGAACTCGTGGGCGGCCAGGGTTACCGTGCGGCCTTCGGCGTCGGTGATCGAGCCGGATTTTTCCACCGAGCTGTCGTTGCCTTTGAAATCGAACAACATGATTTGCCGGTTGTCGTCGAGCTCAATCGCGAACCATTGCCAACCTTGTTGAATGGCTTGGTAGAGCTCTCCGTACTGGCGGTCGAACCAGCTGTTGCCGCTGACCTTAAAGGTCTGACCGCCGAAGCTGATGGTGCCGGTCGTGGCCATTTTCGGCCGCGAATAGTAGTAGGTGTAGCCGCCGAACCGGTAGGGGTGGGCATCGCCGCCGTAATGCAAGGCCGGTTCTTGGGTCGATTTCAATTCCAGATCCAGGACATAGCCGTCGACCTCGGCATGCAAGCGGTCGTTGCCGCCGCCGCCGACTGCCGTGACTTTGTCGTCTTTGCCGGAGGTCAGGTTAAAACCGTTCGGCGTGCGTTGGGGTAAATGAAATTCGACGAATTCTTCGAAACTGAATTTTTGGCCGTCGATGTCGGTCACCGCAGCCTGTACCAGTTGGTCGCGAAAAATTACCAGACTGTCGAAAGAAAAAAACACCACTTCGAAGCCGAAGCGGCGGCCGTCGTCGGTGAGCAAATGTCCGGTCCAGTACCACCATTGCACCTGCTCGGTCGGTAAGAACGCGTCGTCGGCCGGTAGTTCGACCGGGCCGATCAGGCCGCGACGCGGCAAGAATAACCAGGCTGCCAGCGTTAGAGCCAACAATAGCCAGGGTAGCCAGTTCGGCAACAGCCAGCCGACCAGCAACACAATGCCGGCGATGATCCAGGGTAAGTATTTTTTTAAGAAGTCTCGCATGTTAACCGCTCGCAAATGGAAAGAAATTAAAAACGCCAACTGAGTTTGCCGTACAGCGAACGCGGCACTTCCGCCGCCGCGCCGGGTAGCGAAATGGCGGCCGAATCTTGGAATTCGGGATGTCTGGGCGAAAACAGGTTTTGGGCGACGAATGCCAGTTCCAGGCCGGCAATGGGTTCGTAAGCCAAACGGGCGTCGAAGGTGGTGTAGGCGGGTACTTCCTGACTGAGGGCGGCCAGTTTGCCGACATAACGCAAGGTCAGGTCCAGTTTGATTCTTTCCGGCAAGTCCATTTGCCAGCGTAGCGAGCCGCGGTGACGCGGGCTAAGGCCGGCGATATCCGGATTGTTGCTGTCGTAGGGGCGCTCTATTTTCAGGTGGCTGTAATTGCCGGTAAAGCGCATCCAGTCCAGGGCTTGCCATTCGCTGGCGATTTCGATGCCGCGGGTGGTGACTTCGCGGCTGTTGTTGTACCAGATCAAGGGCTGGGTTAGCGTGGCAAAGTCCAACGTTCCCTGGCGGAACATGATCAGGTCGGTATAGTGGTTGCTGAAAGCGGCGATATCGGTGGAAAAATGCTCGGACCATTGCGCCCGGTAGCCGATTTCGGCGCTAAACACTTTCTCGGCTCGTAAGTCGGAATTGGGGCGGCCGATAATCTGAATCTGATCGAAAGGTGCGGGTAGGCCGGTCGGTATTCCCCCCAAGGCGATATTGGCCTGCGCCTCTCCGCGCGACGGCGTGCGCGCGGCCCTGGATACCGAGGCCCACACCGAGTGTTTCGGGTCTGGCGTCCACATCAGTCGGGCGTTGGGTTGCACCTGGGTGTTGCCGAAGTGGCTTTCTTCCAGTTTGGTACCCAAGGTCAAGCGTAAGGTGTCGTCGATCAGCGTGATGTCGTCCTGCACGAAGGCGCTGCCGTTGTGGTAGCCCAGGCTGGTCGGGTTGAACGCGATTGCCGCGCTGCCGTTGGTTGCACTGTGAATGAAACGGTAGCTGGCGCCCCACATCAAGTCGTGATCGGGATTCGGATGCAGGCGATGCTGAAAGTCGATGTCGAACATGTCCTGACTGTCGGACAGGGCTGCCGCGCTGAAATTGACCCGGTCGTAATAGCCTTGCAGCATAAACTCGGAACCGTCGCTGAGATTGCCTTCCCAGCGCGCCAACAAATTGGCGCCTTCGGCATGGTCGTCGGTATTGAATGGCGAATTGAACGGCGGAGCGACCGTTTGCGCCGGCACCGTATTGCCGACATTCTTGCGGTAGACGTCGCCTTGTACGGTATAGCGATTGTCGTTGGAGATGCGGTTGTCGATCCGGAAACCGCCCTGCACCGAGCGCCAGTCGTCATGCAGGCGTTCGCCGGTGTTGCTGACGAACGTATTGCGTTCGAAGGTTCTGGCGTAGACCCGGTAGTTGCCGTCGTCGCCGACCCGACCGCCGTGACGGTAGCCGGCGAATCCGGTTTCCTGGTTGCCGCCGCCGGCCACAAACAGGTTGCCTTGGGTATCCTTGGCTTTTTTGGTGATGATGTTGATCACGCCGTTCACCGCGTTGGCACCCCACATGACGGCGCCGGGGCCGCGGATGACTTCGATGCGCTCGATGTCTTCCATCATTGTGTCCTGCAAGTCCCAGAACACGCCGGAGAACAGCGGGGTGTAAACCGAGCGGCCGTCCATCAATACCAGCAGTTTATTGGCATAGCGGCCGTTGAAACCGCGCGCGGTCACCGACCAGACGCTGGCGTTGATTTGTGCAACTTCGATGCCGGGTGCCAGTCGCAACGCATCGGGGATCGAGGTCGCGCCCGAGCGGCGAATGTCGTCCTGGCTGATGACAAATGCGGCGGCGGCCGTGTCCGACACGGTTTGGGTCTTGCGGGAGGCCGACGACACTTCCATTTGCATCAGGTCATTGATCGATAACTCCTCCAGCGTTGGCGGCGGCTCGTCGGCCGCTGCGACGCAACTCAGGCTCAAGGCCAAGCCGAAAAAAATGTTACGCGAACCGGACATTGCCGGTGCAAACGGGCAGGGAAACGGTAGTCGGTGCGGTTTCATGGTGGGCGGCGGGTTAACGTGGCTAGCGGCAAATGAGCGTCGGTGTCGTCAAGGCAAAGGGTTGCTGCCTGTAAGGTCTTGGTAAAGGGCCAGGGGCGGTTTAAGTATGGCGGTAATTTTCAAAAAGCAAGGCTTAGGGCTTAGTTTTCTGCGAGTTATCGCCGGCTGCTTGCCGGGCTGCACCGGTTATTGCCGTTTCCCGTTGCCGGCGTCAGCCCTCTCGGCGCGAATAAACGTATGCCGGACAAGTCTTCAGCGCCGCCTGTTGGTACAATGCGCCGTTTTTTCAGTCATTTATCCGGGAGTACTTCATGATTCGCTTTCCAGCCGAATGGGAACCACAAGCGGCGGTTATCATCGCCTGGCCGCACCACAGCGGCGATTTCAGCAATTTGTCCGCGGTCGAGGATTGCTACCATGCCGCCGCTACCGCGATCAGCCGGTTTCAGCCGTTGGTGGTGATCTGTAAGGACGGCGAACATCAACAACATATTCAGACGCAACTGCCGCACAATCCTCAGATTCATTACGTTCAAGCCGATTACAACGACATCTGGCTGCGCGATACGGTATTTCTGACCCTGGAGTGGCAGCATCCGAAAGCCGCGGTGCAGATGCTGAATTTCCGTTTCAACGGTTGGGGCAACAAATATCCGCACGCCGCCGACGATGCGCTGAATCTGGCATTGTTCGCCCATCCGATTTTCAAGGGGCATCCGACCGCGACGCTGGATTTGGTGTTGGAAGGCGGCAGCATCGAATCCGACGGCCAAGGCACCTTGATGAGCACCAAGAACTGCTTGTTCAACCCGAACCGTAACCCCGGCCTGTCAGCGGAAGCGATTACCGGCCAGTTGCAGAATTATCTGGGGGCGAAGCGGGTGCTGTGGGTCGAGCAAAGCAATCTGGCCGGCGACGATACCGATGCCCATATCGATACGCTGGCGCGGTTTTGCAGTGTCGATACCATCGCCTATACCGCTTGCGAGGATAGCGAAGATCCGCATTATGCCGGCTTGAAAAATATGGAGGCCCAGTTACAGGCTTTCCGCACTGAGGCTGGCGCGGCTTATAAACTGGTGGCGTTGCCGCTGCCGAAGCCGATCTTCGACGAACATGGACAGCGTTTGCCGGCCAACTACGCCAATTTTCTGATTATCAACGGTGCGCTGCTGGTGCCGGTCTACGACGATGCCAACGATGCCGTGGCAGTGGAACGTTTGGCGGCTTGCTTCCCGGAGCGCGAAATTGTCCCCGTGCCTTGCCGAGCGCTGGTGCACCAATACGGCAGCTTGCATTGCGCCAGCATGCAGGTGCCGGCCGTCGTCAAACTGAATTTTTAACATTCCATTCCTTCAGCTCCTTCCGGCGCGGATTTTCGCGCCGTCAGACTATCGTTAACAGTTATAAGTATGAAAAGAACCATTACCGCTTGTGCGGTCCAGCAACCGTGCAATCGCGGCCGGGAAACCAATCTGGCCTATTCCATTAATCAGATCGAAGCGGCTGCCAAGCGCAATGCCGATTTGGTCGTGCTGCCCGAGCTGCATCTGGACCATTATTTTTGCCAAAGCGAAGACACTGCCTGCTTCGACTTGGCGCAGCCGGTGCCGGGGCCGACCTGCGAGGTGCTGGCGCAAGTCGCGGCCGACAATAAAGTCGTGATCGTATCGACGATCTTCGAAAGGCGGGCGCCGGGGCTCTACCACAATACGGCCGTGGTGTTCGACAAAGACGGGAGCATCGCCGGGACGTTCCGCAAGATGCATATTCCGGACGATCCGGGGTTTTACGAGAAATTTTATTTTACGCCGGGCGATCTCGGCTTTCGGCCGATTGAAACCTCGATCGGTAAACTGGGGGTATTGATCTGCTGGGACCAGTGGTACCCGGAGGCGGCGCGGCTAATGGCATTGGCCGGAGCCGAAGTGCTGATTTATCCGACCGCCATCGGTTGGGATCCGAGCGACGACGCAGGCGAGCAAACGCGCCAGCGCGATGCCTGGGTGACCGTGCAGCGCGGGCATGCCGTCGCCAACGGTCTGCCGCTGATTTCCTGTAACCGTATCGGCTTCGAAGCGGCGCCGGACCAGGCGCAAGGCATCCAGTTTTGGGGAAACAGTTTTATCGCCGGCCCTCAGGGCGAAATCCTGGCCAGCGCCGACGATAAACAGGATTTGTTGTTGTTTGCCGAGATTGATGTGTGGCGTAGCGAAGATGTTAGGCGGATTTGGCCGTTTTTGCGTGACCGCCGCATTGAGGCGTACCAGGATTTGTTGCGGCGTTATATCGATTGAGCCTCGGCTAGGCGGGCGCCGTGTTCGACGGCGCCCGCCTAGACATCAGTCTTCGGCCGCGGTGCGGACAGGTTCGTAATCGCGCGGGGTTTCTGCCGGGCGCGGACTCCGTTCCGCATGGTCGCTGTCGGCGCTACGGCTTGGGTTGCGGAATTCTCCGCGGTCGGCAGGCGCGGGTGGAGCGGATTCGGCGGTGTGTTGCTCGCCGTTTGCGCCGATACCATTCGGCTCGCTACGTTTTTCGGCGCCGTTGCGCGGTCCTCGGCGGCGACTACGGCTGCGGCGGCTGCGCTCCCGATCCGGCGTGCCTGAGGCTTTTTTCGCAGCGTTGTCTAGTCCCGAGTCTAGCTCGCCGGTCGCTGCCGGTCTGGCTTCGTCGCTTAGGTTTGCGACGGTGTCCTGGCCGGCTGTTGCCGCTGGAGCCGGGCGGCGATTGCCGTTACGGCGATTGTTGTTGCGGCCGGCGCCACGTTCGCCGCGCTCACCACGGTCGCGGCGATTGTTGCGGCCGGGTTTGGCTTTATCTTCACCACTTTTTTCGGCGGCTTCGGCGTTTTCGACGGTTTTACCGGCGCCGATCAGGCGTTGCCAGAAACGCTGGATCAGGCTGGCCGAAGTTTTCTTACTTTGAACCGGGGCCGGTGAGTCAGGCAGAAATTCCTTGATTGCGGCTTTTTCGGTTTTCGGACCCAGTTGTTTGGCGAACTCCGGAACCGTGATGTCTTCTTCCTTGATCTGCAAATGGCTGGCCTTCTCTTCGCTGTCGCCGGTGGCTTTGATGCGCTCGATGTCGTAAGCCGGCGTTTCCAGGTGTTTGCTCGGCAACACGATGATGCCGACTTGCAGCCGGGACTCGATTTCCTGAATCGAGGCGCGTTTTTCGTTGAGCAGGAAGGTGGCGCAATCGATCGGCAAGTGAGCGATGACACGCTCGGTGCCTTTTTTCATCGCTTCTTCTTCGATCAAGCGCAGTACGGCCAGCGTGACCGATTCGACGTTACGGATCGTGCCTTGGCCTTTGCAGCGGGGGCAGGTCAACTGGGTCGAGTCGCCCAAAGACGGCCGCAAGCGTTGGCGCGACATTTCCATCAAGCCGAAGCGGGAGATGCGGCCGGTCTGGATGCGGGCGCGGTCGATTTTCAGCGCGTCGCGCAGCCGGTTTTCCACCTCGCGCTGGTTTTTGTTGGACATCATGTCGATGAAGTCGATCACGAACAGGCCGCCCAAGTCGCGCAAACGCAGTTGGCGGGCGATTTCGTCGGCGGCTTCCAGGTTGGTATTGAGCGCGGTTTCTTCGATGTCGCTGCCTTTGGTGGCGCGGGCCGAGTTGATGTCGATCGAGGTCAACGCTTCGGTGTGGTCGATGACGATCGAGCCGCCGGATGGCAGTGAAACTTCGCGTTTGTAGGCCATCTCGATCTGGGTTTCGATCTGGTAGCGGCTGAATAGCGGCACGCTATCCTGGTACAGTTTGGCCTTGTGCAGGTTGTGCGGCATCACTTGTTTCAGGAAGTTATGCACCAGCTTGTAGGCGCCTTCCTGGTCGATCAGGATTTCGTCGATGTCGCCGCGCAAATGATCGCGTAGCGCGCGGATGATGACGTTGCTTTCCTGGAAAATCAGGAATGGTGCCGTTTGTTCCTGGCTGGAGCGGTCTATCGCCTCCCATAGTTGCATCAGGTAGTTCAAATCCCACTGCAATTCTTCGACGTTTTTGTCGGAACCGGCGGTGCGGATGATCAGGCCCATGCTGTCCGGGATTTCCAGCGCGGCCATGGTTTCGCGCAATTCGCTGCGGTTTTCGCCTTCGATGCGGCGGGAGATGCCGCCGGCTTTGGGGTTGTTCGGCATCAGCACCAGATAGGTGCCGGCCAGACTGATGTAGGTCGTTAGCGCCGCGCCTTTGTTGCCGCGTTCTTCTTTTTCGATTTGAACGACGATTTCCTGGCCTTCGCGGATATTGCTTTTGCTGGAGCTTTTACCTTCCTGACCGTCGCCGGTGCGGTATTCCGGGGCGATTTCCTTGAACGGCAGAAAGCCGTGTTTTTCGGCGCCGTAGTTGACGAAGGCGGCTTCGAGACTGGGTTCTACCCGGGTGATGATGCCTTTGTAAATATTGGATTTTTTTTGTTCTTTCGATGGAACTTCGATGTCGAAATCGTAAAGTTTCTGGCCATCTACCAATGCCACCCGCAGCTCTTCGGGCTGCGTGGCGTTGATAAGCATTCTTTTCATTTAATTATCCTTATTGTTCTGTGTATCCTAACTAGAGCGTGAACAGGTTTGGTTGTCGCGGATAAAGGCGGCGTGTTTCCCAATATGACTTTTAGTTGAGCGGCCGGACTGACTGAAAACTGCAATATCTTGTAGTTATTGTCGCAGTGGGTGTCGGCAATGCCGAGCGTGGCGCTTGAAAAGTGGGAGGTCTGTTGTACCGAACTCTACGCAAAGGATGCAGCTCGCTCATCATGGGTTGAGCGACAAAACCCGAGAAAATTCTTTATAAGTCTGGCGCGGCGGAACAGCGCTAAAACCATGGTTTTAAATTTTTATAATTAAAGTCTATCCAAAGATAAACCAGCCTAATATAGCAATGTTTATTCGGACCAGCAATTTTAAACATGGCTCGTGCATATGTTGCTATCATTTGCCGCATGAGTAGTGCATCAGACCCGACTAACCCGCAAGTCCAATGGCTGGAAATCACCGAGGCGAACAACGAACAACGGCTCGATAATTTTCTGATCTTTTATCTCAAAGGCGTACCGAAAACCCGAATTTACCGGATGGTCAGAAAGGGCGAAGTACGGGTCAACAAGGGTCGTACCGACGTCAGTTATAAACTGCAGATTGGCGACATCGTGCGCATCCCCCCAGTCAGGGTTGCGGACAAAAAAGACGAAGTCATCGTCCAGCCCACCTTGAAGTTCAGCCTGGAAAACCACATTCTCTACGAAGACGACGGCTTTATCGTACTGAACAAGCCGGCCGGATTTGCCGTACACGGCGGCAGCGGCGTCAGTTCCGGCGTGATCGAGGGGTTGCGCCAAATTCGGCCGCAGCAGAAGTTTCTGGAGCTGGTGCATCGGCTGGATAAGGAGACTTCCGGCTGCTTGTTGATCGCGAAGAAGCGCTCGGTGCTAAAGGTGTTGCATGAACTTTTTCGCGGCGACGGCATTCAGAAGACCTATCTGGCTTTGCTGGTCGGGCAATTTCAGCGCAAAAAGCAGGTAGTAGACGTGCCGTTGTTGAAGAATGTCGCCCAAGGCGGCGAGCGAATGGTGGTTGTTAGCCAAGCGGGTAAGGCTGCGGAAACGTTGTTCACCCGGCTGAAGCAATACCAGGATGCCACGCTGGTGCATGCAGCGCCGAAGACCGGCCGCACCCACCAGATTCGGGTGCATGCGGCGTGGTTGGGGCATCCGATAGTCGCCGACGACCGCTACGGGGAAGACGAGACTAACAAAATGTTTAAAAAACGCGGCTACAAACGGCTGTTTTTACATGCCGAACAACTGCAGTTTGCCCATCCTCTGACCGGTAAACCTTTACATTTCTTTGCGCCGCTGCCCAGCGATTTGCAGCAATTGATCGAACATGAAAAACCGCTTTGATTTAATCATTTTCGATTGGGACGGGACATTGATGGATTCGGTGGACTGGATAGTCCGCTGCATTCAACAGGCGGCTGAGACTTGCGGCTGCGACGTGCCGTCGGCGCCGGCCATCAAGGATATTATCGGTTTAAGCATCGATAACGCGACTCTGCAATTGTTTCCCGATGCGGATGCCGAAACAAGGCAACGGTTGGCCGCTGTTTACAGCGAGGCGTTTTTCTCGCGGCAGATCGGTCCGGCGGATTTGTTTCCGGGCGTTGCGAACATGTTGCAACGCCTGCGTACCGATGGCTTGCGCTTGGCGGTGGCTACCGGCAAGAAACGCGCCGGCCTGGATCAATCCATGCGCGGCACCGGCGTAGCGGATTTGTTTTGCACTACCCGCAGCTCGGACCAGACCGCCTCGAAGCCCGACCCGTTGATGGTGACCGAAATTTTGGCGGAGCTTGGAATCGACAAACAGCGGGCCTTGCTGGTCGGCGATTCCGCGCACGACATGCAAATGGCGCTGAATGCCGGTGTCGCGGCGGCGGCCGTCACATGCGGTGCTCACTCCAGAGAAACACTGCGGCAATACAATCCGCTGGTTTGTCTGGATTACCCGACGGATTTGCTTGAATTACTTTAGGAGGTCACGGTGGATACGAATCAACAGCATCCCGACAATTCAGACCAGAACGCTCCCGGCTGGGAAAAGGCGGTACTCGAGAAGCTGGCGTTCGCCGCAATTGCCGAGCAGAAAGCGGCGCGGCGCTGGGGTATTTTCTTCAAATTGCTGACTTTCGCCTATTTGTCGGTGGCGATGGGTGTGGCTTTGTACCCGCAACTGAAACAAGAGGTTGAGACCGGGTCGGCGCAGCACGTGGCGATCGTCGACGTGTTGGGCCAGATCGCCGAGGGCGAAGGTGCGGCGGCCGATACCATCATCGAAGGCCTGCGCGATGCGGCAAAGGATAAAAATACCAAAGGCATCATTCTGAATATCAATTCGCCGGGCGGCAGCGCCGTGCAATCGGCTTACGTCTATGACGAAATCAGGCGTTTGAAAGCCCAGCATCCGCAATTGCCGATTTACTCCGTGGTTGGCGATATCTGCGCGTCGGGCGGGTATTACATTGCTTCCGCCAGCGACAAGATTTATGTCAACCAATCCAGCTTGATCGGCTCAATCGGTGTCGTGATGAATGGTTTTGGTTTCAGTAATGTGTTGGAGAAATTGGGTGTGGAGCGGCGCTTATTGACTGCGGGGGAGCATAAAGCCATGCTCGATCCGTTCTCGCCGGTGAATGCGCAGGAAAGCAAGCACATGCAATCCCTGTTGAACCAAGTCCACCAGCAGTTTATCGAGGCAGTCAGAGCCGGACGCGGTGAGCGCTTAAAAGAGAGTCCGGAAATGTTTTCCGGATTGGTATGGTCCGGGCAGGAAGGCGTGAAATTGGGTTTGGCGGACGGCTTCGGCAGCATCGATTCGGTCGTGCGCGAGCAATTCGGCACTGAGGACACGGTCAATTTCACGCCGCACGAACGCTTGATCGATCGCTTGGCCGGCCGTTTCGGCGCCGCATTCGGTCACAGCATTGCTACTGCTCTGAACATTGGCGGTCTTCACTAAGGACAAAGTTTATGTTTCGCCGCTTGCCTAATCGCGGCGATTTAAGGATAATAGCCAGCTCTTCAGCCAGTCGCTGATGTTTTTATGGTTACTGTGTCGGTCCTCTCGCAACGATACGCTGTAAACCCCGCCAGGTCCGGAAGGAAGCAACGGTAGCAGCGGATTCGTGTGCCGGGATGCGGCTGGCGCAGTAGCCGCCCAATCTCCTGCCGCTTCCGTTGCTAATGGCTTATCAGGTTCTTGCCAGAAAATGGCGTCCCAGCAACTTCACTCAGCTCGTCGGCCAGGAGCACGTCAGCCAGTCTCTGATTCATGCGTTGCAACATCAGCGCTTGCATCATGCCTATCTGTTTACCGGCACCCGCGGCGTCGGCAAAACCACGGTCGCCAGAATCCTCGCCAAAGCGATCAACTGCGAAAATCTGCAAAACTTCAATCCTTGCGGCGCTTGCCCAGTCTGTCAGGCTTTTGAACAAGGCCGGTTTATGGACTTGGTCGAAGTCGATGCCGCTTCCCGTACCAAGGTCGAAGATACCCGCGATCTGCTGGATAACGCCCAATACGCGCCGAACCAGGGCCGCTACAAGGTCTATCTGATCGACGAAGTGCACATGCTGTCCGGACACAGCTTCAATGCGTTGCTGAAAACGCTGGAAGAGCCGCCGCCGCACGTCAAGTTTCTGCTGGCGACCACCGATCCGCACAAGATTCCGATCACCGTGTTATCGCGCTGCCTGCAGTTCAACTTGAAACGGCTAACCCCGGAGCAAATCGACCGGCAGATGCAATTCATCCTCGGCGAGGAAAATATTGGATTCGAAGCCCAGGCTCTGAAAATGCTGGCGCGAGCGGCCGACGGCAGTTTGCGCGACGCCTTGAGCCTGCTGGACCAGGCCATCGTCTACGGTAGCGGTACGGTAACCGGCGAGGCTGTGCTGGGCATGCTCGGTGCCGTCGCCCAGCAGCCGGTCGACGACATTCTATTGGCCTTGGCAGCCGGCGACGCCCGCCAAGTGTTGGCCAAGGTCGCCGACGTGGCGCAACTGACGCCGGACTTCGCCGAGATTTTGCAGCAAATGTTGCGGGTATTGCATCGCGTTGCCGTATTGCAACAAGTGCCCGGCTTCGTCGACCACGAATTCGACAAGCAGTTGCTGGACGAACTGGCGAACCGGTTAACCCCGGCGGACGTGCAGTTGTACTATCAGATCGGCTTGACCGGCCAACGCGACTTAGTGTTGGCGCCTGATCCGCGCAGCGGTTTCGAAATGACGCTATTGCGAATGCTGGCTTTTCGCCCGGCGGCGATGGAAAAGCCGACGCCGGTAACGGCCGCGCCAGTTCAAGCTCCGGTCGCGCCGAAAACGGCGGCCAGCGCCGAATCTTCGGTTGCAAGGTCGGCGCCGGTAGTCGAAGCAGTCGCCGAGCCGGTCGCGGAGACAGCCCCGGCATCGCCGAAACCGGTTCCGGCCGCAGAGCCCGGCAGCAGCTGGCGCGATATTATCGCCGCGCTGAACCTGAATGGCCGCACCCGCGAGTTAGCCAATAATTGCGTGCTGGACAGCATCGACGACAGCAGTTGCCGTTTATTGCTGGATCCACGGTTTCATCAAGTCGGCAGCAGAGCCGAGGACAATCTGCGCTTGGCGTTGCAAAATTATTACGGTAAACCGTTGAAATTGGTTATCAGCCAGCAGGCGGCAACGCAGATGACGCCGGCTCTGGAAATGCAAAAAGCCCGGGAAGACCGGCAGCAGGCGGCGGTCGATACGATCAATGCCGACCCTAACGTGCAGGCTTTAAAAGAAACGTTCGGCGCCAGAATTGTGCCTGGCAGCATCGAACCTCTGAATTGATAGGTTGGAGACGGAAATGAAAAACGCACTCGCGGGCATCATGCAGCAAGCCCAAAAAATGCAGGAAAATTTGAAAAAGGCCCAGGAAGAATTGGAAGCCATGGAAGTTCAGGGCGAATCCGGCGGCGGCTTGGTGACGATCATCATGACCGGTAAGCGCGAGGTCCGTAAAGTCAGCATCGATCCGTCCCTGGTCGGCGACGATAAAGACATGCTGGAAGATCTGGTGGCTGCGGCGATCAACGACGCGGTGCACAAGGTCGGCAAAATGAAGAAAGAGAAAATGGCCGACGTCACGGCCGGGATTCCGATTCCGCCCGGTTTCCAAATGCCGTTTTAAAACATGCAGAACCAGGGCTTGCTGAAAGAGTTGATCCAAAGCCTGTGTTGCTTACCCGGCGTCGGGCCCAAATCGGCGCAACGGATGGCTTTCCATTTGTTGCAGCGTAACCGCGAAGGCGGTTTGCAACTCGGCCAGATTCTGGAACGGGCGATCAAGCAAATCGGCCATTGCCGCGAGTGCCGGACCTTGACCGAAGCCGAGTTGTGCGAAGTCTGCGCCAACCCGCTACGCGACGCCGAAACCTTATGCGTGGTCGAGAGCCCGGCCGACGTTTGGGTGGTGGATCAGGCGACCACGTTCAAGGGTAAATATTTCGTGTTGCACGGCCGCCTGTCGCCGCTGGACGGAATTGGCCCGGACCAGCTCGGTTTCGATCTGCTCGAACAGCGTATGGCGTCCGGCCAGATCAAGGAAATCATTCTGGCGACCAATTCTACGGTGGAAGGCCAGGCTACCGCCCATTTCATTGCCGACGTCGCCGCCAAATTCGGCGTGCGGGCTACCCGCATCGCTCACGGCGTCCCGATGGGCGGCGAACTGGAGTTTATCGACAGCGGTACTTTGGCGCACGCGTTCAACGGCCGGCGCGAACTTTAAGGAGCGACTATGAGCGATTGTTTGTTTTGCAAAATGGTGGCCGGCGAAATCAAGCCGGATGTGGTTTTCGAAGACGATCGAGTTCTGGCGTTTCGCGACTTGCACCCGCAGGCGCCGCTGCACGTGCTGGTCATTCCGAAGCGGCACATCGCCACGCTAAACGAACTGGACGATGCCGGACTGGGCGGCCACTTGCTGCAAACCGCCGCGCAGATCGCCAAAGACCTTGGTTACGCCGACAGCGGCTATCGGACCGTATTTAATTGCAACGCCGACGGCGGCCAGACCGTGTTTCACCTGCACCTGCACCTGCTGGCCGGCCGGCCGATGCATTGGCCGCCAGGCTAATCGAGGTCATTCGGTTTCGAACAGGGTTAACTGCGGTTTCCTGGCGGCATTTTTTCCCGCAATTTCAAATAACGCTGGTAGCGGGTGGCGGATATTGCGCCGGATTCGACCGAGGCCCTGACGGCACAGTCTTTGTCGCCGGCATGGCGACAATCGTTGAATTTGCATTGACCAATGTAGGGCTGGAATTCCCGGTAACCCCAGGCCAGCTGCGCTTCTGACAAGCCGGCCAAACCGAAGATGGCAACGCCTGGGCTGTCGATCAAATCGCCGCCGGCGGGCAGATGGTACAAAGTAGCCGCGGTCGTGGTGTGGCGGCCGTGGCGCGTCGTTGCCGACACGCTATTGGTCCGCAGCGTTCTATCCGGTATTAAAGCGTTGGTCAGGGAGGATTTGCCGACGCCGGATTGGCCGGCGAACATTGCAGTTTGGCCGCGCAATACCTGTTTCAGTTCGTCAAGCCCGGATTGCTGTTTGGCACTGACCCGATGCAGCCGGTAGCTCAACGCCTCATAAATTTTCAGCTCTTCCAGAATCGGCGCACTACAGGGAATGTCGACCTTGTTGAAGACCAGTGCGGCGTCGATATTGCAGTTTTCACAGATAGCCAGATATTGGTCCAACAACAAGAAATCGCACTCGGGTTCGGCGGCAAATACCACAAAAATGGTATCCAGATTGGCGGCCACCGGTCGAACCTGGTCGCCGCGGCTGGGGCGTTGCAATACCGAGCGGCGCGGCAGGATTTGCTCGATGCGGCCTTGTTCCGGGCCGGATAAGGACAGCAGGACTTGGTCGCCGACGACGACGGTGTCCAGTTTGCGCAGGGTCTGGCACAACACGGTCTGTTCCCCGACCTCGACGGCGATACCCTTGCCGAGGTGGGAAACGACCAAGCCTTGCTGCAGCTCGGTCATCAAGCGGACTGCATTTTTTCTTCGATGTGGGCGATGCGGATCGCAGCCGGTGGATGGCTGTAATGAAAAGCCGAGTACAGTGGATCGGGCGTCAAGGTGCTGGCATTCTCTTCGTAAAGCTTGACCAAGCCACTGATCATCTTTTTACCTTGGGCGTTGCGGGTGGCGAAATCGTCGGCTTCGAATTCGAACTTGCGCTGGAAGTAGGCGCTGATCGGCTGCATGAAGGTGGTGAATACCGGCGACACCAGCATGAACAATAACAAGGCCGCGGCGTTGGAATGGGTACTGACGCCCAAGCCGTCGAAGAACCAATCCTGGGTAATCAGCCAGCCCAACACCGCAAAACTGACCAGTGTCATGACCGACGAGGCCGCCAACATTTTGATGGTGTGCTTGCATTTGAAATGGCCCAGTTCGTGCGCCAAAACCGCCTCCAACTCTTCTTCGTCCAGCGAATTGACCAAGGTATCGAAAAAGACGATGCGCTTGTTGTTGCCCAAGCCGGTGAAATAGGCATTGCCGTGACCGGAACGGCGCGAACCGTCCATGATGAAAATGCCGTTACTGCTGAAGCCGCAACGTTCCAGCAAGCCTTGAATCCTTTGCTTTAACGAGCCTTCCTGCATCGGTTCGAATTTATTGAACAGCGGCGCGATCAGGGTCGGAAACAGCCAGCTCATCAACAACGAAAAACTCATCAGAATCGCCCAGGCATACAGCCACCAGAGGCTGCCGATGCTGTCCATGACCCAGAGGATCAGCGCCAGGATCGGCAGGCCGATAATCAGCGTCAGGCCAAGGGACAATAGTTGGTCTTTGGCGAATTGCGCAATGGTGTTTTTGTTGAAACCGAATTTTTCTTCGATGACGAAGGTTTGGTACAAACTGAACGGGATCTCGACCACCGTCATCAGTAAAAAGATGCTGGCCATCGCCGCCAAATCGGCGGCCAGCGGCGACAGTTCGAAGGTGGACCAGAAGTCGAACACCAGGCTGATGCCACCGCCCAGGGTCAAGGCCAGCAGAAATACCATGCCGACCACGCTGTCGACATCGTGCAACTTGCCCTTTTCAATGGTGTAGTCGGCGGCTTTTTGATGGGCGGCTAGGGTTACACGATCCTGGAACGCTGCGGGAACTTGGTCCCGGTGTTGCAAGACGTGGTGTTTTTGGCGTCTGGCAAGCCAGAATTGGGTGCCGTAGGAAAGGACGAAAGCTGCTAAAAATATGCCGGTAAACGTGTTCATCAAGCCAATTGGGGTGGGGTTAACAATTAGCGGTACAGATTAGCTAATGCTACAATCCGCCGCAACATTATTAATAACATAGAAACGCAATGACTCAAGATAAGGACAATCTGATCTGGATCGATTTGGAAATGACCGGCTTGGATCCCGATAACGATTTGATCATTGAAATCGCCACCGTGGTCACCGACAAGAATCTGAATGTCCTGGCCGAAGGCCCGGTCATGGCGGTGCACCAGTCCGATGCGACGCTGGCGGCGATGGACGAATGGAACCAGCAGCACCACGGCCAGTCCGGTTTGATCCAGCGGGTCCAGAATTCCGATATCGACGCCGCCGAAGCCGAGCGACGTACGCTGGACTTCCTGCAGCAATGGCTGCCGGCCAGAACCTCGCCGATGTGCGGCAACAGCATTTGCCAGGACCGGCGGTTTTTGTACCGTTACATGCCCAAGCTGGAGGCGTTTTTCCACTACCGGAATCTGGACGTTTCCACTGTTAAGGAACTGGCCGCGCGTTGGGCGCCGCAGATCAAGGACGGATTCAATAAGCAGGCTTCGCACAAGGCGCTTGAGGACATCATCGAGTCGATCGATGAACTGCGTTACTACCGGGAAACCTTCTTCAAGTTCTGATGCTGCAACTATTTGCCGTCGCGTTGGGCGGCGCCATCGGTTCCTTGTTGCGTTATCTGGCGTCCAGCGGCGTTTACCTGTGGCTCGGCCGCGGATTTCCCTACGGCACGCTTACGGTCAATCTGATCGGGTCGTTTCTGATCGGCTTAATGTCGGAAGCTTTGATTCTGCAACGCTTGGCCATTGCACTGGAATACCGCACGGCGATTTTGGCCGGCGTGATGGGCGGGTTAACCACGTTTTCCAGTTTTTCGTTGGAAACCTTCCACTTGCTCGAGCAAGGCCAAATCGGCAAGGCCGGATTGAATATCGCCGTCAGCGTCATCGGTTGCCTGCTGGCGGTCTGGGCCGGCCTGTCGTTGGGTAAGGGCTTATTTTTCTACGGCCAGGGTGCCGTGCGCATCGGCGATTGGCCTTATCCCTACGCGCTGACTGTGGTGAACGGCATCGGCGCCTTCCTGATCGGTATCGTCGCCACGATATTGCTGCATAAGCTCGAAATTTCCATCGAACACCGGGCTATTTTGGTAACGCTGCTGATCGGCGTATTCCTGACTCTGTCCGGTTTGTATTTGATTTTGTATCTGCTGGAAAGCGGACATTCGTTCGAATCGCATATCGACGCCATGCTAACGGTATTTCTCGGCAACCTTGTGTTCTGCGGCGGCGCATTGTGGTTCGGCTTGTGGCTGGGCAAGCAGGTATAACCGCCGTTTTTTCTCATCATTAATTCAGGAAAGCTGTAACCATGTTAGATCCCCGTTTGTTTAGAAGCGACCTGGACCTGGTCGTGCAGCAATTGCAACGCCGCGGTTTTCAATTCGATACTCAGGCTTATCAAGCTTTGGAAGACCGGCGCAAGGACGTACAGGTCAGAACTCAGGATTTGCAAAACGAACGCAATACCCGTTCCAAAGCTATCGGCCAGGCCAAAGCGAAGGGCGAGGATATTCAACCTTTGCTAGACCAAGTGGCCGATTTGGGCGATCAACTCAAGGCTGCCGAGTCGGAATTGAACGACATTCAGAATCAACTGAATGTCATGCTGGAAGGTATTCCCAACATCCTGGACGAATCGGTTCCGGCCGGCAAAAGCGATGCCGATAATGTCGAGATCAGCCGTTGGGGCGAGCCGCGCCAATTCGATTTCGCGCCTAAGGACCATGTCGATCTGGGCGAGCCGTTGGGTATGAATTTCGAATTGGGCGCCAAAATCGCCAGCGCCCGCTTCGTCGTGTTGGCCGGCAAACTGGCCACCTTGCAACGCGCCATCATTCAACTGATGCTGGATACCCACGTCAACGAACACGGCTACCAGGAAACGTATGTACCGTTCATGGCTAATGCCGACAGTTTGCGCGGCACCGGCCAGCTGCCGAAGTTCGAAGCCGACCTGTTTACCGTCAAAAACGATCCGACCTTTTACCTGATTCCGACCGCCGAAGTGCCGGTCACCAATATCGTCCGCGACGTCATCGTCGACGCCAAGCAGATGCCGCTGAAATTCGTCTGTCATTCGCCCTGTTTCCGCAGCGAAGCCGGTGCTTACGGCAGCGACGTGCGCGGCATGATCCGCCAGCACCAGTTCGAGAAAGTGGAGTTGGTGCAAATCACCACGCCGGAACAATCGGCTCAGGCCCATGAGGAACTGACCGCCCACGCCGAAAAAATCCTGCAAAAATTGAATCTGCCCTACCGTAAAGTATTGCTCTGCGCCGGCGATACCGGTTTCTCATCATCCAAAACCTACGATTTGGAAGTTTGGTTGCCCGGTCAGCAAAAATACCGGGAGATTTCGTCTTGCAGCAATTTCAAGGACTTCCAGGCCCGCCGCCTGCAAGCCCGCTGGCGTAATCCGGAAACCGGCAAGCCGGAGTTGGTACACACGCTAAACGGTTCCGGTCTGGCCGCCGGACGCGCCCTGATTGCGGTGATGGAAAACTATCAGAATGCCGACGGCTCGATCACCGTGCCGGAAGCCCTGCGACCTTACTTGGGCGGTCTCGAAAAGATTCAATAACTTACGATTAGTCCGGTCTTTAAGGGCGGCAAAATAGTTTGGAGGCGAAACTATCCTGGGTTATCATCCGCGCCGAGGTCGGTAACCCAGGCAAAATCAAAGGCTTGCCGAGTTAGCTCCGGCCTCGATAACAATCATAAAATTGAGGAGGGGTAACCATGAGCGAAGCAAACGAAGTGCAAGGGCCATCTTTGTACGAAAGAATCGGCGGCGAGGCAGCAGTCAATGCCGCAGTTGATCTGTTTTACGGAAAAGTGTTGGACGATTACCGCATCAACCGTTTTTTCGATAAGACCGACATGCCAAAACAGGTCGAACATTTGAAGGCCTTTATGACGGTGGCATTCGGCGGACCCAACAATTACGCCGGCCGTTCCTTGCGCGACGGTCACGCCCGGCTGGTAAAAATGGGATTGAATGACTCGCACTATGATGCCGTCATGGAGCATCTGGGCGCGACGATGACCGAATTGAACGTTCCGCCGGAACTGATCGCCGAAGCGGCCGCCCTGGTGGAAAGTGTCAGAGGCGAAGTGCTGGGCAAATAAGCTGTTTGTCGCCATTGCCGCCACAAGGTTGTGGGTGGCGTGGCGGCGTCAATCCGAGTCTAAGTTCAGAAATACCCCGGCCATTGGCGTAGTACCAACACGGCTAACCACGGTATCAGCAACAAACCGCTTCCCAGCAGCCAAATTTTAGCGCTTGCGGCGGCGGGAGCCGGTTCCAGGCGATCTGCATCAGGATTGCTCGGGACGAAGCACAACACGAGCCCGATCAGCAACATCAGCGGCGGAGCGAATAAAAACCCCAATAATATCCCCCACGCCGACGAGCCGATGTCGCGGGCGCGTTTGATCATCGCTGTGGCGCCGAAAAGTCCCGATACGGCTGCCAACAGCCAATAGCCGCATTCGGCCAGTCCCACCGGGAATTCCCCCAATTTCAGTTCCAACCCGTAAATCATAAGTGCGGTATTAATCAGACAAGGCAGGCCCAGGGCAATGTATCGGGATCGGTCGTAGCGCAGCATGTTCGATGTTTTTCGGGAATATTCGCCAACAGACTCGCGATTTTAACGGAATCCGCTTCGTCCGGCCGAACCGAATCCGGTTTCCAGTGTCTTTCTGCCGTTGTTGCAGATGACGGGGAGGCTATTCAAAAAGACTATCGTCGATATAAAAACTATCGATTTTATTTATTTCTAGAGCTTGTTCAGAATGTTTCCAGGCCGGAAAGCTCAGCTTCGAGCAAAACCGGCGATTCTAGTATTACCGGGAGAACAATCATGAAAATCACACAAATCATCAAAATAATGGCGATCACAATAGGCTTGTTTTCTGGCGCGGCGTGGGCTCACGGCGACCGAGGAATAGGCTCCGGGCATATCAAATCTACGGCCGTGCAGGTCCTTTACGACGATCCTGCCTATAACCGCGGAATACACAGTTACCCTATGTTGGTGCCTTCGGTGCCGATCGCCGAGATAGACATGGTCTATGTCGATAAAGCCCATGGTCAAGCCATTTACAGCTATCCGACTAACTCGGATCGGTAGATAAGGGGGTTGAGTTTCGTCTGCTTCGGCGCCAGCGGCAGTGCGTCGGCCGAGCCGGTTTTTGCGACCGCGTGCTTCAACCAAACCCCTAAAGGAATAAGGATACTTTCCGGAAAACTGAGCGTACAATCCTGACGCTCTATGTTTATCAAAAACGGGGGGAGCGACATGAAAAAATATTGGGCAGTGCTTTTATTGGCGATGGCCGGCCAGAGTTATGCCGACGTGCCGCTGCAATCCGGCGACGAAATTCAGGGTAGCTGGAAACTGGAGTACACCAAGAAATCGGCCAGCGCTCAGGATACTCTCAAGCGGGAGGATACTTGGGCGTTCAACGCCGGCAAGGTCACGATCACCCACATTCCGCGCGACGGCACTTATTACGACCAAGCGCCGGTCAATTACGAAGTGGAAAACGGCAAGTTGAAAATTTCGCTATTGGGTAGGTCAGACAAATTCGACGTTTTTTCCTTGGTCGAAAAGGACGATAAAACGATGACGTTGAAGGGCAAGTTTGGGGATATTTACCACTTTATCAAGAAGTAAGTTGTTGAATTGTTAGTGGCTTTGCACTGCGGAATCGCCAATCTATAAAAGGGATATGGTAGACGTCAGGATGTTCAGAATCCATCGTATGGCCTTTGGCGGAGCCAGGTAAACCGGTTCCGCCTTATGCGGGTTAAACACATCGGGCAAATAGCGTTTTGATCGTGTTCATGTCATCCATAGATACACGGCTACCGCTGCTAAAACAGGCATCGTGGAAAATACACATAAGAGCACTAAGCACCCGCTACCTCGCCCCACGCCATAGCTACGAATTGGGTGAGTAGGATTTTCCCGCAGCCAACGCTGGTGACAAGGATTGCAATACAGCTTCAAAAATCCGTTATTCCAGGCTTGAATAGTCCGCGCATCGAAATTGGCAACAGCCTTACATCTCGCACAACTAAACTGTTTCTCTTTCGGTGTTTTTTGTCGATTTAAAATTAAGAAGGCGACAACCGCTGCAATGGCAAAAGGGGCCATAGTTTCAGTCAATAGTTGCGTCTGATAAAAATCCCAGCTTATTTTTCCCAAACAGCCCAACAAGATCAGAATTAGAAAATAATCCAGTGCATTTTTTTGCGGCGGGGTTACCTGAATTTGCTGTGATTCTCGTTGCGTACTGGCTTGGATTATCACTACCGCCTTTGCTTGCAAACGCTGCTTGGCATCCACAGTTGATTCATAGACGACACTGTCGCCAACCTGAGGACGTCTGCTACTGGTTTTGAGGCTGGAAATATGAAAAAACACCTTTGTAGCGTCATCGTCGGAAACGATAAAGCCAAAACCTTTTTCATCATTCCACTGGTTGATTTTTCCTTTCATATTAACTCCCATATTCCGGGCTAGGCAATGAACGTGCTTCCAATACTGATCTCTCTAAAAGCAAACACGGGGAGTTTTTGCTTAATCTGTACGTTTTTTGCACGTCAAACCTAAGATTGAACGATATTAAACAGGCGACGCTTCATTAACACTTCCGTCGCCCACTGATTCAGGCTTTTGCCTTTCGCTTTAGCGGCTAATAACGCTGCCGTATGGATTTCGGGTGGTATACGCAGCATCAGTTTGCGGCTAGCCGGTTTTTCCGGCGGTTTGCATGAGGTTGGTTATTCAGGTTACGCGGAGCTACCTTTTGTCCCCAGCCTCGCCAACAACTTCTCCAAAAACGCCACCTTATCCTCCATATCCTTAAAGGTCTGGGTAAACCTCAATTTATCCGCGCCGTCGAATTTATACACCTGCGACTGGCTTTGGATCATCAAGATCAACTCGCCGGTATCGATTTGCGGCGTGGCGGTAAACACGATGCGGCCGCCGGTGGCGTGGGCTTCAATTTTGCGGATGCCCAGATGCGCAGCTTGTTGTTTCAGTTCGGTGACCGCGAACAAGGCTTTGACCTGATCCGGCAATAGGCCGAAGCGGTCGATCATTTCGATTTTTAACTTGCGCAAATCGTCTTCGGTTTCGGCGCTGGCGATGCGTTTGTACAAAACAAGGCGGGCGTGGATGTCCGGCAAATAGTCTTCCGGAATCAAGGCTGCTACTTGCAGATCGACTTCCGGGCCATAGTCCAAAGGCGCGTCCAGCTCCGGTTGTTTGCCGGATTTGAGGGCTTTAACGGCGCGCTCCAGCAACTCGGCGTACAGGGTAAAGCCGATTTCCTGAATCTGGCCGCTTTGTTCGTCGCCCAGCAACTCGCCGGCGCCACGGATTTCCATGTCGTGCGAGGACAACATGAAGCCGGCGCCCAGTTCGCCGGAGGTTTCGAAGGCCTCCAGACGCTTGATCGCGTCCTTGGTCATCAGGGTTTTCGGCGGCACGATGCAGTAGCAATAGGCGCGGTGGTGGGACCGGCCAACCCGGCCGCGTAACTGGTGCAACTGGGCCAGACCCAGCTTGTCGGCCCGGTTGATGACGATGGTATTCGCGCTGGGAATGTCGATGCCGCTTTCGATAATGGTGGTGGCGATTAGCACATTAAAACGCTGGTGATAAAAATCCAGCATGATTTGCTCCAGCTCGCGCTCGGCCATTTGGCCGTGGGCGATTTGAATCCGCGCTTCCGGCACCAGTTCGGCCAGTTCGCGCATCATTTTGTCCATGGTCTTGACGTCGTTGTGCAGGAAAAATACCTGGCCGCCGCGTTTGATTTCGCGCTGGCAGGCTTCCTGGACTTGGGAATCGATCCATTCGCTGACGAAGGTTTTGATCGCATGGCGGTTCGGCGGCGGCGTGGCGATGATGGAAATATCGCGCAGGCCGGCCATGGCCATGTTCAAGGTTCTCGGGATTGGCGTTGCGGTCAGTGTCAGCAAGTCCAGTTCGCTGCGCAGCTTTTTGAAATGCTCTTTTTGAGTGACGCCGAAGCGGTGTTCCTCGTCGATGATCACCAAGCCCAAGGCCTTGTATTTCATATCCTTGGACAGCAGTTTATGGGTGCCGATGACGATGTCGACCTTGCCCTCGGCCAGATCGTCGGCGATGGCGGCTTGCTGTTTGGCGGTGACGAAACGGGAGGTGACTTCAATGCGCACCGGCCAGTCGGCAAAGCGGTCGCGGAAGTTTTGATAGTGTTGCTGCGCCAGCAGGGTGGTCGGCACCAGCACCGCCACCTGTTTGCCGCTTTGCACCGCCACAAAGGCCGCACGCATCGCCACTTCGGTCTTGCCGAAGCCGACGTCGCCGCATACTACGCGGTCCATCGGTTGCGGCGCAGCCATGTCTTGCAAAATCGCTTCGATGGCGCTGAGCTGATCCGGAGTTTCCTCGAACGGGAAGCCGCCGGCAAAGGCGTTGTAGTCGCTATTGTCGACGCTAAAGGCAAAGCCGCCGCGCGCGGCGCGTTTGGCGTGTATGTCCAGCAATTCCGCGGCCACGTCGCGGGCCCGCTCCATGGCTTTTTGCTTGGCCTTGCTCCATTGCTCGGTGCCCAGTTTGTGCAAGGGGGCGTTTTCGGCGCTGACGCCGCTGTAACGGCCGATCAAATGTAGAGAGGCGACCGGCACGTAAATCTTGTCGCCGCCGGCATATTCCAGCATCAGAAACTCGGCTTCGATGCCGCCGACGGTCAGAGTCTGCAGCCCCAGATAGCGGCCGACGCCGTGTTCCTGATGCACGACCGGCGAGCTTATCGTCAGCTCGTCGAGGTTGTTGAAGATGTTTTCCAGCGCCCGCGCCGCCGACTTCGCTCGGCGCCGGCGTTGCTGGACTTTTTCGCCGCTGAGCTGGCTTTCGGTGATGATGGCCAGCTTCGGTTGGTCGAGCAACAGCCCGTGATCCATCGGCGCGACGACGATGCACGGCGACTGTTCGCTTTGCAGAAATTCCGGCCAGTTTTGGACTTGCTTGGCGGCCAGTTTGACGCTTTTCAGTTTCTCGATCAGGCCCTCGCGGTGGCCGGCAGTCTCGGCAACGAACAGGATTTTGCCGGCAAAGCCTTCGATGAACTGGCGCAGGCGCTGCGCCGGCTCTTTCAAGCGGCTATCGATGGCGACATCGGGCAGCGTTTGGCAATGCAGCGATTCGCCTTGTTCACCTTGATGGTTCAGCACGATGCGGCTGAACGCTTGGGTTTTGCCAACCAATTCGTCGGTGGCTAAAAACAGGCGCTGCGGCGGCAGTAGCGGCCTGTCGACGTCGTATTTGCGTTGCTGATAACGCTCTTCGGCCTCGGCGTAAAACTGGCCGGCACCGGTTTCAAATTCGGCCGGCAGCACGAATAGCGCGCTGCTCGGCAAGTAATCGAACAGCGATTCGGTGCGCTCGACGAACAGCGGCAAATAGTATTCGATACCGGCCGGGGCGATTTGCTTGGAGACGTCGACGTACAAATTGTTTTTCGGCGAGGCGTCTGGAAATTGCTCGCGAAAGGCTTGGCGAAAGCGTTTGATCGCGTCGTCGGTAAATGGAAATTCGCGGGCCGGGAACAATTCGACTTTTTGCATTTTGTCCTGCGACATCTGCGTGTCGGGGTCGAAGCTGCGGATCGACTCGACGTCGTCGTCGAACAGTTCGATCCGGTAGGGCTGCTTGGAGCCCATCGGGAACAGATCCAGAATCGAGCCGCGTACCGCGAATTCGCCGTGCTGATACACCTGCGATACGCACTGGTAACCCACCGCTTCCAATTTGGCGCGGGTCAGGTCCAGGCTCAAGGTGCCGCCGACTTCAATGGCAAAACTGTGGGCCAGGATATGTTCGCGCGGCGCCAGCCGGTGCATCAGGGTCGAGATCGGAACGATCAGCGCGCCGCGCTTGGTTTCCGGGAGCAGGGCCAGCGTACGCAAGCGTTCGGAAATGATTTCCGGCAACGGCGAGAACACATCGTAGGGCAGGGTTTCCCAGTCCGGAAATTGCAATATCGGATAGGCGCTGTCCAGAAAAAAGGCCATTTCGTGCTCCAGGCGCAACGCGGTTTGCGTGTCCGGTGTGACGATGACGGCCAAGCGTTTTTCGCTGGCGATCGCGGTGGCGAGCGCCAGCGCATCGCCGCAGCCGGCTAAGTCGCGCCAGACATGAGCTTGGGTGGACTGTTTCGGTAATTCGGGAAGTTGTAGCGGAGACGCGTTCATGGCAATTTGAATGGGTATAGCGGGAACGACAGTGAGGCCAGGCTAACTGGCAAACGGAGTGGCTGTAGGTCTTGTCTGGAGGAAGGCCGCGTGCCAGCGTTTTTTAGGATCAAGCCAAATTTTTTTGTTGGATTTCGATATCCTGCATGTAGCGTTGAATATTGGTTTCGAACGCCGGCGGAATGTCGGTGAAACGACAGCCGACTCGCTGCTGAGTACCGGTCACGGTGGCGCGTACTCGGGTTATTTCTTTGATTTCGAAGCTGATTTTGGCTTGTCCGCCGTCGTGCAGATACATCATGCAGCCTTCATGCTTGTCTTCCGGATTCAGATATTTGTCGAATTGCGAATCCGGATTCAGAAACGCAAACCCGGAAAAGCTCAGATCGACCAACCTAAATGAGGCTTTTAGCACCGTGGGTTCTGTATTCTCGATGTCGTCAGGATCCTGGGGCGGGGTAAACATCATTACGCACAGGCTGTTGGTGTGCGAAAGCGGTACTTTAATCCGGTAGAACTGGCGGCGCTGCATCCAGAAAATCGCGTCCGGAATCGGCATTGCAAGTACCGGGTGGCCGTCACTTTGCGATTTCTTGATCGATTTGCCGCGGAAGGAGACCTTGATCCCTTCGTATTCTGTGCGGAACAGCACTTTGGGCGAATTCAGCAACTGTTTGTTCAACAACTCGGTGGGCGCGACATCGAGTGCCAACAGGTTGGCTTTCTGGTCGAGATCGATAATCGTGGTCAAAAACGATTGGTTGTGTTCGCCAAAGTGCGCAGAAATGATGCACTTTTTCTTTACCAGATCGGTCAGGTGGCCAAAAACCAGTTTGGAGCCTCTAACAAGATAGTCGGATTCTTTTTCCATTAAAGTTGCTAAATATTGCGGTGTGCGGAAAGGGCTATTGTAAAATAAGCAGGATTATAGTGTATAGGCAGGAGTTTTGATGGGTTGGTTGCTGTTGTTGGTGGCGGGGTGTTCGGAAATCGTGTTTGCAGTAAGTCTGAAATATAACGATGGCTTCACCAAGCTATGGCCTAGCGTGGTAACCGGCGTCTCCGGTATTGCCAGCTTTTATTTGCTGATGTTGGCTATCCGTACTTTGCCGTTGGGAACCGCCTATGCGGTTTGGACCGGCATGGGGGCGGTCGGCGTTGCCGTTATCGGTGTCCTCTGGTTTAAGGAGCCGGCCGACTGGGTGCGGCTGGCGTCGATTATGTTTATTGTCGTCGGTATCGTCGGCCTGAAACTTACCCACGCCGAGTGATGTTGCATTTGTTGTCGCAATTGCCGTTGCAGGCCGAGGTGTTTGCGAGAATGGCGCCCGGCGACGATATCGTGTTGCTGGATGCCACGGTCTGCGGCGCGTTACGCGGCCATCAAGATAACCGGCTGTTGCAGCAGGTCATGGCGCGAGCCTGCCAAGTCTATGCGATGCGGGACATGGTCGAGGCGTATGGCTTACAAGCGGGGCGGCTGTTGTCCGGTGTGGAACCCATAGATTACGCCGGGCTGGTCGAGCTGACCGTTAAACACCCCGTGATCCATTCCTGGTGTTGATTTACGACGGCGTGGTTTTGGACACCACGGCAGACGGTTTCTTGCGCGACGCAGCGCAATGGAACCGACGCGTCGCCGAGGTGTTAGCACAGGCAGAAGCGTTGGAACTGGAGGATGCGCATTGGGAAATCCTGTATTTCATCCGCGACTACTACGCCCGCTTTAAACACCTGCCCAATGCCCGGATGTTTGTCGCCGCAGTGCGCAAGCAATTTGGCGAAGACAAAGGCAATAGCCGCTATCTGCAAAAACTATTTCCCAAAGGGCCGCTGAAATACGCTTGCAAGATAGCCGGCTTGCCGAAACCGCCCACTTGTTTATAACGATTTCGAGAGAATTTAATGACTAATCCGCGTGTTGGTTTTATCAGTTTGGGTTGCCCGAAAGCGCTGGTCGATAGCGAGCAGATTTTGACCCGCTTGCGGACCGAGGGCTACCAAGTTTCGCCGAATTACAAGGATTCCGATCTGGTTATCGTCAATACTTGCGGCTTTATCGATGCCGCGGTGGAAGAGTCGCTGGACAGCATCGGCGAAGCTTTGGCCGAAAACGGCAGGGTGATCGTCACCGGTTGTCTGGGGGCGCGGCAGGACGAGATTCTGGCCCGCCATCCGCAAGTGCTGAAAATTACCGGCGCCCATGCCACCGACGAGGTGCTGGACGCGGTACACGAACACTTGCCGCCGGCGCACAATCCCTTCCTGGAGCTGTTACCGCCGCAAGGCATCAAATTGACGCCCAAGCATTACGCCTACTTGAAGATTTCGGAAGGCTGCAACCACCGCTGTACCTTTTGTATCATTCCGTCGATGCGTGGCGACCTGGTCAGCCGGCCGATCGACGACGTTATGGCCGAGGCGGAACGCCTGGCTGCCGCCGGCGTAAAAGAGCTGTTGATCGTATCGCAGGATACCAGCGCTTATGGCCTGGATTTACACTACCAAAGCCGGGCTTGGCGCGGCCGCGACTACCAAACCCGTTTCAAGGATTTGGCGGCGGCATTGGGCGAGCTGGGAATTTGGGTGCGGATGCATTACGTCTATCCCTATCCGCACGTTGACGATGTGGTGCCGCTGATGGCCGACGGGAAAATTTTGCCGTATCTGGATATTCCGTTTCAACATGCCAGCAGCCGAATTTTGAAGCTGATGAAGCGGCCGGCTGCGGCGGAAAACAATCTGGAGCGTATCCTTGCCTGGCGCAACATTTGTCCTGATTTAACCATTCGTAGCACCTTCATCGTCGGTTTCCCCGGTGAAACCGAGCAGGAGTTCGAAGAGCTGTTGCAGTTTTTGAGCGAAGCGCAAATGGATCGGGTCGGTTGTTTTGCCTATTCGCCGGTTAAGGGCGCGGCGGCAAACGCGCTGCCGGATGCGGTGCCGGAACAGGTCAAGCAGGAGCGGTTGGCGCGGTTTATGGAGCATCAGGCTGCGATCAGCGCCGAACGCTTACAGCGACGGATAGGATGCCGTGAGACCGTCTTGATCGACGAGGTCGTCGAAGAAGGGGCAGTGGCGCGCAGCAGAAGCGATGCCCCCGAAATTGACGGCCAAGTCTTCATCGACGGCGCAAGCCACCTGCAGGTTGGAAGCTTCGTCGACGTCGAAATCGAAGACGCCGACGACTACGACCTGTGGGCCAAACTGGTCTAACAAAAAAGCCGCTGGTGAGGCGGCTTTTTTATCGGGCTTATAACGGAGTAACGTTTTCCGCTTGTGGGCCTTTTTGGCCGTTGGTCACTTCCATCGTGACTTTTTGGCCTTCTTTCAAAGTTCTGCGGCCGCTGCCGTTGATTGCGCTGAAATGCACAAACACATCTTTGCCGCCCTCTTGTTCGATGAAGCCGAAACCTTTTTCATCGTTGAACCATTTAACTTTGCCTTCTACTTGAACTGACATAAATTTCTCTTGCTTTAAAAAGTGCTATTCGCTGGTTTGGAACTAGGGTTTGTGACTAAAGCGGGTAAGCGGAAAACAAAGTTTGTTGATCCTATTGCGAGCTTGAAAAGCGACAACGATACCGAGCTAAATCGGCTTCATTATACATGCCTCGTCGCGGCTATCCACAAAAAGTAAAGCGATTTTTGCTCCTAACGACCCGGCTTTGCACGGTAGTGTCTGCGGCGAATGCAAGCGGATATGTGTGTCGGCAAAAGGGATTTTAGTCAAGTTATTGAAATTAATGGTGCTTTTTTGATGGGGCTATGGCCGGCTTCAGGGTTCCGGTTGGCGCTGGCAAACCGATAATATTTTGCTGAAGGCGATACAAATTTGGTATTTTTGGCAATTGGCCAAACGGGCAGCGCTCCGTCGCCGCCGAGACCACGTTAGAAATAATGGCCGTTTAGCAAAAAATGGGTGGCAATGCTGCCGAAGAAACCCAGCAAAATCACCGGCATCCATTTCAAATGGGCGCTAAAGGTGTAAACACCCTTCATTTGCCCCATCAGACCGACGCCGGCCGCCGAGCCGATTGCCAACAGGCTGCCGCCTACACCGGCAGTCAGCGTCACTAACAGCCATTGGCCTTGCGAGATATCCGGGTGCATGGTCAGCACAGCGAACATGATTGTGCCGTTGTCGATGAAGGCGGAAAAAATGCCGACCAGAATGTTGGCAATGGTCGGGTCCATGCCGATGTACAACACGTTGGAGGCCATCGTCAGGTAGCCGATGAAACTCAAACCGCCAACGCTCATCATTACGCCGTAGAAAAACAGCAAGGTGTCCCACTCCAGATGGGCGACGCTTTTGAATACGTCGAACTTCTGATCTTGGCGACTAGCTGGCAGCTCCACTTGGAATAATTTGTAAACGTGGGCAAAGTCGCTGCCCTTGGCTCTGCCTTCTGTTTTTTGCAGGTAATAACCGAGAAACTTGAGATAGGTCAAACCGGCCAGCATGCCGGCGGCGGGCGGCAGTTTCAAAAAGTTCTCGAAGCAGACCGCGGTAATGATGGTCAACAAAAACAGGATAATCATCGCTAATGCACCGCGCTTCATAATTGGCGCTCGACCGACCGCCCCCGGAAATTCCCTAGGAATCCAGAAATGCATGACGATTGCCGGCAGCGCAAAGTTGACGATAGCTGGAATGAACAGCGAGAAGAAATCGGCGAACGGCACCACTCCACTTTGCCAGACCAATAGCGTGGTGATATCGCCGAATGGACTGAACGAACCGCCGGCGTTAGTGGCTACGACCACATTGATAGCCGCCAGTGTCACGAAGCGAGGGTTGTCCTTGCCCATGGCTGTAATTACCGCGCCCATCAATAACGCAGTGGTCAGATTGTTGCAAACCGAGGACATGAAAAACGACATGCAGCCGGTTATCCAGAACAATTTGCGGTAGCTGAAGCCCTTGCTCAGTAGCCAGACCCGCAAATTATCGAACACGCCGCGATTTTCCATTGCGTTCAAATAGGCCATAGACACCATGATGAACAAAAACAGCTCCGCATATCCGATCAGCGCGGCCCGGAAGGCTTGCCCGGCTTCCTCGCGCATGCCGCCGTGTACGTAGACGCCGGCGATAAAAGCCCAGATCAAACTCGCCGCCAAGACCATGGGTTTGGATTTGTTCAGTTCCGTGACTTCCTCGGTCATGGCCAAGGTATAGGCCAGCGAGAAGATGCAAATGGCCAAGTAGCCTACCCAATGATGGGTCAGGTCGAGAACGTGGGCGGTGGCGGGGTCTGCGCTGGCCCAAGCCAGGATTGGCGAGCAAGCACATAGCAGAAACAGCGAAATACGTAGTAACACGAGCGAACTCCTTTCAAAATTTGAAGCCCAGACTGTCGCGGCGGTATCGAGTTCCTTGGCCGCGAAAGCAGCCCGCGTTTCCAGCCGAAACCGGAAATGCGGGTGGATGTTGTGAAGGTTTAATTACCCGCTGTTTCCAGCAGATACGTCAACCACAACGACGAGAGTTTTTCCTGCACGGTATTTTGCCGCAAGCGGGCGTTCAAATTCGGAAAGTCCACGTAATCCAAGGCTTGGTCCTGGTTGTAGCAGGAGTACATGAAGCTTTCCTCGCCGGTTTCCGGATCGACATGCTTGCATAAGCATTGCGCGCAGACCCCTTTCATCATGCACTGCATGGGCGAGTTGATCGAGCCGACCGCTTCGTGGCCGGCCTTCAAATACGGTTTCAGCGCCGCGAAGCGGGCTGCCTTAACCGCTGCCATCATCCGGTCGGAGCCGATTACGATCAGATGGTCCACGTCCTGCAATTTCAGCGTGGTCTCGCCCAGGTGGCCCTCGGCGTAGGCGACCATCGCTTCGACGATGTTGCCGACGAAGGTTTTATCCTGCGGCCTTGTGACCGGGATGGCGTCGTTGCCGGGTATGTTGTCGACGGCCCAGACGATGACGTCGGAGGCTTCCTCGATTTCCGGTACCTTGAACAAGTCGATCCGGTTGCGGTAGCCGGCGAAATACAACACTTTGTTGCCGGCGGCGCGCATGGCTTTGCCGATCGAGAACAATACCGCGTTGCCCAAGCCGCCGCCCAACAGCAACACGGTCTTGCCGGTCGGGATTTCGGTCGGGGCGCCGGTGACGCCCATCAATACCAGCGGATCGCCGGGCTTCCAGGTCGCGCACAGGCGGCTGGAGCTGCCCATTTCCAATGCGATTAAGGATACCAGGCCTTTTTCCTTGTCAACCCAGGCGCCGGTCAATGCCAGGCCTTCGGCGGCGAGCGAAGTGCCTTCGATCACGGGGGCCAGCGATTCGTAATTTTGCACCCGGTAGAACTGGCCGGGTTCGAAATGTTTGGATGCCGCCGGGGCTTTGATCACGACCTCGATAATCGTTGGGGTCAGGCGGTTGACTTCGACGACGCGGGCGATGAACAACTCGTCCAATTTATCCTGCAAACCGTGCAGTTGCGCATCGCGTTGGCTTTGTTGGGCCGGATCGAGTGCAGCCAGTTCGTTGGCGAACAGCTTGACGATATAGGGGTAACCGTCTTTCGCGCTGGCCATCGCTTTAACCACGTTGCCGGCGTAAACCGGGTGGTTGTCGCCGTAGAAGGTGATGTAGCGGCCTTCGCTTTGGTAAGAGGTAAACGGCGCCGGTTTGCCGACCTTGACTTGAGCTTCGTCGGCCATCGGTGCCAGTTGAACTTTGCTGTCCAGCCAGTCAGGTTCGTGACGTTTGTAGAATTTGCCTTCCATTGCGAAGGTGCGCGGATGCTCGGACTGGTAGATCGTGTTCGGCGCAGTGCCGGCGGCAATGAACAGGCCGCGCAAGCTCACTTCGACTTCGTCGGTCTTCTTCCAACGGCCTTCCTGCTCGGTTAGTTTCTCGAAGCGAACGGCTTTTAAGTGGCCGTATTGGTCTTCGATCGCTTCCAGTGGGCTCATGCCTTCTGCCAAATAAA